>NZ_JADBQB010000001.1:0-701896 GCF_014895705.1 Enterobacter cloacae complex sp. P27C
CCTTATCTGGACCCCAGATCATTCCGGTGTTAACGCTCCGTCAAACACAGGTAATCAGACACCTCCAAAGCTACCGGGAACCATCCTTGTTAACCCGTTACCGGATGGAACTCAGAGCACCAGCACAACAACCCCGGCACCGGATGAGAAAAATTTCGCGGATTATATTCTGATGCTGCCCGTATCAGACATCCCGCCAATTTATATCTATATTCGCAACAATCCGGGACAAGTCACTGGCAAGGGCAAGAAAGTGACAGGCACATGGTTAACCGATGCGGGTCAGGGGAATGGCTCTCCGATTCCATTTCAGATCGCCGATAAACTGCGTGGGCGTACCTTCTCCAGCTTCGACGGCTTCAGGGAAGCATTCTGGCTAGAAGTAAGCAAAGATCCTGAATTGAGCCAACAATTTAAACGAGGTAACTTAGGTAATATTCGAGCAGGAAAAGCACCCGCCCCGAGAGAATCCGAACAAGTTGGCGGCAAGATCAAATATGATATTCATCATATTAGACCGATCAGCGAAGGCGGCGAAGTGTACGACGTTGACAACATGGGCGTTGTAACACCGAAACGCCACATTGAGATCCATCGAGGTGAGTAATTGAAAAGCATAAGTGACTACACAGAAAACGAGTTCCTGGAGTTCGTCCGTAAACTCTTCAACGTTGCGGACACTTCAGAAAGTGAAGATATAAAAAACATACTGGAATTTAAGCGCCTGACCGAGCACCCTGACGGGTCTGACCTTATCTACTACCCCCGAGATGACCGTGAAGATAGTCCTGAAGGGGTGGTTAAAGAGGTTAAAGAATGGCGTAAAGCCAACGGTAAACCCGGCTTTCGTGAAGAATGAATTTGTGGGAGACAGCATTAAATGTTGATTAAAAGCGCCGGGTTTATATCCCGGAGTTTTTGCGTCTGGGTCAGTAATACCGGGGTTTAGAACAAAGTTAGCAATGAATTATTTTTGACTTTTGGGAAGCCCAGGGAGACGAAGCCGATTTTCGGCTGGTGCGTAACATTGCTCATAGGTTGAAAATTCATCAATTATGGAGTCATCAGGGCGGGATTTTACAGCGTATCGCGGGGGATTTATACACTCTTTGCAAGGCGGATGCGCCAGGCCGAGGTTGTAACATTGTAAATAATGTTAATCAGTTAAGAATAATTGATCTCAGGCATTAAACTGTACAAAAAATGACCTTATTCTGAATGTGCAACATGGCTGACAGAGGAGGAAATAGCATGTCCGTTGACAGACTGAAACGCGATCTGCTTAACAAGCTGATCAACGCCCGAATCGACCTGGCCGCCTATCTGCAGCTCAGGAAGGCAAAGGGCTATATGTCAGTCAGCGAAAGCGAACATCTGCGTGATAATCTGTTTGAACTGTGTAATTTCATGCGTGAAAAAGCACCGACCCTGAAGGCGGAATACGATGAATGCGAGCTGATGGCGCTGCGTCGCGCCGCTGAGGTGCTCTCCATTGCAGGGGTGTGTCTGATGAACGGACGCCACGACTGCCCGACTTTTATCGCGGTTAACGCGGAGAAGCTTGAAAACTGCCTGACAACGCTCTCTCTTTGTATCATGTGTCTTAACAAGCACGAGACGCTTGCACAGCACTGAGTTCGGGGGGAGGCAACTCCCCCCATCTGATTAAGCTTTTGTAAAAGTGGTAACGCGCCCGGAGGTAATGGCTAATCTTTATGCCATATGCCGAAAAAGGAGCGCTTTATGCCTCGATCCTCGTTGATTTTCCTGCCTGCATTTTTTATTCCGTTTTCGCTTCTTGCTGCGCCAGAGGCGGTAAAGGTTGAGGTGCTGCAAAACCGACTCGATCACCCCTGGTCGATGGCGTTCCTGCCGGGCAATGACGGTTTACTGGTCACTCTTAAGGGCGGGCAGCTCAAGCGCTGGCAGGCCGGGAAAGGACTTTCCGATCCCATTGTCGGCGTGCCGAAGGTGTGGGCGAACGGCCAGGGAGGACTGCTGGACGTTGTGCTGGCGCCTGATTTTGAAAAGTCGCGCCGCGTCTGGCTGAGCTACGCCGAAGCCGGGCGTGACGGCAAGGCCGGGACGGCGGTGGGCTATGGTCGCCTGAGCGACGATCTTTCCCGCATCGAGGGATTCCAGGTGGTGTTCCGCCAGATGCCGAAACTCTCTACCGGTAACCATTTTGGTGGGCGACTGGTGTTCGACGGCAAAGGGTATCTCTTTATTGGACTCGGCGAGAACAACCAGCGCCCGACGGCGCAGGATCTGGACAAGCTGCAGGGTAAGGTGGTGCGCCTCACCGAAGACGGTAAAGTGCCGCCGGATAACCCCTTTGTGAACACCTCCGGCGCGCGGCCGGAAATTTGGTCCTACGGCATTCGTAACCCGCAGGGGATGGCGATGAACCCGTGGAGCGACACGCTGTGGCTGAACGAGCACGGCCCGCGCGGCGGGGATGAAATCAACATCCCGGAGAAGGGCAAAAATTACGGCTGGCCGCTGGCAACGCACGGCATTAACTACAGCGGGCTGAAAATCCCGGAAGCCAAAGGCGAGCACGTTGAGGGAGCCGAAAAGCCGCTGTTTGTCTGGAAAGTGTCGCCCGCGGTCAGCGGCATGGCGTTCTATAATAGCGACGTGTTCCCGCAGTGGAAAAACAAGCTGTTTATTGGGGCGCTGAAGGAAAAGGACGTTATCGTGCTGAGCGTGGACGGCAATAAAGTGACGGAGGACGGGCGGATCCTGGGCGACCGGGAGCAGCGTATTCGCGACGTGCGGGTGGGGCCGGATGGCTATCTGTATGTCCTGACTGACGAAACGGACGGGCAGCTGTTAAAAGTCAGCCCGTCCGGTGCGTAATCAGGTGACCGGGATCATCACCACGTTACGGTACGCCGGGCGCTCGCTAAGCTGCTTAAGCCAGCGGTCAAGGTTCGGGCGCGGCGTCCATTTCAGACCGAGGTTGGTCAGGTTCCAGACGAACGGCGCTACGGCAATGTCCCCCACGCCGAACGTATCGCCGGAGAACCAGGCGTGCTTCGCCAGCTCATCGTCCATCATCGCAAACAGGTTTTCGCAGGCATCCTGCGCGGCATGAATGGCGGGGTAGTCGCGCTCGGCTTCAGGAGTTCTCACCAGCCCCATCAGGATCACGCGGTGAACGGGAGAGAGCGTCTGATTTGCCCAGTCCATCCACTTCTCACCCTGCGCGCGCAGCGCCGGGTTTTCGACCCACAGGCGGCCAAGACCGTACTGGGCGGCGAGGTAACGCACAATGGTGTTGGACTCCCAAAGCGTTGCGTCTGTTTCGTCATCACGCAGCAGCGGCACCAGGCCGTTCGGGTTCATCGCCAGATAGTCGGCCTCTTTGTTCACGCCGAACGACATGCCAGCCATGATTTGGTTAAACGGTAAATCCAGTTCCTCCAGCGTCCAGAGCACTTTCTTAACGTTGGTCGAATTATTCCTGCCCCACAGCGTAATCATATTTACTCCTGATGAGTGTGAATCCGGTTCGGCTTTTTGCCATGGTGAGATAAACCTAACAATTACGCAACAGAAGACAAAAAAATCGCCTGAATCAAAGCGTAAATGAATGTTATTGCATAAACTTTAATAACTTTACCCTCGTTGGGTTTCTTTAACCGTTTTAGTGCGCTATTACTCATCGCTTCTTGCGACACGGTGATGTGACGTAATTTTTGAATGGACACTCGGGTGGCATTTATGACGCGAAAAATGACTTCTCTGCGCAGCCTGGCGGCAGGCTCTGCGCTTCTTTTCCTGTTTGCACCAACACTCTACGCGGCTGAACAGGCTGCGCCCGAAGCGCCGCCTGTGGACGCGCGCGCCTGGATACTGATGGACTATTCCAGCGGTAAGGTGCTGGCGGAAGGCAATGCGGATGAGAAACTCGATCCGGCCAGCCTGACCAAAATCATGACCAGCTATGTGGTCGGGCAGGCGTTAAAAGCGGGCAAGATCAAGCTGGACGATATGGTCACCATCGGGAAGGATGCCTGGGCGACCGGCAACCCGGCGCTGCGGGGCTCGTCGGTGATGTTCCTGAAGCCAGGCGATCAGGTCTCCGTCTCCGATCTGAACAAAGGGGTAATCATTCAGTCGGGAAATGATGCCTGTATCGCGCTGGCCGACTACGTTGCCGGCAGTCAGGATTCTTTCATTGGTTTGATGAATGGCTATGCGCAAAAGCTCGGCTTAACCAACACCACCTTCAAAACGGTCCACGGCCTGGATGCGCCGGGACAGTTCAGTACCGCGCGCGACATGGCGCTGCTGGGAAAAGCGCTGATCCACGACGTGCCGGATGAATACGCCATCCACAAAGAGAAAGAGTTTACCTTCAACAAAATTCGCCAGCCGAACCGCAACCGCCTGCTGTGGAGCAGCAACGTTAACGTGGACGGAATGAAGACCGGCACCACGGCTGGCGCGGGCTACAACCTGGTGGCCTCCGCGACGCAGGGCGACATGCGCCTGATCTCGGTGGTGCTGGGCACCAAAACCGACCGCATCCGCTTTAACGAGTCAGAAAAACTGCTGACCTGGGGCTTCCGCTTCTATGAAACCGTGACGCCGATTAAACCGGATGCCACGTTCGTCAGCCAGCGCGTCTGGTTTGGTGACAAGAGCGAGGTGAATCTGGGGGCGGGTGAGGCCGGTTCCGTGACCATTCCACGCGGTCAGCTGAAAAACCTGAAAGCAAGCTATACCCTGACCGAACCGCAGCTCACCGCGCCGCTGAAAAAAGGCCAGGTGGTCGGGACGATTGATTTCCAGCTAAACGGCAAGTCGATTGAACAGCGTCCGCTGATTGTGATGGAAGCGGTGGAAGAGGGCGGCTTCTTCAGCCGGATGTGGGATTTCGTGTTGATGAAATTCCATAGCTGGTTTGGCAGCTGGTTTAGTTAAGTTTTATGCCGGGTGGCGCTGCGCTTACCCGGCATAACCTCAATACATCAACTTCACCTGCTGTGCCTTTGCATGGGCCACAATCTCGTCATCGGGGCGGCAATCGCTGACGATAGCGTCAAACTGCGCCAGCTCACCCATTCTTGCCGAACGCACCTTGCCAAACTTGCTGTGATCGACCACCAGCACATGATACTGCGCGGCATTTAACGCCCAGTGCTTGACCGGCAGCTCCTCCAGATTAAAGCAGGTTGCACCCTGGCGCACGTTCACGCCTGCGGCAGAATAAAACGCGATGTCCGGGCATAAATTGCTAAGCGTGTCCTGCAGGTTAAGCGGCTTAAAGATGGCGTTGCTGGCGTGAAACTCGCCGCCGCAGAGGATCACCCGGCACTCGGATTTCTCCTGAAGCGCCAGAAAGGTGTTCAGGGAGTAGCACACGGCGGTAAAGGGAATGCTGCTGTCGATGGCTTCGATAATCCACGGCGTAGTGGTGCCGCAGTCAAAAAACAGCGTCTGGTGCGGCTGAACCAGCGTGGCCGCAAGGCGCGCGGCTTTGCGCTTCTCTTCAACAAGACGCGTCTTCTGGTCGCTGATCAGATAATGGCTGGCGCTGCGCGGCTCAAGGACGATGTACCCGCCCAGCAGTACCACGGGGGCGCTGTCGCTGTTCAGATCGCGACGAATGGTCATCTCTGAGACGCCGAGGAGGTTGGCGGCTTCCTTCAAATGCAGCTTATCGCTGCGCTTCAGCGCCTGCAGCAGCTGAGCAATGCGGTCATCGCGTCGTGTTTCCATAGTTCCTCGGGATAAAAAAGTGAGCCCCCGCAGGGCGGGGGCTCAGTGTAACCTGTCCGGTTGGGATTAGTCACGTATCCAGCCTTTGCGGATCGGGATAGCAAAAATGGCGCGATAGAGCGAAGAGAGCCCGCGGTAGAGCGCCTCACCGAAGAGATTCCACAGGATAGCCGCGCTCACGCAGCCTATCAGCCCCACCAGGAAACCGCCCACCATATCCAGCGGCCAGTGGACGCCAAGATAGACGCGCGACCAGGCGATAGCCACAGCGACTACCATCAGCACCGCCCCCGACCACAGGCGATGCCAGAACAGGAAAGCCAGCGCGAAGGTGAAGATAACCGTACCGTGATCGCTCGGGAAAGAGTCATCCGGCGCGTGGTGCAGGAAGGTGTAGCCAATGCGATCGACAAAAGGACGATCGTGCGGGAATGCGTGGCCGAGAAGATAGCTGACCAGCACGCTTACCCCGAGCGCCATCGCGACTTTGATCACCAGCTGGCGCTGTGCCTTAACCTGGCTGCGCGGCCCCCACAGCCAGAGAATGGCAGCCAGCGCAGGCACGATGCTGATAAGGTCTTTCGCCAGAAAGGTGGCAAAATCAATCATCCACTCTGGCGAGGCCGGGGTGGCGTTGATCAGATAAAACAGCTGATAATTCAGATTCTCTAGCATAGCGTAATCACTCTTTTGCAAACCGGGTGGAAACCAGCCCGTAGACCGCCACCTGGGAAAACCAGACCCACCACCCGGCCCACAGGTTGTGAGAGAAAAAATGTGCCCCGCGCATCACCTGGCCGAAGCCCATCGCCAGACCCATAACCGCGCCAAGGACCACAAAGCTCCAGGCGAGACGCGGACGCTCGCGCCAGAAGGCAAAAAACAGCCCCATCACCATAAAGCCGCTGGAAGAATGGCCACCCGGGAAGCAGCGGCCCGGGCCGCTGTCTGCCGGAACGGCGCTGAACAGGGGGTAAGACACGGCCTTACCGCCATATTCCACCAGATCCCACGGGCAGCTGTGGTGGCTGATGCTTTTCAGCACGCCAACCACCAGCGCGCCAAGCCCCATCAGCAGCGCGGCTGTGACAAGCCTTGCGTTACGTTTGTAAGCGCCGTAAAGCAGCGCCACGGCGCCTAAGCCAATCGCAATGTATTTCGCCAGACGATGGTTCAGCAGATCCAGCAGGTGGTCTTTCTGCAGCGGGAAAGTCTGTGTCGCCGCGTCATACCAGAAGCCGGTGATCCATCTGTCGAGCGCTTCATCGCGCGATAGCCACGTAAACACCACGGCAAGCGCTACTAGCACCAAAAGCTGATAACCATAAAAGCGGGACGGTAAGCGGTAAAGTTGTTTTGTCTTATTAGTCTGTAAGTTAGACAATTCTGAACGGCTGGAAGTGAGTGCCATAATTAGGGATCATTGACGAGTAATCGCGCTATCATAAATCTGTCAACTTAAGGAAACCTTAAACGAAGACGATATGTGCTTTATTTCTGTTTCTCCTCGATAAATCACTATCTCGGATTACGGCATTTCATTAAACTCGTCGCGATTTTGTCATTATAAAGAGATTGCATGTTAAACCGTTCTTCTTCTGGTTCACGTCTGGGTCGTCAGGCGTTGCTTTTCCCTCTGTGTCTGGTGCTCTACGAATTCTCTACCTATATCGGCAACGATATGATCCAGCCCGGTATGCTGGCCGTTGTGGAGCAGTACAACGCGGGAATCGAGTGGGTGCCGACCTCCATGACCGCCTATCTGGCTGGCGGCATGTTTTTGCAGTGGCTGTTAGGCCCGCTGTCGGATCGTATTGGCCGCCGTCCGGTGATGCTGACGGGCGTGGTGTGGTTTATCGTTACCTGCCTCGCCACGCTGCTGGCGCAAAACATTGAACAATTTACCCTGCTGCGTTTCCTGCAGGGGGTGAGCCTGTGCTTTATCGGTGCCGTGGGGTATGCCGCCATCCAGGAGTCGTTTGAGGAGGCGGTGTGTATCAAAATTACCGCGCTGATGGCGAACGTGGCGCTGATCGCCCCCTTACTCGGGCCGCTGGTGGGAGCCGCGTGGGTGCATGTGGCCCCCTGGGAAGGGATGTTTGTGCTTTTTGCCGTTCTCGCCGCCATCGCCTTCTTTGGCCTGCACCGTGCGATGCCGGAAACGGCTACCCGTCTGGGCGAAAAACTCTCGCTGAAAGAGCTGGGCCGGGATTACAAAGCCGTGTTGCAAAATGGCCGCTTTGTGGCGGGGGCGCTGGCGACCGGATTCGTTAGCCTGCCTCTGCTGGCGTGGATCGCGCAGTCACCGGTGATTATCATCAGCGGTGAAAAGCTCAGCAGCTACGAGTACGGCCTGCTGCAGGTGCCGATCTTTGGCGCGTTAATTATCGGTAACCTGGTGCTGGCCCGTCTGACGTCTCGCCGCACCGTGCGTTCACTGATTATCATGGGCGGCTGGCCGATTGCGGCAGGGCTGATTCTGGCTGCGGTAGCGACCGTCGCGTCATCCCACGCCTACCTGTGGATGACGGCGGGGCTGAGCATTTATGCCTTCGGAATTGGCGTGGCGAACGCTGGCCTGGTGCGCCTGACCCTGTTTGCGAGCGAGATGAGTAAAGGCACGGTGTCCGCGGCGATGGGCATGCTGCAGATGCTGATTTTTACCGTCGGTATCGAGGTGAGCAAGCACGCTTACGCGCTGGGCGGCAACGGGTTGTTCAGCCTGTTTAACCTCGCCAACGGCGCGCTGTGGGTTGGCCTGATGGTGGTGTTCCTGAAGGACAAACGCGTCGGAAACGCCCTGCAACCATAATCTTTTTTCCCTCTCCCCATTGGGGAGAGTGCCTGGGTGAGGGGCGAGGCCGCCATACCGCATGCGGTCAATTAAACGGTGCCTCCCCGTTCAACACCTTCTCAATCACGTTTAAAACGCCTTCCTCGTTATTATGCGGTGCTTCAAAGCGCGCCTCCGCTTTAATATGCGGTTTGGCATTTGCCATCGCAAAGCTGAACCCGGACTGACGCAGCATCTCCACGTCGTTGCCGCTGTCACCAAAGACCACCACGTCGCTGTCCTCGATGCCCCAGCGCGTTTGCAGGATCCGCAGGCCATTGGCTTTATGCACGCCGGGGATAATCAGGTCAATGCTGCCGTGACCGGTGGTGACGGGCACCATAATGTCACTGAGCTTTTCATGCAGCAGCGCCTGAATGCGCGGAATTTCGTCATCGGAAACGTTGAGCCCGAACTTGAAGAAGATGTCGTTCAGGCTGTTGAAATCCTGCACCCTTTCGAGACGGTGATAATATTTTGACGCGATATCAATGAAGGCATCGTCATAGGCCTTAAGCGTGTAGGCGCTGCCTTTCCCGCAGGCGATAATCTCAATGCCGGGGACGTCGTTTAGGACGGTGGCCACGGTGCTGAAATGCGCTTTTGTCAGCTCGCCGTTGAACACATCTTCCCCGGCATCGACCACCCAGCCGCCGTTTTCGGCAACAAAGGCAATTTCATGCGCGATCTCCGGGAAGAAGGAGATCAGCTGGTAATACTGGTTGCCGCTGGCGACCACAAAGCGAATGCCTTGCTCCTTCATGCGCGCATACTGCGCCAGAAAGCGCGGGCGGTTATAGGTCTTGGCATCACTCAGGAATGTGCCATCCATGTCGACGGCGATCAGTTTAACGCTCATATCCCTTCTCCATTGACGTTTGTTCCGTTTCCGGCTTTGCCACCGCGCGCGCCACCAGCGCCGCGATAATCACCAACCCTAACACCACCAGCATGGCGCTGCGCAGCCCGTAGTGCTCACCGAGGAAACCGAGCAGCGGTGGCCCGACCAGGAAGGCGAGGTAGCCCGTGGTCGCCACCACGCTGACGCGGGTCGGGGCATCCGGGCCGGTGTCGCTGGCGGCCGAAATAGTCAGCGGGAAGCCGAGCGACGCGCCCAGACCCCAGAGGATCACCGAGACCCCGGCAATCCAGTCCACGTCCACAAAGACGATCATCGCGATACCCAGGCCGCCGAGCAGGGCGCTGGCGCGCACTACCGCCACGCGGCTGTAGCGGTCGATAAACCAGCCGCCGGTGAAGCGCCCTACGGTCATCCCCAGCGTAAACCCGGCGTAAATCAGCGAGCCGGAGGTCGGACTAAAGCCGTGGCCGTCCACCATCAGCAGCGGCAGCCAGTCGTTGGCGGAGCCTTCCGCGAACGCCATCGCCAGCACCACCACGCCAATCAGCATCAGCTGGAAATCGCGGTAGAAGGGCAGCCCTTTTTCCATCGAATGCTGTTCTTCAGCGGAATTCTTGCCGGTACCGTTCGGGATCGCCCGAATGCCGGTCAGGATCGGAATGATGCATACCAGCGCCGCCAGCAGGATATGCAGATTCGCGCTCATGCCAAAGGCCGTCAGCGCCATCCCGACGCCCGCGCCGGCGAGCGTACCGAGGCTATAAAAGCCGTGCATCATGGGCAGCACGGTTTTGTTCATCTCGCGCTCGACCGCCGCCCCTTCAACGTTAATCGCAACCTCTGCCGAGCCGAAGCTGCCGCCAAATACCGTCAGCCCCAGGGCAAACAGCACCGGCGAAGCAAACCACAGCGCCACGCTTAGCACGATCATCCCAATTACCGCGAAGCACATGGTGGTGCGGATCACCGCCCGCGTGCCAAAGCGCTTCACCAGCCACGCGGAGCAGAGGATGCCGCTCATGGAGCCTATCGACAGGCCGAACAGCACGATGCCCATCTCCGCGGTAGAGACGGACAAAATATCGCGAATGGCGGGCGTACGTGTGGCCCAGGAGGCCATCAGCAGACCGGGAATAAAGAAGAACATAAACAATGCCCACATGCGTAGTCGCAGGGCGTTGCGGGAAGAGGTCAGCGTCATTGGGGTAGCACCAGAAGTACAACAGTAGCGACAACACTAGCAAGTTTGTGTACATTTGTACACAAACAGGTGAGGGATTTATGAGCAGACCACCGAACGATCCGCATCGACGTGAAAAAATTCTCCAGGCGACGCTGGATACCATTGCCGAACACGGGATTCACGCCGTTACGCACCGTAAAATCGCCAGCTGCGCGGGCGTGCCGCTGGGGTCGATGACCTACTATTTCGACGGCATGGAGCCGCTGCTGGAGGAGGCCTTCACGTGGTTTACGCGGCAGATGTCACAGCAGTACCGGGATTTCTTCGCGGGCGTCACCGGGCCGGAGATGGCGTGTGAATCCATCACCACCCTGATCCACAGCTCGCAGGTGACCACGCCGCACAACATGGCGCTGATGTATCAGCTTTACGCCTTTATGCACCGAAGCGCGGCGCTCAAAACGGTGATGCAGGACTGGATGAAAATGAGCCAGACCACGCTGGAGCAGTGGTTCGACCCGGTCACCACCCGCGCGCTGGATGCCTTCATCGAAGGGATGACGCTGCACTATGTGACTGACCGAGAGCCATTAAGCCGGGAGGAAATTCGGGCGATGGTGGGGAGAATTGCGGGCGAGGGGAACCCTTAAGCATCACTCGCCCTGCCTGTTTTACCTGCGTTCGATTTTTTTCCCGCTGGCGTCCACGACGGCTTCGCCATCCTCTTTCGTAAACGCGCCTTTCTGCGCGTCCGGCAGGATGTCGAGGACGACTTCAGACGGGCGGCACAGGCGGGTGCCCAGCGGCGTGACCACAATCGGACGGTTAATCAGGATCGGGTGTTGCAGCATAAACTCGATAAGCTGGTCGTCGCTGAAGATATCTTCAGCAAGGCCGAGTTGTTCATAGGGCTCCACGTTTTTGCGCAGCAGATCCCGCACCGAAATCCCCATATCGGCAATAAGGGTGGTCAGCTTATCGCGCGACGGCGGGGTTTCCAGATAGAGGATAATCTCCGGCTCCGTGCCGCTGTTGCGGATCATCTCCAGCGTATTGCGCGAGGTGCCGCAGGCGGGGTTGTGGTAAATGGTGATGTGGCTCATATCAGTGGCTCATTACAGTGTGAAGGAGAGACGTAGCGCCAGCGCGGCGAGCGTCACAAACAGGACCGGCAGCGTCATGATGATGCCCGTCCGGAAATAGTAGCCCCAGGTAATCGTCATGTTTTTCTGCGCCAGCACGTGGAGCCAGAGCAGGGTGGCGAGGCTGCCGATAGGCGTGATTTTCGGCCCCAGATCGCAGCCAATCACGTTGGCGTAAATCATCGCGTCCTTGAGCAATCCCGTCGCCATGCTGCCCTCAATGGAGAGCGCGCCAATCAGCACCGTGGGCATATTGTTCATTATGGATGACAGGAACGCGGTGATGAACCCGGTTCCCAACGTGGTGGCCCACAGCCCGTGTCCGGACAGACTATTCAGCACGCCAGTGAGATAATCCGTCAGCCCGGCATTGCGCAGGCCATACACCACCAGATACATCCCGAGCGAGAAAATAACAATTTGCCAGGGTGCGCCGCGCAGCACTTTTCCGGTGTTTATTGCATGTCCCCGTTTTGCGACAGCGAATAAAATCAGCGCGCCGACGGTGGCGATGGCGCTGACCGGAATGCCGAGAGGTTCAAGCACAAAGAAGCCAACGAGCAGAAGCAGCAGCACGATCCAGCCCGTTCTGAACGTCGGGAGATCGTGAATGGCCCGCGCGGGCTCCTGAAGTTTCGCCAGGTCATATTCCGGTGGAATTTCCTTGCGGAAGAAAAGATGCAGCATCACCAGCGTTGCGACAATCGCGGCGATATCAACGGGGATCATCACCGAGGCGTATTCACTGAACCCCAGCTTAAAGAAGTCTGCCGACACGATGTTGACCAGGTTGGAGACAATCAGCGGCAGGCTGGCGGTATCGGCGATAAAACCTGCCGCCATCACAAACGCCAGCGTGGCCTGCTTGCTGAACCCCAGCGCCAGCAGCATGGCGATGACGATAGGCGTCAGGATCAGCGCCGCGCCGTCATTGGCAAACAGCGCCGCCACGGCCGCACCCAGCAGCACGATATAAGTAAACAGCAATCGCCCACGACCGTTTCCCCAGCGGGCAACGTGCAGCGCCGCCCACTCGAAAAAGCCGGACTCATCCAGCAGCAGGCTGATGATGATGACGGCGATAAACGTTGCCGTGGCGTTCCAGACGATATTCCAGACCACAGGTATATCGTTAATGTGAATTACCCCGCTGGCCAGCGCCAGCACGGCGCCAATGGTCGCGCTCCAGCCGATACTGAGCCCTTTGGGCTGCCAGATGACCAGTACCAGCGTAAACAGAAAAATTGCCCCTGCCAGAAACATTGCTTACTCCGTTATATCTGATTTCATGAATATGTATTGATTAGCATGAGCCCGGGAGTCGGTTTTTCAGCTTCATGCGCGTCTCTTCCCGCAGGCAGTTCCAGCTGGTGTCGATAACGGCTGCCGCCCACGCGGGCATGTTGGGAGAGAGACGGTAATGGATCCATTTGCCCTCGCGACGATCGATAACCAGCCCGGACTCGCGCAGCAAAGCCATATGGCGGGAGACTTTCGGCTGCGGTTCGTTGGTGGCGGAGCAGAGATCGCAGACACACAATTCTCCCGTTTCGCGAAGCAGCATGACGATGGCGAGTCGCGTTTCGTCGGAGAGGATTTTGAAGAGCTGGAGCGGGTGGATCATGGGTGTTCCTGAGGGTAGATTAAATCATATTCGTTTAATCATATATGTTTTGGTGGGAAGAGAGAAGGTCAAATTACAGAAAGGGGAATTTCAGGCAACAAAAAACCCATCAACCTTGAACCAAAACGGCGGGGTTGATGGGCTCCACAAATTGGGGACATCAAAGAAAAGCAGTGGCACTAGTTATGACTGCCCCCTGCTAAAAAAGTTCTGCGCGTTACAAAAATTTTTTCATTACGCGCAAACTTAGGAGTTATCCGAGTCCCGGCCAGATGATGATAATCAGCGTACCCGCCAGCGTCAGCAGTACGTTCGCGATAGCATAGGTGCCTGCATACCCCAGCGCCGGGATGTTGCTGCGCGCGGTATCGCTGATGATTTCCATCGCCGGGGCACAGGTACGCGCCCCCATCATTGCCCCGAACAGCAGGGCGCGGTTCATACGCAGCACGTAGGCGCCGAACAGGAAGCAGATCACCACCGGCACCAGGCTGACGATAAGGCCGGACACCAGCATCTGCCAGCCGACGGCGCCCAGACTGTGGCCGATGCCGCTTCCGGCGCTCAGGCCAACGCCCGCCATAAACACCATCAGACCGAACTCTTTCACCATGTTCAGCGCGCCCTGCGGAATGTAGCCGAAGGTCGGGTGGTTCGCTCGCAGGAAGCCCAGCATGATCCCGGCGAACAGCAGACCGGCGGCGTTACCGATGCCGAAGCTAAAGTTGCTGAACTGGAAGGTGATCATCCCGATCATCAGGCCAACAATGAAGAAGGCGCAGAAGGCCAGCAGGTCGGTGACCTGGCTGTGAATGGAGATAAAGCCGATGCGGTCGGCAACGGTTTTTACGCGTCGCGCGTCGCCGCTGACCTGCAGCACGTCGCCTTTGTTGAGCACGACGTTATCGTCGATGGGCATCTCAATCTGGCTGCGGATCACGCGGTTGAGGAAGCAGCCGTGGTCGGTCAGCTTCAGCTGCGCCAGACGGCGGCCCACGGCGTTGTGGTTTTTCACCACGATCTCTTCGGTGACGATACGCATGTCGAGCAGGTCGCGGTCGAACACCTCTTTGCCGTTACGGAAGCTCGGGTCGAGACGGGCGTGCGCGTCCGGGTAACCCACCAGTGCGATGTCGTCGCCCATCTGCAGCACCGCGTCGCCGTCCGGGTTCGCCAGAATACCGTTGCGGCGGATACGTTCGATGTAGCAGCCCGTCTGGCGGTAAATCCCCAGTTCGCGAAGATTTTTGCCGTCTGCCCATGCCACCAGCTCCGGTCCGACGCGGTAGGCGCGGATAACCGGGAGATAGACTTTACGTTTGGAGTCGGTATCCAGACCGCGCTCGCGGGCGATTTGCTGGGCGCTGGTCTGCAGATCCTGGTGCTGCAGTTTTGGCAGGTAGCGCGCGCCAACGATCAGGCTCACCAGACCAATCAGATAGGTCAGGGCGTAGCCCAGGCTCAGATGGTCGAGGGCGGTAGAGAGCTGCGCGCCCGCCATGCCGGAATGGCGCAGGGTATCACCGGCGCCCACGAGCACGGGGGTTGACGTCATAGAGCCGGCCAGCATACCGGCCGTAAGCCCGATATCCCAGCCAAACAGTTTGCCCAGTCCTAACGCGATCAGCAGCGCGCTGCCGACCATCACCAGCGCCAGCATCAGATAATTTTTGCCGTCGCGGAAGAAAATTGAAAAAAAGTTAGGTCCCGCTTCTACGCCAACGCAAAAAATAAACAGCATAAAACCTAAGTTCAGCGCGTCCGTGTTAATGCTGAAGTGCTGCTGGCCTAATAATAAGGAGACGACTAAAACGCCAATGGAATTACCGAGTTGAACCGAACCCAAGCGCAATTTACCCAGGCAAAGACCCAGCGCCAGTACCACAAATAATAACAGGATGTAATTCCCATTTAACAAGTCTGCGACGTTTATATTCACGGAGGCTAACTTCTTGTTTACCAGTAAGTTGTTGAATGAAAGGACTTTTTGGGCTACTGTTTTCTGGATCAGGGAAAAGCGCTAACGCTCCCTGTTTCCTGCTTTATTCCCTAAAACATTAGCTGGCGTGTAGTTTAATCGCATTAGCTACTGACAGCTACTGATTATCGCATCACCCTGTGCGTACTTTGGCATGGATTGCCGCACTGCTTTATCTGACTGGGCGTCTACCCGACGAATGTGTATTTGATAGAGATAAGTCAGGAGGATAGTTTGAATATGAAACGAAACTGGGCGGGGGTGATCAGCTGTTTTTTGCTGTTCACGGTCGTGTGCATGTCGCTCGCATTTAATGTAAAGGGCGCGTTCAGGGCGTCCGGGCATCCTGAGCTGGGGTTGCTCTTCTTCACGTTGCCGGGGGCTGCCGCCAGTTTTCTCTCCCGTCAAGGGGAGGTGGTGAAGCCGCTGCTGGGCGCCATGCTCGCTGCACCGCTGTGTCTGCTGATGATGCGCCTGATGTATATTTCAACGCGGAGTTTCTGGCAGGAGCTGGCGTGGTTGCTGAGCGGCGTATTCTGGTGCGCGCTTGGCGCGCTGTGCTACCTGTTTGTACGCAGCCTGGTTCAGCACCGACGGCACCGCAAATAAAAACGCCCTCAGGGTGAGGGCGTCTCTTCATTACTGCTCGGCAAACAGGCCCAGATGCTCTTTAGCGTAGGCCTCAAAGTCGGTGCAACCGCCGATGTGTTTCTGATCGAGGAAGATCTGCGGCACGGTTTCAACCGGCTTACCGACGGTTTTTTCCAGGTCGGCTTTGGTGATGCCTTCCGCGTGGATGTCCACATAGCGGAAGTTGAAGTCATCGCGCTCTTCGGTCAGTTTCTCAGCCAGCTCTTTCGCGCGCACACAGTAAGGGCACCCTGGACGACCAAAAATTACTGCAAACATTTCTCTCTCCTCAAAAAACAAGCCTGACGGCGAATGACACGTATAGTGCCCCATAACCCGCCGTCATTAAAGAAGGTTTCGCCTGTCGTTATAATATCTATGAGCTATGTTTCGCCAATTACACCGCGCACATCATTGCCTATACTGGCTGCCATACGTATTAAGCAAGACTAAAGAGAGACAAGATGACGCCAACCATAGACCTGCTCCAGTCCCACCGCTCCATTCGCCACTTTACCGATGAGCCGATTACCGAGGCGCAGCGTAATGCGATTATCGACAGCGCAAGAGCCACCTCCAGCTCCAGCTTTTTGCAGTGCAGTTCGATTATCCGCATTACCGATAAAGCCATGCGTGAACAGCTGGTGACGCTCACCGGCGGGCAGAAGCATGTGGCTCAGGCAGCCGAGTTCTGGGTGTTCTGCGCCGACTTTAACCGCCACCTGCAGATCTGCCCTGAGGCGGAACTTGGGCTGGCCGAACAGCTGCTGCTGGGCGTGGTGGATACCGCGCTGATGGCGCAAAACGCCTTTACGGCCGCGGAGTCGCTGGGGTTAGGCGGTGTCTATATCGGCGGCCTGCGTAACAACATTCAAAGCGTGACCGACCTGCTGAAGCTGCCAAAACACGTGCTGCCGCTGTTTGGCCTGTGCCTCGGCTGGCCGGCGGACAACCCGGATCTCAAGCCGCGCATTCCTGCCGCGATGCTGGTGCATGAAAACCATTACCAGCCGGTCGATCAGGATGTCCTGAATCACTACGACGAAGAGCTGGCGAACTACTACATGACGCGCGGCAGCAATAACCGTCGCGACACCTGGACGGACCATATTCGCCGCACCATCATCAAAGAAAACCGCCCGTTTATTCTTGAGTATCTGCACAAGCAGGGCTGGGCAACGCGATAGTCCATTCCTCCTGTGCCTGCCTGCGTATATGATATGCAGGCTTTTTCCATGTCTTCAGAGAGGTGCAGGGTGAAAATTGCCATATTGTCCCGGGACGGAACGCTCTATTCATGTAAGCGCCTGCGAGAAGCGGCGGCGAAACGCGGGCATCAGGTTGAGATCCTCGACCCGATGTCCTGCTATATGAACATCGACCCCGCCGCCTCGTCGATTCACTACAAAGGCCGCAAGCTGCCGCACTTCGATGCGGTGATCCCCCGCATCGGCTCCCAGATTACCTACTACGGCACCGCCGCGCTGCGCCAGTTCGAGATGCTGGGCAGCTATCCGCTCAACGAATCCGTCGCCATTTCCCGCGCCCGCGATAAGCTGCGCTCCCTGCAGCTCCTCGCCCGACAGGGGATCGATCTCCCCGTCACGGGCATTGCCCATTCACCGGACGACACCAGCGATCTGATCGATATGGTGGGCGGCGCGCCGCTGGTGATCAAGCTGGTGGAAGGCACGCAGGGTATTGGCGTGGTGTTAGCGGAAACGCGTCAGGCGGCGGAGAGCGTGATCGACGCCTTTCGCGGGCTGAATGCGCACATTCTGGTGCAGGAGTACATTGAAGAGGCGAAAGGGCGCGACATTCGCTGTTTCGTGGTGGGGAACGAGGTCGTGGCGGCCATCGAGCGCCAGGCCAAAGAGGGCGACTTCCGCTCTAACCTTCACCGCGGCGGCGTTGCGCGGGTAGCCGATATTAGCGAACGCGAACGGGAAATAGCCGTGAAAGCGGCGCAAACCCTGGGGCTGGACGTAGCGGGCGTGGACCTTCTGCGCGCGACGCGCGGGCCGCTGGTGATGGAGGTGAACGCCTCCCCGGGGCTGGAAGGTGTGGAAAAAACCACAGGGGTCGATATTGCAGGTAAAATGATCTCATGGATCGAGCGTCATGCCACGCCGGGTTACTGTCTGAAAACGGGCGGTTAAATGGATTACCGGGCGCTTTTTGAGTACCCTATGCGAAGTTTTTACTAAAGAGGCTGCACAGCGATGGATTTACAGGTCGTACCTACACTGGATACGTTACGTCAATGGCTTGATGATGCCGGGATCACCTTCTTCGAATGTGATTCCTGCCAGGCGCTGCATCTGCCTCATATGCAGAATTTCGACGGCATTTTCGATGCCAAAATCGATCTGATTAACGACGTGATCCTTTTTTCCGCGCTGGCCGAAGTGAAGCCTTCTGCGCTGCTGGCGCTGGCCTCCGATCTCTCGGCTATCAACGCCAGTTCTTTGACGGTGAAAGCATTTCTCGATATACAGGACGATAATCTGCCAAAACTGGTCGTTTGCCAGTCTTTATTCTCCGGGGCAGGGCTGTCGTTCAAGCAGTTCGCCTGGTTTATGCGCCTGAGCGAAGAGCAAATTTCCATGGTTATGATGGAAGCCAATGCACATCATCTGCTGTATAGCGCGGAAGACGATGCTGAGAATAATGATGCATCTCCCAATTTTCTTCACTAAGCCTGTCTGACTTTTGCGCAGTCGCTGCCATAGCGGCTGCAGAAGGCCATTTTTTCTGCTGCCTTTAACCTTTCTTTAAAGAATTTTTCACCTCCCTCAAGGCCATTTCGGCTTATCACGTAGACTTAACCTGCATAAAAAATTGATAAAAGGCGTTTTTTCGTCTGGGCTATAGCCGGAGACACGGGCTACAGTTATTCTTGCGATGCTTAAAAAAGCGAGCGGATCCTGCCGGGTAAAGAGGTTTCTTTTTATTTTGAGCAGAGCGACAAACTATGCATGATTTTTGCATATATCCAGATTGCACAGTTTAGTTCGTTTGTTAACGAGCTTTCAGAAGGAATAACACTATGATCGCCTTGAATAAAAAATGGTTATCGGGTCTGGTTGCGGGTGCTCTGATGGCCGTCTCTGCCGGCACGCTCGCTGCGGAACAAAAAACGCTGCACGTATACAACTGGTCTGACTATATTGCGCCGGACACGGTCGCGAATTTTGAAAAAGAGACCGGCATTAAAGTGGTCTATGACGTTTTCGATTCCAACGAAGTGTTGGAAGGAAAGCTGATGGCGGGCAGCACCGGGTTTGACCTCGTGGTACCTTCCGCAAGCTTCCTGGAGCGCCAGCTGACGGCAGGCGTCTTCCAGCCGCTGGATAAGAGCAAATTACCGAACTGGAAAAATCTCGATCCGGAAGTGCTGAAGCTGGTGGCTAAGCACGATCCAGACAACAAATACGCGATGCCGTATCTCTGGGCGACCACCGGCATCGGTTTTAACGTCGATAAAGTGAAGGCGGCGCTGGGCCCGGACGTGAAGCTGGACAGCTGGGACGTGGTGCTGAAGCCGGAAAACCTTGAGAAGCTGAAAAGCTGCGGCGTCTCCTTCCTCGATGCGCCGGAAGAGATTTTCGCCACCGTACTGAACTACCTGGGCAAAGACCCGA
Source organism: Enterobacter cloacae complex sp. P27C (assembly GCF_014895705.1). Classification (NCBI taxonomy): domain Bacteria; kingdom Pseudomonadati; phylum Pseudomonadota; class Gammaproteobacteria; order Enterobacterales; family Enterobacteriaceae; genus Enterobacter; species Enterobacter cloacae complex sp. P27C. Next base: position 19,630 of record NZ_JADBQB010000001.1, read on the forward strand.
ACAGCAATAAAGCCGATGATTACACCGGCCCGGCGACCGATCTGCTGCTGAAGCTGCGTCCAAACATTCGCTACTTCCACTCGTCACAGTACATCAACGACCTGGCGAACGGCGACATCTGCGTGGCGATCGGCTGGGCAGGGGACGTGTGGCAGGCGGCGAACCGCGCGAAAGAGGCGAAAAACGGCGTGAATGTGTCCTACTTTATTCCGAAAGAGGGGGCGCTGGCCTTCTTTGACGTCTTCGCCATGCCGGCTGATGCGAAAAACAAAGAGGAAGCCTACCAGTTCCTGAATTACCTGATGCGTCCTGAGGTGATCGCCCACATCAGCGACCACGTTTACTACGCCAACGGTAACAAGGCCTCCGTGCCGCTGGTGAGCGAAGAAATCCGCAATAACCCGGCTATCTATCCGCCAGCGGATGTGTTCGCCAAGCTCTTCACCCTGAAAGTTCAGGATCCAAAAATTGACCGCGTGCGTACCCGCGCGTGGACCAAGGTGAAAAGCGGTAAATAACCCTTTGTCACAGGCCGGGCGAGCGAAGCGCCCCCGGCAACAGGCGCACCGTTCTGGTGCGCCTGCACCATGATTTGATCTCTACCGGAGAACACCCCGTGAATGACGCGATCCCCCGCCCGCAGGCGAAAGTCCGTAAAGCGCTGACCCCGCTTCTTGAAATTCGTAACCTCACCAAATCTTTCGATGGCCAGCATGCCGTGGACGACGTCAGCCTGACTATCTATAAAGGCGAAATATTCGCGCTACTGGGCGCATCGGGCTGCGGTAAATCGACCCTGCTGCGTATGCTGGCCGGTTTTGAACAGCCTACCGCCGGGCAAATCATGCTCGATGGTGTGGATCTCTCCAGCGTGCCGCCGTATCAGCGCCCGATTAACATGATGTTCCAGTCCTACGCGCTGTTTCCGCACATGACGGTGGAGCAAAACATCGCCTTTGGCCTGAAGCAGGACAAGCTGCCGAAAGCCGAAATCACCGCGCGCGTGGCCGAAATGCTGAGCCTGGTGCATATGCAGGAGTTCGCGAAGCGTAAGCCGCACCAGCTTTCCGGCGGTCAGCGTCAGCGCGTGGCGCTGGCGAGAAGCCTGGCGAAACGCCCGAAACTGCTGCTGCTCGACGAGCCGATGGGCGCTCTGGACAAAAAGCTGCGCGACCGTATGCAGCTCGAAGTAGTCGATATCCTCGAACGCGTGGGGGTGACCTGCGTGATGGTCACCCATGACCAGGAAGAGGCCATGACCATGGCCGGGCGTATCGCGATCATGAACCGCGGGAAGTTCGTGCAGATTGGCGAGCCGGAAGAGATTTACGAGCATCCGACCACCCGCTACAGCGCGGAGTTCATCGGCTCGGTCAACGTTTTTGAAGGGCTGCTGAAGGATCGTCAGGAGGATGGTCTGGTCATCGAATCACCGGGGCTGCAGCATCCGCTTAAGGTCGATCCTGACAGCTCGGTGGTGGATAACGTGCCGGTCTACGTGGCGCTGCGCCCGGAGAAGATCATGCTCTGTGACGATCCGCCTGCCGATGGCTATAACTTTGCCGTCGGGGAAGTGGTGCACATTGCCTATCTGGGCGATCTCTCCATTTACCACGTGCGTCTGAAAAGCGGACAGATGCTCAGCGCGCAGCTACAGAACGAACATCGCTACCGCAAGGGGCAGCCGACCTGGGGCGACGAAGTGCGCCTGTGCTGGGACGCGGACAGCTGCGTCGTGCTGACGGTATAAGGAGCGATCATGAGCACACTTGAACCTCCAGCCCGCGTCAAAAAACCGGGCGGCTTTGCCCACTGGCTGACGCGCCTTAAGATGAACCACGGCCGCAAGCTGGTAATCGCCATGCCTTACGTGTGGCTGATCCTGCTGTTCCTGCTGCCGTTCCTGATCGTCTTTAAGATCAGCCTGGCGGAGATGGCGCGGGCGATCCCGCCGTATACCGATCTGTGGGAGTGGGCCGACGGGCAGCTGACGCTGACGCTGAATCTGGGCAACTTCCTCCAGCTCACCGAGGATCCGCTCTATTTCGAAGCCTATCTGCAGTCTCTGCAGGTGGCGGCGATCTCGACGCTCTGCTGTCTGGTGATGGGCTACCCGCTGGCGTGGGCCGTGGCGCACAGCAAGCCCTCAACGCGCAACATCCTGCTGCTGCTGGTGATCCTGCCGTCGTGGACCTCGTTTCTGATACGCGTTTACGCGTGGATGGGGATCCTGAAAAACAACGGGGTGCTGAATAATTTTCTGATGTGGCTTGGGGTTATCGATCAGCCGCTGACCATCCTGCACACCAACCTTGCGGTCTATATCGGCATTGTGTATGCCTATCTGCCGTTTATGGTGCTGCCGATTTACACCGCCCTGACGCGCATTGACTACTCGCTGGTGGAAGCCTCGCTCGATCTCGGCGCGCGTCCGCTGAAGACCTTCTTCAGCGTGATTGTCCCGCTGACCAAAGGTGGAATCATTGCCGGGTCGATGCTGGTGTTTATTCCGGCGGTCGGGGAGTTTGTGATCCCGGAACTGCTCGGCGGGCCGGACAGCATCATGATTGGCCGCGTGCTGTGGCAGGAGTTCTTCAATAACCGCGACTGGCCGGTGGCGTCGGCGGTGGCGATTATCATGCTCCTGCTGCTGATCGTCCCGATCATGTGGTTCCATAAGCATCAGCAGAAACAGATGGGAGATCGCGGATGAACAACTTACCGGTAGTACGCTCCCCGTGGCGCATTCTGATCCTCGTTATCGGCTTCACCTTCCTGTATGCGCCGATGCTGATGCTGGTGATCTACTCGTTCAACAGTTCCAAACTGGTGACGGTCTGGGCGGGCTGGTCGACGCGCTGGTACAGCGAGCTGTTCCACGACGACGCAATGATGAGCGCGGTGGGGCTGAGCCTGACCATTGCCGCGCTGGCGGCCACGATGGCCTGCGTTCTGGGCACCATCGCCGCGCTGGTGATGGTGCGCTTCGGGCGTTTTCGCGGCTCAAACGGTTTCGCCTTTATGATCACTGCCCCGCTGGTGATGCCGGACGTCATTACCGGCCTGTCGCTGCTGCTGCTGTTCGTGGCCCTGGCGCACGCCATCGGCTGGCCGGCGGATCGCGGCATGCTCACCATCTGGCTGGCGCACGTCACCTTCTGTACTGCGTATGTGGCGGTGGTGATCTCCTCGCGCCTGCGCGAGCTGGACCGCTCCATTGAAGAGGCGGCGATGGATCTCGGCGCCACGCCGCTAAAGGTCTTTTTCATCATTACCCTGCCGATGATTATGCCGGCGGTGATCTCCGGCTGGCTGCTGGCGTTCACGCTCTCCCTCGACGATCTGGTTATCGCCAGCTTTGTCTCAGGGCCGGGCGCGACGACGCTGCCGATGCTGGTCTTCTCCAGCGTGCGCATGGGGGTGAACCCGGAGATCAACGCCCTGGCCTCTATCATCCTCGGCGTGGTCGGAATTGTCGGATTTATCGCCTGGTATTTGATGGCGCGCGCGGAAAAACAGCGCGTGCGCGATATCCAGCGTGCAAGACGCGGCTGAAGGATTTAAAATTTCCGGTGATGTGCCGCGCATGACGCGGCACTGTTTTTCAGGGAAGTAAAACATTGGGATTAGTAAAAAAATCACGTATTACGCACGCCCGTCCTAACGTTCCTGCGCTGGTTCAGGTGGCGGCGCTCGCCATTATTATGATCCGCTGCCTGGACGTGCTGATGATTTTGAATACGCTGGGGGTGCGCGGCATCGGGGAATTCATTCACCGCAGCGTGCAGACGTGGAATCTGACGCTGGTCTTTTTAAGCAGCCTGGTGCTGGTGTTTATCGAGATCTACTGCGCGTTTTCGCTGGTCAAAGGGCGAAACTGGGCGCGCTGGGTCTATCTGCTCACTCAGGTGACCGCCGCCAGCTATCTGTGGGCCGCCTCGCTGGGCTATGGCTATCCTGAGCTGTTCAGCATTCCGGGCGAGTCGCGACGTGAGATTTTCCATGCGCTGGTCATGCAAAAACTGCCGGATATGCTGGTGCTCTGCCTGCTTTTCGTTCCGGCGTCCAGTCGGCGGTTCTTCCGCCTGCAATAATGTGTATAATCGCAGCCCTCGTTTTCCTTAAGGTTTTCATATGCAGTGCGCACTCTATGACGCCGGACGCTGCCGCTCCTGTCAGTGGATAGAACAGCCGGTTTCTCAACAACTCACCGCCAAAATGGCCGACCTGCAACAGCTGCTGGCAGCACGCGCGGTGGGCGAGTGGTGCGCACCCGTCAGCGGCCCGGAGCAGGGCTTTCGCAACAAAGCCAAAATGGTGGTCAGCGGCAGCGTTGAAAAACCGCTGCTGGGGATGCTGCACCGCGACGGCACGCCGGAAGACTTAACCGACTGCCCGCTCTATCCCGCGTCGTTTGAGCCGGTCTTTGCCGCACTGAAACCGTTTATCGCTCGCGCGGGGTTAACGCCTTACAACGTTGCCCGCAGGCGCGGCGAGCTGAAGTACCTTCTCCTGTCGGAAAGCCAGATCGACGGCGGCATGATGCTGCGCTTCGTGCTGCGCTCGGAAGCCAAGCTGGCGCAGCTGCGCGCGGCGCTGCCGTGGCTGCAGGAACAGCTTCCTCAGTTAAAGGTGATTACCGCAAACATTCAGCCGGTGCATATGGCGATCATGGAAGGGGAGAAAGAGGTTTTCTTCACCGACCAGCACGCGCTGGCAGAGAGCTTCAACGGCGTGCCGCTGTGGATCCGCCCGCAAAGCTTCTTCCAGACCAACCCGACCGTGGCAAGCAGCCTGTACGCCACCGCCCGCGACTGGGTGCGCGCGTTAAACATCCATCATATGTGGGACCTTTTCTGCGGCGTGGGCGGTTTTGGCCTGCACTGCGCCACGCCTGAGATGCAGCTCACCGGCATTGAGATCTCCGCCGAAGCGATTGCCTGCGCAAAGCAGTCCGCCGCCGAGTTGGGGTTAACCAACCTGCACTTCCAGGCGCTGGACTCCACGCAGTTCGCGACCGGGCAAGGCAACGTGCCGGAGCTGGTGCTGGTTAATCCGCCGCGTCGTGGGATTGGCAAATCCCTCTGCGACTATCTGAGCCAGATGGCGCCGGAATACATCGTCTATTCAAGCTGTAACGCACAGACCATGGCGAAAGATATCGCTCAACTGCCGGGCTATCGCATTGAACGCGTGCAGCTTTTCGATATGTTCCCGCATACCGCGCATTATGAAGTCCTGACGTTGCTCGTGAAATCTTAAACAAAATGTGAACTCTGCCCGCCCATAAAATCAGGTAAGCTTACGTCATAAGAGATGAATAAAGGCTTACCCATGAAGCAGATCCTGCTGGTGGAAGACGACCACGATATCGCGGCGCTTCTGCGGCTCAACCTAGAAGACGAAGGCTACGCCATCACCCACGAGCCCGACGGGGGCAACGCCCTGCCGCGCCTTGAAAAACAGCCGTGGGATGCGGTGATCCTCGACCTGATGCTGCCCAACGTTGACGGCCTGGAGATCTGCCGCCGCATCCGCCAGATGACCCGCTACCTGCCGGTGATCATCATCAGCGCCCGCAGCAGCGAAACCGACCGCATCACCGGGCTGGAAACCGGCGCCGATGACTATCTGGCAAAACCCTTTTCAGTGCAGGAACTGATTGCCCGCATCAAAGCGCTGTTCCGCCGCCAGCAGGCGATGGGGCAGGCGCAGGCTGACGGGCAAATTCAGGCCCACGGCCTGACGATCGATCCCCTGGCGCGCAGCGTGCTGCTTCACGGCCAGGTGGTGGATCTCACCCCGCGCGAATTCGAACTGCTGTACTTCTTCGCCCGCCATCCTGGCGAGGTGTTTTCCCGTCTGGCGCTGCTGGAGCAGGTGTGGGGCTATCAGCACGAAGGCTACGAGCACACCGTCAACACCCATATCAACCGCCTGCGCATCAAGATTGAGAAAGACGCCGCCGAGCCGGAGATAATTCGCACCGTCTGGGGCAAGGGCTATAAATTTGCGGAGCCAAACCATGATGCGCCGCTTTAGCCTGAGCCAGCGCCTGACGCTGCTGTTTGTCCTGCTGATGATGCTCTGCGCTACCGTCGCCTGCGCGGTACAGCTCTACAGCAGTATGCAGTACGGCAACGCGATGGTTCAGCGGTTGTCGGGCGGCCTGGCGCAGCAGATCGTCCAGCGGGAACCGATTCTGGACGCGCAGGGCAGGGTTGACCGCACCGCGCTTAAGCCGCTGTTCGACCGGCTGATGACCTTTAACCCGAGCGTTGAACTGTACGTTATCTCGCCGGACGGCGAAATCCTGGCCGATGCCGCACCGCCGGGCCATATTCAGCGGCAAAAAATCGACCTGGCACCGGTTCAGACCTTCCTGAGCGGTACTGCCATACCGGTACTGGGCGACGACCCGCGCAGTCAAAATAAAAAAGTGTTCAGCGCCACGCCGCTGCGGCAGGACGGCGAGCTTAAGGGCTACCTGTACATCATTTTGCAGGGCGAGGAGTCGAACGCGCTGGCGGAAATGGCCTGGCATAAGGCGCTCTGGAGCACGGTGCTCTGGTCATTGCTGTGGGTCGCTCTGTTTGGCCTGCTGGCGGGTCTGCTGGTCTGGTACTGGGTAACGCGTCCGGTTAAGCGCCTGACGGAAGAGGTCACCGGCCTGGAGCAGGACAGCATTAGCGCAATCAGGCTGCTCGCAGCACAGCCGCCGGATGCCGCAGCCAATGACGAAGTGGCGCTCCTGCGCAACAGTTTCATCGAGCTGGCGCGGAAAATTACCCGCCAGTGGGACCAGCTGGCCGACAGCGATCGCCAGCGCCGGGAGTTTATCGCCAACATTTCGCACGATCTTCGCACGCCGCTGACCTCGCTGCTGGGCTATCTTGAAACCCTGTCGCTCAAATCCGCCACCCTGACGCCGCAGGAGCACCAGCAGTATCTCGCCACCGCGCTGCGTCAGGGACAAAAGGTACGACATCTTTCCCAGCAGCTTTTCGAGCTGGCGCGCCTTGAGCACGGCGGCATTAAGCCGCAGCGCGAGCGTTTCGCGATGGGAGAGCTGATTTCCGACGTGGCGCAGAAGTTTGAGCTTACCGCCCGCACGCGCGAGGTGAATCTGCATATTGACGTGCCGGGGCCGCTGCCCCTGATAAACGCTGATGTGTCGATGATCGAGCGCGTGGTGACCAACCTGCTCGATAACGCGATGCGTCATACGCCCACTGGCGGGGAAATTCGTCTGGCGGTCTGGCAGGATAATGAACAGCTTCAGGTCGAAGTGGCAGACTCCGGAACGGGCGTGGATGCCGCGCTGCGCGACGATCTGTTCCAGCGGCCTTCGGCGCTGAATACCCAGGCATCGCGGGAGAACCGCGGCGGGTTAGGGCTGTTAATCGTTAAGCGAATGCTGGAGCTGCACGGCGGCGGGATCAGGCTGATGGAGTCCGTGAGCGGGGCGCGGTTCAGGTTCTTTGTGCCGCTGTGAGAAATTGCCGGGTGGCGCTGCGCTTACCCGGCCTACAGACCACCCGGCAAAAAGAGATTACTGCGGGAACCACTGCTCGCTGATTTTCTGGTACGTGCCGTCTGCTTTAATCGCCTTCAGCGCGCCGTTTAGTTTTTCCAGCAGGGCTTTGTTATCCGGGCGTACCGCGATGCCGAGGCCCGTGCCGAAGTACTGCGGATCGGTCACTTTTTCCGTTGCCGTACCCAGCTGCGGGTTGGTTTTCAGCCATTCGTTCACCACGGCGGTGTCGCCGAAGACGCCGTCAATACGGCCATTTTTCAGGTCGATAATCGCGTTCTGGTAGCTGTCATAGGCCACGGTTTTCACTTCAGGATGTTTGTCCTGCAGGTATTTCTGGTGCGTGGTGCCATTTTCCATCCCGATGCGTTTGCCTTTCAGCTCGTCAAAGGACTTATAAGCCCCTTTCTTCGCAATCACCACCGCCGAGTTGGCGTAGTACGGGTCGGTGAACGCGACCTGCTTGCTGCGCTCCGGCGTGATGTCCATCCCGGAGATCACCGCATCGTATTTCTTGAATTTCAGCGACGGGATCAGGCTGTCGAAGGCATGGTTGGTAAAGGTGCAGTCGGCCTGCATCTGCTTGCACAGGGCTTTCGCCAGGTCGATATCGAAACCGACGATCTGATTGCTGGCATCCAGCGATTCAAACGGCGGATAGGTGGCCGAAACGCCAAAATTGATTTTATCAGCAGCGGATGCGCCAGCGGCGAAGGTGGCGAGTAGTGCGGCCAGAACTAACTTTTTCATTGTAATGCTCCCGTCTGTCTATCTTGTCATTATGCGCCGTGTCTGCGGCATGGATGTACAATGCCAGTTAATGAATTTATATGCAATAAATATGAGTAAATATTGTATATGGTATAAAAAAAAAGCGGATAAGCCATCGGGTTATCCGCTCTGGTAATTACGTTTTATGCACTCGCGTGATTAATTTCTGCGCTCAAACGCTAACGCTTTACGCTCAATCAGTCGCATCATCAGCGTCAGCAGACCGTTCACCACCAGATAGACCACGCCAGCCGCGCCGAACACCATCACGTCATAGGTGCGCCCGTACAGCAGCTGCCCGTGACCCATCACTTCCATCAGGGTGATGGTGTAGGCCAGAGAAGTACTCTTAAACACCAGCACCACTTCGTTGGAGTAAGAGGAGAGCGCGCGCTTGAAGGCGTACGGCAGCAGGATCGCCAGCGTGTCTTTTTTGCTCATGCCCAGCGCCCCGCAGGACTGCCATTGTCCTTCCGGGATGGCACGGATCGCTCCGTAAAACAGCTGGGTGGTATAGGCCGCGCTGTTCAGCGAAAGGGCAATCAGAGCGCAGAGCCACGGCTCAGAGAGCAGGTGCCAGATAACCGGATACGCCTGCAGCGACGGGAACTGGCCCGGACCGTAGTATATCAGGAAGATCTGCACCAGCAGCGGCGTACCGGTAAACAGGGTGATGTAGCCGCGCACGATCCACACCAGCACCGGCGTTTTCAGCGTCAGGATGATGGTGAAGATGAGCGCCAGGATCAGCGCCACAATGATGGACGCCACGGTCAGCGTCAGGCTGGTGTGCAGCCCTTTCATCAGCTCCGGGAAATATTCAAGCATCAGCCTGGTCTCCGTTCAAAGCGCGTCGCACGCAGGTCAATACGCTTGAGGATGTACTGACTGAGCAGCGTGATTACCAGGTAGATAGCCGCCGCCACGATGTACCAGGTAAATGGCTCCTGAGTACGGGTGGCGATGCTTTTGGTTTGCAGCATCAAATCGTTCACGCTGATCAGGCTCACCAGCGCGGTATCTTTCAGCAATACCAGCCACTGGTTGCCCAGGCCCGGCAGGGCGTGGCGCCACATCTGCGGCATCACCAGACGGAAGAAGATCGCTGCTTTCGACATGCCCAGCGCCTGACCGGATTCCCACTGCCCCTGCGGTACCGCTTTCAGCGCACCGCGCAGGGTTTGCGACGCGTACGCGGAGTAGAGCAGGGATAGGGCAATCACGCCGCAGAGGAACGGGCTGACGTCAAAGTTGTCAATCTGCATCTGCACCGGTATCTGCGCAAAGCCGAGATTCATCGTGAAGCCGTCCGACAGCGTGAGCAGCAGCTGTGAGGAGCCGAAATAGATGAACAGGACCACCAGAATTTCCGGTAGCCCACGCAGTACGGTGACCAGCGCGGAGCCCGCCCAGGCGACGGGGAACCATTTTGCTGATTCCCACACCGCAAAGAACATTGCCAGCACCAGGCCGATAACCAGTGCGCAAACGGCAAGGCCGACGGTCATCCCGGCGGCGCTTGCTAAAGGAAAAATTTCATTCATCAGGAATTACTTCTGGAACCATTTTTTGTAGATGGTTTCGTAGGTGCCGTCTTTCTTCACTTTTTCCAGCGCAGCGTTGAATTTCTGCTGCAGCTCGGTGTTGCCCTGACGAACGGCAATCCCCAGACCGGTACCGAAGTAGTCCTTATCGGTCACTTTGTCGCCCACTGGCGCCAGTTTGTCGTTGGCTTTCAGCCACTCGGTCACGACAGCGGTATCACCAAATACCCCGTCGATACGGCCATTCTGCAGATCCAGCTTCGCGTTCTGGTAGCTGTCGTACGGAACGGTGGTGATTTCCGGATGTTTATCCATGATGAACTTCTGGTGCGTGGTGCCGTTCTGCACGCCGACTTTCTTGCCTTTCAGCTGATCGACAGAGGTGAATTTACCTTTCTGACCAATAAACAGGGCGGAGTTGTCGTAGTAAGGGGTGGTGAACAGCACCTGCTTTTCGCGCTCAGGAGTGATGTCCATACCTGCCATGACGGCGTCAATACGGCGGAACTTCAGGCTTGGGATCAGGCTGTCGAACGCCTGATTGCTGAAGGTACAGGTTGCGTCGATCTCTTTACACAGGGCGTTTGCCAGGTCTACGTCGAAGCCAACAATTTTGTTGTTCGCATCAATGGACTCAAACGGAGGGTAGGAGGCTTCCGTGGCGAAACGAATGGTCTGGGCTGCGGTAGCGGAAAGGGTAACGCCAGCAAGCAGCACGGCAAGTAATACTTTTTTCATTATATTTCCCCTGACACAATCAATGAGATAAATAGTTTTTGAAGGCATCGGTTTGCGGGTTCGCGAAGCAGCTCGCGTCACCTTGCTCAACGATATACCCGTTTTCCATGTAGACCACACGGCTGGCGGTTTTACGCGCCACTTCCACTTCGTGGGTAACAATGACCTGCGTAATATTGGTTTCCGCCAGTTCGCGAATGATGCTGACGATCTGGGCGGTGATTTCCGGGTCCAGCGCCGCGGTCGGCTCATCAAACAGCAGTACCGCGGGCTCCATCATCAGCGCGCGGGCAATCGCCACACGCTGCTGCTGACCCCCAGAGAGGTGCAGCGGATAGCGGTCGCTGTAGGGCTTAAGGCGCAGACGCTCCAGCAGCTTTTCAGCACGCGCGATGGCCTGATCTTTGCTTAACCCCAGCACGCGGCACGGGGCTTCAATCAGGTTTTGCAGCACCGTCAGGTGCGGCCAGAGATTGTATTGCTGGAAGACCATGCCGACGTTTTGACGCAGTTCGCGTATAGCTTTATCTGACGGGGTTTTCGCGAAATCAAAATGGTTACCGGCGATAGCCAGCGTACCGGAACGGGGCATTTCAAGCAGATTAAGGACGCGCAGAAGGGAGCTTTTGCCTGCACCGCTTGGGCCAAGTAAAACCAGCGTTTCGCCTTCCGGGCAGTTCAGCGTGATGTCAAACAGCGCCTGGTGTGCGCCGTAGAAGCAGTTAATGCCGTTTAGTTTAATACTCATCGGGGCAGTCTTTACTCATCCAGGCAATCTATAGCAATTGAGGCCGCAGATAGTACCGTTGACAGAATAGTTATGCAATATTTCTGCGTTAAAAGTTAAATATAACCCGCATTTCCTCTTAAACATAGCACAAAATAGCGAACGGCAAGGTCGGCGAGTATAAATGTCGGCATTCCGCGTGAAATGCCGGACATTTTACGGGGGTAACATTTTTATCACTAATGATCTAGCGGTTCTCAATCGACTGGCGCAGCGTGCCGGCCGGGGCATGAACGCTGCCGCCGATATAGCGCACATCGTCCACCGCCCAGCACTGGCCTTCACGGATCATCAGCACTTCGTCCTGCCAGGTTTGGGTTCCCTGGGTCAGCTTCACGCGCAGCGGAATGTTCCGCGCATCGGTGTTCGGGATGGTTGACGCGCTGGCCACCTCGGCGCTGTCCGGCAGCGTAGTGCGGCTGGAGAACGGATCGGATTTCAGCAGGGCGTTATGCTGCGGATCGCGAGTGGCATCGTTGAGCAGTTTTGCAAGATTATCGCTCAGGTACGGGCGCAGGGCGGTGAGATCATTTCCGCGATGCTGAATGCGGTAATCATAGAACTGTTGCGCCACGGTATCCGGGCCGCCGTCTATGCAGGGGCCGCTGCGGGTACCGATATCCTTAAAGGCTGGCGTGACCGTGGTAGTACAGGCGCTGAGCACCAGCGCGCAGGGCACTAAAAGTGTTAAAGCAGAGTAGCGCATGTTGATTTCCTTATTTATTAACTATCCTTTCAATCATAGCGTAACGAACCGATAATGCTGTTGCTAACGCATTGAACGCTAAAGAAGGAGAGAAAGTATGCAGTTTTCAACAACGCCAACCCTGGAAGGACAGACCATTACCGAGTATTGCGGCGTGGTCACCGGCGAAGCGATTCTGGGCGCGAACATTTTCCGGGATTTCTTTGCCGGGATTCGTGACATCGTCGGTGGACGCTCCGGCGCGTACGAAAAAGAGCTGCGTAAAGCGCGCGAAATTGCGTTTAAGGAGCTGGGCGAGCAGGCCAAAGCGCTGGGCGCGGATGCCGTTGTAGGAATCGATATTGATTATGAAACCGTCGGCAAAGATTCGAGCATGCTGATGGTGAGCGTAAGCGGCACGGCGGTGAAAACCCGTCGATGAAGCGCTCGCTTTCAACGCTCCTGCTGGCGATGTTGCTGGCAGGATGCGCCCAGGAAAAAGGCATTGTTGATAAAGGTGCCTACGAGCTGGATACCCGCCATCAGGCGCAGGCGGCCTACCCGCGCATAAAGGTGCTGGTGATCCACTACACCGCCGACGACTTCGACACCTCGCTGGCCACGCTGACGGACAAAAACGTCAGCTCGCATTATCTCATCCCTGCGAAGCCGCCGACGCCGGACGGGAAGCCGCGCATCTGGCAGCTGGTGCCGGAGAGCGAACTGGCCTGGCATGCGGGCATCAGCTTCTGGCGCGGCACCAACCGGATCAACGACACGTCTGTCGGCATTGAGCTGGAGAACCGCGGCTGGCAGAAGCGCGACGGTGTGAAAGTTTTCGCCCCGTTTGAGCCCGCGCAAATCGCGGCGCTTATCCCGCTGGCGAAAGACATTATCGCCCGGTACGACATTAAACCGCAGAACGTGGTGGCGCATGCTGATATCGCGCCCCAGCGTAAGGACGATCCCGGCCCGCTGTTTCCCTGGCAGGCGCTGGCGAAGCAGGGGATTGGGGCCTGGCCCGATGCCGGGCGCGTGAACTTCTATATCAATGGTCGTCCGCGCTATCAGGAGGTAGATCGTGCAGCCCTGCTCGATCTGCTGATGCGCTATGGCTATGAGGTGCCGGACAACGCCACGGATCAGCAGCAGCAACGCGTTATCACCGCCTTTCAGATGCACTATCGCCCGCAGGTATGGAACGGCGTCGCGGATGTGGAAACGATGGCCATTGCAGAAGCCCTTTTAGAGAAATACGGGCAGGGGTAAACCTTCGGTTTGCGCCCGAATGCGCGTTTTCCCCTTATTTGTGCTTGAGATTAATCTTAAGTACAAACTCAATTCATTTTTAGTAAATTGACTTAAAATTATCCGGATTTAAGATAGACACATAGCTTGCTAAGTAAATCAAAAAATATTGCTGGCGGCAGGCGTTCTTATTTTCTCCTTGAGCCTTTCATCAGGAAAAGATTGTTGGTTTTCGGTTTTAATGCCGCGGCCATGCTATGTCTAATAAATCTAATCTTAAATGGGTATAACAATGTTAAGCATTTACGGTAAAAAATTACGTCCACAACCTGAAATGGAAGCCATTATTTCTGCCACGGAAGGTTTTGAAGAGAAAACCTTAAAGAAATGGCAGAAAATTTCCACTGCTGACTCTCAGTATATTCATATTATCGTCAGCGGCGAAGTCGAATTCCGTCGTGAATCAGACGAACTCTGCATGTTTACCGTCACCGGACAGTGCGTGTTTGGCCTGTCCGCTATTTTCTATCAGTCAGCCCATATGTACGGCCTGGTCCGCGCAAACACCGTGGTACGCAGCATCAAAAAAGAGGCCTTCGCGCAGCTTATGACCGAGAAAAATCTGTGGCCTGAATTGACCAAAGTGCTCTCCTGGTACATCTGCCTGCTGAGCAAACGCGATGATGTTCTGGTCGCCCGTAGCGCCTATTCTGTGGTCCGCGAATTCCTCTACGAAATTAATGAGCTGATTGTTCACCAGCAGCGCGATATTAATATCTATGACTATATTCAGGAATATACCAACCTGGCCCGCAGTACCATTATTAAAATCCTCTCCGACCTGAAAAAAGGTCAATATATTGTGGTAGAGAAAGGTCGTCTGCTTAACCTCACCACGCTCCCTGAAAAATATTAACTACTCCAGCCGGTCTCCTTTTTTACTCAAAGGAGACTGGACGTTATCGTTATGCAACAAACTGCTTTGCGATTGATCCTGCGTTTCGTCAACCGGCGGCGCGGGAATTTTGCCTTGAGAATAATCCTGCTCTTGTTCTTTCAACGCCTGCTTAAACAATTCGGCTAACGAAGCATCCTCACTTCCCGACGACGCGGTGGCGTTTTCGTGCGCCTCGGTTCCCGGCAGGGTATCACGCGAGGTATCGTGCCCGGCATCCTGCGGCACGGTGCTGTCAGGGGCCTGCTGCCAGTCAGCATCATCGGTGCTTATCGGCAGATCCTGCATGGGCGGCATCTCTTCCCGTACCGGCGCCGGTTTAGGATGCGGATGCGGGAACGGTTTACTCACGTACACATAATGCATATCGGAAAGCTGCGTTTCCGGTTTAGCGACGCTCGCTTTTACCGGTTCAGGGGTCGGGTGGCGCAAATTCCAGTAAATATGCGCGTACAGCCCTGCCATGACCAGGGCGCACAAACCCAATACCCATAAAAAGGTATGACCACAAATTTTTCTCAGGCTGGGGAGGCGGTACGAAAACCAGACCGCCTCTCCGGTGGTGTAGCTGCGCTGAGCCGCAAGACAGATGGTAGACATTAGGAATGCTTCTCCTGCGTGTTGGCGTCCGGTGTGGCATGCGTGGCCTGAATCAGCACGCTCGGCGTGGTATGGGTTTCACGCATTAACTGCATCAGCGTATCTTCCCCTGGAATACCATCCACATGCAGATGCATTTTTTGCTGGAACTCGCGGGTGCGTTTCATCATCTCAGCCGTCCAGGTCTGAGCATGGGTTTCAGGCTGGCCAAGAGCCAGACTCAGCGCCTGATCCAGCCAGCCCATGTCTTTCGCATCGCTGGCGGCGCTGATGGCATCTTTGCCTTCCGGCGTCAGGCGATGCAGCTGGGTAAAGTTACCGGTGGCATGCTGGTTAAACCAGCTGCGGCTCACCTGCCAGGTGCGGTTATTCATCAGCAGATCCATCGAGTCATCGCCTACGCGGGCGACAACAGCGTAGTTAAGATGGTTACCGGTTTTGAGTTCACTGACCCACGGATAACCCTCCTGTGCCAACGCATCCGGTGACGCGTTGCCCTGTTTACACATCAGATTGACCTTCCCGGCGTTCTGACACAGCGCATCATCCGCGGAGGCGTCATACCCCCACATCAGGTACAGCTGGTGCATCGCATCCGGCTGATTAACCACTTCATTGTCGATAACCGGCACGACAGGCGCGTCGGCTTTTGACTTCTGCTGTTTCCAGCTCGCCGGAACGGGAAGCTGAATCGGCAGTTTTGCATTGATTGAGGCGGTTAAATACCATCCGCAGGCGGCGAACAGAACCGAGGCGAACAATCCCACGGTCGCCAGGCGCTTACCGTGTTTTTTCGCCGGGAGGATCTCTCCTGCCGCCAGGCGTAAATGACGCGGGCTGACCTGCGCTGCACGTTCGGTCCAGGCCGCGAGCATTGACAGGTGCGCCAGTTCATTCAGTTTGCTGATGTTGCCTTTGGTCAGCGCGTGCATCTTGCGCACGCGCGCCGGGGTTAGCGGCGAATTCTCGCACCCGTGTTCTTCACACTGCGCCTGCACATAGCTGAGAAATTCCCGGCAGGTCAGGGGACGCAATGTATGACGGGTATGGGCATATTCGCGAAGTTCAGATGGGGGTAAGAGGGCGGCTTCCTGCTCCGCGCTGCCCATCAGCACGATGGACAGACGGAACTCCAGCTCCTGAGCACGCGTAAGCAACATCCCCAGCACCTCACGGCAGGTCTCCTTCATCGCTTCCGCGTGACGGATGACCAGGGTTTTGCTGCGGTTTTTTCCGCCCTGCCACTGATGCAGCACGGCATCCACCGCCTGAATGCGGCTCTTGCTCTCTTTCGTTCCCGGGTTGAGCTTGTACAGCAGGCTACTGGCACTCAGCTTAGGAAACGCGTTGATGGCAATGGCGCCAGGAAGGCTGGCCTTCAGCGCATCGCTGAAGTGGCCCAGCAGCGGTGCGTCGTTGCAAAAGAGCCCGATAATTCCCGCCACCTGGCTTTTCTCTTTCAGCAGGTTGAATACGTCCTGATGATAAGGCACCAGAAAATCGCCGGAGAAACCCGTGATTGTTCTGAATGGCGGTTGTTTAAATTTAAAGTGGCTCTGATACATAACGACTTACCGTCTCTGATTAGGAATAGCAACAGGACGAGAAAGTAAAGCAACGCCACAGGGTGGTCAATTTGCGCACAGGGTAAAAATATCCAGTTGCAATGACCTAACATCCCGATTTTATTTGGTCAATAGTTTTTTTTATTAAAGTTAATGGCGAAGTCGATGGTCGTATTTACGGCAGTTAATTACTATTTTTCACACATATTGGCGCAGCCCGACGCTGCTTATTTCCGCTTTGCTAAAGGCCAGATGAAAAATGAGGTTCTCATTTCTGTCACGGTGGATAACGCCTTGTATTATGTTTGTGCTGTTAATTTTTTGCGGCCAGCAAGGCTATCTGACGTTTAAAGATTATAAAAAAGTTACGAATAAGTTGGCTAAATCTGATGAACAGCCGCTGAAAAATCGTCGTGAAGAAAAGACATTTACTCTGTTCACGGCTGCGGTGCGTCAGGATAACTTACCGGCTGCCGCGAAAGCCCCGCTGGCAGCGGAAATTGAAGGAATTGTCAGCAGTGACGATGCCTGGCTCTCCTTTGCGGTGATTAAAACCCCGGCAGGCCAGCGCAGCTATCGCGAAGGCGAGCCGCTGACCGGTTTTAACGATGCCTTTATTCAGGAAATTAACAAAGACAATGTGGTGGTTAATTACGAAGGTGCTACGCAGGTACTGGCGTTAAATAAGCCTGACTATTTTAAGGGCGGCGTTGACAGCGGCCCGGTAACCAAATCGACGAAAGATGCAGGCGCGGAAAGCGTGCATCTGGATGATTATCTGGTGTTAAAACCGGTAATCGAAAAAGGCCAACTGGAAGGCTACAACATCAATCCAAGGAATGCCTCAGCGTTCTTCAGCCATTCCGGGCTGGAAAAGGGCGACGTGGCTGTGAAAGTCAACTCTGTCGATATGACCGATGAAGCAAAGGCAAAAAGTATTATTGCCAACTGGTCGAAAATGAAAGAAGCGGAGGTCGTCGTCAGACGTCACGCTCACCTTGAAAATATTCGGGTTAATGTTCTAAACAATTAACAAGTGTACAGACATGAAGAAATTTCCTTGGGCGTGCGTGGCGCTGACCGCATTGTCGTTATATTCCAGTTCGCTGCTTGCAGCCAACTTTAGCGCGAGCTTTAAAAATACCGATATCCGCGAGTTTATCGATACGGTAGGCCGCAATCTTAACAAAACCATTCTCGTCGACCCGTCCGTTCAGGGTACGGTGTCGGTGAGAACCTATAACGTGCTGACGGAAGATGAGTATTACCAGTTCTTCCTGAGCGTGCTGGACCTGTACGGTCTGTCGGTGATCCCGATGGACAACGGCATGGTCAAAGTGGTGCGCTCAAGCGTAGCCCGCACCGCCGGGGCCCCGCTGGCCGACAGCAAAAATCCGGGCAAAGGCGATGAGATCATCACCCGCGTCGTGCGCATGGAAAACGTGCCGGTGCGTGAGCTGGCCCCGCTGCTGCGCCAGCTGAACGATGCCACCGGTATCGGTAACGTGGTGCATTTTGAGCCGTCGAACGTCCTGCTGTTAACCGGGAAAGCCTCGGTGGTGAACCGCCTGGTGGATCTGGTGCAGCGCGTCGACAGAGACGGCATTCAGCGTCGCGAAATCGTACCGCTGCGCTTTGCGTCCGCCAAAGAGCTCTCCGACATGTTGAACAACCTCAACAACGAAGAGCAGAAGGGGCAGAACGCGCCGCAGCTCGCCACCAAGGTGGTAGCGGATGACGAGACCAACAGCCTGGTGATCAGCGGTTCGGAAGATGCGCGCATGCGCACCCGTTCCCTGATCCATCAGCTGGATCGCGAGCAGAACAACGAGGGGAATACCCGCGTCTTCTACCTCAAATACGCCAGCGCCACCAAAGTGGTTCCGGTGCTGACCGGTATTGGCGAGCAGCTGAAAGACAAGGCGGGTGCGCCGAAGTCGAAAACCGCCACGTCGGCCAGCGATCTGAATATTAGCGCCGACGAGTCAACGAACTCGCTGGTGATCACCGCGCAGCCTAACGTGATGAACTCCCTGGAGAAGGTGATCGACAAGCTCGACATTCGCCGTCCGCAGGTACTGGTGGAAGCGATCATTGCTGAAGTGCAGGACGGTAACGGCCTGGATCTCGGCGTGCAGTGGACCAGCAAGCACGGCGGCGTGCAGTTCGGCTCAACCGGCCTGCCTATCAGCCAGATTAAAAACGGCACCATGAAGGGGGCAAGCTTCACTGGCCTGGCGACCGGTTTCTTCAACGGCGACTTCGGCGCCCTGATGACCGCGCTCTCCACCGACGGTAAAAACGACATTCTCTCCACGCCGAGCGTGGTCACGCTGGATAACAAAGAAGCGTCGTTTAACGTGGGCCAGGACGTGCCGGTCCTTGCCGGTTCGCAGACCACCAGCGGCGACAACGTCTTTAACTCCGTTGAGCGTAAGACCGTCGGTACCAAGCTGAAAATTGTGCCGCAGATTAACGACGGTGACATGATCCACCTGAAGATTGAGCAGGAAGTTTCCAGCGTTGACAACAGCGCGACGGAAGACGCCAGCCTCGGCCCAACCTTCAACACTCGCACCATCAATAACGAAGTGATGGTCCACAGTGGCCAGACGGTGGTGCTCGGCGGCCTGATGGAAAACGTCACCAAGCAGTCGGTTTCCAAAGTGCCGCTGCTCGGCGATATCCCGCTGGTGGGCCAGCTGTTCCGCTACACCTCGCAGGACACGTCGAAACGCAACCTGATGGTGTTTATCCATACCACCGTCCTGCGTGACGACGACAACTACAGCGCCGCGTCGAAAGAGAAATATGACCAGATCCGCGTTCGCCAGATGCAGCGCGTGGAGGAGAAAAAGCTCGGCATTATTGAGCCAGCGGATAACGCCATTCTGCCCGCGTTTCCGTCTGCCGACACTAAGACGGCCACCCATGCCGCACCGGTGAAAACCAGCGCGACACGCAATCCGTTTAAAGAGTAAGGCGGAGGGGCAACGTGGACGAACTGAGTAAAACACTGTGTAGCAGCAGCTACGCAAAAGATAACGGCGTTTTATTTTATAACAATGACGTCTATATCCGTGATGACACCCCGGCATTTGCACTGCTGGAAGTGCGCCGGGTGCTGGGACGCGCGTTCGTCCCGGTCACCCTCACGCCGGAAGCGTTTGACGAGATGCTGGCCAAAATCTGGCAGCAGAGCAGCGGCGTCTCGCAGCAGCTGGTGGACGATATGGACGCCGATATCGACCTGATGGCGTTAACCGAGGAGATCCCGGATAACGAAGATCTGCTCGATAACGACGAAAACTCGCCGGTAATCCGCCTGATCAACGCCATTCTCGGCGAGGCGGTGAAGGACGGCGCGTCGGATATTCATATCGAAACCTTCGAGCGCACGCTGAGCATTCGCTTCCGCGTTGACGGCGTGCTGCGCCCGGTGCTGCAGCCGGCGCGCAAGCTCGCGCCGCTGCTGGTATCGCGCATCAAGGTCATGTCAAAACTCGACATCGCCGAGAAGCGCCTGCCGCAGGATGGCCGTATCTCCCTGCGCATTGGCCGCAAGGCGATCGACGTGCGCGTCTCGACCATTCCGTCCCAGTACGGCGAGCGCGTGGTGATGCGTCTGCTCGATAAAAGCAATCTTAAGCCTGACATCAACAAGCTGGGCCTGATTGATGAAGAGCTGGAGAAGCTGAAAGGGCTGATTGACCGCCCGCACGGCATTATCCTGGTCACCGGGCCGACAGGCTCCGGTAAAAGTACCACCCTGTACGCCATTCTTTCGGCGCTGAACGGTCACGAACGCAACATTCTGACCGTAGAAGACCCGATTGAATACGAGCTGGAAGGGGTGGGACAGACGCAGGTTAACCCGCGCGTGGACATGACCTTTGCCCGAGGGCTGCGCGCCATTCTGCGTCAGGACCCGGACGTGGTGATGATCGGGGAAATTCGTGACGGTGAGACCGCGCAAATTGCGGTGCAGGCGTCGCTTACCGGTCACCTGGTCATGTCTACGCTGCACACCAACAGCGCCGCAGGGGCGATAACCCGCCTGCGGGATATGGGGCTGGAGTCCTTTTTAATCGGTTCATCGTTGCTCGGTGTCATTGCCCAGCGTCTGGTGCGTCGGCTGTGTACGCACTGCCGGACCACCAGTCCGCTGGATGCCAATGAAAAAGCGCTGTTCAGCTTTATGGACGCGCCGCCAAAAGCAATCTACCGCGCGGTGGGCTGTGAACACTGCCGCCAGAGCGGCTATCAGGGCCGGGCCGGTATTCATGAGTTCCTGGTGGTGGACAGCACCATGCGCCGCGCCATTCATGAAGATAAGGACGAAATGTCCATCGAGACGCAGCTCTTTAAGCAGGCTTACAGCCTGCGTGAAAACGGGCTGCTGAAGGTGATTAGCGGCGTGACCTCGCTGGAAGAGGTGATGCGCGTCACCGCCGAGCGTGGGGGGGATGCGTAATGGCCTTCTACGCCTGGACCGCAACGGACGGCGCGGGGAAAACCCAGCGCGGCACGCTGCAGGCCGAGGGGCAAAAGCAGGTTCGCCAGTGGCTTCGCGAGCAAAAGCTGATGCCCGTCAGCATCAACGAAACCCGCGAGGCGGCGGCGTCCGGTAAAGCGAAAACCGGCGCAAAGCTCTCCACGCCGGTGCTGTCGATGTTTACCCGCCAGCTTTCGACGCTGGTCAACGCCGCGCTGCCGCTGGAAAGCGCCCTGAAGGCTATCTCGAAGCAGACGGAGGACAAAAAGCTGGCGGCGATGGTGGTGGAGATCCGCGAGAAAGTAGTGGAAGGCCACACGCTGTTCGACGCGTTTAGCCAGTTCCCGCGCACCTTCGACAAGCTCTACTGCACCCTGGTGATGGCCGGCGAAAAAACCGGCCACCTGGGCGACGTGCTGGAGAAGCTGGCGGAGTACAACGAGCAGCGCCAGAAGATGAAAAGCAAGCTGACGCAGGCGATGGTCTACCCGATTACCCTGACCGTGGTCGCCATCGCGGTCATCAGCATTCTGCTGGTGGCGGTGGTGCCGCAGGTGATCGAGCAGTTCACCCACATGAAGCAGCAGCTGCCGATCACCACCCGCACGCTGATTGCGGTGAGTGATTTTCTGCAGGCGTACGGGATCTACATCGTGGGGATCCTCGGCGGCGGGTTTGTCGGCTTTAAGACCTGGCTGAGAAACGCCAAAAACCGTTTTCGCTGGCACAGCTGGCTGGTGAACGGATCGCCGATCAAAAAGCTGGTGTGCGCCATCAACAGCGCCCGCTACATCCGTACCCTGAGCATTCTTCAGGCCAGCAGCGTGCCGCTGCTGGAGGGGATGTATATCGCGATGGACGGTATCGAAAACCTCTATGCCCGGCAGGTGCTGGAGCAGGCGGCGGATACCGTGCGCCAGGGGGCATCGCTCTATGCCGCGCTGGAACAGGCGAAATTATTCCCGCCAACCATGCTGTATATGATTGCCTCCGGCGAAGAGAGCGGGGAATTAGGCAATTTAATGGACCGCGCGGCGGAAAACCAGGAATCGGCATTGCAGCATCGAATTACATTAACGCTGTCGGTATTTGAACCGGCGCTGGTGGTATCCATGGCGACGATTGTTTTATTCATCGTGCTGTCAATATTACAACCGCTTCTGCAACTTAATAATATGGTAGGTTAAATCATGGCTTTAAAACGTAAAAACCTGGCGCGTCAGGCGGGTTTCACCTTGCTCGAATTAATGGTGGTCATTGTTATTCTCGGCGTACTGGCGAGCATGGTGGTGCCAAACTTAATGGGCAATAAAGAAAAAGCAGATACGCAAAAAGCAACCAGCGATATTGTCGCGCTCGAAGGTTCGCTGGATATGTATAAGCTGGATAACCACCGCTACCCGACAACCGAGCAGGGCTTACAGGCGCTGGTAACCAAGCCTGAAATCGCGCCAATCCCGAACGGCTACCGTGCTGATGGCTATATCCGTCGCCTGCCGCAGGACCCGTGGGGCGGAGATTATATTCTGGTTAGCCCGGGCGAACACGGCGCGGTCGACGTATTCTCCGCCGGTCCGGACGGTGAAGCCAATACCGCCGATGATATTACGAACTGGTCTCTGGATAAGAAAGAGAAATAATGAATAAACAACGCGGCTTTACGTTGCTGGAAATTATTCTGGCGCTGGTGATATTTGCCAGCTGCGCCATGATGGTGGTGTCAACCATACCCTCACGCAGCGGTGCGGATATATTTGGCCAGCAATTAAAAGCCCTCGTTGATTATGGTTCAGACCGTGCGGTGATGGACGGAAATATCGTCGGGCTGGTCATCACGACGGATAATTATCAGCTGGTGACGCTCGATGATAAAAACGGCGAACGTCACTGGGTGCCGTTATCCGCCGGGCGTATTACCACCAAAGGCGATTTCCCGGAAGAGATGCACGTTTCGCTCTCGCCCCAGCGCCTTGCCGCCACGGTAAGCGCCGATCCGCAGGTGCTCTTTTTACCGGACGGCGAAATCAGCCGCTTCACGCTGACGCTGCAAAGCTATGACAAACAGCACCATTTCCGCGTGGTGTCGCAAGGCGCTGCGCCTGTATCGGTAGAGAACGATGGCTAACGGCAAAAAGCAAAAGGGGATGACGCTGCTGGAGGTGATGGTCGCGCTGGTGATCTTCTCCACCGCCGCGCTGGCGCTGATGAACTCCGTCTCCCTGAACGTGCGTTTCACTCACGGCCTGGCCGACACGCTGCAGGCCAGCTGGGTGGCGGAAAATCAGCTGGCGGAAGCGCAGCTCACGAAAACCGACTTCCCGGACGCCGAGGCGCAGGGGACGGAAATCATGGGCGGGCGCAGCTGGAACTGGCGCAAGCAGCGGGTGAAAACCGCCGACAACGGCTGGGCGAACGCCATTCGCGTCTACGCGGAAGGGGACGACAGCCAGCCGGTTATCGCTTTGCAGATCGTTCCGCCGGGAGAGAGCAAGTGAAAAAAACGCGACGCCAGCGCGGGTTTACCCTGCTGGAGATCATGATTGCCCTGACCATTTTCGCGGTGATCAGCACCCTGGCCTGGCAAATTCTGGACGGCGCAATGCGCACCAGTTCGGCAACCGACGCCAGCGCCGCGAAGCTCAATCAGCTGCAGCGGGCCTGGAATCTGATGGAGCGCGATTTCTACCAGCTGCAGGCGCGCGCCCCGCGTAACGAGCCGGATCTGTTTCGTCAGGTGGATGATGCGCTTGAGCTGACCACGCTGAATGGCGTGAGCGGAACGATCCAGCTGGAGCGTGTGCGCTGGCGCCTGGAAGAGGGGCATCTGTATCGCGACGTCTGGCCGGTGATTGATGGCCCGGTGGACGCGAAGCCCGATGAAGTGCCGATTGTCAGTGAGGTGAAATCGCTGCAGTGGCGTTTTTACCGTCAGGGCTGGCAGAAAAGCTGGAGCGACCCGGCGCATCTGCCGGACGGCGTGGAGCTGACGCTGACCATGGAAAACGGCGATACCTGGCGCTGGGTCTTTACGACCCCGGGCGATATGCCTGAAGCGGCGGCACCAGCGCCCGCCGCTGCGCCAGAGACCGCGCCTGCGCCGTTGCCGGCACCGGAAGCAAAATCATGAGTGCATTACGTAAACAGAAAGGGGTAGCGCTGCTGGTGGTGCTGATCCTGCTGGTCATGATGTCGGCGCTGGCCGCCAAAATTAGCCAGCAGTTCTGTCGCAATCTGCAGAAAACCCATTATCAGGTCAGCCAGCAGCAGTTGCGCTGGGCGATGCAGGCGCAGGAGAAGGTGGTGAAAGATCGCCTGCAGACCGACGCCACCGGTGAAAACAAGGCTCTGAACCTTGACGGCGACTGGCACCAGCCGCTGGAGACGCGGGGCGAAGATTACACGGTGGTCAGCCAGGTGGAAGACGCGCAGGACTGCTTTAACGTCAATAACCTGCTGGCCGCAGAGAAAATACCACAGGGGCAAAACGCGCCCGCCGTGCCGGAAAAACCGCGCAACGAGCAGATTGTTGAACAGATCCTGACGGAAAGTGGCATCAGCCACACTACGGCAGAAGAGGTGTATCAACAGCTGGTGGACTATCTCGATGGCGACGCGACGACGGTCAAAGACGGTGCAGAGAGCGATGCCTGGGCGGGCGTCGTGCCCGCCCGACAGCCCGCGAACCAGATGATGCGCACCATTGCTGAGATCAAACAGCTGCCCGCGTTCCCGGTAGCGGCATATCCGAAGGTGAGCAAGCTGCTCTGCGCGCTGCCGGACTCTGCCAGCAAGGTGGATGTGAACACCCTGAAACCGGAACAGGCCGCCTTACTGGCCGCCCTGTTCCCCGGAAAATTAACGGAAGATGATGCCGTTCGCCTGATTGATTCGCGTCCAGAAACCGGCTGGGAAAATATGGAAACCTTCAGCAAAGCGCTGGAGCAGACCTTCCCGCAGTTGAAAGACGATCTCCCGCAGGTGGCTGAGCTTCTCTCCATCAGCAGCCGGTATTTCCGCGTGAACTATACCGGCAATACCGATGAATTAACGCTTCGCGTGGTTAGCCAGCTTCAGGTCAATAACGAGGCCGGTGAGATCGTGACGTGGCAACGTCGTTACCGAATGATTGAATAAGAAAAGTAGATCGCTATGAAACAGGTACTTTTTGTTCGTCCCGATAACCGCGAGGGCGGGAAAATAATGGGGTGTGTCTCCGGCAGCCAGCAGGTTGAGACGCTGGAGAGCCTGGACGCGCTGGCGGACCACCCACTGGCGGCCCGTGTTTGTTTGCTGCTGCCCGCCAGCAGCATGATCTTCCGCCATTTTACGCTGCCGAAGAAAGTCGCCTCTCAGGCGACGGCATTCTCCTGGATGGCGGAAGAGACGCTGATTGGCGAGGTGGATAATCTCCACTGGACGGTGCTGAACAAAAAAGGCGCTGAGGTTGATGCGGTGGCGATAGACGCCGATCTGCTGCGCGGGTGGTTAAGCCGCTGTCAGGAGGCGGGGTTAAAAGTGATCCAGGTGCTGCCGGATGCCTGGCTACTGCCCGTGACGGCTGGCGGAAGTACTCTTGTCGCTCAGGACGACGGCTACTGGCTACGTTTATCACCGCATGTTGCCAGCGAAATGGAAGCGAGCCTGCTGCCGCTTCTGATTCAGAAGGCCGGAGAGGGGGAGGTGTGCTGTTACGGCGAAGCGCCTGCTGGTGTGGACGTCGACATTGCCCAGCCCTGGCAGCATCCGCTGGTGCTGATCCAGCCGCAGTGGCAGGCCTGTCGCGTGAATCTGCTTCACGGTGAATTCAGTCTTAAGGCCGGTAACGGGCGTGGCGCGAAAAGCATGAAAGCCGCAGTGGCGATTGCGGGCCTGCTGTCCGTTGGCCTGCTGCTGGGGCCGCGCGTTGCGATGGCCTGGATGCTGGTGCAGCAGGAAAACCAGATACAGGAGGAGATCCTCCAGGTGTATAAGCACCATTTCCCCAGCATGCGTCACCAGACCAATATCAAATATCACTTTGGTCAGAACGTCAAAAAACAGAGTAAGGGGATCTTCCTTCAGCTGGACGAGCTGGCGGCCGCCCGGCAGTCAGTGCCTGCGATGGAAATCGATCTGCTGGAATACGATGCGCAGCAAAACACGCTGACGCTGAGCGTCAGCGCGCAAAACCAGCCCGCGTTGCAGGCGTTTGTTAACCAGACCCGTGAGAATTTCGATTTTACCTTACAGCCTGTTTCAACCACCGAACCCTATACCGCCATGATCGCAGGGAAACATAAATGAAAGAGCGAATCGCGCAGCTGAAATCACGCTACCAGAACTACAGCGCCCGGGAGAAAGTTATTTTAAAACTCTGCATCGTTGCCCTGCTTGGGGCTGCAGTGTATTACGCAGGAGTCATCCCTTTGGATAATATGATTCAAAATAGTAAATCGACGCTTAAAAGACAAAAAGAGACGCTTAACTGGATGCGCAATGAAATTGATAAAAATCATCTTCAGGTTCAGTTAGTCAAAACGGATAATCCTCGCACGGTGGTCGAGAAAAGCGCTAATGAAATTAACCTGTCGCTGACGGACGTCCGCCAGGAGGGACAAACTTTATCGTTCGTGGTTAATCGGGTAAATGTTTATGAATTAAAAAACTGGCTGCGCGAAATTAATCAAACCTCCGGCGTCAGATTGCAAAAAATAAACCTTACGCCGGTTGACCATCTCAGCGATGTAAAAGCGCAGGTGCAGCTCACCTGGGCAAAAAACGCATGAATACCTTCTCGCTGATCCGGGAGGCCTGCCCGGTTAGTTTTCCGATAATGAGTGCGATCCTGGGCGGGATTATGGGCAGTTTTCTTGGCGTTGTTGCCGAGCGCCTGCCGGGGATCGTGATGGATGAAGAGGGAAGCGGCAATCTGCTCTTTCCTGCCTCGCACTGTCCGGTGTGCCAGCACACGCTTGCTGCATGGGAAAATATCCCCCTGGTCAGCTGGCTGTTATTACGGGGACGCTGCCACCAGTGCGGCACGACCATCCCGCTGCGGTTATTTTTGATCGAATTTTTCTCGGCGCTGTTTTTTGGCGTTACGGCCTGGTGCATGCCGGACGTTCAGGGGTTGTTTTCGCTGTGGTTACTCGCGCTGTTTTTACTGCCACTGGCGATGATCGACTGGCAGCATCAGCTTCTCCCGGACTGCCTGACCCAGCCGCTGTTGTGGGCAGGTCTCTTACTCCATGTATTTGACCACAGATTGCCGTTGCAGGACGCACTGTTCGGTGCGGTAGCGGGCTATCTGTCGCTCTGGCTGCTCTACTGGGCCTTTCGCCTGCTGACCGGGCGGGAAGGGCTGGGCTACGGCGATTTTAAGCTGCTGGCGGCCTTAGGTGCCTGGTGCGGCTGGCAGGCGCTGCCTTCAATTGAACTTGCCGCAGCGTTGAGCGGTATCGCGGGCTATTTCGCGTTAAATAATTTAAATAAAAATAACCTCACTATTTCTTTCGGACCCTATCTGTCATTTGCTGGAATAGTCGTGTTTATTGGACAGCAGTTTGCTTTCATATTTTAAATATACAGGTCAAGTTTTTTTATAAGTTTTTTTGACGGTGGAAGAGAAGGATGTCTCTTTGCGCTCAGTGTATCGTAAAA
This sequence comes from Enterobacter cloacae complex sp. P27C, assembly GCF_014895705.1. Lineage (NCBI taxonomy): Bacteria > Pseudomonadati > Pseudomonadota > Gammaproteobacteria > Enterobacterales > Enterobacteriaceae > Enterobacter > Enterobacter cloacae complex sp. P27C. The sequence continues at coordinate 47,191 of NZ_JADBQB010000001.1, forward strand.
GATATAAGCTACACGGAATTTGGGCTTGTATCTTTTTATGGAGGAATACAACGCAGCAAAACGTTTTTTGTCACGGTTTTCAGGTTGGTTAAATACGCATTACGCAAATAGACTCCATGCTCTCAAGGAAGACATGGATTATTACGTTACGAATAAATTTATCAGGAAATAAAAAATGAAATTTATGAAGCCTAAATATCTGGCGCTTTTTGTTGCAGCCGCAACAAGCTCAGTATTTGCAGCGGCGCCGGGTACACCGTCAATTACATCAGGCAATGATAAGTTTGCGCTGGTAGAGGTGGATCAGGCGGCACAGGACTACAACAACCTCATCAAAGTGCATAAAGATGGCGTTGACGTGAAGGTGGAGTGGAACGTCTGGAGCGGCGATGCCCCAACGTCTGCAAAAGTTTTGCTGGACGGCAAGACCGTCTGGACCGGTGCGGGTAGTGCCGCAGGCTCTGCGACCTTTAAAGTGAAGAAAGGCGGACGCTATCAGGAGCAGGTTGAGCTGTGTAACGACAGCGGCTGCACCAAGAGCGCCAGCAAGCTGATCATCGTGGCGGACACCGACGGTAGCCACCTGCTTCCTCTGAACACCCCGCTGCTGGAAAACAACAAAGCGTTCGCGCAGCACACCGATAAAGTGGTTGGCGCTTACTTCCCTGAGTGGGGCGTGTACGACCGTAACTTCTCGGCAGACAAAATTCCTGTCGCGAACATTAACCACCTGCTGTACGGCTTCATTCCAATCTGTGGCGGCGACGGCATTAACGACAGCGCCAAATCCTCCGGCGCGCTGGAGTCTCTGAAACGCGCCTGTCAGGGCCGCCAGGACTACACCGTGGCGATCCACGACCCGTGGGCTGCGCTGCAAAAACCTCAGCAGGGCGTAAGCAACTGGGACGACCCGTACAAAGGCAACTACGGCCAGCTGATGGCGATGAAAAAAGCCCATCCTGATCTGAAAATCCTGCCATCCGTAGGCGGCTGGACTCTGTCTGACCCGTTCTATCAGATGGATAACAAAGTGCTGCGCGACCGCTTCGTTGCGTCCGTTAAAGACTTCCTGACCACCTGGAAAGTGTTCGACGGTGTGGATATCGACTGGGAATTCCCGGGCGGCGGCGGTGAGAACGCCAAGCTGGGTAACCCGCAGACCGACAAAGCGACTTACACCGCGCTGATGCATGACCTGCGTCAGATGCTGAACGAGCTGTCTGCGGAAACTGGCCGTACCTACGAGCTGACCACGGCAATCGGTGCAGGTAAAGATAAGATCGAAGACGTGGACTACAACACCGCGCAGCAGTACATCGACCATATCTTCCTGATGAGCTACGACTTCTACGGTGCGTGGAGTAATACCGATTTGGGTCACCAGACCGCGCTGTACGGTGCGTCCTGGAAACCAGATACCAACTACACCACCGATAACGCAGTGAAAGAGATGCTGGCGCAGGGCGTTCAGCCTGGCAAGATCGTCGTCGGTGCGGGCATGTATGGCCGCGGCTGGACCGGCGTTCACGGTTACACGGGTGACAATCCATTCACCGGTACCGCGACGGGTCCAATCAAAGGGACATGGGAAAACGGTATTGTTGACTACCGTCAGATTGTAAACCAGATGCTGGGCAAACCAGGCTGGGAATACAAATACGACGAAGCAGCAGAAGCGCCGTACGTGTTCAACAAATCCACCGGTGAGCTGGTGACATACGATAACGCCCGTTCCGTCAATGCGAAAGGCAAATACGTGCTGAGCAAAAACCTGGGTGGTTTGTTCGCATGGTCTATCGAATCCGATAACGGCGATATCCTGAATGCCATGAACGAAAGCCTGCTGGGCGGCAGCTCTACGCCTGTTGAGCCGGTTGTAACCAACCATGCGCCGGTCGCTTCTGCAACCGACATGACGGTAACGGGCCCGGCGACTGTCATGCTCGATGGCTCAGCCTCCAGCGACCAGGACGGCGATGCGCTGACCTATAAATGGACGCAGGTTTCCGGCGCCACCGTGACCCTGGCGAACAGCACCAAAGCGAAAGCCAGCTTCAGCGTACCGGCCGTGACCAGCGATCAGAACCTGGTGTTCCGCCTGACCGTGACCGACGCGAAAGGGTTGAGCAACGCTATCGACGTACAGGTAGTGAACAAAGCGCCTAAGGCCAACCAGGCTCCGGTGATCAATGCTATGGAATCCGTTACCGTTGAATCCGGTGAAGCGATTTCTCTGCATGCACAAGCCTCCGATCCTGATGGCGATGCGCTGACCTACAGCTGGAGCGTACCGGCTGATATGAACGCAACGGGTACCGATACTGCTAACGTTCGCATCACTGCGCCAGAGGTGAACAATACCTCTTCTTACACGCTGAGCGTTGTTGTGACGGATGGTAAAACCAGCGTGCAGTCTAACGTGCAGGTAACTGTGAATCCAAAACCGGCTGACGTAACGCCACCGGCTGATGAGGTGACCCCTCCGGCTGACGATGTGACCCCTCCGGCTGATGATGTGACTCCGCCATCTGACGAAGGTTCTGCAACCGGTAGCTGCGACGCGCCTGTCGATGCTAACGCCAGCAAATATGCTGCGTGGGATGCCAGCAAAATCTACAACAATGGCGATACCGTAAGCTTCGACCATCTGGTGTGGAAAGCGAAGTACTGGACGCAGGGCAACCAGCCTGGCTTCGGTGTGGATGCATGGGAACTGGTGAGCAACGTGAAGATGAACTGGCGTTCTGACCTGGTCTATAACGGCGGTGATACCACCACTTACCAGGGCAGCGTTTACCGTGCCAAATGGTGGACCCGTGGTGATAACCCGGCTAACAGCGATGTATGGGTAAAAGAAGGCGCAGCAACAGACTGCAAATAATCTAGCCCAATAAATGCTCCCCCCTTATTGGGGGGAGCAATTCAAACTTCATTTTACAGGATGTTGGCCAGGAGAAATAACCGAAAATGTCAGCAGGTAAAAATGAAAAAGTTCATCTTGTTATTATTGATAATAAGCCACGGCGCACTGGCAAACTGTTGGAATAACGCCGCGCACTATTATCATGTCGATCCTTATTTGCTGTACGCCATCGCTAACGTTGAATCGGGGATGAACCCGTATGCGGTTGGGCAAAACCACGATGGCACTCGCGATGTGGGATTAATGCAAATAAACAGCTCGCACTTTACGGAGCTTGAGAGCAAAGGCATTGATGAATATCAGTTGATGGCCGAACCCTGTACCTCAATTATGGTGGGAGCGTCAATTCTCTCAAACATGATTAAGGTCTACGGCTATAACTGGGAAGCGGTGGGAGCTTATAACGCCGGGTTGAAAAAAGAGAATTATCCGCAGCGTATGATGTATGCCCACAAAGTCTGGAAAAAATATCAGGAATTGAAATTAGCAGCGCGTTATTAACGTTTTTTATTTTTGAAGAATTCCTTTTGGTGTTCTTCGAAAAGTGAAAACAGCTGTCTGTGGTTTATTTATTAATGGATTAATACATAAACCGGGATTCTTTTTTTAATCTTAACGAAACAGGAATATTGAAATGAACAAAAGGACGTTACTGAGTGTACTTGTTGCTGGTGCTTGCGTTGCACCTTTTATGGCGCAGGCTGCCTCTTTGCAGGCGACCACCGGCGAGCCGTACACCATGAAAGCCAGCGATCTGGCGAAGAAAGAGCAGGAGCTCACTAACTTCCCGCTGATGACCTCCGTTAAAGAGACGATTCAGACCCTTGATAACGCGCAGGTCGAAATGATTGAGCCAGGCCGTGCGGCGAACCCGGACAACGTTAAGCGCGTGGAAGGGATCGTGAAGGCCAGCGACTGGGATTATCTCTTCCCGCTGCGCGCTCAGGCCTATACCTACAGCAACTTCCTGAAAGCCGTAGGTAAATTCCCGGCGCTGTGTAAGACCTATAACGACGGTCGCGACAGCGATGCGATTTGCCGCAAAGAGCTGGCCACCATGTTTGCCCACTTTGCCCAGGAAACCGGCGGCCACGAAAGCTGGCGTCCGGAAGCCGAGTGGCGTCAGGCGCTGGTCCACGTGCGTGAAATGGGCTGGAGCGAAGGGCAGAAGGGCGGCTATAACGGCGAATGTGACCCGAAAGTATGGCAGGGCCAGACCTGGCCGTGCGGTAAGGATAAAGACGGCGACTTCCTGAGCTACTTCGGTCGCGGCGCGAAGCAGCTGTCCTACAACTACAACTACGGTCCGTTCTCCGAAGCAATGTACGGCGACGTGCGTACCCTGCTGGATAAACCTGAGCTGGTGGCGGATACCTGGCTGAACCTGGCGAGCGCGATCTTCTTCTTCGCCTACCCGCAGCCGCCAAAACCAAGCATGCTGCAGGTTATCGACGGCACGTGGCAGCCGAACGATCATGATAAAGCCAACGGTCTGGTCCCTGGCTTCGGCGTGACCACCCAGATCATCAACGGCGGCGTAGAGTGCGGCGGCCCGACTGAAATTGCTCAGTCTCAAAACCGTATTAAGTACTACAAAGAGTTCGCGAACTACCTGAAAGTGCCTGTTCCGGCCAATGAAGTGCTGGGCTGCGCCAACATGAAGCAGTTCGACGAATACGGTGCCGGCGCCCTGAAGATCTACTGGGAGCAGGACTGGGGATGGAGCGCGGATACGCCAGACGGTAAGACCTACTCGTGCCAGCTGGTGGGCTACCAGACGCCGTTCAGCGCGTTCAAAGACGGCGACTATACCAAGTGCGTGCAGAAGTTCTATAACGTCAATATCGTGAACGATGACGGCTCTGCCGTAACGCCGGACGAAACCCCGGTAACGCCAGCGCCAACGCCTTCAGAAGATGAAACGCCGGCACCAGCTCCAGCGCCAACGCCGGATGAAACCCCGGCTGAACCTGTTGCGGTGAACCACGCGCCGGTTGCGCAGATTGCGGGTCCAATCGGTGCCGTTGAAGCGGGCGCACAGGTTTCTCTGAGCGCGGAAGGCTCTACCGACGCGGACGGCAACAAGCTGACCTACACCTGGCATTCTCAGGATGGCCAGACTGTGACCGGCGAAGATAAAGCGGTGGTGACCTTCAAGGCGCCTGAGTCCGCAACGGCGCAGCAGATTGAAATCAGCCTGACCGTCAGCGATGGCGAGCTGAGCAATACCACCACTTACCTGCTGAACGTGAAAGCGAAAGCGGCAACGCCATCAGGTGACGAAGGTGCTTACCAGGCGTGGAGCGCGAACAGCAAGTACAACGCAGGTGATATCGTGAACAACCACGGTAAACTGTTCCAGTGCAAACCGTTCCCGTACAGCGGCTGGTGTAACAACTCCCCGGCATACTATGAACCAGGCGCAGGTCTGGCATGGGCTGATGCCTGGACGGCTCTGTAAAAGCAAACGGCAACCGAAAGGTTGCCGTTTTAGTATTTGCACTTTCCCCTCTCCCCGGAGGCGCGAGGGGATGTAGGCCCGGTAAGGCGAAGCCGCCACCGGGCAAAAAGGCTAGCGGTGCAACTTCCCGTGATCCCGTAACCACGCCGCCGTGCGCACAATGCCTTCATCCAGCGTCACAATCGGCTTATACCCCAGCTCAGTCTCCGCGCGCGTGATATCCAGCGTAAAATCAAAGTTAAGCTTCGATACGCCGTAGTGCGTCAGCGCGGGCTCTTTGGCGGATTTACTGCCAAAACGCTCCATGCTGCGGGCGATCATGTCCAGCATCGGGTAGGGCACGGAACGGATACGGCAGTCGATCTGCAGTTCATCAATCAGCCGCTGCACAATGCTGCGCAACGTGCACGGTTCACCGTTGGTGATGTTATAGGCGCGACCGGAGATAAGCTTATCGCAGTCCGGTTGGCTTGCCAGCCACATGGCGTGGACGGCATTTTCGTAATAGGTCATGTCCACCAGCGCATCGCCGCCGCGCGGCAGCAGCACGCTGCCGTAGTGGTGCATCATCTGCGCCAGACGCGGAATAAACACTTTGTCGTGCGGTCCGAAGAGGCTCTGCGGGCGCAGGACGGTAAAACGGGTATGCGGGTTTGACTGCGCCAGCAGATCGATCACCTCTTCGCTGGCCGCCTTGCTGCGGGCAAACTCGCAGGCAAAGCGAGCAGGGCGGAAATCTTCCTGCACGTCGCGATGGTGGTGATAATCAAAATAGAGCGACGGGGAGGATATATGGATAAAGTTACGCACGCCCCAGGCGACGGCCCATTCGCCCAGACGACGCGTGGCGCGCACGTTGGCGAGATCGAAGGCTTCCTGGGTTCCCCACGGGGAGGTAAAACTGGAGCAGTGCCACAGCGTGTCGATACCGGCGAGCATCACCTTCGCCTGCGAGGAGACCAGCTCCGTCAGGTCGGCATGGACGAACTCCGCGCCCATTTTTTGCAGCAGTTTCCCCATCGCTTCGTTGCGACCGGTGGCCCTGACGCTGATGCCCTTGTTGCGCAGAAATTCGACCGCATTTCGGCCTAAGCCGCTGGTCGCCCCGGTAACCAGTACCTTCATATCAATCCACTGTGTTGAAAAGAATTTCGTGCGCATTCTTTCGTGAATTACGATGTGTTGCAATGGGAAAGGTGAAAGAAAGAGGGTTTTATTAACTTATTTTCGTCTTTTGTTCTGCCAGTTGCGCAATGCGTTTTGCCATTCCCCGGAAGATAAACAGATGGGCGGGGATCATAAACAGCCAGTAGAACAGACCCGGCATCCCGTGTGGGTGCCACCAGGCGCGAACGTCCAGTTCCCGATGGTCGCCTTTGTCCTTGAGCGTAAAGCAGAGCCGCCCCAGCCCCGGCGCCTTCATGCCGAACAGTAGCGCCAGCTGTTTTTCCGGCTCGACGACGATCACCTTCCAGCTGTCGACCGCATCGCCTGGCGCAAGATACGGATGCGCCGGGCGGCCTTTCGCCAGCCGGTGACCGACCAGCAGATCCATCGCACCGCGCGTCTGCCAGAGGATATTGCCGAAGAAATACCGCTCTTTGCCGCCGATCTGGTTCACCACCTCCCACAGCGCGTGAAGGCTGGCAGAGGTTTTTACCGTGCAGCCCGCCTGCTTCGGGTAATAGCCGTACTCGGGGCGCCAGCGGGCAAAGGCCTGCGCGTCGTAGCCCCAGTCGCTGGAGTTCACCAGCTTCTCTTCTTCTTTCAGCGTATGGCGCACCGCGTCGTCAAAGCGGATCAGGTCCTGGGGAATTAAGGCGCGCAGCGCGCGATCGTCCGCCAGCAGATCGTGTTTTAGCCCTTGGATCAGTGCTTTGGCAGTCGTCGGGGGAACCGAGGTGATCACATTCAAAAACCACACCGATATCCAGCGGGTCGGGAAGGGAATGGGGATCAGCCAGCGGCGGCGTCCGCTGACGCGCATGAAATGTTCGAACTGCTCCTGATAGCTCAGCACTTCCGGGCCTGCCGCCTCCAGCACGCGGTGTTGCTCTGCCGGGTGATCCAGCAGGGCCACCAGATAGTGGAGCAAATTCTCCAGCGCAATCGGCGTGGTGCGCGAGCGCACCCAGCGCGGCGGGGTCAGCACCGGCAGGTTGTAGACCATATCGCGCATTACTTCGAAGGCGGCGGAACCCGCGCCGACGATGATCCCGGCGCGCAGTTCGGTGACGGGAATATTCGCCCCGCGCAGCGTGTCTGCCGTCAGTTGGCGGGCGCGCAGATGGTCGGACTGCTCGTGTTCGGGTGCCTGGAGCGAGCTTAAAAAAATCACCTGCTTAACCGGGGTTTGCAGCAGGGCATCGCGGACGTTCATCGCCACCTGACGCTCGTGGGCGATAAAATCCCCGCCTTCGCCCATGCTGTGGACCAGGTAGTAAAGCGTGTCGACCCCTTCCAGCAGCGCGGGGAGTTCCTTCGGCCAGTTGAGATCGACGTTGTGACAGGTCACGCCAGGCAAACCAAGCTTTTGCAGGCGCTCGGTATTGCGTGCCGCTGCCCGCACCTGATACCCCTGCTGGCTTAATGCAGTAGTGAGGTGCTGACCGATATATCCGCTGGCGCCAAGCACCAGAATATGTTGCGGCACGTGATACTCCTTAACCCTGTAAAAACGCCTGCCAGTGTTTCACCACGTCGGCCAGCTGTTCGCGGCTCACGTCGAGATGCATCACCAGGCGCACGACCGGGGAGGCGTTGATCAGCACGCCACGCGCTTTCATAAACTCACCCAGCGCAGCGGCGTGCTCGTCGCCCACGCGCACAAAAAGCATGTTGGTGTCGTGACGCATCACGTCCGCGCCGATCTCGCGCAGCTGCGTTGCCATCCACGCGGCGTTGTCATGATCGTCCTTGAGGCGCGCCACGTTATTTTTTAACGCGTACAGTCCCGCAGCCGCCAGAATGCCCGCCTGACGCATGCCGCCGCCTGTCATTTTACGCCAGCGGTTGGCGCGCTTGATGTAGTCTGCGCTGCCGACCAGCAGCGAACCCACCGGCGTGCCCAGCCCTTTTGAGAGGCAAATGGTGAACGAGTCGCAATATTGCGTTATCTCTTTCAGCTCGCAGCCATACTCCACCACGGCGTTAAAGATGCGCGCGCCGTCGACGTGCAGGCCGAGGTTGCGCTCGCGGGTAAACGCCCACGCCGCTTTCAGGTATTCGCGAGGCAGCACTTTACCGTTGTGGGTGTTTTCGAGGCTGAGCAGCCGGGTGCGGGCGAAGTGAATATCGTCAGCTTTGATTTTTGCCGCGACTTTATCCAGCGGCAGGGAGCCGTCCGGCGCGGCGTCAATCGGCTGCGGCTGGATGCTGCCAAGCACCGCCGCGCCGCCAGCTTCGTACAGGTAGTTATGCGCACCCTGGCCGACGATATACTCTTCGCCGCGCTCGCAGTGGCTGAGCAGTGCCACCAGGTTAGCCTGCGTGCCGGTCGGCAGGAACAACGCGGCCTCCTTGCCGCTCAGCTCTGCCGCATAGCGCTGCAGTTCGTTGACCGTCGGGTCATCGCCGTAGACGTCGTCCCCGACCGGGGCGGCCATCATCTCTTCGAGCATGGCGCGGCTCGGGCGGGTAACGGTATCACTACGCAAATCAATCATTTCACATCCCTTTATATTAAGAGGTCATGCGAAACGTTTTACCTGAGCCAGTTGGTTTTTGCCAGTTCGATCACTTCGTCACCGCGCCCGCTGATGATGGCGCGCAGCATGTAGAGGCTAAAACCTTTGGCCTGTTCCAGCTTGATCTGCGGCGGGATAGCCAGCTCTTCTTTGGCGACGACGACGTCAACCAGTACCGGACCGTCGATGGAAAAGGCGCGCTGCAGGGCTTCATCCACCTCAGAGGCTTTCTCCACGCGAATACCGGTGATGCCGCACGCTTCGGCGATGCGGGCAAAGTTGGTGTCGTGCAGCTCGGTGCCATCCGTGAGATAGCCTCCGGCCTTCATCTCCATCGCCACGAAGCCCAGCACGCTGTTGTTAAAGACCACGATTTTCAGCGGAAGCTTCATCTGCACCACCGACAGGAAATCCCCCATCAGCATGCTGAACCCGCCGTCGCCGCACATCGCCACGACCTGACGCTCCGGTGCCGTCGCTTTTGCCCCCAGCGCCTGCGGCATGGCGTTGGCCATTGAGCCGTGGTTGAACGAGCCGAGCAGGCGACGTTTGCCGTTCATCTTCAGGTAGCGCGCCGCCCAGACGGTGGGCGTGCCGACGTCGCAGGTAAAAATAGCGTCGTCGTCCGCAAAATGGCTGATCTGCTGCGCCAGATACTGCGGATGAATGGCTTTGTCGCTCGGTTTGGCGAGATCGTCCAGCCCCTTGCGCGCGTCGCGATAATCGCTCAACGCTTTATCAAGGAATTTGCGGTCGGTTTTCTCTTCCAGCAGCGGCAGCAGGGCGGCAAGGGTGGATTTAATATCGCCGATAAGCGCCATATCGACCTTGCTGTGCGCGCCGATGCTGGCCGGGTTGATATCAATCTGAATGATTTTGGCGTCCGTCGGGTAGAACGCGCGGTACGGGAACTGGGTGCCAAGCAGGACCAGCGTGTCGGCGTTCATCATGGTATGGAAGCCGCTGGAAAAACCGATCAGTCCGGTCATGCCCACATCAAAGGGGTTGTCGTACTCGACGTGCTCTTTGCCGCGCAGGGCGTGGACGATCGGCGCTTTAAGCTTTCCGGCAAATTCCAGCAGCTCTTTATGCGCGCCCGCACAGCCGCTGCCGCACATCAGGGCGATATTGCTGGAGTAGCGCAGCAGCTGCGCCAGCTTTTTCAGCTCCTCTTCGGCTGGCGTTACCACCGGCTGCGGGGCGTGATACCAGTGGGTGCTGGCCCCTTCAGGCGCAGCCTTGAGCGCCACGTCTCCCGGGATAACGACCACGGAAACGCCACGGTTTAGTACGGCTTTGCGCATGGCGATCGCCAGCACCTGCGGGATCTGCTCCGGGGATGAAACCAGCTCACAGTAGTGGCTGCATTCACGGAACAGCTCCTGCGGATGCGTCTCCTGAAAATAGCCGCTGCCGATTTCGGAAGAGGGGATATGGGCGGCAATCGCCAGCACCGGCACGTGGTTACGGTGACAGTCGAACAGGCCGTTGATCAGATGCAGGTTGCCAGGTCCGCACGAGCCTGCACACACGGCCAGTTCTCCTGTGAGCTGCGCTTCGGCACCGGCGGCGAAGGCAGCGACCTCCTCATGACGGGTCGGCATCCATTCGATGGTTTTCATCTTGTTCAGGCTGTCGCTAAGCCCGTTCAGGGAATCGCCGGTCACGCCCCAGATACGTTTTACGCCAGCCTGTTCGAGCGTTTTCGCTATATATGCAGCCACGGTTTGTTTCATGGTTGTCCGTCTCCTTTTTGTGATATCGCTTACAAGCTTAGAAGAAAGTCACTGTATTGCCCGTCAAATCCCCCCATTTAAAAGGTGCTTTTCATGCGCCACGCTTCGGCATAATCTGGTGATGTCTCAGTGAAAACAGGAATCATTTCAAATGGTTAAAACATTGTTAATTGCTGTTAATGAAAAGCTATCGTGCGACGATCTCGGCAAACTCTTGTTACGACTTGCCGTCGGTGGGCTGATGCTTTTTCACGGTTTGCATAAGCTGTTTGGTGGGGTGGGCTTTATCAGCGGCATGCTGGTAGAGAAAGGGCTGCCGGGATTTATTGCCTACGGCGTGTTGATTGGCGAAGTGGTGGCACCGATCCTGATTATTGTCGGGCTCTTTACGCGCCCGGCCGCGCTGGTGCTGGCGTTTACGATGATCGTGGCATGGCTGATGGTGGGAGTGGGTGAAACGTTCGCGCTCGATAAGGTTGGGGCATGGGCGATTGAAAGTCTGGTGTACTTCTTTGTTGGCTCGCTGGCGGTGGCGTGTTTAGGGGCAGGGCGGTTTGCGTTAGGGAAAGCGCCTGCGTGGCAATAAAGCTGGGTACTGAAAATATAAGGGTCTCTGGCCTCTTTTTATTGGTGGTTTTTAACTCTTTGATTTTATTAAGCGGAATTATTTGTGATGAAAAAGGGTTTAAGGGGTATTTTTTAGGGGAATTCTTTATCTGACAAGGTGATAGGTGTCGATTGTTCCAGTTCACTGCCGTACAGGCAGCATGCACAACGTAGGCCGGGTAAACGCAGTGCCACCCGGCAAAAAAGCCCGGTGGCGCTGACGCTTACCGGGCCTACGATCGAACGTTTATTGCTTATGCGAGGACCAAATCCCCCTGCGGGTGGCACGAGCACGCCAGCACGTAACCCTCGGCAATTTCCGCGTCGGACAGCATCATGGTGCTGGTGACGGTATATTCCCCGGAAACCACTTTCGTTTTACAGCAGCCGCACACGCCCGCACGGCAGGCCGCGACTACCGGCACCTTGTTGCTTTCCAGCGCTTCCAGCAGCGTGGTGCCCACGCGGCCAAAGAAGGTCTGTGCGGGCTGCAGTTTGGTGAACTGAATCCCGCTGGTTGCCGCTTCCGCCACCGGCGTGAAGAACCGCTCTTTGAAGAAGCGGGTCACGCCAAGCGCTCTAACTTCTTTCTCCACGATATCCATGTACGGCGCCGGGCCGCAAGTCATCACGGTACGGTTCGCAATGTCCGGCACGCTTTGCAGCAGCTCACGGCTCAGGCGACCGGGCACAAAACCGTGGGTCGCGTTGTGTTCCGCCACCAGCGTCACCGGATAATCACGCCACTCATCAGCAAAAATCACATCTTCCGGAGAGCGCACGCTGAAGATTGTCTGCACGTCGGCCTGCGGGCGGTTCTTCGCCAGCCAGCGGCGCATCGACATGATCGGCGTTACGCCACAGCCCGCCGCCAGCAGCAGGAATTTATCGTCTGCCTTGTCGTCACAGGTGAAATCCCCCTGCGCGTCAGACAGCCAGATGTAATCTCCGCGCTTCACGTCACGGGTCAGCCACTGGGAGCCTGCACCGTCATCAATGCGGCGGATAGTGAGCGTAATGTACTCGCTCACGCCCGGCGTGGAGGAGATCGTATAGGCGCGAAGCGTGTCCGCCGAGTTGCGAATGCTGACCAGCGCATACTGGCCCGCACGGTACGGATAGTAGTCGTGGCAGAGCAGCGACAGCGTCCACACATCCGGCGTCTCCTGATGGATGTGATGAACCTGCATCCGCCACGGACATTGTGAGGTTGGCATGGTCATGAATCGCTCCTTATGCGCTCAGCAGCTGCTTCATATCGTCTTCAACGTTGGTCACGGAACGCAGACCGAATTTTTCATTGAGCACCGCCAGCAGGTCCGGCGTCAGGAAGCCTGGCGCGGTCGGGCCGGTTACGATGTTGGTTACGCCCAAAGAGAGCAGGGTGAGCAGGATGACAATCGCTTTCTGCTCAAACCAGGAGAGCACCAGCGAGAGCGGCAGGTCGTTGACGCCGCAGCCGAGTTTTTCCGCCAGCGTGACCGCCAGAATGATGGCCGAGTAAGCATCGTTGCACTGGCCTGCATCAATCAGGCGCGGCAGGCCTTCGATGTTGCCGAAGTCCAGCTTGTTGAAACGGTATTTACCGCACGCCAGGGTCAGGATCAGGCAATCATCCGGCACGCTGGTAGCGAAATCGGTGAAGTAGTTACGCTCGCCGCGCGCGCCGTCGCATCCCCCAACGAGGAAGATGTGGCGCAGCTTTTCACGGCTGACGAGGTCAATCAGAGAATCTGCCGCACCCAGCAGCGTTTCGCGACCGAAGCCGACGGTGATCAGATGTTCGATTTCGCTGTACGGGAAGCCCGCCATCTGCTGCGCCTGCTCAATAACCGGACCGAAATCGTCGCCTTCAAGGTGGCTCACGCCCGGCCAGCCGACGATGCTGCGGGTCCAGATGCGGTCGTCATACGCGCCCACGGTAGGGTCGATGATGCAGTTTGAGGTCATCACGATAGGGCCAGGGAAGCGGGCGAACTCTACCTGCTGATTCTGCCAGCCGCTGCCGTAGTTACCCACCAGATGCTTGAACTTGCGCAGTTCCGGGTAGCCGTGGGCGGGCAGCATTTCGCCGTGGGTATAGACGTTAACGCCGGTGCCTTCGGTCTGCTTCAGCAGGTTGTAGAGATCTTTCAGGTCGTGGCCGGAAATCAGGATGCATTTGCCTTCGGTCGCTTTGACGTTGACCTGCGTCGGGGTCGGATGACCGTAAGTGCTGGTTTCACCGGCATCCAGAATGCTCATGACCCTGAAGTTCATCTGGCCGATTTCCATTGCGCACTCGAGCAGGGCGTTCATGTCGGAAGGCCAGGTGCCGAGCCACGCCATAATTTTGTGGTACTGGGCGTAAATGTCGTTATCTGACTTACCGAGAACGTGCGCGTGTTCCATATAGGCCGCTGCACCTTTCAGGCCGTACAGGCACAGCAGACGCAGGCCGAGGATGTTCTCGCCAATCGCCGCTTTGTCCTTATTAGGGGTAAATTCTGCGGCCTGGCGCTGTAGCTCGCCCAGGTCGTCGCTCACCAGCTGAAGCTCCGCCATTGGGTTGTCCACGCGGGCACTGGTATCGGCATTCAGGCACTGCGCTTTCAAAGCTTCGCGCAGGGCAATCGCTTCGCGGGCATAGCCGACGATGCGCGGAGAATCGAAGTTGACGTTAGTCAGCGTGGAGAAAAACGCGCGCGGCGCGAAGCTGTCGACGTAATGGTCGACGATGCCGTATTCACGGGCTTTGAAGGCCCAGGCGGAAAGACCATGCAGGGCGGCTATCAGCAGATCCTGCAGGTCTGATGTTTCTGCGGTTTTACCGCACATACCCTGCGCGTAAGAGCAGCCGTTGCCTGCCGGGGTACGGATGGTTTGTTCACATTGCACACAAAACATAATCACACCTGTAAAAGTTATATTTAATATACATGTTTAAGGGTATGCCTGTGCCAGAACGGTGAAAAGAGCTTTCTGCGACAAAATAGAGGGAGATTGATTTAGCGCAATTTTGGCGGCAGGAGCCCTACCGCCACAGAGGTATCAGGCAGAGAAAAACGCCATCAGGACGGGAACCAGCAGGCTCAAAATAAAGCCGTGAACGATGGCTGCGGGCACCATCTCCAGCCCGCCCGAACGCTGGAGGACCGGCAGGGTAAAGTCCATCGACGTGGCGCCGCACAGGCCCAATGCCGTCGAGCGGCTGCGGCGAACCAGACCCGGGATCAGCATGATGGCAATCAGCTCTCGCGCCAGATCGTTAAAGAAGGCAGCGCTGCCGATCACCGGGCCGAAGGATTCGGTCAGCAGAATACCGGAGAGGGAGTACCAGCCAAACCCGGAGGCCATCGCCAGGCCGGTTTTTAGCGGCAGATCGAGAATAAAGGCATTAATCACGCCCGCGACCATGGAGCTGACGACAACCATAACGGCAACGATCATTCCCCGACGGTTCAGGACAATCTGTTTCAGCGTCATGCCGTTATTTCGCAGCTGAATACCAATAAGGAACAGCAGGAAGATCAGGGTATATTCGCTGGCGTCCGTCGCGTGCTGCAAAAAAGTCCATCCGGTAAGGCCCAGAAGAAATCCAAGCACCACGACGCCGCAGAGCTTTAATGATTCCAGCGCCATTGCAATTCGGGAGGGAAGCTTTTCCTGGTGGTGATTATTTTTCCACGGAATAGTGCGTTCCAGCCACAGCAGGGCGGCAATATTGCACAGCAAAATAACCACCACGGTGACCGCAGAATAATGCAGGATGGAAAGTAAATTTGTCGCCAGATTATCCAGGAAGGCCAGGCTGATCCCCATAAAGAACAGAATGACGTAAACAATCCAGCTGAGAAAACGGTTAATAAGCTTTAAGGCCGATTCATGACGCAGCGGAATAAGATAGCCCACAATCAGGGGCAGCAGAATAATGAGGAGTCCTGAAAACATGAACAGCCGGTCCTTTTGAGTTTCTGTTAAGCGCCAGAGACACTACCCAATAAAGGCTGCTCAGTAAAGCGGCAAAAGAAAGCCGGGCGGCGGCTGCGCCTTACCCGGCTTGTGTCTATGTGGGGGTGCGGCCTGTTGCCCTCACCCCGACCCTCTCCCACGGGGAGAGGGAGGGAAAGATTAATCGCGTTTTTCCAGCAGAGTGCGGTACAGCACGCCGCCCAGAATACCGCCGACGATCGGCATCACCCAGAACAGCCACAGCTGCTCAAGCGCCCAGCCGCCCTGGAAAATGGCGACGGCGGTGCTGCGCGCCGGGTTAACGGAGGTGTTGGTCACCGGAATGGAGATCAGGTGGATCAGCGTCAGCGCCAGACCAATGGCGATGGGCGCGAAGCCTGCAGGCGCGTGTTTGTCTGCTGCACCGTGGATCACCAACAGGAAGCCTGCGGTCAGTACAATTTCAATTACAATGGCAGAAAGCATGGAATAACCGCCCGGAGAGTGTTCGCCGAAGCCGTTAGAGGCGAAGCCGCTGGCCGCCGCGTCAAAACCTGCTTTACCGCTGGCAATGACGTACAGCACGCCCGCCGCAATAATACCACCAACCACCTGCGCCACGATGTAGCCAATAACCTCTTTCGCCGGGAAACGCCCGCCCGCCCATAAGCCTAATGTCACCGCCGGGTTAAAATGACCGCCGGAAATATGCCCCACGGCGAAAGCCATGGTTAATACGGTTAAGCCAAATGCCAGCGCGACGCCGACAAAACCAATACCTAATTCCGGGAATGCTGCTGCCAGAACGGCGCTACCGCAGCCACCAAATACCAGCCAGAATGTACCAAAGCATTCTGCTGCCAATTTTCTAAACATAACCACCTCAAAATAATTTTCCACGCGTTTTCCCGCGCGCGGGATATATCGCCATAAAGGGATGACGACTCAAAGAGCCCGTATTTTAAAAACCAACAACATCCCTTCGCCACTTAAATAAATTCGGTTAATTTGATTTAAGGCAATGTGATGTTAATCCTTGTTCAAATCAGCGGTAAATAGAGCATAGTTCAAATCCCGCAAGGGTGAATGTTCTGCTGTCGTGCCAGGGTTCCTGCCGCTATACTGCTGATAACTTAAAGGAAAAAGTGATCATTTCGCGGGGGATCTATGCTTCTCGAACGTGTGGAAATTGTCGGGTTTCGCGGTATTAACCGCCTGTCGCTGCAGCTGGAGCAGAACAACGTCCTGATCGGCGAGAACGCGTGGGGTAAGTCCAGCCTGCTTGATGCGCTGACGCTGCTGCTTTCACCCGAAGACAAGCTGTATCACTTCGTCCACGATGATTTCTGGTTCCCGCCCGGCGATATCGCGGGCCGCGAGAAGCACCTGCATATCATCCTGACGTTCCGTGAATCCGAACCCGGCCGTCACCGCGTGCGTCGCTTCCGCCCGCTGTCGCCCTGCTGGGTGCCCTGCGACGACGGTTTCCACCGGATTTTCTATCGGCTGGAAGGTGAGATGGCGGAAAACGAGGGGGTACTGACCCTGCGTGAATTCCTCGATGAGAAAGCCAACCCGATTCCGCTGGAGAATATCGACGATCTGGCGCGTCACCTTATCCGCCTGACGCCGGTGTTACGCCTGCGCGATGCGCGCTTTATGCGCCGTATTCGTAACGGCACCGTACCGAATATGCCGGAGGTGGAAGTCACCGCCCGCGAGCTGGATTTCCTGGCGCGAGAGCTGGTGTCGCGTCCGCAAAACCTCACCGATGGTCAAATTCGTCAGGGGCTGTCGGCGATGGTGCAACTGCTGGAGCACTATTTTTCCGAGCAGGGCACCTCGGAGTCGCGCCATCGTTTGATGCGCCGCCGTTCTCATGATGAACAGCGCAGCTGGCGCTATCTCGACATCATCAACCGGATGATCGACCGGCCCGGCGGGCGTACCCATCGGGTGATTTTGCTGGGGCTGTTTTCAACGCTTCTGCAGGCGAAGGGCACCGTGCGTCTTGACCGGGATGCCCGCCCGCTGCTGCTGGTGGAAGATCCGGAAACGCGCCTGCACCCCATCATGCTCTCCGTGGCGTGGCACCTGCTGAATCTGCTGCCGCTCCAGCGGATTACCACCACCAACTCCGGTGAGCTGCTATCGCTGACGCCGGTGGAGCACATTTGCCGTCTGGTGCGCGAGTCCTCCCGCGTATCCGCGTACCGCCTCGGGCCCGGCGGGATGAACGCCGAAGACGGGCGGCGAATCGCGTTTCATATACGCTTTAATCGCGCCTCGTCGCTCTTCGCCCGCTGCTGGCTGCTGGTGGAGGGGGAAACGGAGACCTGGGTCATCAACGAACTGGCGCGCCAGTGCGGCCACCATTTTGATGCCGAAGGTATTAAGGTGATCGAATTTGCCCAGTCGGGATTAAAACCGCTGATAAAATTTGCCCGGCGAATGGGAATTGAATGGCATGTGCTGGTGGACGGCGACGAGGCGGGGAAAAAATATGCCTCAACCGTGCGCAGCCTGCTGAACAACGAGCGGGAAGAAGAACGGGACCATTTAACGATGCTGCCCGCGATGGACATGGAGCATTTTATGTACCGTCAGGGCTTTGACGACGTATTCCACCGCATTGCGATGGTGCCGGTCGACGTCCCGATGAACATGCGGCGCGTGATCGCCAAAGCGATTCACCGTTCGTCGAAACCGGACTTAGCCATTGAAGTGGCGGCGGAAGCGGGAAGGCGGGGCGTAGAGGCGGTTCCGACCCTGCTGCGGAAAATGTTCTCCCGCGTGCTGTGGCTGGCACGCGGAAGGGCGGATTAACGTTCGGTCGCCTGTTTCACCTGCTGAATCAGGCTATCCAGCAGCGCGTAGCGGCGACGGTATTCGGCGCGTTTCTTGCTCGCGATATCTTCTACGGGTTTACGCGGCATGGCAAGCGGCAGCATAAAGTGGCCGCTCTCCTGTTTTTCCCCACCGAGGGAACTCCAGAAGCCGTCGTAATCGGCCAGCAGTTTTCCCTCTTTTTTCTTGCGGTAGCGCCAGCTGCGATAAATATGGGTGGCATTACTGACGGCAACAATCTGCGCGACCGGGAATGCGGCGCCGAACGTCATGGCGGCTTCAACCAGCAGGCGTTTCGGGAACAGACCGTGGCAGGCCTTCGTCGCTTTCTGGATCAGCTCATGAGGAACATGCGCTTTCGCGCCCTGCAAACCGCCGATGAACAGCGTCGATTTTCCTTCAAACTGGCAGAGCGTAAAGGTTAGCTCCGCCAGCACCGTATTCTGAACGTCGCAGAAGGTAAGGGTCGCCTCTCCCTCTTTATCCAGGAACGCATCGGCACACAGGCGGACGGTAAATTGCTGTTCATCTTTCCCGGTTAAGGTCAGCAGCGTAGTCCCCTGCGTCGAAAGATAGCCCTTCAGGAGCGTGGCCGGGAGCTGGCGGCTCATGGCCTGATAGTGCCAGTTCAGGGATTCCAGCGCGTGCTGGCGATCCATCTTCACCGTCAGCCAGGGACGATGAAGCCGACACGGCAAACCGGGCTGCACCTGCAGCATCTGCATCAGACGCGGCTGCTTAGCGAGGTTTGTTAACAGGCGAGACGTGCTCACGGGCGTCGCCAGAGAACGCAGCATGAACTTACGGCGATAGGCGGGGTTCTGCCATGCAAGGCCGGGCGCGATCTTGCCGAACGCCAGGTTTTTGAAGAGTTGCCAGCCGGATGTCGGCTGCGTCAGGTTTGGAAGAGGTGTATCGACGATAGAAGACATGATAAATCCTGAGTCTTTTGGAATACCGCTATTTCAGCAGGGGAAATATCAACGTCTTGTAAACAAATTAGGGTGATTTCGGAGAACAGGGGTTTCGTTAAGGAGTCGTTTAGATAGAATCAACGTTTATTATTGCCAGAACATTTATTTGGAATATTTATGAACCTCAAGGGAAAACGCAGAACGCTGTTTCTGCTGCTGGCGCTGGTGATTGTAGCCGGTGGATTCTGGTTATGGCAGGTGCTTAACGCGCCTGTGCCGCAGTACCAGACGCTGATCGTTCGTCCGGGTGAACTGCAGCAAAATGTCCTTGCGACGGGCAAACTTGATGCGCTGCGCAAAGTTGACGTCGGCGCTCAGGTCAGCGGCCAGCTGAAAACGCTGTCGGTAGAGATTGGCGACAAGGTGAAAAAAGGCCAGCTGCTTGGCGTTATCGATCCCGAGCAGGCTGAGAACCAGATCCGCGAAGTGGAAGCGACGCTGATGGAGCTGCGCGCGCAGCGTGCGCAGGCGCAGGCAGAGCGTAATCTGGCGCAGGTGACGCTGACCCGCCAGCAGGCGCTGGCGAAAACCCAGGCTATCTCGAAACAGGATTTAGACACCGCCGCGACTGAACTGGCGGTGAAACAGGCGCAGATTGGCACGATCGACGCGCAAATCAAGCGTAATCAGGCCTCGCTGGATACGGCGAAAACCAATCTTGATTACACAAAGATCGTCGCGCCGATGGCCGGGGAAGTGACGCAAATTACCACGCTGCAGGGCCAGACGGTGATTGCCGCCCAGCAAGCGCCAAACATTCTGACGCTGGCGGACATGAGCACCATGCTGGTGAAGGCCCAGGTCTCCGAGGCAGACGTGATCCATCTTAAGCCGGGGCAGAATGCCTGGTTTACCGTACTCGGCGATCCGCAGACCCGCTACGAGGGCGTGCTGAAAGACATTCTGCCGACGCCGGAAAAGGTTAACGACGCCATTTTCTACTATGCGCGTTTTGAAGTGCCAAACCCGAAGGGCGTGCTGCGCCTGGACATGACCGCGCAGGTGCACATCCAGCTGACCGGCGTGAAGAACGTGCTGACCGTTCCGCTCTCCGCGCTGGGTGAATCCGCCGGGGACAATCGCTACAAGGTGAAAGTGCTGCGCAACGGTGAAACGCGCGAGCGCGAGGTGGTGATTGGCGCGCGCAACGACACCGACGTGGTGGTGGAGAAAGGGCTGGAAGAGGGCGAGGAGGTTGTTATCAGCGAAAGCCTGCCCGGAGCCGCTAAATGACCGCGCTGCTTGAGCTGAAGGACATTCGTCGCAGCTATCCGTCCGGCGACGACCCGGTAGAGGTGCTGAAAGGCATCTCCCTGAGCGTGGAGGCGGGCGAGATGGTAGCGATTGTAGGCGCGTCGGGTTCCGGTAAATCGACGCTGATGAACATTCTCGGCTGTCTGGATAAACCCACCAGCGGTACGTACCGCGTGGCCGGGACGGACGTCTCGACGCTCGACGGCGACGCGCTGGCGAAGCTGCGCCGGGAACACTTTGGCTTTATTTTCCAGCGTTACCACTTGCTCTCTCACCTGAGCGCGGCGCAGAACGTGGAGGTTCCCGCGGTGTATGCGGGCGTTGAGCGGAAGAAACGCCTTGAGCGCGCGAAGGCGCTGTTAACGCGTTTGGGGCTGGCGGAGCGGGTGGAGTACCAGCCGTCGCAGCTGTCCGGCGGCCAGCAGCAGCGCGTGAGTATTGCCCGCGCCCTGATGAACGGCGGGCAGGTGATCCTCGCGGATGAACCGACCGGGGCGCTCGACAGCCACTCCGGCGAAGAGGTGATGGCGATCCTGCACCAGCTGCGCGATCAGGGCCACACGGTGATTATCGTTACCCACGATCCGCAGGTGGCAAAGCAGGCCGAACGCATTATAGAGATCCACGACGGCGAGCTGGTGAGCAACCCACCGCCGCGTGAGTCCCGCGCGGCGGCACCGAAGGAAGCGCTGCCTGCGTCGACCGGCTGGGCGCAGTTCTCCAGCGGCTTTCGTGAAGCGCTGACCATGGCCTGGCTGGCGATGGCGGCCAACAAAATGCGCACCCTGCTGACCATGCTCGGCATCATTATCGGTATTGCCTCGGTGGTGTCGATTGTGGTGGTGGGCGACGCGGCCAAGCAGCTGGTGCTGGCGGATATCCGCGCCATCGGGACCAACACCATTGACGTCTATCCCGGCAAAGACTTCGGCGACGACGAGCCGCAGTATCAGCAGGCGCTCAAGTATGACGATCTGGCGGCGATTCAGAAGCAGCCGTGGGTGAACTCCGCCACGCCTGCGGTCTCGCAAAACCTGCGTCTGCGCTACGGCAACATCGACGTGGCGGCCAGCGCCAACGGCGTGAGCGGCGACTACTTCAACGTCTACGGCATGACCTTCAGCGAAGGGGCCACTTTCAACGCCGAGCAGCTGGCGGGGAGGGCGCAGGTGGTGGTGCTGGACGCCAACTCGCGCAGGCAGCTTTTCCCCAATAAAGCGAACGTGGTGGGCGAAGTGATCCTCGTCGGCAACATGCCTGCCACGGTCATTGGCGTGGCGGAAGAGAAGCAGTCGATGTTCGGCAGCAGCAAAATCCTGCGCGTCTGGCTGCCGTATACGACCATCTCCGGGCGGATTATGGGCCAGTCGTGGCTTAACTCCATCACCGTGCGCGTGAAGGAGGGCTACGACAGCGCGCTGGCGGAACAGCAGCTGGAACGGCTGTTAACGTTGCGCCACGGGAAGAAAGATTTCTTCACCTGGAATATGGACGGCCTCTTGAAAACGGCGGAAAAGACCACACGTACTCTTCAGCTGTTCCTGACGCTGGTGGCGGTGATCTCGCTGGTCGTTGGCGGTATCGGGGTGATGAATATCATGCTGGTGTCGGTAACTGAACGCACCCGGGAGATTGGCATCCGCATGGCGGTCGGGGCCAGGGCCAGCGACGTGCTTCAGCAGTTTTTAATTGAAGCGGTGCTGGTATGCCTGGTGGGCGGCGCGATGGGCATTGCGCTCTCGATGATGATTGCCTTTGCGCTCCAGCTTTTTTTACCCGGCTGGGAGATTGGCTTCTCGCCGATGGCGATACTCACCGCGTTTTTGTGTTCCACCTTTACCGGGATTTTGTTTGGCTGGCTGCCTGCGCGCAACGCGGCGCGGCTGGATCCGGTGGACGCGCTGGCTCGGGAATAACCCGAAAATAAAAATGCCAGCCGATCGGGCTGGCATTTTGACTGCGTGATGTACACAATAAAACAGAGAGCTATGCAACCGTTTCTGCTTCAACGGGTACGATTAGGCTTGCATGATTGCCTTTTGGTCCCTGGTGTACATCGAACCGGACGGACTGCCCGGCTTTGAGCGTCCTGTAACCATCCATCTGAATGGTGGAATAGTGAGCGAAGATATCTTCGCCGCCGCCTTCGGGGCAGATGAAGCCAAACCCCTTGGCGTTGTTGAACCACTTAACAGTACCCATTTCCATGCTTCGACATCCTTCGTAAATCTTATAAATTAAGATGGAATGAACCGGTGGTGGAGTGGGGGCTGTTCAAAACCTCGCCATCTCACGCTTGTACAATTTAGATAAACGAAAGACGTCGTCAAGCGTTTGGCGCTGGAGTTGGGACAATAATCAACCAAAGTTTGAAGCAGTTAACGCTATTGCAACAGTTTGTGACAGACATCGCGGATGACAGTAATAGATGATTGTTATCTAACATCTGAGGTAGATTCAAAGTGGTTATGCAAAATGGGTAAGACCAACGACTGGCTGGATTTTGACCAGCTGGCGGAAGATAAAGTGCGCGACGCGCTAAAACCGCCATCTATGTATAAAGTTATGTTAATGAACGATGATTACACGCCGATGGAATTTGTTATTGACGTGCTACAAAAGTTCTTTTCTTATGATGTAGAACGTGCAACGCAACTGATGCTTACCGTTCATTATCGTGGCAAAGCTATCTGCGGCATTTTTACCGCCGAGGTGGCGGAAACCAAAGTGGCGATGGTGAACGACTATGCGAGGGAGAACGAGCATCCGTTGCTGTGTACGCTGGAAAAGGCCTGATAAGGCATAAAATTGGGGGAGGTGCCTATGCTCAATCAAGAACTGGAACTCAGTTTAAACATGGCTTTCGCCAGAGCGCGTGAGCACCGACATGAGTTTATGACCGTCGAGCATTTACTGCTCGCACTGCTTAGCAACCCATCTGCCCGCGAAGCGCTGGAAGCCTGCTCCGTGGATCTGGTGGCGCTACGTCAGGAACTCGAAGCCTTCATCGAACAAACCACACCGGTGCTGCCAGCCAGTGAAGAGGAGCGCGACACGCAGCCGACGCTCAGCTTCCAGCGCGTGCTGCAGCGCGCTGTATTCCACGTCCAGTCTTCCGGACGTAGCGAAGTGACTGGCGCAAACGTCTTAGTCGCCATCTTCAGCGAGCAGGAGTCACAGGCTGCCTACCTGCTGCGCAAACACGAAGTCAGCCGCCTCGACGTGGTTAACTTTATTTCTCACGGAACGCGCAAAGACGAGCCTAACCAGGCATCGGATTCCAGCAATCAGGTCAATAACAATGAAGAGCAAGCAGGCGGGGAGGATCGTATGGAAAACTTCACCACCAACCTTAATCAGCTTGCTCGCGTTGGCGGCATCGACCCGCTGATTGGCCGCGATAAAGAGCTGGAGCGCGCGATTCAGGTGCTGTGCCGTCGCCGCAAGAACAACCCGCTGCTGGTGGGCGAGTCAGGCGTGGGTAAAACGGCGATTGCCGAAGGTCTTGCCTGGCGCATTGTGCAGGGCGACGTGCCGGAAGTGATTGCCGACTGCACCATCTACTCGCTGGATATTGGCTCGCTGCTGGCGGGCACTAAATACCGCGGTGATTTTGAAAAACGCTTCAAGGCGCTGTTAAAACAGCTGGAGCAGGACACCAACAGCATCCTGTTTATCGATGAGATCCACACCATCATCGGCGCAGGTGCGGCCTCCGGTGGCCAGGTGGATGCGGCAAACCTGATCAAACCGCTGCTTTCAAGCGGCAAGATCCGCGTGATGGGCTCCACGACGTACCAGGAGTTCAGCAACATTTTTGAGAAAGATCGCGCGCTGGCGCGTCGTTTCCAGAAAATCGACGTCACCGAGCCGTCGGTTGACGAAACGGTGCAGATCATCAACGGCCTGAAAACAAAGTACGAAGCGCACCACGACGTGCGTTACACCGCGAAAGCGGTGCGTGCGGCGGTGGAGCTGGCGGTGAAATACATCAACGACCGTCACCTGCCGGATAAGGCGATTGACGTGATTGACGAGGCCGGGGCGCGTGCGCGCCTGATGCCGGCCAGCAAGCGTAAGAAAACCGTTAACGTGGCGGATATCGAGTCCGTGGTCGCCCGCATCGCGCGTATTCCTGAGAAGAGCGTTTCTCAGAGCGATCGCGATACGCTGCGTACCCTCGGCAATCGCCTGAAAATGCTGGTCTTTGGTCAGGATAAAGCCATTGAGGCCTTAACCGAAGCGATCAAGATGGCCCGTGCTGGCCTGGGGCATGACCACAAGCCCGTTGGTTCCTTCCTGTTTGCCGGCCCGACCGGCGTGGGGAAAACCGAGGTGACGGTTCAGCTCTCCAAAGCGCTGGGCATTGAGCTGCTGCGCTTTGATATGTCCGAGTATATGGAGCGTCACACCGTCAGCCGTTTGATTGGTGCACCTCCGGGCTACGTGGGCTTTGACCAGGGCGGCCTGCTCACCGACGCGGTGATCAAGCATCCGCACGCGGTACTGCTGCTCGATGAAATCGAGAAAGCGCACCCGGACGTGTTCAACATCCTGTTGCAGGTGATGGACAACGGGACGCTGACCGATAACAACGGGCGCAAGGCGGACTTCCGCAACGTGGTGCTGGTGATGACCACTAACGCCGGGGTACGTGAAACCGAGCGCAAATCCATCGGCCTGATCCACCAGGATAACAGCACCGATGCGATGGAGGAGATCAAGAAGATCTTCACGCCGGAGTTCCGTAACCGTCTGGACAACATTATCTGGTTCGATCACCTGTCTACCGAGGTGATCCATCAGGTGGTGGATAAGTTCATCGTCGAGCTGCAGGTTCAGCTGGATCAGAAAGGCGTCTCGCTGGAAGTGAGCCAGGAGGCCCGCAACTGGCTGGCCGAGAAAGGCTACGACCGCGCGATGGGGGCCCGTCCGATGGCGCGCGTGATTCAGGACAACCTGAAGAAACCGCTGGCGAACGAGCTGCTGTTTGGCTCGCTGGTAGACGGCGGTCAGGTGACCGTGGCGCTGGACCAGGCGAAGAACGAATTGACGTACGATTTCCAGAGTGCGG
This sequence comes from Enterobacter cloacae complex sp. P27C, assembly GCF_014895705.1. Classification (NCBI taxonomy): domain Bacteria; kingdom Pseudomonadati; phylum Pseudomonadota; class Gammaproteobacteria; order Enterobacterales; family Enterobacteriaceae; genus Enterobacter; species Enterobacter cloacae complex sp. P27C. The sequence continues at coordinate 72,682 of NZ_JADBQB010000001.1, forward strand.
CGAAGCACAAGCCGGAAGCGGCTCACTGAGTTGTAAGGTAGGTCTTAAAAACCGGGCTATAGCCCGGTTTTTTTATGCCTGCTTTTCTCCCTATCCCCGTGGGAGAGGGCAGCAGGCCGCAGAGGAATTTTGCGAGGCGCTTTCCAGTTTCTTTCGAAGTCAGTTGCTGGATAAATCCACAGTAATAAAATGGCGGCGCACCTGCAAAATCAGGTGCCGGGATTGGCGTCCTGAAAGTGTGTGCACAGATAATCTTGCGTGCATAAAGGATCACATATGACTAATATTAATAGCTTCGCCCAACTCTACACCGAACTCTCCCTCAACCCCGATCTCCCAACCCTTGCAGAGCGCTGCCAACTGCTCACCGAAATCCTGCTGGATTGCAAATCACTTCCGCAAACGCAGCCCGTTTGCCGTTGTCTCGGAGCCTACCTGGAAGAGGTGAAATCCGGCCTCACAGAATCAATGCGTGATTTTCAGGTGGTGGAATTTGAGGAAGAAGCGGAACAACCGCGACAAAAAGAGTGGTTGCTTGAAGATACAGAAACGAAATGTGACTACTGCCGGGCGTTGAATCATGTGCTGCTGGTGTCGCATTTTGACCGTGATATGCTGCCGCACCTGACGGGATTACTTCATGACATGGCTCATTCTATGGCGGGGGATTTAATCGCTCCTGTACAACCATGGATGACAATACATCTTCCGAAGCAGCAACACTAACGCCATAAATAAAAAAGGCCGGGATTAACCCGACCTTTTATATATTCATCTGCCATTACAGGCGAAAAAATTAGCGACTACGGAAGACAATGCGGCCTTTGCTCAGGTCGTACGGGGTCAGTTCAACAGTCACTTTGTCGCCCGTCAAAATGCGGATGTAGTTTTTGCGCATTTTACCGGAGATGTGCGCAGTTACCACGTGACCGTTTTCCAGCTCTACGCGAAACATGGTATTAGGCAACGTATCAAGTACGGTACCCTGCATTTCAATATTGTCTTCTTTGGCCATCTAATCCTCTGGGGTATCACTACCAAGTTTTGAACCGGCAAGATAATGCCGAAATTCATCAATTAAGTAAAGAATTGCGCGATTAAAACGCAGCAAAACAGTTTCGGCGCATTGCCCAAGCGTCACGGTACAACCGAACAGGAAGCGCATTCGTAAAGGGGAGACAACAGGATAAACGTCAGGACGTTATCTGAAGCGAGGGTCCCAAACGGCGGCGGGGCAACAGGCAGAAGCTACTCTGCGGCATAATTATAACACCCTCACAAAAAATATGCGGAAAACATTTAAGCATTGGGCATAAAGAGCATTCTGGGGATCCAGAAGTCGCGCGGGAGCTTCTCCTGACGGCAGGCGTCAAGATGCTCAATATACTGTCGTCGCGGGATGTCAACTGCACCGAGAGAAGCCGTGTGCTCGTTGAGCACCTGACAATCGATCAGGCGTCCGCCGCGCTGGGCAAAGGCCTCGCAGAAGACCAGCAGCGCGGTTTTCGAGGCGTTAACCGCACGGGAGAACATCGATTCGCCGCAAAACAGCGTCCCTTGCGCCACGCCGTACATGCCGCCAACCAGTTCCCCCTTTTCCCAAACCTCAATGGAGTGGGCGTAGCCAAGCTCATGGAGCTGGTGGTAGGCGTTGACGATATCGCGGGTGATCCACGTCCCTTCATGGCGATCTTCGGCACAGCCTTCGATCACCTGCCCAAAGGCGTGATTCAGCGTGACGCGATATGGGGATTTAGCATGGAAACGCTTCATGCTGCGGCTCAGATGGAACTGCGCTGGCCACAGCACGGCGCGCGGGTCGGGAGACCACCATAAAATCGGGTCGCCGGGAGAAAACCACGGGAAGATGCCGCGCTGGTAGGCCATTAATAGCCGCGCAGGGCTAAGGTCACCGCCAAGGGCCAGCAGCCCGTTGGGCTCACGCAGCGCTCCCTCCGGCGAAGGAAACGCGATGTTATGACGAGAAAGCTGGACCAGGCGCATGACAGCAAAACTCCAGTACGCGAGTGAGGACGCTACAAATATAGTCTACAGACGCTGTTTGAACTGGTAGTAGCGACCCTGTTTCGCCAACAGCTCTGCGTGACTACCTTGCTCAATAATTTGTCCGTTGTCCATCACAATTATCCGATCAAAACTTGCCAGCCCGCGCAGGCGGTGCGTCACCATCAGGACGGTTTTTCCTGCCATAACGTTTGCCAGTAAATCAAGGATTTGACTCTCGGTTGTCGCATCAAGCCCTTCTGTAGGTTCGTCGAGCAGCATCAGAGGTGCATCATGCAGCAGCGCGCGTGCAATGGCCAGACGGCGCAGCTCTCCGCCGGAAAGCTGACGACCGCCTTCTCCCAGCCAGCTGTTCAGTCCTTCGTCCTCAAGCAGCTTTTGCAATCCGACCTGCTCCAGTACGGAGCGAAGATCATCGTCTGAAGCCTCTGGCGCGGCCAGCAGCAGGTTATCGCGCAGGGTGGCGCTAAACAGATGCACGCGCTGTGGAACAACGCTCACGGTCTTGCGCAGGGCCTGCTCGCTGAAATCAGTCAGCAACGTGTTATTAAAACGAATCTGACCGTGCTGTGGATCCCAGGCGCGCGTCAGCAGCTGCAGCAGCGTCGACTTACCGCAGCCGGTACGGCCGAGGATCGCAATCCGCTGCCCTGCATTAACGGAAAGGTTGATACCCTCCAGCGCGTTCTGCGCCTGTTTGTCATAGGCGAAGGTCACGTTATCAAGCGTCAGCGCCACCTGCTCAGGCACGGTGGTTTGCCCGGCACTGAACGTGACTTCAGGCTCCTGTTCGGCAATCTGGGTGATGCGCAGGGCAGAGGCGATCACCTGTCCAAGATGCTGGAAAGCGCCCGTCACCGGGGCCAGAGCCTCAAATGCGGCCAGCGCGCAGAAAACAAAGAGTGCAATAAGAGGGCCTGGCTGGGTATTACCGCCAATCCCGCCGGATGCCAGCCACAGCATGGCGATCACCGCCACGCCGCCGATTAACACCATCAGCGCCTGCGAGAAGGCCGTCAGTTCCGACTGGCGGCGCTGGGCTTCATGCCAGTTCAGCTCCGTACTTTCCATTCGGGCACGGTAGCGCTTGCTGGCACCAAAAATGGTTAGCTCTGCCTGGCCCTGAAGCCAGGAGGTCAGCTGCTGGCGGTAATCCCCGCGCAGCCGCGTCAGGTTTTCCCCGGTGGATTTCCCGGCGCGATAAAACAGCGGCGGCAGAATGATAAGCGTCAGCAGCATGATCCCGCCCAGCGTCAGCGCAACGGGAACATCCAGAACGGACAGCCCCAGCGTAACTACCACAATCACCACAAGCGCGCCCACTATCGGGGAGATCACCCGCAGGTAAAGGTGGTCCAGCGTGTCGACATCCGCAACGACACGGTTCAGTAATTCGCCCTGGCGAAAACGCGCCAGCCCGGCAGGGGAGAGGGGAAGCAGTTTGCTGAAGGTGTAAATGCGCAGGTGCTGCAGGACGCGGAACGTCGCGTCGTGGCTGACCAGCCGCTCGAAATAGCGTCCGGCAGTACGGGTAATGGCGGTACCCCGCACGCCTGCCGCCGGCAGCATATAGTTGAAGCTGTATAATCCGGCGAACCCGGCTACGGCGGAGGCCGACAGGAACCAGCCGGAAAGCGTGAGCAGGCCGATGCTGGCGAGCAGCGTTACAATCGCCAGCACGATCCCCAGCGTCAGCATCCACTTGTGGCGTTTATAGAGCGCAAGATAAGGCAGCAGAGCACGCATCAGATGTCCTCCTGACGGTTCGCCAGCAGGGCGGCGAACGGCCCCTGCGCGGCAACAAGCGCGGCGTAATTGCCTTGCTCAACAATATGACCGTTTTCCATCACCCAGATCTCATCCCAGTCAGCAATGCCTTCCAGCTGATGGGTAACCATAAGGGTGGTTTGCTGCAGGGAAGCGGCGCTCAGGGCCGCCATGACGCGCTGCTCGCTGTGTGAATCCAGGCTGGCAGCAGGCTCATCCAGCAGCATCAGCTGGCACGGGTTCAGCAGCGCACGGGCGACGGCCACGCGCTGTGCCTGGCCGACAGACAGCCCGGCAGACTGATCGCCTACCACGGTATCGACACCCTGCGGGAGCAGCGGCAGAAATTCACTGACCCACGCGCGGTCGAGAACGGACTGCAGTTCATCTTCACGAGCATCCGGGCGTGCCAGGAGCACGTTTTCGCGCAGCGTGGAAGCAGGTAGCTGAGGGTTTTGTCCGACCCAACTGAGCTGCTTACGCCACGCGTCGGGATCGAGATTACGCAGTTCAGTTTTGTTTATCCGCAGAGAACCGGTGTAGGCCATAAAACCGGATAACGCATTCAGCAGAGAACTCTTCCCTGAACCGCTGGTGCCGACCAGCACCACGCGTTTTCCGGCGGGCAGGCTAAAGTTCAGCGGGCCAGCCAGCACTTTTCCTTCCGGTGAGAGAATGCAGAAATCGCTCGCTTCGACGGTTACCGGCTCTTTAGCGTTCAGCGCCACGTCACCGCGCTCCGGGTGCGCCAGCGGCGTCTCCAGGAAGGTTTTCAGGCTGTCGGCCGCGCCAACGGCCTGCGCTTTGGCATGATAGAAGGTCCCCAGGTCGCGAAGCGGCTGGAAAAACTCCGGAGCCAGGATGAGCGCGAGGAAACCGGCAGAGAGGGTCACCGCCGTGCCGTAGTGGCCGAAATCCAGCGCGCCGAGATAGGAGAAACCGAAATAAACCGCCACGAGGGCAATCGACAGCGAGGTAAAGAATTCCAGCACGCCGGACGAGAGGAACGCCAGGCGTAACACTTCCATCGTGCGCTGGCGGAAGTCCTGTGATGCCAGGCGAATGTTCTCGGTTTCCGCTTCACCGCGACCAAAAATACGCAGGGTTTCCATCCCGCGCAGACGATCGAGGAAATGTCCGCTCAGCCGGCCCAGCGCCAGGAAGTTGCGGCGGTTGGCATCAGCCGCACCCATGCCGACCATCGCCATAAACAGCGGGATCAGCGGGGCGGTCCCCAGCAGGATCAGCGCCGCCACCCAGTTAACCGGGAAGATGGCAATAACAATCAACAGCGGCACAAAAACCGCCAGCGCCATCTGCGGAAGATAGCGCGCGTAGTAATCGTGCATATCGTCGATCTGCTCAAGGATCAGCGTCGCCCAGCTTCCGGCCGGTTTACCCTGGATCCACGCGGGCCCGGCTTCCTGCAGGCGGTCGAGCACCTGACGACGGATCTCGTAGCGGATATGCTGTCCGGCGTGGAAGCCGACACGTTCACGCAGCCACACCACCCAGGCGCGCAGGACAAAAACCAGGATCAGAACAATAAAGGGCAGCAGGAGCGCTTCGCGGGGAATGTTCTCCATGATCATGTGATTAAGAATGCGGGCCAGCAGCCATGCCTGGGCAACAATCAACAGACCGCTAACGAACCCCAGAAGACGGGAGATCGTAAGCCAGCGGCGGGAAATAACGCTTTGCTGTTTCAGCCAGCGTGTTAACTCTTGTTGACGGGTTTTTTCCATTGCGTATTTTGCAGGTGACGTTATAAGAAATTAGACATCTGCATGTTACACGCGAGCAAAAATAAAGGCGACCTGTGGCCGCCTTTATTTACGTTTGTTACTGACTTGTAAAGATTATTTACCTTGTTCAGCCAGTCCGTCGAGGTAGCGTTCAGCGTCCAGCGCGGCCATACAGCCGGTGCCCGCAGAGGTGATCGCCTGACGATAAATATGGTCCATCACGTCACCGGCAGCGAACACGCCCGGGATGCTGGTCTGGGTCGCGTTACCGTGAATGCCGGACTGCACTTTGATATAGCCGTTTTCCAGCTCCAGCTGGCCTTCGAAGATCGCGGTGTTCGGGCTGTGGCCGATTGCCACAAACAGGCCCGCCACTTCCAGCGTTTCGACGTTATCGGTGTTCTGGGTATCACGAATGCGCAGACCCGCAACGCCCATCTGATCGCCCGTGACTTCTTCCAGGGTACGGTTGGTGTGCAGCACGATGTTGCCGCTCGCCACTTTATCCATCAGGCGCTTAATAAGGATCTTCTCGGCGCGGAAGGTGTCACGACGGTGGATCAGATGCACTTCAGAGGCAATGTTCGCCAGGTACAGCGCTTCTTCCACCGCGGTATTACCGCCGCCGATAACCGCGACTTTCTGGTTACGGTAGAAGAAACCGTCGCAGGTCGCACAGGCAGAGACGCCGCGGCCTTTGAACGCTTCTTCAGACGGCAGGCCGAGATAACGGGCAGAGGCGCCGGTGGCAATGATTAGCGCATCGCAGGTGTATTCACCGCTGTCACCCGTCAGGCGGAACGGACGGTTCTGCAAATCCACTTTATTAATGTGGTCGAAAAGGATTTCGGTTTCGAATTTGGCGGCATGCTCGTGCATGCGTTCCATCAGCAGCGGCCCGGTCAGATCGTTCGGGTCGCCCGGCCAGTTTTCCACTTCCGTGGTGGTGGTCAACTGACCGCCTTTTTCCATGCCGGTGATCAGAACCGGCTGCAGGTTTGCGCGTGCAGCATAGACCGCCGCGGTATATCCCGCAGGTCCAGAACCAAGGATTAACAACTTACTGTGTTTGGTCGTGCCCATGAGATCCCCATTGTTGTTGGCAGGCAATGGGCTGGATTGTAGGGAATTTGTTGCCGTAAAAAAAGAGCACTGGGATTTTGCTTTCGATATATGTAATAGCTGCGCCCGATGAATCCAGTGCCGTTACGTCACGTTTTCTACTGAAAACCGCTCGTTTATAAAGCAGTAAAATGAGGATTAATACCCCCCCGTAATGAATATCCGGCATCTTGTACTAAAAAACGATGTTTTGCTTTGACAATCCCCTGCGCATTTGCGAAAACATTCAAGGAAGAAAAAAAACCGCGTTAACCGTATGCCGCATAGGCATGCACGTAAATGCCATTTTTACCGTGTCAGTGAAATCTACGCATGGCGTGGACAGACGCCATACGTGATGTCGGTGACAGCCTTCGGGCAGCGGTCTTCTTACCAACAGAACCCGAATCCGCATCGCGTCTAATACATAACCAGGCGATGTGATGACTAACGGGTACAGGCTCTGAACAGTGATGTGCACAGGGTCCAGGCAGGAGTAGGGAAGGAATACAGAGAGACAATAATAATGGTAGATAGCAAGAAGCGCCCTGGCAAAGATCTCGACCGTATCGATCGTAACATTCTTAATGAATTGCAAAAGGATGGGCGTATTTCCAACGTCGAGCTTTCAAAACGTGTGGGACTTTCCCCGACGCCGTGCCTTGAGCGTGTGCGCCGACTGGAAAGACAGGGTTTTATTCAGGGCTATACGGCTCTGCTGAACCCGCATTATCTGGATGCCTCACTTCTGGTATTTGTTGAGATTACTCTGAATCGTGGTGCGCCGGATGTGTTTGAGCAATTTAACGCCGCTGTACAAAAACTTGAAGAAATTCAAGAGTGTCATCTGGTGTCCGGTGATTTCGACTACCTGTTGAAAACGCGTGTGCCTGATATGTCCGCCTACCGTAAGCTGCTGGGGGAAACCCTGCTGCGTCTGCCAGGCGTGAACGACACCCGTACCTATGTGGTGATGGAAGAGGTCAAACAGAGCAATCGTCTGGTTATTAAGACGCGCTAACACGGAACAGGTGCAAAATCAGCGTAGTTTGATTACACTCCTGTTAATCCATACAGCAACAGTGCCGGGGAGCCCCGGCGCTGTTGTCCGTTTTAGCAAACAGGCAGGATATGCCTGATACCTGGAGAGCCTTTCTTGAGCCAGGAATACACTGAAGACAAAGAAGTCACACTATCGAAGCTAAGCAGCGGACGTCGTCTCCTCGAGGCTTTGCTGATCGTTATTGCCCTTTTTGCCGTCTGGCTGATGGCAGCCTTACTCAGTTTCAACCCCTCCGATCCCAGCTGGTCGCAAACCGCGTGGCATGAGCCTATCCATAATTTAGGTGGCGTACCCGGAGCCTGGCTTGCGGACACGCTCTTTTTCATTTTCGGTGTGATGGCCTACACCATTCCCGTCATAATCATTGGCGGATGCTGGTTTGCATGGCGTCATCGTCAGAACGATGATTACATCGACTATTTTGCGGTTTCCCTGCGCCTGATTGGCGCCCTGGCGCTGATCCTCACCTCCTGCGGGCTGGCGGCGATTAATGCCGATGATATCTGGTACTTCGCCTCCGGTGGGGTGATTGGCAGCCTGCTGAGCTCTGCGCTACAGCCGATGCTTCACAGCAGCGGCGGCACGCTGGCGCTGCTCTGCATCTGGGCGGCCGGGCTGACGCTGTTTACCGGCTGGTCATGGGTGAGCATTGCCGAGAAGATCGGCAGCTTTATTCTGACGATCCTGACCTTTGCGAGCAACCGTACCCGCCGCGACGACACGTGGGTCGATGAAGAAGAATATGAAGATGAGTACGAAGAGGAAGACGATGCGCCGGTGCAACGTCGTGAATCTCGTCGTGCCCGTATTCTGCGCGGTGCCCTGGCGCGTCGCCAGCGCGTTGCTGAAAAATTTGCCAACCCGCTTGGACGTAAAACCGATGCGGCGCTCTTCTCCGGTAAGCGTATGGATGAAGACGAGCAGGTGGAGTACCGCGCAGCGGGTAGTACAGTCGATCCTGATGATGTACTTTTCTCCGGCAACCGTGCGATGCCGGGGGATTTCGATGAATACGATCCGCTGCTTAACGGCCATACCGTTACCGCGCCGGTTGACGCGGCCGCAGCCGCAACGACAGCATCACAGGCGTATGCCGCGCCTGTCGAAGCCGTGATGCCATCCGCGCCGGTTCCGCCTCCGGAATCCGCTATTCAGCAGCCTCAGGTTGCCTGGCAGACCGCGCCGGGTGTCCACACGCCGGAGCCTGTTATCGCGCCGGAACCAGAGAGCTATATCCCCGTGCAGCAGGAGCAGTGGCAGCAGCCTTATCAGCCGCCGCAACCTGAGTATGAACAGCCGCACTATGAGCAGCCTGTGGCCCAGCCTTATCAGGAGTACGTGCCTGAACCGGTTGAACCTGTGCAGCCTTATGTCGAGCCTCAGCCTGAACCTGAGGTGGTGGAAGAGGTGAAACCGTCTCGTCCGCCAATGTACTATTTTGAAGAAGTTGAAGAACGCCGTGCTCGTGAGCGCGAACAGCTGGCGGCATGGTATCAGCCTGTGCCTGAACCGGTGCAGGAACCTGCGCCAAAAGCCCCGTCGGTTTCGGTTCCACCGGTCGACCCGACGCCTGCTGTTGCCCCCGTAGCGGAAAGCGTGAAGCAGGCTACCGCAGCCGCAGCGGCGGCGGCACCTGTCTTTAGCCTGGCAACGGGCGGTGCGCCGCGTCCGCAGGTGAAAGAGGGAATTGGTCCGCAACTGCCTCGCCCTAACCGCGTCCGCGTTCCAACTCGTCGTGAGCTTGCCTCCTATGGGATCAAGCTGCCTTCCCAGCGGATGGCCGAAGAGAAAGCGCGTGGAACGGACTACGAAGATGATGCTGATGAAATGCAGCAGGACGAGCTGGCGCGCCAGTTCGCCGCGCAGCAGAATCAGCGCTACGGTGAAGACTATCAGCATGATGAACCGATGCTGGAAGACGAAGATGACGCGGCTGAAGCCGAATTAGCGCGTCAGTTTGCGGCAACCCAGCAGCAGCGTTACTCAGGTGAACAGCCAACTGGTGCGAACCCGTTCTCATTATCGGATTTCGAGTTTTCGCCGATGAAAGATCTGGTGGATGATGGCCCGAGCGAGCCACTGTTCACCCCGAGCGTGATGCCTGAAGCAGAGCCTGTGCGCCAGCCGCCAGCGCCGCAGGCACAGACTTACGCGCAGCCGCAGCAACCTGTTCAGCAGCCGTATGCGCAACCGCAGCAGCCACAACAGCAGCCGCCGCAGTACCAGCAGCCAGCACCGCAGCCGCAGGAGAGCCTGATTCACCCGCTGCTGATGCGTAACGGTGATAGCCGTCCGCTGCAGCGTCCGAGCACGCCGCTGCCGTCGCTGGATCTGCTGACGCCGCCACCGGCTGAAGTCGAACCGGTTGATACGTTTGCCCTGGAGCAGATGGCCCGTCTGGTGGAAGCCCGTCTGGCAGACTTCCGCATCAAGGCGGACGTGGTGAACTACTCGCCCGGTCCGGTGATCACCCGCTTCGAACTGAACCTGGCGCCGGGCGTCAAAGCCGCGCGTATTTCTAACCTCTCCCGCGACCTGGCGCGTTCTCTGTCGACCGTGGCGGTACGTGTGGTGGAAGTGATTCCGGGTAAACCGTACGTTGGCCTTGAGCTGCCGAACAAGAAACGTCAGACCGTTTACCTGCGTGAAGTGCTGGATAACACCAAGTTCCGCGATAACCCTTCTCCGCTGACCGTGGTGTTGGGTAAAGATATCGCCGGCGACCCGGTAGTGGCAGACCTCGCGAAAATGCCTCATCTGCTGGTAGCGGGTACCACCGGTTCCGGTAAATCGGTCGGCGTGAACGCCATGATCCTTAGCATGCTCTACAAAGCGCAGCCTGAAGACGTGCGTTTCATCATGATCGACCCGAAAATGCTCGAACTGTCGGTCTACGAAGGCATTCCGCACCTGCTGACGGAAGTGGTCACCGACATGAAGGACGCCGCCAACGCCCTGCGCTGGAGCGTCAATGAAATGGAGCGTCGCTACAAGCTGATGTCTGCGCTGGGCGTGCGTAACCTGGCCGGTTATAACGAGAAGATCGCCGAGGCGGCGCGCATGGGTCGTCCGATTCCGGACCCATACTGGAAGCCGGGTGACAGCATGGATGCCCAGCATCCTGTGCTGGAGAAACTGCCTTATATCGTCGTGCTGGTGGATGAATTCGCCGACCTGATGATGACCGTCGGGAAGAAAGTGGAAGAGCTGATCGCGCGTCTGGCACAGAAAGCGCGTGCGGCAGGTATTCACCTGGTGCTGGCGACCCAGCGTCCGTCCGTGGACGTTATCACCGGTCTGATTAAGGCGAATATTCCGACCCGTATTGCGTTTACCGTTTCGAGCAAAATCGACTCCCGTACCATTCTTGACCAGGGCGGCGCTGAGTCGCTGCTGGGAATGGGTGACATGCTGTACTCCGGCCCGAACTCCACCTCTCCAGTGCGCGTACACGGCGCGTTTGTTCGCGACCAGGAAGTACACGCCGTGGTGCAGGACTGGAAGGCGCGCGGACGTCCGCAGTACGTTGACGGCATTACCTCCGACAGCGAAAGCGAAGGCGGCGGTGGTGGCTTTGACGGCGGCGAAGAGCTGGATCCGTTATTCGACCAGGCGGTTAATTTCGTTACTGAAAAACGCAAAGCGTCCATCTCTGGCGTGCAGCGTCAGTTCCGCATCGGCTATAACCGCGCGGCGCGCATCATCGAGCAGATGGAAGCGCAGGGCATTGTGAGCGAGCAGGGGCACAACGGTAACCGTGAGGTGCTGGCTCCGCCGCCGTTTGATTAACCTTCAGCGATTGCAAAGAAGGGTAAATCAGCAAAAATTAAGCATATTCTTCTGTCGCCTGCCTTCGGGCAGGTCCAGAATAGAAACGGAAACCCCATTTCGGGAAGACGTATTTTAAGGAATAACAATGAAAAAAATCGCCATCGCCTGTGCATTACTCACCAGTTTTGTAGCCAGCAGCGTCTGGGCTGATGCAGCCAGCGACCTTAAAAGCCGACTGGATAAAGTAAGCAGCTTCCACGCCAGCTTCACGCAAAAAGTGACGGACGGCAGCGGCAACGCGGTGCAGGAAGGACAGGGTGATTTGTGGGTGAAACGCCCCAATCTGTTTAACTGGCACATGACCCAGCCGGATGAGAGCATCCTGGTTTCTGACGGTAAAACCCTGTGGTTCTTCAACCCGTTTGTTGAGCAGGCCACTGCGACCTGGCTGAAAGACGCGACCAGCAATACGCCGTTTATGCTGATCGCCCGCAACCAGACCAGCGACTGGCAGCAGTACAACATTAAACAGAACGGTGATGAATTTGTCCTGACGCCGAAAGGCAGCAACGGCAATCTGAAGCAGTTCACCATCAACGTCAGCACCAACGGTACCATTAATCAGTTCGGCGCGGTTGAGCAGGACGATCAGCGCAGCAGCTACCAGCTTAAGTCTCAGCAAAACGGCGCCGTTGACGCATCGAAATTCACCTTTACCCCGCCGCAGGGCGTAACGGTGGACGACCAACGCAATAAGTAAGAGGCGTGAGTGAGCAACCTGTCGCTCGATTTTTCAGATAATGCGTTTCAACCTCTGGCCGCCCGTATGCGGCCAGAAAATTTAGCGCAGTACATCGGTCAGCAGCATCTGCTGGCTGCGGGGAAACCCTTGCCGCGCGCTATTGAGGCGGGGCATCTGCACTCCATGATCCTCTGGGGGCCGCCCGGCACCGGAAAAACCACGCTCGCTGAAGTGATTGCCCGCTATGCCAACGTGGACGTTGAGCGTATCTCAGCGGTAACATCTGGCGTGAAGGAGATCCGCGAGGCGATCGAGCGCGCGCGTCAGAACCGCAATGCCGGACGCCGCACCATTCTCTTTGTCGATGAAGTCCACCGCTTCAACAAGAGCCAGCAGGATGCTTTCCTGCCGCACATTGAGGACGGGACGATCTTCTTCATCGGCGCGACTACCGAAAACCCGTCGTTTGAACTCAACTCGGCGCTGCTGTCCCGCGCCCGCGTCTACCTGCTTAAATCCCTGACCACGGAAGATATCGAAAAGGTTCTGACCCAGGCAATGGACGACAAAGCGCGGGGTTACGGCGGGCAGGATATCGTTCTGCCTGACGACACGCGACGTGCGATTGCGGAGCTGGTCAACGGCGATGCGCGCCGCGCGCTGAACACGCTCGAAATGATGGCCGATATGGCAGAAGTGGACGATGCGGGCAAGCGCGTATTGAAGCCTGAACTGCTCACGGAAATTGCCGGCGAGCGCAGCGCGCGTTTCGATAATAAAGGCGACCGTTTCTACGACCTGATCTCGGCGCTGCATAAGTCGGTGCGCGGCAGCGCGCCGGATGCTGCGCTCTACTGGTACGCACGTATCATTACCGCAGGTGGCGATCCGCTATACGTTGCGCGCCGCTGTCTGGCGATTGCGTCAGAAGATGTTGGCAATGCTGACCCACGCGCCATGCAGGTTGCGCTTTCAGCCTGGGACTGCTTCACCCGCGTAGGCCCGGCGGAAGGCGAACGCGCCATTGCGCAGGCGATTGTCTATCTGGCCTGCGCGCCGAAAAGCAATGCGGTCTATACCGCGTTCAAAGCGGCGATGTCGGATGCGCGCGAGCGCCCGGACTATGATGTGCCGGTTCATCTGCGCAATGCGCCAACCAAACTGATGAAAGAGATGGGTTACGGGCAGGAGTATCGCTACGCCCATGATGAGCCTAACGCCTACGCCGCCGGGGAGGAATATTTCCCGCAGGAGATGGCACAAACGCGCTATTATCATCCCACAAACAGAGGTCTTGAAGGCAAGATTGGTGAAAAGCTCACCTGGCTCGCCGGACAGGATCAAAATAGCCCTATAAAACGCTACCGTTAGTTCAATCGTTGCGGTAATGTTGGCAATTGTATCCTTGTGACCGCAGGCTGTGGTCACATTTCCTATTTTAATTCGATAAGCACAGGATAAGCATGCTCGATCCCAATCTGCTGCGTAATGAGCCAGACGCAGTCGCTGAAAAACTGGCACGCCGGGGCTTTAAGCTGGATGTAGATAAGCTGCGCGCTCTTGAAGAGCGTCGTAAAGTACTGCAGGTACAAACTGAAAATCTGCAGGCAGAGCGTAACTCTCGATCGAAATCCATTGGCCAGGCGAAAGCGCGCGGGGAAGATATTGAGCCATTACGCCTGGAAGTGAACAAGCTGGGTGAAGAGCTGGATCAGGCGAAAGCGGAGCTGGACGTTCTTCAGGCCGAAATTCGTGACATCGCTCTGGCTATCCCGAACATTCCTGACGAGAGCGTGCCTGTCGGCAAAGACGAGAACGACAACGTTGAAGTGAAGCGCTGGGGTACGCCTCGCGAGTTTGACTTCGAAGTGCGCGATCACGTGACGCTGGGCGAAATGCACGCGGGCCTGGACTTTGCCGCTGCGGTTAAGCTGACCGGCTCTCGCTTCGTAGTAATGAAAGGTCAGATTGCCCATCTGCACCGCGCCCTGGCGCAATTCATGCTGGATCTGCACACCGAGCAGCACGGCTACAGCGAAACCTATGTTCCGTATCTGGTTAACCACGATACGCTGTACGGTACGGGCCAGCTGCCGAAATTTGCCGGCGATCTGTTCCATACCCGTCCGCTGGATGAAGAAGCAGACAGCAGCAACTATGCGCTGATCCCAACCGCGGAAGTGCCGCTGACCAACCTCGTGCGTGATGAGATCATTGACGAAGACGATCTGCCAATCAAGCTGACGGCACACTCTCCGTGCTTCCGTTCAGAAGCCGGTTCTTACGGTCGCGACACCCGTGGTCTGATCCGTATGCACCAGTTCGACAAAGTCGAGATGGTGCAGATTGTCCGTCCGGAAGAATCTATGGACGCGCTGGAAGAGATGACTGGCCATGCGGAAAAAGTGCTGGAGCTGCTGGGCCTGCCGTATCGCCGCATGGCGCTGTGCACCGGTGACATGGGCTTTGGTGCCTGCAAAACCTTCGACCTGGAAGTCTGGGTGCCTGCACAGAACACCTACCGTGAAATCTCCTCCTGCTCTAACGTCTGGGATTTCCAGGCGCGCCGCATGCAGGCACGCTGCCGCAGCAAATCTGACAAGAAAACCCGTCTGGTGCATACCCTGAACGGTTCTGGTCTGGCTGTTGGCCGTACGCTGGTTGCCGTGCTGGAAAACTACCAGCAGGCAGATGGCCGCATCGAGATCCCTGAAGTGCTGCGTCCATACATGAAAGGACAGCAGTACATCGGCTAATTCTTTGCCTCACAACAAAAAAGCGCCTTCGGGCGCTTTTTTTATGCCTATGAATTGACACGACGCAATACCCCCTCCCTCTAAAGTAGTAATACTCCTCCGAATGAAAGTCAGCATAAGACGCTGATAACGAAGTAATTCGTTATTTACAAAACTATATAGCGGTTCGTGCCGCCTCTTTTTTCTTTGTGAGCAACCAAAGTGAGTCTCTATGAAAATCAAAGCGCCTGAAGCGTTAATGGCTGCCGAGGTCACTCGCCGTGGGTTGATGAAAACCACGGCAATAGGCGGCCTGGCTGTAGCCAGCAGCGCCTTCACGCTCCCTTTTACCCGGCTGGCGTCGGCGGCGGACGCACTATCCGCAGCCGCAGCTCCGGAAAAAGTGGTGTGGAGTGCGTGTACCGTAAACTGCGGTAGCCGTTGTCCGCTGCGTATGCATGTGGTGGATGGCGAAATTAAGTATGTCGAAACCGACAACACCGGGGACGATAACTACGAAGGGTTACACCAGGTTCGCGCCTGCCTGCGCGGTCGGTCCATGCGTCGCCGCGTCTACAACCCGGATCGTCTGAAATACCCAATGAAGCGTGTCGGTAAGCGTGGGGAAGGGAAGTTTGAGCGCATTAGCTGGGACGAAGCCTACGACATTATCGCCACCAACATGCAGCGCCTGATCAAAGAGTACGGCAACGAGTCCATCTACCTGAACTATGGCACCGGGACGCTGGGTGGCACGATGACCCGCTCCTGGCCACCGGGTAAAACGCTGGTCGCGCGTCTGATGAACTGCTGCGGCGGTTATCTCAACCACTACGGCGACTACTCTTCCGCACAGATTGCCGCAGGTCTGAACTACACCTACGGCGGCTGGGCCGACGGCAACAGCCCGTCCGATATCGAAAACAGTAAGCTGGTCGTCCTGTTCGGTAACAACCCGGGCGAAACCCGCATGAGCGGCGGCGGGGTGACGTACTACCTCGAACAGGCCCGCGCCAAATCTAATGCCCGCATGATCATTATCGATCCGCGCTATACCGACACCGGTGCCGGGCGCGAAGATGAGTGGATCCCCATTCGTCCCGGTACCGATGCGGCACTGGTTTCCGCGCTGGCGTGGGTGATGATTACTGAAAACCTCGTCGATCAGCCGTTCCTTGATAAATACTGCGTCGGTTATGACGAGAAAACGCTGCCAGCCAGTGCCCCTGCCAATGGTCACTACAAGGCATATATTCTCGGCCAGGGCAGCGACGGCGTAGCGAAAACGCCGGAGTGGGCCTCCACCATCACCGGTATTCCGGTCGAGCGCATTGTTCAGCTGGCGCGTGAGATTGGTTCAGCTAAACCGGCCTACATCAGCCAAGGCTGGGGACCGCAGCGTCATGCGAACGGTGAAATCGCCACCCGCGCTATCTCCATGCTTTCAATTCTGACCGGCAACGTCGGCGTTCATGGCGGTAACACCGGCGCGCGCGAAGGTTCCTATGAAGTGCCGTTTGAGCGGATGCCGACGCTGGATAACCCGGTTCAGACCAGCATCTCCATGTTTATGTGGACTGACGCGATCGAGCGCGGCCCGGAAATGACCGCGCTGCGCGACGGCGTTCGGGGCAAAGACAAGCTGGATGTGCCGATCAAGATGATCTGGAACTACGCCGGCAACTGCCTTATCAACCAGCACTCGGAAATCAACCGCACCCATGAAATTCTGCAGGACGACAAGAAGTGCGAGATGATTGTGGTGATCGACTGCCACATGACCTCCTCGGCAAAATATGCCGATATTCTGCTGCCGGACTGCACCGCGTCTGAGCAGATGGATTTCGCGCTGGACGCTTCCTGCGGCAACATGTCCTACGTGATCTTTACCGACCAGGCCATCAAGCCGCGCTTCGAGTGCAAAACCATCTATGAGATGACCTCCGAACTGGCGAAGCGATTGGGCGTCGAACAGCAGTTTACCGAAGGGCGTACTCAGGAAGGGTGGATGCGCCATCTGCACGAGCTCTCTCGTAAAGCCATTCCAGACCTGCCGGACTTCGACACCTTCCGCAAGCAGGGCATGTACAAGCAGCGTGACCCGGAAGGGCATCACGTGGCGTATAAAGCGTTCCGTGAAGATCCGCAGGCGAATCCGCTGACCACG
The DNA here is from genome assembly GCF_014895705.1 of Enterobacter cloacae complex sp. P27C. Lineage (NCBI taxonomy): Bacteria > Pseudomonadati > Pseudomonadota > Gammaproteobacteria > Enterobacterales > Enterobacteriaceae > Enterobacter > Enterobacter cloacae complex sp. P27C. Next base: position 89,798 of record NZ_JADBQB010000001.1, read on the forward strand.
CCGTCGGGCAAAATCGAAATCTACTCCGAAGCGCTGGCAAAAATCGCGTCTACCTGGGAGCTGCCGGAGGGAGATGTTATCGATCCGCTGCCGATCTACACGCCGGGGTTCGAAAACTATAACGATCCGCTGACGGCGAAATTCCCGCTGCAGCTGACCGGTTTCCACTACAAGGCGCGCGTGCACTCCACCTACGGCAACGTTGACGTACTGAAGGCCGCCTGCCGCCAGGAGATGTGGATCAACCCGATGGATGCCAAAGCACGTGGTATCCGTAACGGGGATCGCGTGCGTATCTTTAACGGTCGCGGCGAGGTACACATTGAAGCCAAAGTGACACCGCGCATGATGCCTGGCGTAGTGGCACTGGGGGAAGGGGCCTGGTACAGCCCGGATGCCAACCGCATCGACCAGGCAGGCAGTATTAACGTCCTGACCACGCAGCGTCCGTCGCCGCTGGCGAAAGGCAACCCGTCTCACACAAACCTTGTCCAGGTTGAAAAGGTTTAAGGAGTAACCGATGACAACCCAGTATGGATTTTTCATTGATTCCAGCCGTTGCACCGGGTGCAAAACCTGCGAGCTGGCCTGTAAAGATTATAAAGATCTCACCCCGGACGTGAGCTTCCGCCGCATTTACGAATACGCCGGGGGCGACTGGCAGGAAGATAACGGCGTCTGGCATCAGAACGTCTTTGCTTATTACCTGTCGATTGCCTGTAACCACTGTGAAGATCCGGCCTGCACAAAAGTGTGCCCGAGCGGGGCGATGCACAAACGGGAGGACGGTTTTGTGGTGGTGGATGAAGATGTCTGCATCGGCTGTCGCTACTGCCATATGGCGTGCCCGTACGGCGCGCCGCAGTACAACGCCGCCAAAGGACATATGACCAAGTGCGACGGCTGCCACAGCCGCGTAGCGGACGGCAAAAAGCCAATCTGCGTCGAGTCCTGCCCGCTGCGCGCGCTGGATTTTGGTCCTATAGATGAGCTGCGTCAGAAACACGGTCAGCTTGCCGCAGTGGCACCGCTGCCGTCCGCGCACTTCACCAAGCCGAGTATTGTCATTAAACCTAACGCCAACAGCCGTCCGACGGGTGACACCACCGGCTACCTGGCAAATCCGAAGGAGGTGTGAGATGGGAAGTGGATGGCATGAATGGCCGCTGATGATCTTCACGGTCTTTGGGCAGTGCGTAGTGGGCGGCTTTATTGTTCTGGCGCTGGCGCTGTTAAAAGGGAACCTCAATGCCGAACAGCAGCAGCGTTTAGTGTTGAGCATGTTTGGCCTGTGGGTGCTGATGGGGATTGGATTTATCGCCTCTACGCTGCACCTGGGCTCACCGATGCGCGCGTTTAACTCCCTGAACCGCGTGGGGGCGTCGTCGCTCAGTAACGAAATTGCCAGCGGGGCAATCTTCTTTGCCGTCGGCGGGCTGGGGTGGCTGCTGGCTGCGTTGAAGAAATTGCCTGCGGGCCTGCGCAGCCTGTGGCTGATCGTCACCATGGTACTGGGCGTGGTGTTCGTGTGGATGATGGTGCGCGTCTATAACACCATCGATACCGTTCCAACCTGGTACAGCGTCTGGACGCCGATGAGCTTCTTCCTGACGATGTTTATCGGCGGGCCGCTGCTGGGCTACCTGCTGCTGCGCGTGGCGGGGGTAAACGGTTGGACAATGCGTCTGCTGCCAGCCGTTTCGCTGCTGGCGCTGGTGGTGAGCGCGATGGTCGCCCTGATGCAGGGGGCCGAGCTGGCAACCATTCACAGCTCTATCCAGCAGGCTTCTGCACTGGTGCCGGACTACGGTTCGCTGATGGCCTGGCGCGTGGTGTTGCTGGCAGCTGCGCTGGTGTGCTGGATCGCCCCTCAGCTTAAAGGTTATCAGCCTGCACTGCCGCTCCTGTCACTGGCTTTTGTGCTGGTGCTGGCAGGGGAGTTAATTGGTCGCGGTGTGTTTTACGGCCTGCATATGACGGTCGGTATGGCTATCGCCAGCTAATTTCATTTTTCGTTATAAAAAGCCGGGACATAGCGCCCGGCTTTTCTTTTTTTCATTCATGAAATTTTTCGACTGTCGTTTTGTTTTAATTTAGGTCATTAATAAATAAAAACAGATACATAATTAATATCTATAGCAGGCGCTGCATTAGCAGGATAAGTTTTTTAAATCGACAGGGAACATATTGTGCGAGCCGGCTAAATCTGTGGATTGACTTTGTTTTTGCCAGTGGCATGATGCGCACGAAATCTGAACTTCCTCACGGTTTTTAATCCATGACCACCTATACCCGGCCAGTGCTCCTGTTGCTCTGTGGCCTGCTTCTGTTGACCCTGGCGATCGCCGTGTTAAACACGCTCGTCCCGCTGTGGCTCGCCCATGAAAACTTACCTACCTGGCAGGTGGGTATGGTCAGCTCGTCCTTTTTCACCGGGAACCTGTTGGGCACATTATTAACCGGTAGCCTGATTAAGCGTTTTGGCTTTAATCGCAGCTATTATCTGGCCTCGCTGATTTTCGCTGCCGGGTGCGCCGGTCTGGGTCTGATGGTGGGCTTCTGGAGCTGGATGGCATGGCGCTTTATCGCCGGCGTCGGCTGCGCGATGATTTGGGTGGTGGTTGAAAGCGCGCTGATGTGTAGCGGTACCTCCCGCAACCGCGGACGTCTGCTGGCGGCCTATATGATGGTTTACTACGTCGGTACCGTTCTGGGTCAACTGATGGTCAGCAAACTGCCAACCGACCTGATGAGCGTACTGCCGTGGGTAACCGGCATGGTGCTGGCCGCGATCCTGCCGCTGCTCTTTACGCGCATTGTTAACCAGAACAGCGAACATCAGGAAGCGACCCACGTCTGGCCGATGTTGAGACTCCGTCAGGCGCGTCTGGGCGTAAACGGCTGCATTATTTCGGGAATTGTACTGGGCTCGCTCTATGGCCTGATGCCGCTCTACCTGAATCATCAGGGCGTCAGCGATTCCGGAATTGGTTTCTGGATGGCGGTGATGGTCAGTGCGGGTATTGTGGGGCAATGGCCGATTGGCCGCCTGGCGGACCGTTTTGGTCGTCTGCTGGTGCTGCGCGTTCAGGTCTTCGTGGTGATCATGGGATGCCTTGCGATGCTCAGCAACGCCGCGATGGCGCCTGCACTGTTTATTCTCGGGGCCGCAGGATTCACGCTTTACCCGGTCGCGATGGCGTGGGCCTGTGAGAAAGTCGAGCATCACCAGCTGGTGGCAATGAACCAGGCGCTGTTACTGAGCTATACCATCGGCAGTTTATTAGGGCCGACGTTTACCGCGATGCTGATGCAGAATTACTCGGACAATTTGCTGTTTATCATGATTGCCAGCGTGTCGTTTATTTATCTCCTGATGCTGCTGCGCAAAGCGGGCGAGCATCCAACCCCTGTGGCGCACGCCTGATTAAACAAAAGCCTGTCGATGACAGGCTTTTTTGTCTCTGTCACATCTCAGAATTTTACTTATTGTTTGTTTATTGCGCCGGACGATAATTCAGGTGAGTCCTACCACAATAAGGCAGCAATCATGTCTATTCGTCGTTTTTCCACTACCGCACTGGCCGTAGTGTTGTCTTTAACGTTTGCAACGGCTCCGGTCATGGCTAACCCAGGAAACGGGAATGGCAATGGTCACGGAAACGGGGGCGGACAGGGTAACAGCGGCAATCATGGTAACGGGAATTCTGGTAATTCCGGTAACCATGGTAATAAGCAAAATAGCGGAAAGGAAAACCCTGGAAAATCGGATAAGAGCTTCAAAAACAGCAAAGATTTCGGTAATGACGTCGACGCTCGCGTGAGCTTCGATCATGCCCGCCACCTGGCCCTGAATTATGGCTTAACGGGCTATGAGTCTCTGCCTCCGGGGATTGCGAAAAACCTCGCACGCGGTAAACCGCTTCCTCCGGGCATTGCGAAGAAGACTGTGCCAGCCTCTATGCTCGGCCAGCTTCCTTCCTACCCGGGCTATGAATGGCGCGTGGTCGGGGACGACCTGGTCTTAATTGCGCTGAGTACGGCAATTGTGACCTCCGTAATTAACGGCGTCTTTAAATAGAACATAAAAAGGCCCGGTGTTTACCGGGCCTTCTCTTTAATACATGACCTTGTGGCCATACTGCTCAAGAATACCTTTCACGCGTTCCATCGTCTCTTTTTTCGGCGGCTTCACGCCATCAAGCTTGTACTCTTCGCCCATCGCCACCCATTTATGTTTACCCAGTTCGTGATAGGGCAGAAGCTCAATTTTCTCGACGTTGCCCATGTCGCGGGTAAATTCACCCAGGCGATGCGCGGAGTCATCGTCATCTGACCAGCCGGGAACAACAACGTAGCGAATCCAGGTTTTGATGCCCTTGTCGGCAATGTACTTGGCAAACTCCAGCGTACGGTGGTTAGAAACGCCAACCAGATTCTGGTGGATCTCATCGTTCATCTGTTTGAGATCGAGCATCACCAGATCGGTCACGTCGAGCAGTTCATCAATGACCGGATCGTAGCGGCGCACAAAGCCGTTGGTGTCGAGACAGGTATGAATGCCTTCTTTATGGCAGGCGCGGAACCAGTCGCGGACAAACTCAGCCTGAAGAATAGCTTCACCGCCGGACGCGGTCACGCCACCGCCGGATGCGTTCATAAAGTGGCGGTAGGTCACCACCTCTTTCATCAGATCTTCCACGGTGACTTCTTTACCGCCGTGCGTGTCCCAGGTGTCGCGGTTATGGCAGTACAGGCAGCGCATCAGGCAGCCCTGGAAAAAGGTAATAAAGCGGATCCCCGGGCCATCGACGGTGCCACAGGATTCAAAGGAGTGAATGCGACCAATAGTTGACATTGCGGTGATATCTCCGAATTTGGCCCATCCGGGGGCCTGTGTAGTTGCACAGCTCAAAGGCTATGTCGAGTCTGTTTTGGCTGTTATCCATAAAGTATAGATAGCGGACAAAAGAGACTGGTGAAGCGAGGGTGTTAAAAAGGCCCCACTTGCGTGGAGCCTTTATTGTACGCTTTTTAACGCGTGATTTCAGTCAATTCCACTTACATGGACTGAGTGAAAGTACGGGTAATAACGTCCTGCTGCTGTTCTTTCGTCAGGGAGTTAAAACGTACTGCGTAGCCAGATACGCGGATGGTCAGCTGAGGATATTTCTCAGGATGTTCCATCGCGTCGAGCAGCATTTCACGGTTCATTACGTTCACGTTCAGGTGCTGACCACCTTCGATGGACGCTTCGTGGTGGAAGTAACCATCCATCAGACCCGCGAGGTTAGTTTTACGCACTTCGTCGTCTTTACCCAGCGCGTTTGGCACGATAGAGAAGGTGTAAGAGATACCATCTTTCGCGTAAGCAAACGGCAGTTTAGCAACGGAGGTCAGAGATGCTACAGCACCTTTCTGGTCACGACCGTGCATTGGGTTAGCACCTGGGCCAAATGGCGCGCCAGCACGACGACCGTCTGGGGTGTTACCGGTTTTCTTACCATACACAACGTTAGAGGTGATGGTCAGAACAGACTGAGTCGGGATAGCGTTACGGTAGGTAGTGAGTTTCTGAATTTTCTTCATGAAACGTTCTACCAGGTCAACCGCCATGTCATCAACGCGAGCGTCGTTGTTACCAAACTGCGGGTATTCGCCTTCGATTTCGAAGTCTACGGCCAGGCCGTCTTCGTCACGAATTGGTTTAACTTTCGCGTATTTGATTGCAGAAAGGGAGTCAGCCGCAACGGACAGACCTGCGATACCACACGCCATGGTGCGGATAACGTCACGGTCGTGCAGCGCCATCAGAGAGGCTTCGTAGCTGTACTTGTCGTGCATGTAGTGGATAACGTTCAGCGCGGTCACGTACTGCTTAGCCAGCCAGTCCATGAAGTGGTCCATGCGCTCCATGACTTCGTCATAGTTCAGCACGTCGCCTTTGATTGGCTCAGACTTAGGACCAACCTGCATTTTCAGTTTTTCATCAACGCCGCCGTTGATAGCGTACAGCATGGTTTTCGCCAGGTTTGCACGCGCACCGAAGAACTGCATTTGTTTACCAACAACCATTGGGCTCACGCAGCAAGCGATAGCGTAGTCGTCGTTGTTGAAGTCCGGACGCATCAGGTCATCGTTCTCGTACTGCAGAGAAGAGGTGTCGATGGACACTTTAGCGGCGAATTTCTTGAAGTTCAGAGGCAGTTTTTCAGACCACAGAACGGTGATGTTTGGCTCCGGAGAAGGACCCATGGTGTACAGGGTGTTCAGGAAGCGGAAGCTGTTTTTGGTAACCAGCGTACGGCCGTCAACGCCCATACCGCCGATAGATTCGGTTGCCCAGATTGGGTCACCAGAGAACAGTTCATCATATTCTGGGGTACGCAGGAAGCGAACCATACGCAGTTTCATGACCAGGTGGTCAATCATTTCCTGAGCGTCTTGCTCGGTGATTTTGCCTGCTTTCAGGTCACGTTCGATGTACGCATCCAGGAAGGTGGATACGCGGCCGAAGGACATTGCTGCACCGTTCTGAGACTTAACAGCGGCCAGGTAGCCGAAGTAGGTCCACTGGATAGCTTCCTGAGCGTTGGTCGCAGGACCAGAGATATCGCAGCCGTATTTAGCCGCCATCTCTTTGATCTGACCCAGCGCGCGGTGCTGTTCAGCAATTTCTTCACGCAGACGGATAGTCGCTTCCAGGTTTACGCCGTTTTCCAGGTCAGACTGCAGGGAAACGAACTGCGCGTATTTGTCTTTCATCAGGAAGTCGATACCGTACAGCGCAACGCGACGGTAGTCACCGATGATACGGCCACGGCCATAGGCATCTGGCAGACCGGTCAGAACGCCAGATTTACGGCAGTTCAGAATGTCTTTGGTATAAACATCGAATACGCCCTGGTTATGGGTTTTGCGGTATTCGGTGAAGATTTTTTTCAGCATTGGGTCCAGCTCGCGGTTATACGCTTTGCAGGAACCTTCAACCATTTTGATACCACCGAACGGGATGATGGCGCGTTTCAGTGGTGCTTCAGTCTGCAGACCAACAATTTTCTCAAGGGCTTTGTTGATGTAGCCAGCATCGTGAGAAGTGATGGTGGATGCAACGGAGGTGTCAAAATCAACTGGCGCGTGAGTGCGGTTTTCCAGTTTAACGCCTTCCATTACGCTGTCCCACAGCTTGGTGGTCGCGTCAGTTGCGCCAGCCAGGAAGGATTCGTCACCTTCATACGGGGTATAGTTTTTCTGAATGAAGTCACGGACGTTGACTTCATTCTGCCAGTCACCTTTCGCAAAACCTTCCCAGGCTGTGGCTAACTTTTCATTAAGCTCGGACATGTAACACCTACCTTCTTAAGTGGATTTTTTATTTACTGCCTGAGACAACCATTAATGATGGTCGCCGCCACGCAGGTAAATGACCCAGTATGTCAACCCAACTAACAGACCCCCACCGATAATGTTCCCGATAGTGACGGGGATCAGGTTATCAGTAATGAAATTCATAATAGTCAGGTGAGAGAAACTTTCCGGGGATGAACCAACTGCGGTCCAGAACTCCGGGCTTGCAAAGTTGCGGATAACAATCCCCATCGGGATCATGAACATATTCGCAATACTGTGCTCGAAGCCGCTGGCAACAAACATCGCAACCGGCAGAACCATAATCATGGCTTTATCCATCAGGCTACGGCCAGAGTAGCTCATCCAGACCGCCAGGCAGACCATCAGGTTTGCGAGGATGCCGAGAGCAACGGCTTCGATAAATGTGTGATGCATTTTGTGGTCAGCGGTTTGCAGGACATTAAGCCCCCAGCCACCGTTGGCGGTCATATACTCGCCAGAGAGCCACATCAACAGAACAAAGAGCAGACAGCCAATCAGGTTACCAACGTAGACGTTAAGCCAGTTGCGCGCCAGTTGACCCCAGGTAATTCTTCCGCTGGCTTTCGCCACAACAATCAGCACCGTTGAGGTGAAGAGGTCGGCGCCGCAAATGACGCAGAGAATCAGACCCAGTGAGAAGCAAATGCCGCCAATCAGTTTGGCCATGCCGAAAGGCATTCCGGCAGTACCGGTGGTGGCGGTGATGTAGAAGACGAAAGCGATAGAGATGAACACACCAGCGGTGATCGCCAGATAGAACGTCTTCATCGGGTGTTTCGTTGCTTTATAGACACCCGCTTCTTCGGCAACTTTTGCCATCGCGGCGGGGAGTAAAAGATCAAAAGGGTTGTCAGCTTTCACACTAACTCTCTCTTTATTAAGTCGGCGACGAGATACTAACAAAGCATTATAGAAGAGAAATTGATATAGATCATATCTCGCCTGGCTTATAGGCCCGCAGTATGTATGGTTTTACAACAAATGCGGAGTAAGTATTTGATTATCCGTATAAAAATAAATTTTAAAAGTTATGAAAAGAGTTGAATTTTTTCGTTCGGCCCCCTTCGAAACAGTTAATTAATATGGAGTATTTACCATAAAAAGTAACAATAAAGCCCAGGCAAATATTATTATATTTACCCGTGTTTAACTTTATTATTACAATCAACAATCATTGCCGAAGAGAATAAAAAACGGGGCAATGAAATTGCCCCGTAATATAGCCCAGACGATTGAATACGCCTACTGCCGTTAATGTTATATGCGTTTATTTTGACCAGTAAGCGGCTTTTGCTTTCTGCAGTTTTTCATAGGCCTTCAGCAGAGACTGATGCGCCGGGAAGGCTTTCAGATCGCTGTCAACCGCCTGCAGACCGTAGAACGGCTCTTCACCGCTCAGCGCCGCGCTGGCGGCTTCAACCGCTTCAGCACCGTACATACGTACAAAAGCGTTCAGGTACTGCAGTGGCTCGCGATCGTCTTCCTGTGCAAGCAGCAGCAGGGTTTGCAGGCAGCGGTAATAGTTGGTGCGCTCGGCGGAGAAGACCGACTGGTTAAACTCCATGGTCCATTCTGTCCAGGCCAGAGCCTGATCCAGATCGCCGCCCGCGAGGGCCAGCATCGCTTTCAGTTCACCGATGCGCAGCGTGTACCAGCCGTTGTCTTTCCCGGTCGCCAGACCCAGCAACTCGCGCACGCGGGTAAAGTCATCGTGGCCTTCATCGTCTAGCTGGGCTATCAGGTTGAGATAATCTTCTTTTTCCCACTCGCTGCCCGGCAGGGAGAGTAGGGTTTCACGCAGGTGCGCGCCCATGCTGTTGTTTGCGAGCCACAGATCTTCCGCCGGGTAGATATCGGACATGCCAGGTACGATGATGCGGCACGCGTAAACGCCCAGGTGTTCGTAGTCGGCAATGTAGACTTCCTGATCTTCGGCGTCGAAGATTGCCATCAATGTAGCGAACTCTTCTTCGGTGGTACCGGCAAAGCTCCAGTCCACGAACGGATAGTCCGCGTCCTGCTTGAACATATCCCAGGAGATCAAACCGCTGGAGTCGATGAAGTGGGTTTCGAGGTTGGTGTGCTCGGCCACTTCTTCATCGTCAAACGTTGGCGGGGTGAATACGTCGAGATCTTTCAGGCTACGGCCCTGCAGCAGCTCGGTCACGGTTCGCTCCAGCGCCACGCCGAAGTCAGGATGCGCGCCGAAGGAGGCGAAGCAGGTTCCGTTAGTCGGGTTAAACAGCACGACGCAGATAACCGGATATTTACCGCCCAGCGAGCCGTCATACGCAAAGATTGGGAAACCTTCGGCTTCCAGTTTGGCGATGGATTCCACCACGCCCGGGTAGCGCGCCAGCACGTCTGCCGGAATTTCAGGCAGGCTGATGGATTCGGCAATAATGCGGTTTTTGATATGACGCTCGAAGACTTCAGAGAGACCCTGCACGCGCGCTTCATTGCGGGTGTTACCGGCGGACATACCGTTAGACACATACAGGTTGCCGACGATGTTCATCGGGATATAGACGGTCTGCTCGTCAGACTGACGGGTGAACGGCAGGGCGCAGATCCCACGCTCTTCATTCCCAGACTGCAGATCGATCAGCATGCTGGCGGTCAGTTCGTTTTCCGGATCGTAGAAGGCACGCAGACGGCCATCCAGAATGCCTTCCGGCAGTTCATCGTCTTCGGTCAGCGGGAACCATTTTTCGTTCGGATAGTGAACGAACGGACCGTTGGCGATGGTTTCACCCAGCCAGAAGTCAGCGAAGAAATAGTTGGTGGACAGACGCTCAAAATACTCACCCAGCGCAGAGGCCAGTGCCGCTTTTTTCGTCGCACCTTTACCGTTGGTAAAGCAGAGCGCGCAGTCTTTGTCGCGAATGTGCACGGACCAGACGTGAGGCACCGGATTGAGCCAGGAGGCTTCTTCGATGTTAAAGCCCAGGTCGGTCAGTTTCTGCTGGAAGCGAGCGATGGAATCTTCCAGAGCGGCGTCTTTGCCGGGGATAAACGTTTGAGTCATGGCGTTCACTTTTATCGTACGTAAAGCGCGCAATGATACGGGTTTTGCGTGACGGGTGCTATCTCCGGCGAAAATAAATGGCTGGGCTATGCTTAGTAGCAGTAACTGACTGTTAAGGCATAGAAAAATGAAAGCATTTGATCTCCAGCGGATGGCGTTTGATAAAGTTCCACCTGAATTTCTGGGCGAAGTGGCGCTGCGCAGCCTGTATACCTTCGTACTCGTCTTCCTGTTTCTCAAAATTACCGGCCGTCGTGGCGTTCGTCAGATGTCGCTGTTTGAAGTGCTGATCATCCTGACGCTGGGCTCGGCGGCGGGGGATGTTGCCTTCTATGACGACGTGCCGATGGTGCCGGTGTTTATCGTTTTTGTTTCCCTCGCCTTGCTTTACCGGCTGGTGATGTGGCTAATGTCGAAAAGTGAAAAGCTGGAAGATCTGCTTGAAGGGAAGCCGGTCGTTATCGTCGAGGACGGTCAGCTGGCCTGGGAAAATGTGCAAAGCGCCAATATGACCGAGTTTGAGTTCTTCATGGAGCTGCGCCTGAATAGCGTTGAACAGCTCGGACAGGTGCGGCTGGCGATCATGGAAACCAATGGGCAAATCAGCGTCTATTACTATGCTGATGACGACGTTAAGCCCGGCCTGTGTATCCTGCCGGATATGTTAGTAGAACGGTTCAGGGTGATACCTGAAACCGGGGAGTATGCATGTATAAAATGTAGTCATGTTGTGGGGATGCATGCGGGCGATCATCAATTATGCCCTCGTTGTGCAAATCCGGAATGGACAAAGGTTAGCCGGGCTAAACGCCTCGTCTGACAGCGATTTTGTCGGTTTTGTGACGACGAGGCGGCAGATTGTTTTGTGTGACGAAGGGCACATTTCCCCGGTCATAAGTTTTAGACATTGCGGCGCGTGTCACTGAATGATAAAACCGATATCCACAGTTATAACTTATGGCTTTTAGCGTGGTGAGGGGAAATGGCTCAAGTTTTTAATTTCAGTTCAGGTCCGGCAATGTTACCGGCAGACGTGCTCAAACAGGCTCAACAGGAGCTGTGTGACTGGAACGGTCTGGGTACGTCGGTGATGGAAATCAGCCACCGGGGTAAAGAGTTTATTCAGGTGGCGGAAGAGGCAGAAAAGGATTTTCGCGATCTGCTGAACATTCCCTCGAACTACAAAGTATTGTTCTGTCACGGCGGTGGACGCGGCCAGTTTGCTGGCGTACCCCTGAATATCCTGGGCGACAAAACGACGGCTGACTACGTTGACGCGGGTTACTGGGCGGCAAGCGCCGTAAAAGAAGCGCACAAATACTGCACGCCGAACGTTATTGACGCCAAAGTGACCGTTGACGGTCTGCGCGCCGTGAAGCCGATGAGCGAGTGGCAGCTGTCTGACAACGCCGCGTATCTCCACTACTGCCCGAACGAAACCATCGACGGCATCGCCATTCACGAAGAGCCAGACTTTGGCGACAATGTCATTGTGACGGCGGACCTCTCTTCAACCATTCTGTCCACTCCGCTGGACGTCAGCCGCTACGGCGTCATTTACGCAGGTGCTCAGAAAAACATCGGTCCTGCTGGGCTGACTATTGTCATCGTTCGTGAAGACCTGCTGGGGAAAGCCCATAAGTCCTGCCCGTCGATTCTCGATTACACCGTCCTGAATGACAACGACTCCATGTTCAACACCCCACCTACGTTTGCCTGGTATCTCTCCGGCCTGGTCTTCAAATGGCTGAAGCAAAACGGCGGTGTGGCGCAGATGGACAAGATCAATCAGCAGAAAGCCGAACTGCTGTACGGCACGATCGACAAGAGCGATTTCTACCGTAACGATGTGGCGAAAGCGAACCGTTCCCGCATGAACGTACCGTTCCAGCTGGCAGACAGCAGCCTGGACAGCGTGTTCCTGGAAGAGTCGTTCGCGGCGGGTCTGCACGCGCTGAAAGGCCATCGTGTGGTGGGCGGGATGCGTGCTTCCATTTATAACGCCATGCCGCTGGAAGGCGTTAAGGCCCTGACCGATTTCATGATCGACTTCGAACGTCGTCACGGTTAATTTGCTGTTTTTCACCCCCGCAGCGTCCCTGCGGGGTTTTTATTATGTTGAGTTGAGAGTTTAGTTTTCATGGAATCCCTGACGTTACAACCTATCGCGCGGGTAGATGGCACCATCAATCTGCCTGGTTCAAAAAGTGTCTCGAACCGCGCTCTGCTGCTGGCAGCTCTGGCAAACGGCACCACCGTCCTCACCAACCTGCTGGACAGCGATGACGTGCGCCATATGCTCAATGCGCTGAAAGCGTTGGGCGTTCATTACACACTCTCTGACGATCGTACCCGCTGCGAAGTGACCGGCAACGGCGGCGCGCTGCAGGCGAGTGACGAGCTTGAGCTGTTTCTGGGTAACGCGGGTACCGCGATGCGTCCGCTGGCGGCAGCCCTGTGCCTCGGGAGCAATAACATCGTGCTGACCGGCGAGCCGCGCATGAAGGAACGTCCGATCGGCCATCTGGTAGATGCCCTGCGTCAGGGCGGCGCGCAGATTGAGTATCTGGAGCAGGAAAATTACCCGCCACTGCGTCTGCGCGGGGGCTTTACCGGCGGTACCGTCGAGGTTGACGGCAGCGTCTCCAGCCAGTTCCTGACGGCGCTGCTGATGACCGCGCCGCTGGCCCCGCAGGATACGGTTATCACGATTAAAGGTGAGCTGGTCTCCAAACCGTATATTGATATTACGCTGCATCTGATGAAAACCTTCGGCGTTGAGGTTGAAAACCAGTCTTATCAGCGTTTCGTGGTTCGCGGCGCGCAGAAGTACCAGTCGCCGGGCAACTACCTGGTTGAAGGCGATGCTTCATCCGCATCCTATTTCCTTGCCGCTGGCGCGATTAAAGGCGGTACGGTAAAAGTGACCGGCATTGGCCGCAACAGCGTGCAGGGCGATATTCGTTTTGCTGACGTGCTGGAAAAAATGGGCGCGGTTGTCACCTGGGGGGATGATTTCATCTCCTGTACCCACGGTGAGCTGAACGCCATCGACATGGACATGAACCATATCCCGGATGCGGCGATGACCATTGCCACGGCGGCGCTGTTTGCCAAAGGCACCACCACGCTGCGCAACATTTATAACTGGCGCGTAAAAGAGACGGACCGCCTGTTCGCGATGGCAACCGAGCTGCGTAAAGTTGGCGCTGAGGTAGAAGAGGGCGAAGATTACATTCGCGTTACCCCTCCGGCAAAACTGCAGTTTGCTGAAATCGGGACCTATAACGATCACCGTATGGCGATGTGTTTCTCGCTGGTGGCGCTGTCCGATACCCCTGTGACCATTCTCGATCCGAAATGTACGGCGAAAACCTTCCCGGACTATTTCGAACAGCTGGCGCGCATTAGCACCCTGGCATGATGAAGTCTTGCCGCATCACCTGATGCGGCATTTCCTTACGCTTCCTGACGATCTTTCCCGCTCATTTCTTCTACACTCTGCTTCTATCATTCCGTAATTTGCACGCAAAGGTAACAGTTGCGCACGTTGGCGCGTATAATGCGCGGCGTTCATGTTAACGGTATGCCTTATTTAAGGAGAAAAAGATGACGGCAGTTGCCCCGGTAATCACCATTGATGGGCCGAGTGGCGCAGGGAAAGGTACTCTGTGCAAAGCGATGGCGGAAGCATTGCAATGGCATCTTTTAGATTCGGGAGCAATCTATCGCGTGCTGGCGCTGGCTGCGCTGCATCATCACGTGGATGTCGCCTCTGAAGAAGCGCTGGTACCGCTGGCTGCGCATCTGGATGTGCGTTTTGTTTCTACCGATGGCAACCTGGAAGTGATCCTGGAAGGGGAAGACGTGAGCGGCGAGATCCGTACGCAGGAAGTCGCTAATGCGGCCTCCCAGGTGGCGGCTTTCCCACGCGTTCGTGAGGCGCTGCTGCGTCGCCAGCGAGCGTTTCGTGAAGCCCCGGGTCTGATCGCTGATGGACGCGACATGGGAACCGTGGTCTTCCCTGATGCGCCAGTAAAAATCTTCCTTGACGCCTCTTCGGAAGAACGTGCTCAACGCCGTATGCTTCAGTTGCAGGAAAAGGGGTTTAGTGTTAACTTTGATCGCCTTTTATCCGAGATAAAAGAGCGCGATGACCGCGATCGTAACCGCGCCGTCGCACCGCTTGTTCCTGCAGAAGATGCATTAGTTCTGGATTCAACCAGTTTAACTATTGAGCAAGTGATTGAAAAAGCGCTACAATATGCGCGCCAAAAACTGGCACTCGCGTAATCGCGACCGATTTAGCAGTACCCCCGCTGCAATGGATTGACGGCGGGTATGTGAAACAACCCCATCCGGCACGGAGCCAGGTGGACGTTAATATTAACCTGAAGATTAAACATGACTGAATCTTTTGCTCAACTGTTTGAAGAATCCTTAAAAGAAATCGAAACCCGTCCGGGTTCCATCGTTCGCGGTGTTGTTGTTGCTATCGATAAAGACGTAGTACTGGTTGACGCCGGTCTGAAATCTGAGTCCGCCATTCCGGCTGAGCAGTTCAAAAACGCCCAGGGCGAGCTGGAAATCCAGGTTGGTGACGAAGTTGACGTTGCTCTGGACGCAGTAGAAGACGGCTTCGGCGAAACCCTGCTGTCTCGTGAGAAAGCTAAACGTCACGAAGCATGGATCACGCTGGAGAAAGCTTACGAAGAAGCTGAAACTGTGGTCGGTGTTATCAACGGCAAAGTTAAAGGTGGCTTCACTGTTGAGCTGAATGGTATTCGTGCGTTCCTGCCAGGTTCACTGGTAGACGTTCGTCCAGTCCGTGACACCCTGCACCTCGAAGGCAAAGAGCTTGAGTTCAAAGTAATCAAGCTGGACCAGAAGCGTAACAACGTTGTTGTTTCCCGTCGTGCCGTTATCGAATCCGAAAACAGCGCAGAACGCGATCAGCTGCTGGAAAACCTGCAGGAAGGCATGGAAGTCAAAGGTATCGTTAAGAACCTCACTGACTACGGCGCATTCGTTGACCTGGGCGGCGTTGATGGCCTGCTGCACATCACCGACATGGCGTGGAAACGCGTTAAGCACCCAAGCGAAATCGTGAACGTGGGCGACGAAATCACTGTTAAAGTGCTGAAGTTCGACCGCGAGCGTACTCGTGTATCCCTCGGCCTGAAACAGCTGGGCGAAGATCCATGGGTAGCTATCGCTAAGCGTTACCCAGAAGGTACTAAACTGACTGGTCGCGTAACCAACCTGACCGACTACGGCTGCTTCGTTGAAATCGAAGAAGGCGTTGAAGGCCTGGTGCACGTTTCCGAAATGGACTGGACCAACAAAAACATCCACCCATCCAAAGTTGTTAACGTTGGTGATGTAGTGGAAGTGATGGTTCTGGATATCGACGAAGAACGTCGTCGTATCTCCCTGGGCCTGAAGCAGTGCAAAAACAACCCATGGCAGCAGTTCGCGGAAACCCACAACAAGGGCGACCGTGTTGAAGGTAAAATCAAGTCTATCACTGACTTCGGTATCTTCATCGGCCTGGACGGCGGCATCGATGGCCTGGTTCACCTGTCTGACATCTCCTGGAACGTTGCAGGCGAAGAAGCAGTTCGTGAATACAAAAAAGGCGACGAAATCGCTGCAGTTGTTCTGCAGGTTGACGCAGAGCGTGAGCGTATCTCCCTGGGCGTTAAACAGCTCGCAGAAGATCCGTTCAACAACTGGGTTGCACTGAACAAGAAAGGCGCAATCGTAAACGGTAAAGTGACTGCAGTTGACGCTAAAGGCGCAACCGTAGAACTGGCTGACGGCGTTGAAGGTTACCTGCGCGCTTCTGAAGCTTCACGTGACCGCGTTGAAGATGCCACTCTGGTTCTGAACGTAGGCGACGACGTTGAAGCTAAGTTCACCGGTGTTGACCGTAAGAACCGTGCAATCAGCCTGTCTGTACGTGCTAAAGACGAAGCTGATGAGAAAGATGCAATCGCAACTGTTAACAAACAGGAAGATGCAAACTTCTCTAACAACGCAATGGCTGAAGCTTTCAAAGCAGCTAAAGGCGAGTAATATCAGGTTCTCAGCATCATTTGAGCTGTAACGCATTTACAGCGCGAAGGATGATGAGCAGACTTGACAGATTGCAGGATTCGTCCTGTAATCAATAACAAAGGGCGGCTACGGCCGCCCTTGTTTAATGAGCTGTTCAGCTAATTGGTTTGAAAGGAACCGGAGGAATCATGACCAAGTCAGAATTGATTGAAAGACTTGCCAGTCAGCAACCGCATATCCCTGCCAAGGCAGTGGAAGATGCCGTAAAAGAGATGCTGGAGCATATGGCCTCCACTCTTGCCCAGGGCGAGCGCATTGAAATCCGCGGTTTCGGTAGTTTTTCTCTGCACTATCGTGCTCCACGTACCGGGCGTAACCCGAAAACTGGTGATAAAGTCGAGCTGGAAGGGAAGTACGTTCCACACTTTAAGCCGGGTAAAGAACTGCGCGATCGCGCCAATATTTACGGCAACTGAGTTTAGCCAGCCGGTTAAACTGGGTTCGAAAGAAAGCACCTGCGGGTGCTTTTTTTGTCTCCGTCACTTTCATTCTGAAGGTGTCTCGCATTTTAAGTTGCGTTTTCTGCAACGCGCTAAAAACCTTGCAGCGCTTGCTGTAGATTGCATTTTTCACGCCTGACACCCCGCTCGATCTGCCCGCATACTGCCGCCCAGAAACAGGGAGGTAGCAATGGGAATTCCCGCTTTAGGTATCTGCGCCATTCTGGCGATAGCCCCGTTACTCTGGTTACCTGAACTGCCATCGCGTTATACCATCTGGATAATGATGGCTGGCGGGGTTGCACTAGCCGCACGCCAAAACGTACGGCTGAAGTATGTGGGGTTGACGCTGTTATTTTGCGTGTGGGGCATTCTGGCCGCGCAAGAGAGCGTCTGGCCGATGCAGCATTTAACCGCAGGTGCCGTACAGGTCGAGGTGGAGATCGCCGCGACTGATGGTGCCACTGTGCATCAGGGAAAAATACTCACCGTTGATGGCCAGCGCTGGTGGGCGTCAACGGGCGTAACGCTTTATGGTCATTATCTGCCGCAGAAAGCGTGTGCCGGTCAGCGCTGGGCGATGACGCTCCGGCTCAGGCCTGTACACGGCGAACTGAACGACGGAGGGTATGACCCCCAGCGCAGCGCTATTGCCCGCCATCAAACGCTAAGTGGGCGTTTTACACATGCAGAACTCATCGATGGACGCTGTAGCCTGCGAGCGCAATACCTGACATCGCTGCAAAACCGACTTTCAGTTTATCGCTGGGGCGCGGTTATCCTCGGGCTGGGCATGGGAGAACGTCTGGATGTCCCCAGGGAAATAAAAGACCTGATGCGTGAAACCGGCACGCTGCATCTGATGGCGATTTCGGGTCTGCATATCGCGCTGGCGGCCTCCATCGTCTGGTTTCTTGTGCGCGGGCTTCAGTTTTTATTACCTTGCCATCGGGTCAACTGGCAAATGCCTCTGCTGGCAGGGTTATTCTTTGCTGCTTTCTACGCCTGGCTGACCGGTCTGCAACCGCCCGCGCTACGCACGGTCATCGCACTTGCTGTACTGGCGGCGCTGCGGATCGGTTCCCGGCAATGGTCTCCATGGCAGGTGTGGATCTGCTGTGTCGCGGCGATCCTGATAAGCGATCCCTTAGCCATACTTTCGCAGAGTCTGCTTTTGTCTGCATTTGCCGTCGCCGCGCTGATTTTCTGGTTTCAGTGGTTGCCGCTTCCTTACTGGCAGTGGGCTCGCCGGATACGTCCGCTGCTTAACCTGGTCTATCTGCAGGTCGGCATGCTGTTACTTCTCATGCCGCTACAGGTTCTGATTTTCCATGGCTTTAGCATTTCATCGTTGATCGCCAATTTCTTTGCCGTGCCGTTGGTGACGTTTGTCTGCGTACCGCTGATTTTACTCGGCATGCTGCTCCATCTGCTGCCGCTGGCGGGGCTGGAAAGCGGCATCTGGTATGCAGCCGATAAGACGCTTGCCGGGTTGTTCTGGTTGCTGATGCGCCTGCCAGACGGCTGGCAGAGTGTGGACCAGCGCTGGCAGTACATGACGTTACTGCCGTGGCTTATCCTCATCGGCTGGCGTTTCCGTGCCTGGAAAACCGTTCCTGCCGTTTGTCTGGCGGGATGTGTCTTGCTGGCTTCTCCCCTCTGGCGGACGGCGAAAAGCGACGCCTGGACGCTCCATATGCTGGACGTGGGGCAGGGACTGGCAATGGTTATTGAACGACAGGGAAAAGCCATTCTTTACGATACCGGGCTTGCCTGGCCGGGCGGGGATAGTGCACAGCGGTTAATTATTCCATGGCTGCGCTGGCATCATCTGCAGCCGGAAGGCGTTATTCTCAGCCATGAGCATCTCGACCATGCGGGAGGCCTTGTATCGCTGCAAAAAACATGGCCCGAAATGTGGGTAAGAAGTCCGTTGCACCAGACCGGGCATCGTCCCTGCTTTCGCGGGCAAAGATGGCAATGGCAGGGGTTAACGTTCACCGTCCACTGGCCCACTGAAAATTATCCGGCTCAGGGTAACAATCACTCCTGCGTGGTAAAAATTGACGACGGCGAGCAGAGCGTTCTGCTGACGGGAGACATTGAAGCACAGGCAGAACAGGCTATGCTTAGCCATTACTGGCAGCATCTAACGTCCACCCTCATACAGGTACCTCATCACGGCAGCAATACCTCGTCGTCATTGCCGCTGGTACAGCGGGTTGAGGGACAGATAGCTCTGGATTCAGCGGCCCGCTATAACGCATGGCGATTCCCGTCGGCTAAAGTAGTCCGGCGCTATCGAAAAGAGGGATATATCTGGCACGATACCCCCCATTCCGGGCAAATATCGGTGACATTTTCGCACCATCGCTGGCAAATCCGGCGCGTGCGGGATCAATTTTTACCCCCCTGGTATCATCAGTGGTTTGGCGCGCCCGTAGATAACGGGTAGAATATGCGGCTATTTCAACAAATGCTGGTTTTTTGAATGCATAACGACAAAGATCTCTCCACGTGGCAAACCTTCCGCCGACTCTGGCCGATGATTGCACCCTTTAAAGCAGGCCTGATCGTGGCGGGTGTAGCGTTAATCCTCAACGCAGCCAGCGATACTTTTATGTTATCGCTCCTCAAACCGTTACTGGACGACGGTTTTGGTAAAACGGATCGCTCAGTGTTGCTATGGATGCCTCTGGTGGTTATCGGGCTGATGATCTTACGTGGTATCACCAGCTATATCTCCAGCTACTGCATCTCCTGGGTTTCCGGGAAAGTGGTTATGACCATGCGCCGTCGTCTGTTCAGCCACATGATGGGCATGCCGGTTTCATTCTTTGACAAGCAATCCACCGGGACGCTGCTGTCTCGTATTACCTACGATTCAGAGCAGGTTGCCTCCTCCTCTTCAAGCGCGCTGATTACCGTCGTGCGCGAAGGAGCGTCGATCATCGGTCTGTTTGCAATGATGTTCTATTACAGCTGGCAGCTGTCGCTGATCCTTATCGTGCTGGCACCGGTCGTGTCCATTGCTATCCGCGTCGTCTCAAAGCGCTTCCGCAATATCAGTAAGAATATGCAGAACACCATGGGGCAGGTGACGACCAGCGCAGAACAGATGCTGAAAGGGCACAAAGAAGTGTTGATCTTCGGCGGTCAGGAAGTTGAAACCAAACGCTTTGACAAAGTCAGCAACAAAATGCGTCTGCAGGGGATGAAGATGGTCTCGGCCTCTTCCATCTCTGACCCGATCATTCAGCTGATTGCCTCACTGGCGCTGGCGTTCGTTCTTTATGCGGCAAGCTTCCCGAGCGTAATGGAGACGCTGACGGCGGGTACTATCACCGTAGTCTTCTCCTCGATGATTGCCCTGATGCGCCCGCTGAAATCCCTGACCAACGTGAACGCCCAGTTCCAGCGCGGGATGGCCGCCTGCCAGACGCTGTTCAGCATTCTGGATTCTGAACAGGAAAAAGACGAAGGTACACGCGAGGTAGAGCGCGCGCGTGGCGACGTGGAGTTCCGCAACGTGACCTTCACCTATCCAGGCCGCGAAACGCCGGCTCTGCGCAATATCAACCTGACGATTCCGGCAGGTAAAACCGTTGCGCTGGTAGGCCGCTCCGGCTCCGGTAAATCCACCATTGCGAGCCTCATCACTCGTTTCTACGATATTAACGAAGGTGAGATCCTGCTGGATGGTCACGATCTGCGGGAGTACACCCTGCAGTCGCTGCGTAACCAGGTTGCGCTGGTTTCTCAGAACGTGCATCTCTTCAACGATACGGTCGCCAACAACATTGCTTATGCACGCACTGACGAGTACAGCCGCGAGCAGATTGAGAACGCCGCGCGTATGGCGTATGCAATGGACTTTATCAACAAGATGGATAACGGTCTGGACACGATAATCGGTGAAAACGGGGTACTGCTCTCCGGCGGTCAGCGCCAGCGTATCGCCATTGCGCGCGCGCTGCTGCGCGATAGCCCGATACTGATCCTGGACGAAGCAACATCTGCACTGGATACGGAATCTGAACGCGCGATTCAGTCGGCGCTGGATGAACTGCAAAAGAACCGTACTTCGCTGGTGATTGCGCACCGTCTGTCCACTATTGAGCAGGCAGATGAGATCGTCGTGGTTGAAGACGGCATCATTGTTGAACGCGGAAGCCATGCCGATCTGCTGGAACATCGTGGCGTTTACGCCCAGCTTCACAAGATGCAGTTCGGCGAATGATTGCACGCATCTGGTCCGGTGAATCCCCGCTGTGGCTGCTGCTTTTGCCGCTCTCCTGGCTGTACGGCCTGGTGAGCGGCATTATTCGCCTGTTTTACCGTCTGGGGATCAAGCGTGCCTGGCGCGCGCCGGTTCCGGTAGTCGTGGTGGGTAACCTCACGGCGGGCGGCAACGGCAAAACGCCAGTGGTGATCTGGCTGGTGGAGCAGTTGCAAAAACGCGGCATCCGCCCCGGCGTGGTGTCGCGTGGGTATGGTGGTAAAGCGGCGCACTACCCATTGCTGCTGTCGGCGGAAACCACGACCGCAGAAGCGGGTGATGAGCCAGTATTGATTTTCCAGCGTACCGGTGCGCCGGTTGCGGTCTCCCCGGTGCGCAGCGACGCCGTGCAGGCCCTGCTTGCTGAACACGCGGCACAAATCATCATCACTGACGACGGCCTGCAGCATTACGCTCTGGCGCGTGATAAAGAGATTGTAGTTATCGACGGCGTTCGTCGTTTCGGCAACGGCTGGTGGCTGCCCGCTGGCCCCATGCGTGAACGCGCTTCGCGTCTGAAGTCCGTTGATGCGGTGATTGTTAACGGCGGTGAAGCAAAGTCGGGTGAAATTCCTATGCGTCTGTTACCGGGAATGGCGGTCAACCTGGTGACGGGTGAACGCCGGGCGGTTGCAGAACTGCCTTCGCTGGTGGCAATGGCGGGTATTGGTCATCCGCCGCGCTTCTTCGCGACGCTGGAACAGTGTGGCGCCCGGCTGGAAAAACGCGTTCCGCTGGCTGACCATCAGGCGCTGGTGTCAGAACAGGTTGAGGCGCTTACCGCGCCTGGCCAGACGCTCATTATGACCGAAAAAGATGCGGTGAAATGCCGTGCCTTTGCGAAAGAAAACTGGTGGTATCTGCCGGTTGACGCTGAACTCAGCGGCGAACAGCCGGAACAATTGCTTAAGGAACTGATTGCGTTGGTGCAGTAGAGGCTTACGCGGTTCTGGTGGCGCTTTGACTGACAGGAAAACGCATGTCTTTACCGCAACTCTCGCTTTCAGCCGCACGTCATTTACACCTTGCCGCGCAGGGGCTGCTCAAAAAGCCCCGTCGCCGCGCGCAGCCTGCCGATATCCTCTCTACCGTCCAGCGCATGTCGCTGCTCCAAATCGACACCATTAACATTGTCGCCCGTAGCCCTTACCTGGTGCTGTTTAGCCGCCTGGGGAGTTATCCTCCGCAGTGGCTGGATGAGGCGCTCTCCAAAGGGGAGCTGATGGAGTACTGGGCTCACGAAGCCTGCTTCCTGCCCCGTAGCGATTTCGCCCTGGTGCGTCACCGTATGCTTGCTCCGGAAAAGATGGGATGGAAATACCGGCAGGCGTGGATGGAGGAGCATGAGGCTGAAATAGAGCAGCTTATCAGCCATATTCAGGAAAACGGCCCCGTTCGATCCGCCGATTTTGAACATCCGCGCAAAGGTGCAGGCGGATGGTGGGAGTGGAAGCCGCACAAGCGTCATCTTGAAGGGTTGTTCACGTCAGGCAAAGTCATGGTCATTGAACGGCGTAATTTTCAGCGCGTTTATGATCTGACGCATCGCGTGATGCCTCACTGGGACGACGAGCGGGATCTGCTTACCCAGGAGGTGGCCGAGGCCATCATGCTGGAGAACAGCGCCCGCAGCCTGGGCATTTTCCGTCCGCAATGGCTGGCAGACTATTACCGCCTCCGTCAGCCTGCGCTGAAGCCTCTGCTGGAGATGTGGCAGCGTGAACAGCGAGTTATTCCCGTTATGGTGGAAACGCTGGGAGAAATGTGGCTGCATGCGGATCTTGTCCCTCTGCTGCCCGAGGCTCTGGAGGGGAAACTCCGGGCGACCCACAGCGCGGTGTTGTCACCTTTCGATCCGGTGGTTTGGGACAGAAAACGCGCCGAGCAGCTGTTTGACTTCAGCTACCGGCTGGAATGCTATACCCCGGCGCCAAAGCGGCAATACGGCTACTTTGTTTTACCGCTGCTGCACAAGGGACAACTGGTCGGACGCATGGATGCCAAAATGCACCGCAAGACCGGCACGCTTGAAGTCATTGCCCTTTATCTGCAAGAGGGCATCAGGGTCACGGCGAGACTGGAAAAAGGGTTAACGTCCGCCATTAGCGAGTTCGCGCGCTGGCAGGAGGCTCGCGACGTAACGCTTGGCCGGGTACCTGACGGGTTATTCACATCCTGTCGAAGTGGCTGGGAAACAGGCACGCCCTGAAAAGGGAATGTGTTAAGCTTTAGCGATTACCCATACGGAGGAACTATGGATCACCGTTTACTTGAAATTATTGCCTGCCCGGTATGCAACGGCAAACTTTACTACAGCCAGGACAAACAGGAGCTGATCTGCAAGCTGGACAGTCTGGCCTTCCCGCTGCGTGACGGCATTCCGGTACTGCTGGAAAATGAAGCCCGTTCCCTGGTGGCAGAAGAGAGCAAACCATGAGTTTTGTTGTCATTATTCCTGCACGTTATGCCTCAACGCGTCTGCCGGGTAAACCGCTGGTAGATATCAACGGCAAGCCGATGATTGTGCATGTCCTTGAGCGGGCGCGTGAGTCCGGTGCCGACCGCATTATCGTTGCAACCGATCATCCTGATGTCGCCCGTGCGGTTGAGGCCGCAGGCGGTGAGGTGTGCATGACCCGCGCCGATCACCAGTCCGGCACCGAGCGTCTGGCGGAAGTGGTTGAGAAATGTGGTTTTAGTGACGATACGGTCATCGTCAACGTGCAGGGCGACGAGCCGATGATCCCGGCCGTTATTATCCGTCAGGTGGCGGAAAACCTGGCGCAGCGTCAGGTCGGTATGGCGACGCTCGCGGTGCCTATTCACCATGCTGAAGAGGTATTCAATCCGAATGCGGTGAAGGTGGTGATGGATGCCGAAGGCTATGCGCTCTATTTCTCCCGCGCTACGATTCCATGGGATCGCGATCGCTTTGCGCTCTCTAAAGAGACCATCGGTGATTCTTTCCTGCGTCATATTGGGATCTACGGCTATCGCGCCGGCTTTATTCGCCGCTATGTAGCCTGGGCGCCGAGCCCGCTGGAGCATATCGAAATGCTGGAGCAGCTTCGCGTGCTCTGGTATGGCGAAAAAATCCACGTTGCCGTTGCCCGCGAAGTACCGGGAACGGGCGTTGATACCCCAGAAGATCTTGAGCGCGTCCGCGCCGAGTTGCGCTAATCCCGCCTGCATCCCTCCTTTCGGAGGGATGTCCTCTCCCCGCAAATTCCCCTTTCTTTACCCTAATTGATCTCTTCCGGGTGACATCTTCACGCTGTGCGCTCATTATAAAAGCAGTAGTCTTAATGGGGGTAATCTCATATGGAACAGCTGCGTGCCGAACTTAGCCATCTGCTGGGTGAGAAGTTAAGCCGGGTCGAATGCGTGAGTGAAAAGGTCGATACCGCGCTCTGGTCGTTGTATGACGGCCAGGGCAACCCGATGCCGCTGATGGCACGAAGCTTCTCGTCGCCGGGCGTCGCCAGGCAGCTTGCCTGGAAAATGTCGATGCTGGCACGGGAGGGAACCGTCCGTATGCCGACCGTGTACGGCGTAATGACCCACGAGGAACATCCCGGCCCGGACGTACTGCTGATTGAGCGTTTACGCGGTGTGCCGGTTGAAGCGCCCGCGCGTACGCCGGAACGCTGGGAACAGCTGAAGGATCAGATTGTTGAGGCGCTGCTGGCCTGGCACCGACAGGATAGCCGCGGGCTTGTTGGACCGGTTGACAGCACCCAGGAAAACCTGTGGCCGCTGTGGTATCGCCAGCGGGTGGAAGTGCTGTGGGGGACGCTTAACCAGTTCAACAATACCGGTTTGACCATGCAGGACAAACGTATTCTGTTTCGCACCCGCGAGTGCTTACCGGCGCTGTTCGACGGCTTTAACGACAACTGCGTGCTGATCCACGGCAATTTTACTCTGCGCAGTATGCTCAAAGACTCCCGCAGCGATCAGCTCCTGGCGATGCTAGGGCCGGGGATCATGCTCTGGGCACCGCGGGAATATGAGCTGTTCAGGCTTAGCGACAGCGGGGCGGCGGAAGGTTTACTGTGGCACTACCTTCAACGCGCGCCCGTTGCAGAGGCGTTTCTCTGGCGTCGCTGGCTTTATCTGCTCTGGGACGAAGTGGCGCAACTGGTCAACACCGGACGTTTCAATCGCGCCAACTTCGATCTGGCGGCTAAATCACTCTTGCCCTGGCTCGCCTGACGAGCCTTTCAGCCACTGCCAGAGGCGTCCGAGCGTCTCGTAGCCAACGCGATCGCTATGCATCAACCACATCGGAGAGGGGATCACCCGTTCCCATGGGTTGAGCGGCGCGCTGATGGCCATCTGGTTTGCCGGTGCGGGAAGCGGGTGCAAACCTTGCTTCTCGAAGAAAATCATCGCTCTTGGCAGGTGCGAGGCGGAGGTCACCAGTAAGAACGGAACATCGCCAATCGCCTGCTTCACCGCGGCAGCCTCTTCCTCGGTATCCTTGGGGCTGTCCAGCGTGATGATAGAGGAACGCGGTACGCCGAGCGATTCCGCGATTCTGGCCCCCGCTTCAGCCGTACTCACCGGGTTGGTTTTGGCCGCCGCGCCGGTGAAGATCATTTTTGATCCCGGATTCGCCAGCCACAGGCGAATACCTTCGTTTAGCCGTGGCAGGCTGTTGTTGATCAGGTTCGAACTGGGGGCCCAGTCAGGGTCCCAGGTATACCCGCCGCCCAGCACAACGATGTAATCAACTTTCTGGTTTCCCTGCCACGTAGGGTACCTGTTTTCGATGGGGCGCAGCAGTCCATCCGCCACCGGCTGCAGGCTCAGCAGCAGAAGGACCAGCCAGCCGAACGTAATAAGCGTTTTGCCACTCTTCTGAAAGCGACTAAACCACACCAGCGCCAGCCCCAGCGCGATGATGATAAGCAGCAGCGGAAGGGGAAGCATCATCCCTCCAACGTATTTCTTAAGGGTAAAAAGCATCCTTTTTGGTTCCTTTTTTGACCATACAGCAGATGATTACCGGTGATATTACACCAGAGAGGTTCATTCTCCGCGCGGGTGTGACAAAATAGCGGTTTTGCAGTTAGCGAGTGGAACTCTCCCAATGCGGGATCGCAATTTTGATGACATCGCGGAAAAGTTTTCGCGCAACATTTATGGCACCACGAAAGGGCAGCTCCGTCAGACGATCCTCTGGCAGGATCTGGACACTATTCTGGCGACGTTCGGTGGTCAAACGTTGCGCGTGCTGGACGCCGGAGGCGGTGAAGGGCAGACGGCCATAAAAATGGCTGAACGCGGTCATCACGTCACGCTTTGCGATCTTTCTGCTGAAATGGTCGCCCGCGCGACGCGTGCGGCAGAAGAGAAAGGTGTGAGCGACAACATGCATTTTATACAATGCGCCGCTCAGGACATCGCGCAGCATTTGGAATCCCAGGTTGATCTGATATTGTTTCATGCGGTGCTGGAGTGGGTTGCCGATCCGCAAAGCGTGTTACAAACCCTGTGGTCAATGTTACGTCCGGGCGGTACGCTGTCGCTGATGTTCTACAATGCTAACGGCTTCCTGATGCACAACATGGTGGCAGGGAACTTCGACTATGTTCAGGTCGGGATGCCGAAAAAGAAAAAACGCACGCTTTCCCCGGACTATCCGCGCGATCCGCAGCAGGTTTACGGCTGGCTGGAAGAGATTGGCTGGCAGATCGTCGGGAAGACGGGCGTCAGGGTGTTTCATGATTATCTGCGTGAAAAACACAAACAGCGTGACTGTTTTGACACCTTAACAGAATTAGAAACGCGGTATTGCCGCCAGGAGCCGTTCGTCAGCCTTGGCCGCTATATTCACGTCACCGCGCACAAGCCGCAGATGCAAGGATAACCTATGAGTGAATTTTCCCAGACAGTCCCCGAACTGGTTGCCTGGGCCAGGAAAAACGATTTCTCCATCTCGCTGCCGGTAGACAGACTCTCTTTCCTGCTGGCGGTTGCCACACTGAACGGCGAACGGCTGGATGGTGAAATGAGCGAGGGTGAACTGGTGGATGCGTTCCGCCACGTCAGTGATGCGTTTGAGCAAACCAGCGAAACCATTAGCGTGCGTGCCAATAACGCAATCAACGATATGGTGCGTCAACGTCTGCTGAACCGCTTTACCAGCGAGCAGGCGGAAGGAAACGCCATCTATCGCCTGACGCCGCTGGGCATCGGCATCACCGACTACTACATTCGCCAGCGCGAATTTTCCACGCTGCGTCTCTCCATGCAGCTCTCGATCGTGGCGGGTGAGCTTAAACGTGCCGCCGACGCGGCCGATGAAAACGGTGACGAATTCCACTGGCACCGCAACGTTTACGCGCCGCTGAAATACTCGGTGGCCGAGATTTTCGACAGTATCGATCTCACTCAACGTCTGATGGATGAGCAGCAGCAGCAGGTGAAAGACGATATCGCGCAGCTGCTGAACAAAGACTGGCGTGCGGCCATTTCCAGCTGTGAACTTTTATTGTCAGAAACCTCCGGTACGCTGCGTGAGCTGCAGGATACGCTGGAGGCCGCAGGGGACAAGCTGCAGGCCAACCTGCTGCGCATCCAGGATGCGACCCTGGCGCACGACGATCTGCATTTTATCGACCGTCTGGTGTTTGATCTGCAGAGCAAACTTGACCGCATTATTAGCTGGGGCCAGCAGTCGATCGATCTGTGGATCGGCTATGACCGCCACGTGCATAAATTTATCCGTACCGCGATTGATATGGATAAAAACCGCGTCTTTGCTCAGCGTCTTCGTCAGTCGGTACAGACCTACTTTGATGCACCGTGGGCGCTGACCTATGCCA
Source organism: Enterobacter cloacae complex sp. P27C (assembly GCF_014895705.1). NCBI lineage: Bacteria > Pseudomonadati > Pseudomonadota > Gammaproteobacteria > Enterobacterales > Enterobacteriaceae > Enterobacter > Enterobacter cloacae complex sp. P27C. The sequence continues at coordinate 117,890 of NZ_JADBQB010000001.1, forward strand.
ATGCCGATCGTCTGTTGGATATGCGCGACGAAGAGATGGCGCTGCGCGATGAAGAGGTCACCGGTGAACTGCCGCCGGATCTGGAGTACGAAGAATTCAACGAAATTCGTGAGCAACTTGCGGCGATGATCGAAGAACAGCTCGCCGTCTACAAAACCAGACAAGCGCCGCTGGATCTTGGGCTCGTGGTGCGCGACTATCTGGCGCAATATCCGCGCGCGCGCCACTTCGACGTTGCCCGCATTGTGGTAGACCAGGCGGTGCGCCTGGGTATCGCGCAAGCAGACTTCACCGGACTGCCGCCGAAGTGGCAGCCAATTAACGATTACGGAGCCAAGGTACAGGCGCATGTCATTGACAAATATTGAACAAGTGATGCCAGTTAAGCTGGCACAGGCGCTGGCGAATCCGTTATTTCCGGCGCTGGACAGCCAGCTGCGTGCCGGTCGTCACATTGGCCTGGACGAGCTGGATAATCACGCCTTTTTGATGGACTTCCAGGAGTACCTGGAAGAGTTTTACGCCCGCTATAACGTGGAGCTTATCCGCGCGCCGGAAGGCTTTTTCTATCTGCGCCCGCGTTCCACGACCCTGATCCCGCGCTCCGTGCTCTCCGAGCTGGACATGATGGTTGGCAAAATTCTTTGCTATCTCTACCTCAGCCCGGAACGCCTGGCAAATGAAGGCATCTTCACCCAGCAGGAGCTGTACGATGAACTGCTGACGCTGGCGGATGAGAGCAAGCTGCTTAAGCTGGTGAATAACCGTTCGACGGGGTCGGATCTTGACCGTCAGAAATTACAGGAAAAGGTTCGCTCTTCCCTGAACCGTCTGCGCCGTCTGGGGATGGTCTGGTTTATGGGCCACGACAGCAGCAAATTCCGCATCACGGAATCGGTCTTCCGCTTCGGCGCCGACGTGCGTGCGGGCGATGACGCGCGTGAAGCGCAGCTTCGCATGATCCGCGACGGTGAAGCGATGCCGGTGGAAAACCATTTGCAGCTCAATGATGAGCATGAAGAGAATCTGCCGGATAGCGGGGAGGAAGAGTAATGATTGAACGCGGTAAATTTCGCTCACTGACGCTGATTAACTGGAACGGCTTCTTTGCCCGAACCTTCGATCTGGATGAGCTGGTCACGACGCTCTCCGGTGGTAACGGGGCAGGTAAATCCACCACCATGGCGGCGTTTGTAACGGCGCTGATCCCCGACCTGACGCTGCTTCACTTCCGTAACACCACCGAAGCGGGCGCGACAAGCGGCTCCCGCGATAAAGGCCTGCACGGTAAGCTGAAAGCGGGCGTCTGTTATTCCGTGCTGGACGTCATCAACTCCCGTCACCAGCGCGTGGTGGTGGGCGTACGTCTGCAACAGGTTGCCGGCCGCGACCGTAAAGTGGATATCAAACCGTTCGCCATTCAGGGGCTGCCAACCTCCGTACAGCCGACCGCGCTGCTGACGGAAACGCTGAATGAACGCCAGGCGCGCGTCCTGACGCTGCAGGAGCTGAAGGACAAGCTTGAAGCCATCGAAGGGGTGCAGTTTAAGCAGTTCAACTCCATTACCGACTACCACTCCCTGATGTTCGATCTGGGCGTGGTGGCGCGCCGTCTGCGCACCGCTTCAGACCGTAGTAAATACTACCGTCTGATCGAAGCGTCCCTGTACGGCGGTATCTCCAGCGCCATTACCCGTTCCCTGCGTGACTACCTGCTGCCGGAAAACAGCGGCGTGCGTAAGGCCTTCCAGGACATGGAAGCGGCACTGCGTGAAAACCGCATGACGCTGGAAGCGATTCGCGTTACCCAGTCTGACCGCGACCTGTTTAAACACCTGATCAGTGAAGCGACCAACTACGTGGCGGCGGACTACATGCGCCACGCCAACGAGCGCCGCGTCCATCTCGATCAGGCATTAGAATATCGCCGCGAGCTGTTTACCTCCCGTAAACAGCTGGTGGCCGAGCAGTACAAGCACGTCGAAATGGCGCGCGAGCTGGGTGAGCACAACGGTGCCGAAGGCGATCTGGAAGCCGACTACCAGGCCGCCAGCGATCACCTGAACCTGGTGCAGACCGCGCTGCGTCAGCAGGAAAAGATCGAACGCTACGAAGCGGACCTCGATGAGTTGCAAATTCGTCTCGAAGAGCAGAATGAAGTGGTGGCCGAAGCCGCCGAGATGCAGGAAGAGAACGAAGCCCGCGCCGAAGCCGCCGAGCTGGAAGTGGACGAGCTGAAAAGCCAGCTTGCGGACTACCAGCAGGCGCTGGACGTGCAGCAGACGCGTGCGATTCAGTACAACCAGGCGCTGCAGGCGCTACAGCGTGCGAAAGAGCTGTGTCATCTGCCGGATCTGACGCCGGACAGTGCCGACGAGTGGCTGGACACCTTCCAGGCCAAAGAGCAGGAAGCCACCGAGAAACTGCTCTCGCTTGAACAGAAAATGAGCGTCGCGCAAACGGCGCACAGCCAGTTTGAACAGGCTTATCAGCTGGTAGTTGCGATTAACGGCCCGCTGGCGCGTAGCGAAGCCTGGGACGTTGCCCGTGAATTGCTGCGCGACGGCGTCAACCAGCGCCATCTGGCCGAGCAGGTGCAGCCGCTGCGTATGCGCCTGAACGAGCTGGAACAGCGTCTGCGCGAGCAGCAGGAAGCCGAGCGTCTGCTGGCCGAGTTCTGCAAGCGTCAGGGTAAACATTACGATTTCGACGAGCTTGAGGCCCTGCATCAGGAGCTGGAAGCGCGTATTGCGGCCCTGTCCGATACCGTATCAAATGCCAGCGAACAGCGTATGACGCTGCGTCAGGAGCTGGAGCAGCTTCAGTCCCGTTCGAAGGCGCTCCTGCAGCGTGCGCCGGTCTGGCTGGCAGCGCAAAGCAGCCTGAACCAGCTCAGCGAACAGTGCGGCGAGCAGTTCGAATCCAGCCAGCAGGTGACCGAATACCTGCAACAGCTGCTGGAGCGCGAGCGCGAAGCCATTGTTGAACGTGACGAAGTGGGTGCCCGCAAGCGTGACGTCGATGAAGAAATCGAGCGCTTAAGCCAGCCGGGCGGGTCAGAAGATCCGCGTCTGAACACGTTAGCCGAGCGTTTTGGCGGCGTACTGCTGTCTGAGATTTACGATGACGTTGGCCTGGACGATGCGCCGTACTTCTCCGCGCTGTACGGTCCGTCCCGCAACGCAATTGTGGTGCCGGATCTGTCGCTGATTTCTGAGCAGCTCGCAGGGCTGGAAGATTGCCCGGAAGATCTCTACCTGATCGAAGGGGATCCGCAGTCGTTCGATGACAGCGTTTTCAGCGTTGACGAGCTGGAAAAAGCGGTGGTGGTGAAAATCGCCGATCGCCAGTGGCGTTACTCCCGCTTCCCGGAGCTGCCGCTGTTTGGCCGCGCCGCGCGCGAAAGCCGCATCGAAAGCCTGCACGCCGAGCGTGAAACGCTGTCTGAACGCTTTGCCACTCTGTCGTTTGACGTACAGAAAACCCAGCGTCTGCACCAGGCGTTCAGCCGCTTTATCGGCAGCCATCTGGGCGTGGCGTTTGAAGCCGACCCGGAAGCGGAAATCCGCAAGCTCAACACCCGCCGTGGCGAGCTGGAGCGCGCGATTGCCAGTCATGAAAGTGACAACCAGCAGAGCCGCGTCCAGTTCGAACAGGCGAAAGAGGGCGTCGCTGCCCTTAACCGCATTCTGCCGCGCCTGAACCTGCTGGCTGATGACACGCTGGCCGACCGCGTGGATGAGATCCAGGAACGTCTGGATGAAGCCCAGGAAGCCGCGCGCTTCGTGCAGCAGCACGGCAACCAGCTGGCGAAGCTGGAGCCCGTCGTGTCTGTACTGCAGAGCGACCCGGAACAGTTCGAGCAGTTAAAAGAAGATTATGCCTGGTCGCAGCAGGTGCAGCGCGAAGCGCGTCAGCAGGCGTTTGCCCTGACGGAAGTGGTGCAGCGTCGTGCGCACTTCGGCTACTCCGATTCGGCTGAAATGCTGAGCGGTAACAGCGACCTGAATGAAAAACTGCGCCAGCGCCTTGAGCAGGCGGAAGCGGAACGTACCCGCGCTCGCGAAGCGATGCGCAGCCACTCCGCTCAGCTGAACCAGTACAACCAGGTGCTGGCCTCGCTGAAAAGCTCCTTCGACACCAAGAAAGAGCTGTTAAACGACCTGCAGAAAGAGCTGCAGGACATTGGCGTTCGTGCCGACAGCGGGGCGGAAGAGCGCGCGCGCATTCGTCGTGATGAGCTGCATAGCCAGCTCAGCAATAACCGCGCGCGTCGTAATCAGCTGGAAAAAGCGCTCACCTTCTGCGAAGCGGAAATGGATAACCTGACCCGCCGCCTGCGCAAGCTGGAGCGCGACTATCATGAAATGCGCGAGCAGGTCGTGACGGCGAAAGCGGGCTGGTGCGCCGTGATGCGGATGGTGAAAGACAACAACGTTGAACGTCGTCTGCACCGTCGCGAGCTGGCATACCTTTCTGCCGATGAGCTGCGTTCGATGTCGGATAAGGCGCTGGGTGCGCTGCGTCTGGCGGTGGCGGATAACGAACACCTGCGCGATGTGCTGCGCATGTCAGAGGATCCGAAACGTCCTGAACGTAAAATTCAGTTCTTCGTTGCGGTTTATCAGCACCTGCGCGAGCGTATTCGTCAGGACATTATCCGTACCGACGATCCGGTCGAAGCCATCGAACAGATGGAAATTGAGCTGGGCCGCCTGACGGAAGAGCTGACCTCCCGCGAGCAGAAGCTGGCGATCAGCTCCCGCAGCGTGGCGAATATCATTCGCAAAACCATTCAGCGCGAGCAGAACCGTATCCGCCAGCTGAACCAGGGGCTGCAGAGCGTCTCGTTTGGTCAGGTCAACAGCGTGCGTCTTAACGTCAACGTGCGTGAAGCCCACGCGACGCTGCTGGAAGTGCTCTCTGAGCAGCACGAGCAGCATCAGGATCTGTTCAACAGCAACCGTCTGACCTTCTCCGAAGCGCTGGCGAAGCTGTATCAGCGCCTGAATCCGCAGATTGATATGGGCCAGCGTACGCCGCAAACCATCGGTGAAGAGCTGCTGGACTATCGTAACTACCTGGAAATGGAAGTTGAGGTAAACCGTGGTTCAGACGGCTGGCTGCGTGCGGAATCCGGAGCGCTGTCGACCGGTGAAGCGATTGGTACCGGGATGTCGATTCTGGTGATGGTGGTGCAGAGCTGGGAAGATGAAGCGCGCCGCCTGCGCGGGAAAGACATCTCCCCATGCCGACTGCTGTTCCTCGATGAAGCGGCGCGTCTTGATGCCCGCTCGATTGCCACGCTGTTTGAGCTTTGCGAACGTCTCGATATGCAGCTCATCATTGCGGCACCGGAAAACATCAGCCCTGAAAAAGGCACCACCTATAAGCTGGTGCGTAAAGTGTTCCAGAACAGCGAACACGTGCACGTTGTCGGGCTGCGTGGCTTTGCGCCGCAGCCGCCGGAATCATTGCCGGAAACCACGGCGGACGCTTCCTGAGGCGTTTTGTTACAAAGAGCGGCGCAGAAGCGCCGCTTTTTTTATTCTCTTAACTTGTGTTCAGGGCTGCGTTATCTTTAAACTTCTTTACATAAGGTAAGGCAACAGAGTTGTCGTCTACCTATAATAAAAGAAAGCCCCACCGTGATGGGCATGTCGTGAAAACAGGGGGCAAGGGATGTTGCTAAAGAAAGAATGTGGTCGTCAGCTGTCAGCGCTGAGTTTATGTCTGGCAGTGATGTTTGCTCCACTGTTAACCGCCCAGGCCGACGAGCCTGAAATTGTGCCGACTGACAGCACCGCAACGACAGGCGCGCAGCCGACGTCATTGTCTCAGCCGCTGGAACAGTCTACGGCTACGGCCATCATGGCCGGGATTAAGCCGCTGCCGGAAGGCATCGACGTTGAATCGCTCAGCCAGCAGCTCCAGACAGGCCTGCCTGCAGGCTACACGCCTGCCTATATCAATCAGCTCACGCTGCTTTATGCTGCCCGCGATATGAAACCCATGTGGGAAAATCGTGATGCCGTGCGCGCCTTCCAGCAACAGCTGGCGGAAGTGGCGATTGCGGGATTCCAGCCGCAGTTTACGAAGTGGGTTGAGCTGTTAACCGATCCTGCCGTCACCGGTCAGGCGCGGGACGTGGTCCTTTCCGATGCCATGATGGGTTACCTGCAGTTTGTGGCGGGTATTCCGGTCAATGGCAACCGCTGGCTGTACAGCGATAGGCCCTATAAGCTGGCGACGCCAGCCCTGTCGGTGATTAACCAGTGGCAATTAGCGCTGGATAACGGCGATCTGCCGCGCTTCATTGCCAGCCTCGCGCCGGCGCATCCACAGTATGCCACGATGCACCAGTCGCTCCTCGCGCTGGTGGGGGACTCGCGTCCATGGCCGCAAATGCGGGGGACCGCAACGCTGCGTCCGGGTCAGTGGAGCAGCGATGTGCCAGCCCTGCGCGAGATCCTTAAACGCTCCGGTATTCTTGATGGCGGGCCCAACATTGCCCTGCCGGGCGACGATCCGCAAAGCGCGGTGGTCAGCCCGTCAGCGCCCATAAAAGAGAACAAGGCCACTACCCTGAGCAATAAGCCCGAGGCTTACGATCGCGAGCTGGTCGCCGCGGTTAAACAGTTCCAGGCCGCTCAAGGACTGGGAGCCGATGGCGTCATTGGACCTTCAACGCGTGACTGGCTTAACGTATCGCCTGCGCAGCGGGCCGGGGTGCTGGCGCTTAATATTCAGCGTTTGCGTTTGCTGCCGGGCACGCTGTCTACCGGCATTATGGTCAATATCCCTGCCTATTCACTGGTTTATTATCAGGATGGTAGCGAGAAGCTGGCCTCGCGCGTGATTGTCGGGCGTCCGGATCGCAAAACGCCGATGATGAGCAGCGCGTTAAATAACGTGGTGGTTAACCCGCCGTGGAACGTGCCGCCGACGCTGGCGCGTAAGGACATTCTGCCTAAGGTCTGGAACGATCCGGGTTATCTGGAACGTCACGGCTATACGGTCATGCGTGGCTGGAACAGTAAAGAGGCGATCGATCCTTACATGGTCGACTGGTCGACGATCACGGCCTCCAACCTGCCGTTCCGCTTCCAGCAGGCTCCCGGAGCGCATAACTCGCTGGGGCGCTACAAATTCAACATGCCAAGTTCAGATGCTATCTATTTGCACGATACGCCGAACCACAATCTGTTCCAGAAAGATACCCGGGCACTGAGTTCAGGCTGCGTGCGCGTGAATAAAGCCTCGGAGTTGGCCAACATGCTGCTGCAGGATGCGGGCTGGAACGATACGCGTATTTCTGACGCCCTGAAGCAGGGTGATACGCGCTACGTGAATATTCGCCACAACATTCCGGTTAATCTTTATTATCTGACAGCGTTTGTGGGTGAAGACGGTCGCACTCAGTACCGTACAGATATTTACAATTATGATCTCACCGCGCGATCCGGCGCACAAATTTTGCCAAAAGCGGAACAATTAATCAGGTAAATGAAGTAGTTCGGGAAAAATGATTGTCGTAAGTTATGGTGAATCGGGGCCAATATCGCTGTAAGCCGCGTATTCACTGGGGTTGGGCGCCTTGACGTACTCTGTTTTGCCAGTTAAGGTGCCCTTCGTGCGCTAAGCATATTACGATTTCCTTGACCTGTAGACCTGATTATCATGGACAAATTTGACGCTAATCGCCGCAAGCTGCTGGCGTTAGGTGGTGTTGCGCTTGGCGCAGCGGCCATCTTACCGACGCCAGCATTTGCCACCCTCTCGACACCTCGTCCGCGCGTTTTAACGCTCAGCAATCTTCACACCGGTGAGTCGCTAAAAGCGGAGTTTTTCGATGGCAGAGGCTATATTCAGGATGAATTAGCAAGACTCAACCATTTTTTCCGTGATTTCCGCGCGAATAAAGTCAAAGCCATCGACCCAGGACTGTTTGATCAGCTTTTCCGCCTTCAGGGCCTGCTGGGCACCAGCAAGCCGGTGCAGCTTATTTCTGGTTACCGCTCAATTGATACCAACAATGAACTGCGCGCCCATAGCCGTGGGGTAGCGAAAAAAAGCTACCACACGAAGGGACAGGCAATGGATTTCCACATTGAAGGCGTTTCGTTAGCCAATATTCGCAAAGCCGCGTTATCTATGCGCGCGGGTGGTGTAGGATATTACCCCAGCAGCAACTTTGTGCATATTGATACCGGGCCGGTTCGGCACTGGTAATAACGAAACACAGGAGCAGTATGAACTATCGTATTATTCCGGTTACCGCGTTCTCCCAGAACTGTTCATTAATCTGGTGCGAGCAAACCAAACTGGCCGCGCTTGTCGATCCCGGCGGTGACGCTGAGAAAATCAAGCAGGAAGTCGCAGCAAGCGGCGTGACGCTGATGCAGATTTTGCTGACGCATGGTCACCTCGACCACGTAGGCGCAGCGGCTGAACTGGCTAAACACTACGGTGTGCCGATTATTGGCCCGGAAAAAGAAGATGAGTTCTGGCTGCAGGGGTTACCCGCCCAAAGCCGCATGTTTGGCCTTGATGAGTGTCTGCCATTGACGCCCGATCGCTGGCTGAACGAAGGAGAGCGCGTTAACGTAGGGAATGTGACTTTACAGGTGTTGCATTGTCCTGGGCATACGCCAGGCCATATCGTCTTCTTTGACGACCAGTCCCGTCTGCTGATTTCCGGCGATGTGATTTTCAAAGGTGGCGTAGGACGCAGCGATTTTCCGCGCGGCGATCACGGGCAGCTGATTCAGTCGATTAAACAGAAGTTATTGCCGCTGGGTGATGACGTAACGTTTATCCCTGGACACGGTCCGATATCGACGCTGGGCTATGAACGGCTCCATAACCCGTTCCTTCAGGATGAAATGCCTGTCTGGTAACCGGCATAAAAAAAGCCTGCTTAACGCAGGCTTTTTTGTGGGCGCAAATTACAGGACGGCGACAATAGCTTCGCACAGTGGCGCCATGTTGTCAGGGGTCATGCCTGCAACGTTTACGCGGCCAGAGGCTACGGCGTATACGCCAAACTCTTCACGCAGACGCAGAACCTGCTCTTTGGTCAGGCCGCTGAACGAGAACATACCGTTCTGTTTGATGATGAAGCTGAAGTCGCGGTCAGCGCCTTTCTCAGCCAGGGTGTTCACAAACAGCAGGCGCATGCGCTGGATACGCTGACGCATATCGTTCAGCTCTTGTTCCCAAATCGCGCGCAGCGCATCGTTGCTCAGAATGGTCGCAACAACAGACGCACCGTGTGCCGGCGGGTTGGAGTAGTTCGCGCGGATCACGGATTTCATCTGGCTGAAGGCGCGATCGACGGTTTCATCGTTCGCCGCAACCAGCGTACAGGCACCTACTCGCTCATTGTACAGACCAAAGTTCTTGGAGTAGGAGCTTGCAACGATCAGCTCCTGATGAACGGCAGCGAACGCGCGCAGGCCTTCTGCATCTTCTTCCAGACCGCGGGCGAAGCCCTGGTAAGCAAAGTCAAACAGCGGCAGCCAGCCTTTTTCTACGGACAGCTTCGCCAGGTGTTCCCACTGCTCAAGCGTTGGATCGATACCGGTTGGGTTGTGGCAGCAGCCGTGGAACAGCACCACGTCACCCGCCTGCGCTTCGCTCAGGCTTGAGAGCAGGCCGTCAAAGTCGAGAGCGTGGTTTGCCGCGTCGTAGTAAGCATATTCGCGCACTTCCAGACCTGCAGAGTTAAAGACGCTCTTGTGGTTCGGCCAGCTTGGGTTGCTCACCCAGACGCGCTTAACAGAGGTGTTTTTAGCAAGGAAATCCGCCGCCACGCGCAGCGCGCCGGTACCGCCAGGGGTCTGCGCCGTGCGCGCACGTTTGTCACTCACAATTGCGCTGCCTTTACCGAACAGCAGCTCCTGGGTGCAGCGACCAAATTCAGGAATACCATCAATACCGAGGTAGTTTTTGGTGGTTTCATTTTCCAGCAGATACTGCTCCGCTTTCTTAACGCTGGTCAGTACCGGAGTTTTGCCGGTTTCATCTTTATATACACCAATACCCAGGTTGATTTTGCCAGGGCGGTCGTCGGCACGAAACAGATCGGCCAGGCCCAGAATAGGGTCGGCAGGAGCGGCGGTAATGTTCTCAAACATGACGAAGTTCCATTGTGATTACAGAAGTGAAATCCGCTATCAGGTTAACGGGAGATTTACAAAATGCCAACCGTTTGCGACGAAAAGCGTGCGGCTTTTCAAAAGTCGCCATTATTTTCTGTCAGGCATAAAAAAACAGGGCCGAAGCCCTGTTCATTATGCATATAACAACGTGGTGTTCTGATTAGAACTGGTAGGTTACACCCACAGCAGCCATATCGTCGTTGCCGTTCAGACCGCCAACCACTTTCGCGTAGTCGGTGTCTTTGTCCAGCAGGTTGATGTAGTAGTCAGCCCACACGTTGAAGTTTTTGTTGAAGTAGTAAGTCGCGCCAACCTGGATGAATTTAGCCAGGTCTGCATCGCCGCCTGAGAAGGTGCCGTTAGCATTGGTTACGCCAACCAGGTCTTTACCTTTGGTCTGCACGTAAGAGATTGCCGGACGCAGGCCGAAGTCGAACTGGTACTGAGCAACCACTTCGAAGTTCTGCGTTTTGTTAGCAAAACCAGCATCGCCGCTGGAACCGGTACGAGTGGTATTGCGGGTTTCAGCATAGGTGGTTGCCAGGTAGAGGTTGTTGGCGTCGTATTTCAGACCCACGCCCCATGCTTCAGCTTTATCGCCCAGGCCGTCAGCTTTCTGATTCAGAGTACGGTTTGCGTTGCTGTAAGATGCGATTGCACCGAAGCCTTCGCCAAAATCGTAACCCAGAGAGTAACCTACGCCGTCACCGTTGGAGGTTTTAACGTCAGTACGGTCGTTTTTGCCCTGGTACTGTACGCCCATGCTCAGACCGTCAACCAGACCGAAGAAGTCGGTGTTACGGTAGGTCAGCAGGCCGGTGCTGCGGCTGGTCATGAAGTTATCAACGTAGTTACCGCCCCAGGTCATCCCGGAGAAGGACGGCGCCATATCGGTGTAAGATTCTACGTCGTAAACGATACCGTAGTTACGACCGTAGTCGATGCTGCCAGCATCGCCCGCTTTCAGGCCCGCAAAGGCCAGACGGTTTTTGTTAGCCTGAGCGGTGTTCTCAGCCTGGTTAGCCATGAAGCGGTATTCCCACTGGCCGTAACCGGTCAGCTGATCGTTGATCTGGGTTTCGCCTTTAAAACCGATCTGCGCGTAAGTTGCGTCGTTGTTGTTAGTGTCATCGCCAGAGGTCACAAAATCGTGCTCGGCGTTAACTTTCCCGTAGAAGTCCAGTTTGTTGCCGTTCTTGTTATAGATTTCTGCAGCGTTTGCTGCACCGGCTACCAGCAGGGCAGGGATTACCACTGCCAGAATATTGCGCTTCATCATTATTTATTACCCTCATTGGTTTTTTTATGACACTCGCCACTGCCGTCAATAAATTCTGTCAATAAATATTTCCGGAACTATTGATGAGAGTTTGGTGTCTTTATGTATCTGATAGGCATCTTTCCATTCACCGAAGCGTTTCGCTAGCCTGAAAGTGCTACAATTCTCAAGATTGAGTTACAGAAAGAAAATATGTGTAACTAAATGTGTATTTTTGGGAACTTTGTGAACCATCTCAAATTTCAGAACCCCCTGGCGAATTAAGCATCGGTTTGTTTCCTATATATATGAATTCCTTATGATTAATTTGGATAAAGGCAATTCCTATAAACGAATGTTAAACGACTCGTTTTTTCTTATGACCCAATAAAGACTTCTGGATGGCTGAAAAATTGGTTGAAATTTGTGCTATTACTTCAGGATGTAATAATCGCAATAAGAATGAGGTTAATTTTTTGTGGCTGGATATTTCGCGGAAACAAAACGTAACAGGTAGCGGTTGTGACGGGCTAGTGGTTTAAAAACGCTGACTTTACGCTGACAAAAACTTACAGGGCAGAATAAAATAATGGCCAGCAAATGCTGGCCATTGTCTGTTGTGTTGCTTAGAAGCTGGCGTTGCGTGGTGTACGCGGGAACGGAATTACGTCACGCACGTTCTGAACGCCAGTAACGTAGGCGATCAGACGCTCGAAGCCCAGACCGAACCCAGCGTGCGGAACGGTGCCATAACGGCGCAGATCGCGATACCAGCTGTAGTCCGCAGGGTTGAGACCCATCTCTGCCATGCGCGCATCAAGCACGTCCAGACGCTCTTCACGCTGAGAACCACCAATGATTTCACCGATGCCCGGCGCCAGTACGTCCATCGCTGCCACGGTTTTCCCGTCTTCGTTAAGGCGCATATAGAAGGCCTTAATGTCTTTCGGGTAGTTTTTAACGACAACCGGCGCTTTGAAATGTTTCTCGGCGAGATAGCGTTCGTGCTCAGACGCCAGATCGACGCCCCAGTAAACCGGGTTCTCAAACTTCTCACCGCATTTCTCAAGGATCGCTACCGCATCGGTATAGTCCACCTGCGCAAAGTCGGCAGAGACGAAACGCTCCAGACGTGCCACAGCATCGCTGTCTATGCGTTCGGCGAAGAACTTCATGTCGTCAGGACGCTCTTCCAGCACCGCTTTGAAGACGTACTTCAGCATCGCTTCTGCGAGACCTGCAACGTCATTCAGATCGGCAAACGCCACTTCCGGCTCCAGCATCCAGAACTCCGCCAGGTGGCGGCTGGTGTTGGAGTTTTCGGCGCGGAAGGTTGGGCCGAAGGTATAGATCTTAGACAGCGCACAGGCGTAGGTTTCGCCGTTGAGCTGGCCGGATACCGTCAGGAAGGCTTCTTTACCAAAGAAGTCTTTGTCGTAGTCGACTTTACCTTCCGGCGTGCGCGGCAGGTTTTCCATGTCCAGCGTCGAGACGCGGAACATTTCGCCTGCGCCTTCCGTATCGGACGCGGTGATCAGCGGGGTAGACACCCAGAAATACCCCTGCTCATCGAAGAAGCGATGCAGCGCCTGGGCCAGCGTATGGCGCACGCGAGCCACCGCACCAATCAGGTTGGTACGCGGACGCAGGTGTGCGACTTCACGCAGGTATTCAATGCTGTGACGTTTAGCCGCCATCGGGTAGGTGTCCGGATCTTCAACCCAGCCAGTCACTTCAATGGCAGAGGCCTGGATCTCGAAACTCTGGCCCTGGCCCGGAGATGCCACGACCACACCGGTGACGATAACGGAACAACCCGTCGTCAGGCGCAGAACGTCATCATTGTAATTGGGCAGAGAATTATTAATGACGGCCTGTACAGGATCAAAGCAGGAACCGTCATAGACGGCAAGGAAGGAGATGCCAGCTTTAGAATCTCGGCGAGTACGCACCCATCCGCGCACGGTGACCTCCTGGTCAACGGCGACACGGCCCTGGAGTACGTCGGCTACAGGCACAACGCTCATAATATTCTCTCTGTTAATAGTCGGAAAAAATAAACACTTGTCCACCCCAAGACGGGGGGATATCTATGTTACCTGCCAACCGCTATCAGACAAGTAAATTTCGCAGTCAAAAGAGAAGAATTGAGAAATAAATAAGGGAAGGGAGCCCTGAAGGCTCCCGTAAGCGCTTAACTGGCTTTTTTGATCTGGGGGAGATCGAACGCTTTGCGCAATGCGCGAACAAACGCTTTGTCATGGCAGATGGTTTTACCCGGGCTGTCGGAGAGCTTTGCCACCGGCTTGCCGTTACATTCCACCAGCTTTATCACGATATTCAGAGGTTTTACCTGAGGAATGTCGCAGGTCAACCGGGTACCGATCCCGAAGCCCAGATTAATTCTGGCATTGAAATGACGATACAGTTCGACGGCTTTTGCCAGGTCGAGATTATCGGAGAAGACCAGCACCTTGCTCATCGGGTCAATGCCGAGTTTTTGGTAATGAGCAATCGCCTTTTCGCCCCATTCAACCGGATCCCCTGAGTCGTGGCGTAACCCCTGGTAACGCTCAGCGAACTCGGGACCAAAGTCGCGCAGGAAGGCATCCATCGTAATACAGTCGGTCAGGGCGATCCCGAGTAGATTCGGGTACTCTTCAAGCCACGCAGCCAGCGCCGCACGCTGGCTGTTAGCCAGGTCCGGGCTAATTTGCTGATGCGCCTGGAACCACTCGTGCGCCTGGGTGCCCATTGGCGTCAGGTTGAGGCGACGCGCCAAATCGTAGTTGCTGGTACCCACGAACCACGACTCCTGCTGCAGACGTTCAACGATAGCCTGCTGAACCTCGCGAGAGAAGCGGCGACGGGTGCCGAAATCCATCAGGCGGAAGCGGGACATATCCAGCCCTTCGGTCAGCGTTGAGAATGCCTCAAGTTTGTTCTCCAGCGAGGCGACCGCCTGTTCGACGCCCGTTTCAGGCGAACGGTAGCGGTGAGCCAGTTCGCTGATGACGGCCAAAAGCGGCACTTCCCACATGATCACTTCCCGCCACGGACCTTCAAGACGAATATCCAGCTTGCCGTTCTCGTTGGTCACGGTGACCTGTTCAGGCTTATAGCGGAAGTCGCGCAGCCAGTTCAGATAGTCCGCTTTAAAGAAAGGCAGGCCAGAAAGCCACTGATATTCGTCATCGGTGAGCGCCAGATGCTGCATCGCATCGACCTGTTCACGAATGGAATCTGCGTAGATACCGAGCAAGTCGTCACCACGGCAGCGGAATTCCGCCGCGACGTGAACGTCATAGTAATGGTGGAAAACGGCTTGCTGCATATGCAGTTTATACGCGTCGGTATCCAGCAACGTATGCAGAACCGGAGAAGCGAATTGAGTCATAGGTGCGCTGTAGCATCCTCTCACGGGAGCGTTTAGTACAATAAACAACTCCGGAGTATACCTTGTTTAGTGATTTATTGAACCCCGATCACAACATAAGCACACTTTATGGTCGAGAGCATTTCGTGCCCCGTGTTATACAAATGTAGCGAAAAAGGTGTTTAAGCCTGAAAAGATGAAGATTCTGCATAGCGCGTTTTACGCAACAGGAATATATTGAAACGTTACTCGACAAACGATGCATAAGGTTTTCTATGACACAACAGCCACAAGCCAAATACCGCCACGACTACCGTGCGCCGGAATACCTGATTAGCGATATCGACCTGACTTTTGACCTGGATGCCACAAAAACCGTTGTGACGGCGGTAAGCCAGGTGATGCGCCACAGCGCGACTGCCGTACCGCTGCGTCTGGATGGCGAAGACCTGACGCTGGTCTCCCTGCACATTAACGATGAAGCCTGGTCAGATTATAAAGAAGAAGGCAACCAGCTGGTCATCGACAACCTGCCGGAACGCTTTACGCTGCGCATCGTGAATGAAATCAGCCCTGCCGCCAACACGGCGCTGGAAGGGCTCTACCAGTCAGGCGTGGCCCTGTGTACGCAGTGTGAAGCCGAAGGTTTCCGCCACATTACCTGGTACCTGGACCGCCCGGACGTGCTGGCGCGTTTTACCACCAAAATCATTGCCGATAAAACCCTCTATCCGTTCCTGCTCTCCAACGGTAACCGCGTGGGTGAGGGCGAGCTGGAAAATGGCCGTCACTGGGTGCAGTGGCAGGATCCGTTCCCGAAACCGTGCTACCTGTTTGCGCTGGCGGCGGGTGATTTCGACGTGCTGCGCGATACCTTCAAAACCCGCTCTGGCCGCGAAGTGGCGCTGGAGCTGTTCGTTGACCGCGGCAACCTTGACCGCGCGCCGTGGGCGATGACTTCACTCATTAACTCCATGAAGTGGGATGAAGAGCGTTTCGGCCTCGAATACGATCTCGACATCTATATGATCGTCGCCGTCGACTTCTTCAACATGGGCGCGATGGAGAATAAAGGCCTTAACATCTTTAACTCCAAGTACGTGCTGGCGCGTACCGATACCGCCACCGATAAAGACTACCTCGATATCGAACGCGTTATCGGCCACGAGTATTTCCATAACTGGACCGGTAACCGCGTCACTTGCCGCGACTGGTTCCAGCTGAGCCTGAAAGAGGGGCTAACCGTCTTCCGCGATCAGGAGTTCAGCTCCGATCTGGGCTCGCGGGCGGTCAACCGCATCAACAACGTGCGCACCATGCGCGGCCTGCAGTTTGCGGAAGATGCCAGCCCAATGGCGCACCCGATCCGTCCGGATAAAATCATTGAAATGAATAACTTTTACACCCTGACGGTGTACGAGAAGGGCGCTGAAATTATCCGCATGATCCACACCCTGCTGGGTGAAGAGAATTTCCAGAAAGGGATGCAGCTTTACTTCGAACGTCACGACGGCAGCGCGGCTACCTGCGACGACTTCGTGCAGGCGATGGAAGACGCGTCCAACGTTGATCTTTCTCACTTCCGCCGCTGGTACAGCCAGGCCGGGACCCCGATTGTCACCGTTAAGGACGACTACAACCCGGAAACCGAGCAGTACACTCTGACCATCAGCCAGCGCACGCCGCCAACCGCCGAGCAGGAAGAAAAATATCCGCTGCACATTCCGTTCAGCATTGAGCTGTACGACAACGAAGGCAACGTCATCCCGCTGCAGAAGGGCGGCCACCCGGTGCACCACGTGCTGAACGTGACCCAGGCAGAGCAGACCTTTATCTTCGATAACGTCTACTTCCAGCCGGTGCCTGCGCTGCTGTGCGAGTTCTCCGCGCCGGTGAAGCTGGAGTACAAGTGGAGCGACCAGCAGCTGACGTTCCTGATGCGTCACGCCCGCAACGATTTCTCCCGCTGGGACGCGGCGCAGAGCCTGCTGGCAACCTACATCAAGCTTAACGTGAACCGTTACCAGCAGGGCCAGCCGCTGACGCTGCCGGTGCATGTGGCAGACGCGTTCCGCGCCATCCTGCTGGATGAGAAGATTGACCCGGCGCTGGCGGCTGAAATTCTGACGCTGCCGTCCGCGACTGAAATTGCGGAGCTGTTCGACATCATCGACCCGATTGCCATCGTGGCAGTGCGCGAAGCGCTGACCCGCACGCTGGCGACCGAACTGGCGGATGAATTCCTGGCGCTATACAACGCTAACAAGCTTGACGCGTATCGCGTGGAGCATGCGGATATCGGCAAGCGTACCCTGCGCAATACCTGCCTGCGCTATCTTGCGTTTGGTGAGGCCGAACTGGCGAACGCGCTGGTGAGCAAGCAGTATCACGAAGCGGATAACATGACTGATGCGCTCGCGGCCCTGGCAGCAAGCGTTGCCGCTGAACTGCCGTGCCGCGATGCGCTGATGCAGGAGTATGACGACAAGTGGCACCAGGATGGCCTGGTGATGGACAAGTGGTTTATTCTGCAGGCGACCAGCCCGGCGGCCGATGCGCTTAGTAAGGTTCGCAGCCTGCTGAAGCACCGTTCGTTCACCATGAGCAACCCGAACCGCGTTCGCTCGCTGATTGGCGCATTTGCCAGCAGTAACCCGGCCGCGTTCCACGCCGAAGACGGCAGCGGATACCAGTTTATGGTGGAAATGCTGACCGAGCTGAACAGCCGTAACCCGCAGGTTGCATCACGTCTGATTGAGCCGCTTATCCGCCTGAAACGTTATGATGCGCAGCGCCAGGCGAAGATGCGCGCCGCGCTTGAGCAGCTGAAAGGGCTGGAAAATCTGTCTGGCGATCTGTACGAGAAGATAGCTAAGGCGCTGGCCTGATGTAAAAAAGCCCGGTGGCGCTACGCTAACCGGGCCTACGTGGGGGCGCGGGGCATTGGTTTTCTCCCTCTCCCTGTGGGAGAGGGCCGGGGTGAGGGCATCAGGCATTGGCCTTTATCCGCTGAATCTCCGCTTCCCCACGTTTCATCACCCGATCCAGCACTTCGGCTTCCAGCTCCGCCAGTCTCGCCGAGCCCACGCGACGAGGGCGCGGGATGTCCACCGTCAGATCCAAACCGATTTTCCCGTTTTCTATAAGCAATACCCGGTCCGCCATCGCCACGGCTTCGCTCACGTCATGCGTCACCAGCAGTACCGTAAAGCCGTGCGCCTGCCAGAGGGATTCAATCAGATCCTGCATTTCTATCCGCGTCAGGGCATCAAGAGCGCCGAGCGGCTCATCAAGCAGCAGCAGGCCGGGACGGTGAATCAACGCTCGCGCCAGCGCCACGCGCTGCTTCTGGCCGCCCGACAGCGCCGCAGGCCATTCACCTGCACGGTTTTCCAGCCCGACGGCGGCCAGCGCCTGACGGGCTTCATCCCGCCAGTTGCCTTTGAGCCCCAGCCCGACGTTATCAATCACCGTTTTCCACGGCAGCAGGCGCGCATCCTGAAACATCATGCGCGTATCGTCCTGAATATTGGCCAGCGGCGTGGTTCCTGCCAGAATCTCTCCTCCGTTGGGGGCCTCCAGCCCGGCTAAAAGACGCAGGAGTGTGCTTTTTCCGCCGCCGCTGCGCCCGACTACAGCCACAAACTGGCCGGCGGGAATGTGCAGATCCAGCCCGTTAAGGATGGTGTTTTCGCCGTAGCGTTTGGTTACGCCGTTCAGCAGCAGCGGCGTGCCCTGATTTAGTCGTGCGGTATTCATGCTTTCGCCTCCTGAAGGGTATAGGCCGGGTTCCAGCGCAGCCAGCTGCGCTCCAGCCACTGTGCGCTGACGTCGGCGAGTTTGCCGAGCAGTGCATACAGAATGATGGCGACCACCACCACGTCCGTTTGCAGGAATTCGCGGGCGTTCATCGCCAGGTAGCCAATACCGGAGTTGGCTGAGATGGTTTCCGCCACTATCAGCGTCAGCCACATCAGGCCGAGCGCAAAGCGCACCCCGACCATAATGGAGGGCAGGGCGCCCGGCAGAATCACGTGAGCAAAGAGGGAAAAACCCGATAAGCCGTAGCTGCGCGCCATCTCCACCAGACCGCGATCGATATTGCGGATGCCGTGCCAGGTATTGATGTATATCGGGAACAGCGTGCCCAGCGCCACGAGGAAGATTTTGGCGCTCTCATCGATCCCAAACCACAAAATGACCAGCGGGATCAGCGCCAGATGCGGCACGTTGCGCAGCATCTGGATGGAGGTATCCAGCAGCCTTTCCCCCCAGCGTGAAAGGCCGCTGATCAGACCCAGCACCAGACCGATGCTGCCGCCGATGGAAAACCCAATCACCGCGCGCCAGGAGCTGATCGCCAGATGTTGCCACAGCTCTCCGCTGACGCTCAGCGACCAGAACGCTTCGATAACGCCCTCCGGAGAGGGCAAAATGCGGCTCGACAGCCAGCCGGTAGACGATGCGAGCTGCCAGAGCGCCACAATGCCGACGGGTAAAAACCACGGCGCGGCGCGCAGCAGCCATTTTTGTGAGGTGGCAGTCATGGTCACTCCTTAGCTCTGTGCGGCTTTACGGGGAATGAATTCGTTCGCCACGGCTTCGCCCTGAAGCTGGAGCCGCTGCGGCTGCGGAACCTCCGGAATGGCGACATCCAGGTGCGGGAACAGCAGTTCGCCCACCCTGTACGCCTCTTCCAGGTGCGGATAGCCGGAGAGAATAAAGCTGTCGATGCCCAGGTCAGCGTATTCATTAATACGTGCAGCCACGGTTGGCCCGTCGCCGACCAGCGCCGTGCCCGCGCCGCCGCGTACCAGACCCACGCCCGCCCACAGGTTCGGGCTGATCTCCAGATTCTCGCGCTTGCCGTTGTGCAGAGAGGCCATGCGGTGCTGCCCGACGGAGTCGGTTTTGGCAAACGCAGCCTGCGCCTTCGCAATGGTCTCATCGTCCAGATGGGAGATCAGACGGTCTGCCGCCTGCCAGGCTTCTTCATTGGTTTCCCGCACAATCACGTGCAGGCGAATCCCGAAGCGCACCTTGCGGCCATGGGCGGCGGCTTTGGCGCGGACCTGGGCAATTTTCTCTTTCACCAGCTCGGGCGGCTCGCCCCAGGTCAGATAGAGATCGACCTGCTCGGCGGCCAGGTCCTGGGCCACATCCGACGAACCGCCAAAATAGAGCGGAGGGCGCGGCTGCTGCACCGGCGGGAAGTAGAGCTTCGCGTCGCGAACGTGAATATGCTTACCTTCAAAGGTGACGGTTTCGCCTTCCAGCAGGCGTCGCCAGACGCGGGTAAATTCGGCGGAGGCTTCATAGCGCTCGGTATGGTCGAGGAACACGCCGTCACCCGCCAGCTCCTGCGGATCGCTGCCCGTCACCAGGTTAAACAGAGCGCGGCCGTTGGAGAGCCTGTCCAGCGTTGCTGCCTGACGCGCCGCCACGGTGGGTGAAACGACGCTCGGACGCAATGCAACCAGGAATTTAAGGCGCTGGGTGACCGGGATCATCGACGCGGCCACCAGCCAGGCATCCTCGCACGAGCGTCCGGTCGGGATCAGCACGCCGGTAAAACCGATTCGGTCCGCCGCCTGGGCAATCTGCTGAAGATAGCCATGGTCAACCGGGCGCGAGCCCTCTTCTGTACCAAGATAGTGTCCATCACCGTGGGTGGGTAAAAACCAGAAAAGATTCAGACTCATGATTTAGCTCCTTCTTTGCCAGCGGGCTGCCAGATGCGTTCGCGAATATCGACCTGTTTTGGTACCAGGCGGTTTTGATAGAAGAGGTCAGCAGTCTGTTGCTGAAGCGCGGCGACGTGTGCGTCGACAGGCGTAATGGTGGTGGGCGGACGGTGACTGAGGTAGCTCGCGATCACCGGCTCAGGTAAGCCCATGGTTTTTGCCAGCAGGGCGATGCTCGCCTGACGCTGGCTCTGGGTCAGAGCATCTGCCTGCGTAAAGGTATCCAGTACGCCCTGAATAAACGCGCCGTTTTTTTCGGCGTAAGGGCGTGAGGCGAGGTAGAACGAACCGGTTTGCTTCAGCGTGGTACCGTCTTTCAGCACCCGTACGCCACCCTGCAGTAATGCTGCGGAGTAGTACGGATCCCAGATAGCCCAGGCATCAACGTTCTTCTGCTGGAACGCGGCGCGCGCGTCGGCGGGCGTCAGGTAAACGGGCTGAATGTCGGTGAACTTGAGCCCGGCTTCCTGTAAGGCGCGCAGCAGCAGGTTGTGCGAGCTGGAACCTTTCTGGAAAGCGACCTTACGCCCTTTAAGGTCGGAGACGCTTTTAATATCACTGTTTTCAGGTACCAGGATGACTTCGGCTTTCGGCTTAGCGGGTTCTACACCGACGTATACCAGGTCTGCCCCGGCAGCCTGAGCGAAAATAGGCGGGATGTCGCCCGTACTGCCCAGATCGATACTGCCCACGTTCAGGGCCTCCAGCATCTGCGGGCCGGCAGGGAACTCCACCCAGGAGAATTTGGTGTCCGGGAAGCGTTTTTCCAGGAGCTGGTGGCTTTTTGCCAGCACCATGCTGACGCTGCCTTTCTGATACCCGATGCGTAAACTTTCCGGAGCCGTTTCTGCGGCATGGGCCAACGCGGTAAACGCCATCAGGCCAGCCAGTCCGAGGCGGGTTAAGGTTTTAAACATGTGCGACTCCCTGCGGCGGATTAAAAGAAGGAACCTGGATATCCCGGCGATGCAGCGCGTGCCAGAAAGTTTCCAGCGAGGCATCAAGGCGCGTTTGCAGATTCGGCGTGAAGTGCGGCTTATGCTGGTAGTCAATGACCTGCGAATCATCCGCGAAAACGCCGTGAAGGATCTCCTGCGCCTTCAGGGCGTTCAGCACCGGCTTCAGGGCGTAATCTACCGCCAGTAAATGGGCCACCGTGCCGCCCGTTGCCAGCGGCAGAACCACTTTGCCGTCCAGTGCGCGCTCGGGGAGAAGATCGAGCAGCGTTTTCAGCGCGCCCGAAAAAGAGGCTTTATAAATCGGGGTCGCAACGATGAGGCCGTCCGCTTCCTTGAGCTGCTCAGTGAGGGTTTTCAGCGCGGGGCTGTCGAAGCGGGCATACAGCAAATCTTCAGGTTCGAAGTTATGCAGATTCCAGTGGCACACTTCCACGTCCAGGGCATTGAGCTTGTCGCGGGCATATTCCAGCAGGGCGCTGGAACGCGAAGGGAATCGTGGACTTCCGGCCAGGGTAATAACGCGCATACCTCCTCCTTATAACTAATTGTTTGCTTTTGTCTAACATTCATAACAATTTTCAGGAGTGTGACACCGCGCGGTTATTCCACTAAATGATTTATCCGCAATTAAACTGCGAAAAACTGCATAAGAAAGAGAGTGGGAGGTAAACGATTGCGTTTTACGCCGATTTTTTTGCCGCAGGTCAATTCCCTTTCGTGACGGGATCGCCCATAATCCCCTCCCGGTTTGCACACCGGGAATCCAGGAGAGTTCATGTACTACCCCTTCGTTCGTAAAGCCCTTTTCCAGCTCGACCCCGAGCGCGCTCATGAATTTACATTCCAGCAATTACGTCGTATTACAGGAACGCCTCTGGCGGCCCTGGTGCGTCAAAACGTGCCGGAAAAGCCTGTGCAGTGCATGGGGCTGACCTTTAAAAATCCATTGGGTCTGGCGGCCGGTCTGGACAAAAATGGCGAGTGCATTGATGCCCTGGGCGCGATGGGCTTTGGCTCCATCGAAATTGGTACCGTCACGCCGCGCCCGCAGCCGGGAAATGACAAGCCGCGCCTGTTCCGCCTGGTCGAAGCCGAAGGG
Organism: Enterobacter cloacae complex sp. P27C; assembly: GCF_014895705.1. Taxonomy (NCBI): domain Bacteria; kingdom Pseudomonadati; phylum Pseudomonadota; class Gammaproteobacteria; order Enterobacterales; family Enterobacteriaceae; genus Enterobacter; species Enterobacter cloacae complex sp. P27C. Next base: position 140,489 of record NZ_JADBQB010000001.1, read on the forward strand.
TTGATCAACCGCATGGGCTTTAATAACCTCGGCGTTGATCATCTGGTAGAGAACGTGAAGAAAGCCCATTTTGATGGGGTGTTAGGCATCAATATTGGCAAAAATAAAGATACGCCGGTTGAGCAGGGTAAAGATGACTACCTGATTTGTATGGAAAAAGTCTACGCCTATGCCGGGTATATCGCGGTGAATATTTCCTCACCCAATACCCCGGGGCTGCGCTCCTTACAATATGGCGAAGCGCTGGACGATCTTCTGAGTGCCATTAAAAATAAACAAAATGAACTCCAGGCGATCCACCATAAATATGTTCCGGTCGCGGTGAAGATCGCGCCGGATCTTTCTGTCGAAGAATTGATCCAGGTTGCCGACAGTTTGGTTCGCCATAATATTGACGGGGTGATTGCAACGAATACCACGCTCGATCGTTCGCTCGTTCAGGGAATGAAAAACTGTGACGAAGCGGGTGGGTTAAGTGGCCGTCCGGTACAATTAAAAAGTACCGAAATTATTCGCGCGCTGTCTGCGGAATTAAAAGGCCGTTTACCGATTATTGGCGTCGGCGGTATCGACTCGGTGATTGCTGCGCGCGAGAAGATGGCGGCCGGTGCGTCACTGGTGCAAATCTATTCCGGCTTTATTTTTAAAGGCCCGCCTTTGATTAAAGAAATCGTTACGCATATCTAATCTTTTTTCTTAATCAGACAACCAGGGCTTTATTTCCAGCCCTGGTTGTTTTATATTCCGTCACTGTTGCTTATTTAGACATTATCGTCTTTTATTACTAGTGTTATAAACGAAGCGGCGAACAGGACATTTTTAGTACAGGACGTTTGGGGACGGGAGAGACACATGCGAATTAAACCTGACGATAACTGGCGCTGGTATTTTTGCGACGAGCATGACCGTATGATGCTCGATTTAGCCAATGGCATGTTGTTTCGTTCTCGTTTTGCCCGCCGAATGTTAACCCCGGACGCGTTTTCTCCATCGGGCTTTTGCGTTGACGATGCGGCGCTTTATTTCTCCTTTGAAGAAAAATGCCGCGACCTGATGCTCTCTAAAGAGCAGCGTGCAGAACTGGTATTAAATGCGCTGGTGGCTATCCGTTTCCTGAAACCGCAAATGCCGAAAAGCTGGCATTTCCTGCCTCACGACATGGACTGGACGCCAGCAACGGGCGATGCGGCCAGCGTTAACCTGAGCGATACCGCCGAAGAGGTGAGTTTGTTAGTGGTTGAGCCGGGCGAAAACGCCGCACTCTGTCTGCTGGCGCAGCCCGGCGTGACGATTGCCGGGCGCGTAATGCAGTTAGGTGATGCGATCAAAGTCATGAATGACAGGCTGAAGCCACAGCTGCGCGTCGATGCCTTCAGCCTCGAACAAGCGGTTTAAGCTTCCAGTTGTACCGACGTTTTCGGTACGCAGCTACAGCACAGGATTGTGCCGTCATTTCCAATTGCAGATTTTTTCAGCGCACTCACTTCTCCCTCCAGCAGCTTGATGCGGCAGCATCCGCAAATTCCCGCGCGGCAGGAATACGGTACGCGAATACCGGCTTGCTCCAGCTGCTCCAGTAAAACCTGCTGATTGTTGCCACGAATAACCTTGCCCTGCCAGTGAATATCCACCGCAGTGGCGACATTCGTCTCAACCTCGACCATTTCTTCTTCCTGGCCTGAGCCGTACACTCGCGCCGGCCCGCGGGCGAGAATTTCAACCTCATCGCCTACGCGGATCGCGCCGCTGGATCGCGGGATCAGGTTTTGGCCGAAATCGACATCGCCGTTGTCCTGCGCGGTACGGAACGATTGCAGCGTTTTCAGCGGCTCGCCGGAAGGATGCTTTTGGCCTTTCTCAGGGCTTATCGTGGTGAAAATGCAGCGGCTGCAGGGTTTGACGACATCAAAGATGACGCTGCCAATGCGGATGACTTTCCAGGTGTCTTCATCCCAGGCGTCCGCTCCGGTCACGACCAGATTCGGGCGGAACTGTTCCATCTGTACGCTGGCTTTACAGCGATTCTGTAAATCACGCAGAGACGCTTCGTTGGTGAGCAGGAACGGGAAGCCATCCGCGAAGGAGAGGGGAACGGCGTCGTGGCGCTTTACGCGACGCGTCAGTTCCGGCCCAACCCACCGCAGCTGCACGTCGCGGGAGAAGAAGCCGCTCAGCCAGCGGTTAATTTCATCCGGGGCGATGCGCGCGGTAAAATGGTTGCCCCATACTTCCGTTGGCGCGTCGACAGCCGCAAAATCCGCAAAGCGAATCACCGCGCTGGAACCGTCCGGCGCGGTAAGGTGCAAACCGTCGTGAAGCGGGGAAGGCGTAAAGCGAACCATCTGCGGGAACTGGCGTGCGGTGATAAACGTACCGTCAGGCTCGGTGACCATAAAAATACGATCGAAGGCGAACCCGCTCATGTCTGCCAGCGCGTGAGTGACGCCGATGCCGCGCATGGATTTCACCGGATGAATAAAAAGCCTGGATAACGTCGCCACTGCACACTCCCTCGAATGAAAATAAGCCTTCAACTTTATGACATACACGCCATATTAGCTATAATGCGCGACAATTTTCTAAGAGTAAAAGTGACGATATGAATTCTCTGTTTGCCAGTACGGCCCGTGGGCTGGAAGAGCTGTTAAAAACTGAACTGGAAGCCCTGGGCGCGCAAGAGTGCCAGGTGGTTCAGGGTGGTGTCCATTTTGAGGGCGACACGCGGCTTATTTACCAGAGCCTGATGTGGAGCCGTCTGGCGTCGCGCATCATGCTGCCGATGAAGGAATGCAAGGTCTATAGCGACCTGGATCTCTACACCGGCGTACAGATGATCGACTGGACAGAGATCTTCACGCCTAACGCCACCTTCGCGGTGCATTTCAACGGCGTGAACGACGAGATCCGCAACAGCCAGTACGGCGCCCTGCGCGTAAAAGACGCCATTGTGGACTGCTTCACGCGTAAAAATAAGGAACGTCCGAACGTCGATCGCGAAAACCCGGACCTGCGTATCAACGTCTGGCTGAACGGCGACACGGCGAGCATCTCCCTCGATCTGAGCGGCGCGGGTCTGCACCTGCGCGGCTACCGCGATCGCACCGGTATGGCACCAATCAAAGAAACCCTGGCCGCCGCCATCGTGATGCGCTCCGGCTGGCAGCCGGGCACGCCGCTGCTTGACCCAATGTGTGGCTCCGGTACGCTGCTGATTGAGGCCGCAATGCTGGCAACCGACCGTGCGCCAGGGCTGCACCGCGGCCACTGGGGCTTCAAAGGCTGGGCGCAGCACGACGAAGCGCTCTGGAAAGAGGTTAAAGACGACGCGCAGACCCGCGCGCGTAAGGGGCTGGCGGAGTATACCTCTCACTTTTACGGTTCGGATAGCGACCCGCGCGTAATAGAACGCGCGCGCAGCAACGCCCGTCGCGCCGGTATCGGCGAGCTGGTCACCTTCGAGGTGAAAGACGTAGCGAACCTGACCAACCCGCTGCCGAAGGGCCCGTACGGGACCGTGATCAGCAACCCGCCATACGGCGAGCGTCTGGACAGCGAGCCTGCGCTGATTGCCCTGCACAGCCTGCTGGGCCGCAATATGAAGGACTACTTCGGCGGCTGGAATCTGTCTCTGTTCAGCGCCTCGCCGGAGCTGCTGAGCTGCCTGCAGCTGCGTGCCGATCGCCAGTTTAAAGCGAAAAACGGCCCGCTGGACTGCGTGCAGAAAAACTACCCTCTGGCAGAGAAAGCGGCGGACAGCAAGCCAACCGGCGTGGCAGAGGATTACGCCAACCGCCTGCGCAAAAACCTGAAGAAATTTGAAAAATGGGCGAAGCAGGAAAGGATCGAGTGCTATCGCCTGTACGACGCCGACCTGCCGGAGTACAACGTGGCGGTTGACCGCTATGCGGACTGGGTGGTGATTCAGGAATATGCTCCGCCGAAAACCATTGATGCGCAAAAAGCGCGCCAGCGCATGCTGGACGTCATTGCGGCCACCATTGCCGTGCTGGGGATTGCGCCCAACAAGCTGGTGCTGAAAACCCGCGAGCGTCAGAAGGGTAAAAACCAGTACCAGAAGATGGGCGAAAAGGGCGACTTTATCGAAGTGGGCGAATACAACGCTCGCCTGTGGGTGAACCTGACCGACTATCTTGATACCGGCCTGTTCCTCGACCACCGCATCGCCCGCCGTATGCTCGGCCAGATGAGCAAGGGCAAAGATTTCCTCAACCTGTTCTCCTACACCGGGAGCGCCAGCGTGCATGCCGGTCTCGGCGGTGCGCGCAGCACTACCACGGTGGATATGTCCCGCACCTATCTGGAGTGGGCCGAGCGTAACCTGCGTCTGAACGGCTTAACCGGACGTCAGCATCGCCTGATGCAGGCCGACGTGCTGGGCTGGCTGCGCGATACCGACGAGCAGTTCGACCTGATCTTTATCGATCCGCCGACCTTCTCTAACTCCAAGCGCATGGAGGATAGCTTTGACGTTCAACGCGATCACCTGCGCCTGATGACCGACCTGAAGCGCCTGCTGCGCAAAGGCGGCACCATTATGTTCTCGAACAACAAACGCGGCTTCCGTATGGATCATGACGGCCTCGCAGCCCTGGGACTGAAAGCACAAGAAATCAGTCAAAAAACGCTGTCTCAGGACTTCGCCCGTAACCGTCAAATTCATAACTGCTGGTTGATTACCGCGGTCTGAAAGGAAAAATAAATGTCATTAATTAGTATGCACGGTGCGTGGCTCTCTTTCAGCGACTCACCGCTTCTCGATAATGCGGAACTGCATATCGAAGATAACGAGCGCGTCTGTCTGGTGGGCCGTAACGGCGCGGGTAAATCCACGCTGATGAAAATCCTCAACCGCGAGCAGGGGCTGGATGACGGCCGCATCGTATACGAGCAGGATCTGATCGTCTCCCGCCTCCAGCAGGATCCGCCGCGTCATGTGACCGGCAGCGTGTACGATTTCGTGGCGGAAGGCATCTCCGAGCAGGCGGAGTACCTGAAGCGCTATCACGAGATTTCGCATCTGGTGATGACCGACCCGAGCGACAAGAATCTCAACGAACTGGCGAAAGTGCAGGAGATGCTCGATCACCACGGTTTGTGGCAGCTGGAAAACCGCATTAACGAGGTGCTGGCTCAGCTTGGGCTGGAACCCGACATGGAGCTGTCGGCGCTCTCCGGCGGCTGGCTGCGTAAAGCGGCGCTGGGGCGCGCGCTGGTCAGCGGCCCTAAGGTACTGCTGCTGGACGAACCAACCAACCACCTGGACATCGAAGCGATTGACTGGCTGGAAGGGTTCCTGAAAACCTTCAGCGGCACCATCATCTTCATCTCGCACGACCGTTCGTTTATTCGCAATATGGCGACGCGCATTGTCGATCTCGACCGCGGCAAGCTGGTCACCTATCCCGGCGATTACGACACCTATCTGCTGGAGAAAGAAGAAAATCTGCGCGTGGAAGAGCTGCAGAACGCTGAGTTCGACCGCAAGCTGGCGCAGGAGGAGGTCTGGATCCGCCAGGGCATCAAAGCCCGCCGTACCCGCAACGAAGGCCGCGTGCGTGCCCTGAAGGCGATGCGTCGCGAGCGCAGCGAGCGCCGCGAAGTCATGGGCAGCGCCAAAATGCAGGTGGAAGAGGCGTCCCGCTCCGGCAAGATTGTCTTCGAAATGGAAAACGTCAACTACCAGGTTGACGGCAAGGTGCTGGTTAAAGATTTCTCTGCGCAGGTTCAGCGCGGGGACAAAATTGCGCTCATCGGCCCGAACGGCTGCGGCAAAACCACGCTGCTGAAGCTGATGCTGGGCCAGCTGCAGGCCGACAGCGGCCGCATTCACTGTGGCACCAAGCTGGAAGTGGCCTACTTCGACCAGCACCGCGCGGAGCTGGATCCGGACCGCACGGTTATGGACAACCTCGCCGAAGGTAAACAGGAAGTGATGGTAAACGGCAAGCCGCGTCACGTTCTGGGCTACCTGCAGGACTTCCTGTTCCACCCGAAACGCGCCATGACACCGGTGCGCGCGCTGTCCGGCGGGGAGCGTAACCGTCTTCTGCTGGCCCGTCTGTTCCTGAAGCCAAGTAATCTGTTGATCCTCGATGAACCGACGAACGATTTGGATGTCGAAACGCTGGAATTACTCGAAGAGCTGATCGATGGGTATCAGGGAACCGTGATGCTGGTTAGCCACGATCGTCAGTTCGTGGATAACACCGTGACCGAGTGCTGGATCTTCGAAGGTGAAGGGCGAATTGGCCAGTACGTGGGCGGTTATCACGACGCAAAAGGGCAGCAGTCGCAGTCTCTGGCGCAGAAACAGTCGAAGTCCAGAACAAGTTCTGAACCTGCTGTAACAAAAGCAGAAACTGTCAAGAAAACCTCGGCTAAACTAAGCTATAACCTGCAGCGCGAACTGGAGGGGCTACCTCAGCGTCTTGAAGAGCTGGAGGCCGCGCTTGAGGAGCTGCAAGCGCAGGTTGCTGATGCCTCATTCTTTACCCAATCGCATGACTATACTCAGAAAGTACTGGCTGAAATGTCCGCGGCTGAAAAAGCCCTGGAAGAAGCATTTGAGCGCTGGGAGTACCTTGAGTCTCTGAAAAACGGCGCATAACAGGGATTAAATATGTGTGACCAGCACCATGCCGACAGGCATATATTATGCTCGCAATGCGATATGCTCGTGGCGTTGCCAGAGCTTGGTCACGGACATAAAGCCCAGTGTCCACGCTGTGGCGCGACGTTGACAACCGAGTGGGACGCGCCGCGGCAGCGTCCCACCGCTTACGCGCTGGCAGCACTGTTCATGCTACTGCTCTCCAATCTCTTCCCCTTCGTCTATATGAAGGTAGGCGGGATGACAAGCCAGGTGGATCTGCTTGAAATCCCGGGCGTGATGTTCTCGGAAGATTACGCCAGCCTCGGCACCTTTTTTCTGCTATTCGTCCAGATAGTCCCGGCGTTTTGCCTAGTCGTCATCCTGCTGCTGGTTAACCGCGTCAGGATGCCGTCATCGCTGAAAATCCGGCTCGCGCGCATCCTTTTTCAGCTCAAAAGCTGGGGGATGGCCGAGATCTTTCTCGCAGGGATACTGGTCAGTTTCGTGAAGCTGATGGCGTACGGCGACGTGGGGATAGGCAGCAGCTTTATTCCCTGGTGTCTGTACTGTGTCCTGCAGCTGCGTGCTTTCCAGTGCGTGGACAGGCGCTGGGCCTGGGACGATATCGCCCCGGCACCGACGCTCGCGCAGACGGTGAAGGTCGGCGTGCCGGGTATCCGCCAGGAGCTCCGTTCTTGTCCGTGCTGTACCGCCGTGCTGCCCGCCGATCTTGAGGTTTGTCCGCGCTGCGAAACGAAGGGCCATGTTCGCCGTAAAAATAGCCTGCAGTGGACGATGGCACTGCTGGTCACGTCCGTCATGCTGTATCTGCCCGCTAATATTCTGCCGATTATGATCACCGATTTGCTCGGCGATAAAATGCCCTCGACGATCCTCGCCGGGGTCATACTGCTGTGGAGCGAAGGATCCTATCCTGTCGCCGGCGTGATTTTCATCGCCAGTATCATGGTGCCCACTTTAAAAATGATCGCCATTGCCTGGCTCTGTTGGGATGCAAAAGGCCACGGAAAACGCGACAGCGAACGCATGCATCTGATTTACGAAGTGGTCGAATTTGTCGGTCGTTGGTCAATGATCGACGTGTTTGTGATTGCCGTTCTCTCTGCGCTGGTGCGGATGGGCGGTTTGATGAGTATTTATCCCGCGATGGGGGCTTTAATGTTTGCACTGGTGGTGATTATGACCATGTTTGCGGCCATGACCTTCGACCCTCGTTTATCGTGGGATCGTGAGCCTGAATCAAGCCATGAGGAAGAGTAAGAGCATGGAAAATAAGAGTGGAGAGGCGAAAGTGCAGAAGGTCAAAAACTGGTCGCCGGTGTGGATTTTCCCCATCGTGACCGCGCTGATCGGTGCATGGATCCTGTTTTATCACTACAGCCATCAGGGACCGGAAGTGACGCTGATTACCACCAATGCCGAAGGAATTGAGGGCGGTAAAACGACCATCAAAAGCCGCAGCGTGGATGTGGGCGTGGTGGAAAGCGCAACCCTGACCGACGATTTAACCCATGTGGAGATTAAGGCGCGTCTTAATGCCGGCATGGAAAAACTCCTGCACGGCGATTCTGTTTTCTGGGTGGTTAAACCGCAGGTGGGACGTGAAGGGATCAGCGGCTTAGGAACGCTGCTCTCAGGTGCCTACATCGAACTGCAGCCGGGTGCAAAAGGCAGCCAGCCGGCGCAGTACCAGCTTCTGGATTCACCGCCGCTAGCACCGCCTGATGCAAAAGGTATCCGCGTGATCCTCGACAGTAAAAAAGCGGGCCAGCTCACGGCGGGCGACCCGGTACTTTTCCGCGGCTATCGCGTGGGTTCGGTGGAGAAGAGCACCTTCGATCCTCAGAAAAGATCCATCAGCTATCAGCTGTTCATCAATGCGCCTAACGATCGTCTGGTTACCAGCAACGTCCGTTTCTGGAAAGACAGCGGCATCGCGGTGGATCTGACCTCGGCGGGCATGCGTGTAGAAATGGGCTCGCTGACAACACTGTTTGGCGGCGGCGTGAGTTTTGACGTACCCGAAGGTCTGGACCTGGGGCAGCCGGTTGCGGAGAACACCGCTTTCCGCCTGTTCGACGATCAAAAAAGCATTCAGGATGCACTCTATACCGATCACATCGACTACCTGATGTTCTTTAAGGATTCTGTTCGCGGCCTGCAGCCTGGGGCGCCCGTTGAGTTCCGCGGTATTCGTCTGGGGACGGTGGGACAAGTGCCTTACTTTGTTCCAGGCCTTAAGCAGATGCTTGATGATGATTACCGTATTCCGGTGCTGATCCGCATTGAGCCTGAGCGCCTGATCAACCAGATTGGTGAGAATCAGGATATCGGCGAGCACATCACCGACCTGATGAATCGCGGTCTGCGCGGCTCGCTGAAAACCGGTAACCTGGTGACCGGCGCACTGTATGTCGATATGGACTTCTATCCAAAAGCGCCGCCGATTACCGGTATGCGTGAATTTGGTGGTTACAAGATCATCCCAACGGTAAGCAGCGGTCTGGCCCAGATCCAGCAGCGTCTCATGGAAACGCTGGATAAAATTAACAATCTGCCTCTGAACCCAATGATTGAGGCGGCGACAGGTTCGTTACATCAAAGCCAGGCGACAATGCAGCGCCTGCAGACCACGCTGGATAACATCAACAAGATTACTGCAAACCAGAGTATGCAGCAGCTGCCGCAGGATATGCAGAAAACGCTGCGCGAGCTGAATCGCAGTATGCAGGGCTTCCAGCCTGGCTCGGCGGCGTACAACAAGATGGTGGCAGATATGCAGCGTCTCGATCAGGTCTTGCGTGAACTGCAGCCGGTTCTGAAAACGCTCAACGAGAAGAGCAACGCGCTGGTGTTCGAAGCGAAAGATAAAAAGGATCCTGAGCCGAAGAGGGCGAAACAATGAAAAAATGGCTAGCGATTGCAGGAGCGATGGTACTCACGGCCTGTAGCTCCGGGAGCGAAACGAAAAGCTACTACCAGCTGCCTCTGGTGACGCAGGCGGTTACGCAAAGTTCCGCCTGGCAGGGCAACCGTCTGCTGTGGGTTGAGCAGGTCGCCGTGCCGGATTATCTGGCCGGCAACGGGGTGGTCTATCAGACCAGCGATGTACAGTACGTTATCGCCAACAACAACCTGTGGGCCAGCCCGCTGGACCAGCAGTTACGCAATACGCTGGTGGCGAATCTGGGCAGCCAGCTTCCGGGCTGGGTTGTTGCCTCCCAGCCTTTGGGAAGCGATCAGGACACGCTGAACGTCACGGTAACGGGCTTCCACGGCCGTTATGACGGTGCCGTTGTCATCAGCGGCGAGTGGCTGTTGAATCATCAGGGACAGCTGATTAAGCGTCCTTTCCATCTGGAGCTGAAGCAGCAGAAGGATGGCTATGATGAAATGGTGAAAGTGCTGGCTCAGGGTTGGGCGCAGGAGTCAGCCAGTATCGCCAGGGAAATTTCCCGACTGCCATAAGTAAAATTCATCGTCAAAAACCGCAATCGGCCTGGTGCTGATTGCGGTTTTTTTTTCGTTTTTGCGTCAGGTTGTTACTTGTGCCGGGTCACATTTTTTGTACAAATGATCTTCTGGCTAGCTCACAAATATGACACCCGTATGAATTTTGAACATTGACGCTGGGACTAATTCGGGGTATTCGTTATCTGTGCCTGCGCATCTGGCGCGGACACTGTTTTCTTTCCACCAGACAAAAGAATGAGGGAAACGAGGCATGAAGAGACAGAAACGAGATCGCCTGGAACGGGCTCATCAACGTGGTTATCAGGCCGGCATCGCTGGACGTTCGAAAGAAATGTGTCCTTATCAGACGATAAATCAAAGGTCACAATGGCTTGGAGGCTGGCGAGAAGCCATCGGCGACAGGGCACTTATAGCCTGATAACGTCTCTTTAAAAAAAGAAACCTCCGCACTGCGGAGGTTTCGCCTTTCCGGGGTCACTTAAAGCGATATCAGAACGCGGAAGTGTCCTGGAACAGACCCACTTTCAGGTCGTTCGCGGTATAGATCAGACGACCGTCTACCAGCACTTCGCCATCCGCCAGGCCCATAATCAGGCGACGGTTAACGATGCGCTTGAAGTGAATACGATAGGTGACTTTCTTCGCCGTAGGCAGAACCTGACCAGTGAATTTCACTTCGCCCACGCCCAGCGCGCGGCCTTTACCTTCACCACCCAGCCAGCCCAGATAGAAGCCAACCAGCTGCCACATGGCATCCAGGCCCAGGCAGCCAGGCATTACCGGATCGCCAATAAAGTGGCAACCGAAGAACCACAGGTCCGGGTTGATATCGAGTTCTGCTTCTACGTAACCCTTATCGAAGTTGCCGCCGGTTTCGGTCATTTTCACGACACGGTCCATCATCAGCATGTTCGGGGCCGGTAACTGTGGGCCTTTCGCGCCAAACAGTTCTCCGCGACCAGAGGCAAGAAGATCTTCTTTTGTATAGGATTCGCGTTTATCTACCATGTTCTCAGTAAGCCTTATTTTAGTGAAGGACGCAGGATAGCTAACACGTGTACGCTGAACAAGTCCGATCAGTTCGAACTGAACCAGCCCAGCCAGCGTAACGGCCATGGATAACGATGGCGAGCATCCTGCTGCGTCGCCTGAGCAATGCGCTCCTGGATAGTCTGCATCAAAGTTGTCTGACCTTCGCCATCCCAAACCAGGTTTGTCAGTAAGGGTAGTGCATCCTCAATCCCTTCGATGGCCCAGATGGCGAATTGTTCCTGTTCAACCGCGTCCAGAATATCCTGGCACAGGCTGAGATGGCGTACGTTAGGCGCCGGAATAATCACACCCTGTTTGCCGTTTAAACCGCGCTGCTGACAGACAGAGAAGAAGCCTTCAATTTTTTCGTTCAGACCGCCAACGGGCTGAGCACGACCAAATTGATCGACCGAACCGGTAATAGCAATGTTCTGGTTGATCGGCACGTCCGCCAGGGCGCTGATTAAGGCGCACAGCTCCGCCATTGAGGCACTATCGCCATCCACTTCGCTGTAGGACTGCTCAAACGTCAGCGAGGCGGAGAAGGGGATTTGCTGCTCAAGCTGCAGCTCAGACATCAAAAATGCCTGCATGATCATCATGCCTTTGGCGTGAATGTTGCCGCCCAGTTCGGCCTTGCGTTCAATATCGGTAAACTCGCCGTCGCCAATATGCACAACGCAGCTGATTCGCGAGGGTTCACCGAACGCGCGCGGATGGCCAGGAAACTCGATCACTGAGAGGGCGTTGATCTGCCCAACGCGTTCGCCTTCTGTCTCGACCAGAATTTGTTCCAGCAGAATTTCATCCTGCATGCGATCAGCAAGATAGCCTTCGCGCCACTCTCGCTGCGCCAGCATCTGCGTGAGCTGTTCGCCAGTAAACGCACCGTTACCACTGATCGTACCGACTTCACGCAGCTGCTTGCCGATCCAGAGCGGGCAGAGCGGCAAGGTTTCCTGGTCACCGGTATAGCGAACGGCTTCGCGGATTAAACCCGGCCACGCATCGGCGGCAGGCGCTGGCAATGCAAAACGTTCCGCTACGGCCATCACCCACTGACACCACTGCGCCATGTCGTCCGCATCGGCAATCTGAATGTTGTCTTCGTATTCGCTGTAAACTGCCTGTTCGGCCAGTTCCGGCTCCATCTCCTGGAAGTCCGCCAGCGATTCGCGGTCACCCATCAGCACGACGGTCAGCGACAGCGGCATTGACGGCACGGAGACAGGAAGAGGACGAGACTCGTCGTAACCGACCCAGTCAAAGCGCTGTTGGGTCACAACGGTTTTCAGACGCATCCACAGCAGCGGCTGCGAGAGCAAAGTGCGCAGAGAGATAATGAGCACGCCGCCGTTTGCACGATGGACCAGCCCCGGCTGCAGGGAAAGCTCGCCGTTAAACTGGCGCAGACAGCCAAACAGCTGTTCAGCCTCGACCCAATTAGCGGTAATTACCTCGCCGTTAGCAGCAAAACGACCGTCGGCCTGGTCCGCCGGTCCGAAGGTAATATTATGCCCCGCGATACGATACTGGCCGCCAAATACCGCAGTGGTGTCTGGCCGCAGCTGGCGCGTGGCATCCCCAAGCAGCGACAGATATTCCGCTTCTTCCGGGGCTTTCAGCAGCATGAAGGGCGATGTCGCCCACGGGCTTAACGTCTGCTCCAGCGCATAATGTAAGCGTGGTTGCGTATCGCTAAGGATGAATTCGTGTTCTTTTGCGAGATCGGGCTGTGCAAACAGTTCCTGATAGCTCTCGGCATCCGGAACAAGGTCACGCCATGCTAGTTTCGTAATGGTCAAAGTTGATGTTTTTTAGTCAGATGTAAAAGCGTGGAGTATACCGTAAGCGGGGGGCTCTACCCAAGCAGGATTGGTGTTTCAGCAGGCGGATTGGCTGCAGTCACTCACAGGATATGATTTCTTTTCAGCAGATTGCTAAAAAACTGATATTCTGAACAGAGTTACGTGGTAACACTGAGATCGCAATGAAATATCAACAACTGGAAAATCTCGAAAGCGGCTGGAAATGGAAGTACCTGGTCAAAAAGCACCGTGAAGGGGAGCTGATCACCTGCTACATCGAAGCCAGCGCTGCGCAAGAAGCCGTGGATATTTTGCTGACCCTCGAAAATGAACCGGTACAGGTCAATGGCTGGATTGAGAAGCACATTAATCCTGCGTTGTTAAACCGGATGAAGCAAACTATCCGCGCGCGACGTAAACGGCATTTTAATGCTGAACATCAGCATACCCGGAAAAAATCCATCGATCTGGAGTTCGTGGTCTGGCAGCGTCTGGCCGGGCTGGCACAACGGCGTGGTAAGACCCTGTCGGAAACCATCGTGCAGTTGATTGAGGATGCCGAACATAAAGAGAAATACGCCAACCAGATGTCGTCGCTGAAAAACGACCTTCAGGCGTTGTTGGGCAAAAAATAGATTTTAGTTTTCTTCAGACAATAAAAAACCCCGCATGGCGGGGTTTTTTTATAAGACGATAACTTATGCCGCTGGCTGAGTTACAACGTCTTTAACGCCTTTAACTTCGATCTCTACGCGACGATCTGGTGCCAGGCAGTCGATCAGTGCAGCGCGAGCTTTAACGTTGTCACAGGTGTTGCCAGTAACTGGGTTAGATTCGCCCATACCACGTGGGGAGATCTTGTTAGCTGGGATACCTTTAGAGATCAGGTAATCAACAACAGACTGAGCACGTTTCTCAGACAGTTTCTGGTTGTAAGCGTCAGAACCGATGCGGTCGGTGAAGCCCAGAACCACTACAGAACCGTCTTTAGGATCCAGGTTGCTCAGCTGGGTGTACAGCTGATCCAGTGCCTGCTGACCTTCTGGTTTCAGGGTCGCTTTGTTGAAGTTGAACAGAACGTCAGACTTCAGAGTGAAGTGCTTGGTCTGTACTTCTGGAGCTGGAGCCGGCGCTGGAGCAACAACTGGTGCTGCATCTTCCTGCTGGCCGAAACGGTAGGAAACACCTACGCTCAGCATGCCGTTGTCTGGACGAACGCCAACGGTAGCACCGTCACCGATGTTGTTAACCCACTGGTATTCCAGACGGGTAGCGATGTCACGGGTCATAGCCCACTCAACGCCACCAGCGAATACTGGGGAAACGCCAGTGTCATGGTCGTCGCCAGCGATGTTGTTGCTGGAGTCTGCACGCCATACCATGCCGCCCAGACGGGTGTACACGTCCAGATCGTCAGTTACTGGGTAACCCAGTTTAGCGGTCAGCTGAACGCCCTGAGCTTTGAAAGCGCCATTGATGGTGTCGCCTTTGTATGGCATACGACCTAACCAGTCGTAACCCATTTCAAAGCCAACATACGGGTTAACCTGATAGCCACCGAACGCACCTGCACCAAGCTGGCTCTCGTGAGTAGGACCATCGTTGTTCAGGCTGCTGTTGTACCAGCCAGTGTCATGGAACTGAGACCAGCCCAGTTTACCACCTGCATACCAGGTATTATCTTTCGGAGCGGCCTGCGCTACGGTAGCGAAGCCAGCCAGTGCCACTGCAATCGCGATAGCTGTCTTTTTCATTTTTTGCGCCTCGTTATCATCCAAAATTCGCCATGAAGGTCTCAAGAGAGAATCACGGTTAAATCCTTCACCGGGGGGCGTGGTCAAATATAAATCTACCGATATCTTCGGCTTAGGCCGAGCACCCCTGGCGATGTAAAGTCTACAACGTAGCTGAAAACTTACAAGTGTGAAGTCTGTCAGGCATATGAAAAAAAAAGTTCCGTATACCTATTATTTAACATTTTTAGAACGAATTTTGTGCAATAAAATTAAGGAGAACCGCACCAGACAAGCCTTGCCGCAATTTTGAGGCCGGGAACTAAAACCGCATCCTGCGGTCAAAAAAAATTCCAGGAAAAATCTTAATTTCACTCAATGATACAAATTTGAGTGAATTTTTAGCCCAGAAAGTTGTCCTCTGCGATAAGAATCTGGACGAACCGGGCGCATGATAAACCCGATCGCATTCCCTTCTTCAGCCGCTTCGGTCAGACGAAAATGTTCCTCTTCCGTCAATTCTTCCGGTAACCACCCGATCACCACGCTGTAATTTCCGGTGCGTAACGCGCGAATCATCGATTCGACGGTATCGCAGGGAGAAAGCTGGTTGATCTGCATAACCTTTGCCAGCGGCAGGCCCGCAGACTGCACCCATTGGCGGCTCAGTTTTTGCTGTGGCGTCAGCCAGAGCTGCCAGCGTGATTGCTGACCAAGCTGCTGTAATAACGGAAGCAGCAGGAGTTGGGTCAACAGAGGCTGGTCTTCACGGTAAACCACTTCACTAATAAGCCCCGTCGAAGCACCCCCAACGGTGTTCTGCGCGACAGTGCCCGCGGTAGAGGAGAGAGAAGTTGAGCGATTTGCATAGCCTGAAGTGTACATATTCATTCCAGCCCTGTAGTTACTGTATGGATATACAGTAACCCCTGTATGCATAAAGATCAACCTCATTTTCGGAAAGCGACTCGCAAAATTCATTCAATGTTGATGCCCTTCGAAAAATCATCTTGCTCAACGACGCTAAGTTGCCTATTTTCCTGCTAACGGATCCGCTAGTAAGAAATTTCGTTGTTACTTTATGATTTTGAAGGGAAATATCATGAAAAAGATATCTTATGAACGGATTTATAAATCCCAGGAATACCTGTCACCACTGGGTGAAATTCATCATCGCGCGCTGTTCGGCGGCTATACCCTGGCAGTGGATGATGCGGTTTTTGCCATGGTGTCAGAAGGTGAGCTCTACCTCCGTGCCTGTGAAGAAAGTGCGAAATACTGTGTGAAAAATGCCGCGTCTTTTTTGACCCTGATGAAGCGGGGCCGTCCGGTGCTTCTCAACTATTACCGGGTGGATGACGGGCTATGGCAGGACAGGGAGCGACTGCTTCAGCTCTCCACTTTCGCACTTAATGCGGCAAGAAAAGAGCGTTACCAGCGGCATCAGCGCAATCGACTTAAGGACCTGCCAAACCTGACCTTTCAGCTGGAAGTGTTGCTCGTTGAAGCGGGCATCACCAACGAAGAAACGCTGCGGGCGCTTGGCGCAAGGGAGAGCTGGCTGAAGATGCGGGCGAAAAATAAAGCGCTGAGTATCAAAGTGCTATTCGCGCTGGAAGGGGCGATCGAGGGGCTGCATGAGGCGGCACTCCCGGCCGGCATTCGCCGGGAGTTGACGGAGTGGTTTAATGCGCTGCCTGAGCCACAGGAGAATCACTCCTCCAGGTAGCGATTTGCTGTTGCAGCCGGCAAATTTCTGGCAGCAGGGCGATGAGCAGGCCAATCTGCTGTAACACCAGGGGCGCTTTGCTGTCGTTTCCAGGCTCAAGATGCGCAATACGTTGGGTAAGTTCATCCAGCGCCTGTCTCACGCGCGGTTCATCGGCTGGCCGGTGATGCAGTGCATCATCGACATAACAGACTGCGTCATCCAGCAGGTTGAGGATGCCCGGGTTGGTGAGTTTTTCGCGGTGGGCGCCCAGCGTGGAAATATAGCTAGTGAAGGTATGGTTCAGGCAGAGCAGCCGGAAAGCCGTCTCACGAATCTCGGCCGTGGCGCGAGGCTCCGTTGACATGTTAGAGACCACCGAGGCCAGTTCCGCATCGCTGTTGTGCGCATCGCGGCGCGCTATCCGGTAAGCCAGGCGGTTATCGCGGCCCTGATGATACTGCTCAAGGATGGCATCCAGGTATCGGCAGTTGGCGTTCATAGCCCTGTCTAACACGCGCGGTAGATTACGGAAACGCCAGTCCGGCCAGATAAAGCTGACGGCGGCCCAGGCGATAGCGCAGCCAATCAGGGTATCGAGTACGCGGGGCAGGGCGACCTCGAACCCTTCACCCAGCAGGTTAAAGCAGAGCAGAACCAGCAGCGTGATGAACATTGTGGCATGGGCGTACTGCACGTTGCGAAACGCGAAGAACAGCACGCCGGTGATCACGATCAGGATCAGCTGTCCTTCAATGGACGGCACGAAATAGAGCACCGGAAGGCCGATCGCGACGCCGACCAGGGTGCCGATAATACGCAATGCCAGGCGGTGTCGGGTGGCGTTATAGTTCGGCTGACAGACAAACAGGCTGGTCAGCAGGATCCAGTAGCCGTGGTGCAAACCGGTTATCTGGATAAAAGCATACCCCACGCATAAGACCAGGGACATTCGCACCGCGTGACGAAACAGCGCCGACTCCGGCGTGAAGTTGCGGCTCAGCCTTAGCCACATATCGCTCACGCTGTGCACGCTGTCATCTGCAAGCTGGTTATCCATCTCGCTGCCCGGCAGTGCCATCGCCTGCTCGGACTCAATCGTCGCCAACTGAGCATCAATCGCCCGCAGGTTGTTGAGCAGAAAACCCAGCGCTTTGATCTGTTCCGGTGACGTTCCGCTGGCCTGCACGCGGTCGAGCGCCGCATCAAGATGGCTAAACACGCGTTCGAAGCGGGAGTCGTGCTGATAGGGCGTGCGCAAAAGAATGGAGCGCGCGAGCTGCTGGCATGCCTGTGACTGCATGGACAGCAGGCGCTGAAAGCGGAACATGACGTCGCTGTAGCGGAACTTCTCGCGCAGGGCGGCATACTGAACGTGTGAGGAGCTGGCACGCTCATGAATGTCCTGAGCGGCAAAATAGTAGTGCAAGGTTCTGCGCGTGCCGCGCTGGCCGCGATCCCCGCGCAGACGGGTAAGCAGCGAGGCTTTCGTCTGGTTAAGGGTGGCGACCAGCTGGCCGTTTGCCAGCGCCAGATCGTAAAGCGGCGCCTGGCTTTCTTCCTCAATATCCGGGTCGAACAGCCGGGATTTCAGTTCCAGATAATGGGCTAGCTGCTCATAGCTGCGGGCAAGGTTATCCTGCAGAGGACGAACCGGGAAGATTAGGTGGCCGGTTAACGTCAGCAGGTTATACCAGATGGCGCCCAACAGCAGCAGCACAGGCTGCTGATACCACTGGTCGTACAGGGAAACGCCCAGCATGGTGTAGATGGCGATCAGCAGGGCCCCAAAGGCGATAGTGGCATAGCGCTGCCCCAGACCGCCCAGCAAAATAAACCCGCTGGTGGAGAGTGTAAGGCCAAGGGCAAACAGCCACGGCCAGGGGAAAAGTAACTCAACGGACGCGGAGGCGATAAAAAAACAGACGAGCGTAATGACCAGATTCCGCAAACGCCCGGCCAGGCGATCGTCCAGATCCGCCAGCGCTCCGGCCACCACCCCCAGCGTGAGGGGGATGGTGAGCTTGACATCATTCAGCCACCACGGCAGGGCAGCCGTGCCGCAAAGCGCGATAAATATCCTGACGTTGTAGAGCCAGGCGCTGTTCCAGGTATAACGGCGAAGCAGTGGACTTAGCATAAACGCGGCCAGTCCTTATTTACTGAAAACGACGACGTGCGTTCGCTTCACGCGCCGCCTGGGCCACTTCGACCGGAACCACCCTGCGCCCGACGGGCCAAAGGGCGATGGCGGCGATCTTAAAGTTCGCGAGCCCGACCGGAATACCAATTATTGAGATGCACTGCGCAATACCGGCAAAAATATGCATGATGCACAGCCACCAGCCGAAGAAAATCAACCACAGAATGTTCAGCAAAGTTCCCCCCGTATTCATCAGGGCGCTCTTGTTCTCCGGGTTCAGCTCGTTAACGTGGATAGCTTCATTACCGTAGGGGATGAACGAGAGTTTCGTGATTTCCCAGCAGGAACGGGTCAGGGGAAGGGTGAAGATCAGGACGATGCTCACCAGCGTGGCAAAAAGCCAGGAAAGGGTGGTGGCAAAACCGCCCAGCACAAAATTCAACACATTCAGAACGGTACGCATAAACCCTCACTTCCTTTCGATAAAATTAACGCCCAATGATTGTAACGTTTTTTTAGGCTGGAGCACCTTAAAACTGGCAGTTAAACTGTCAGGTAAATTATCTCTTCGTGGATTTGGCGGGACATGGAACTGAAAGCAACTTCTTTAGGCAAACGCCTGGCGCAACACCCCTATGACAGAGTTGTTCTGCTCAACGCCGGGGTTAAAGTCTCCGGAGAACGCCACGAATACCTTATTCCGTTTAATCAGCTTCTGGCTATTCACTGCAAGCGCGGGCTGGTGTGGGGCGAGCTCGAGTTCGTTCTGCCTGACGACAAAGTCGTGCGCCTTCACGGTACCGAGTGGGCGGAAACCCAGCGTTTCCACCATCACCTGAACGCGCTCTGGCAGCAGTGGAGCCACGACATGAGCGTGATTGCCGCTCAGGTGCTGCAGCAGGTGCTGGACGATATCGCGCAAAGCAACGCGCAGCAAACGTGGCTGACGCGCCAGCAGACCGCCGGTCTGCAGCAAAAGATTCGACAGGCACTTTCGGCGCTGCCGCTCTCCGTGACGCGTCTTGATGAGTTCGACAATTGTCGCGATGCCTGGCGTCAGTGCCAGGCCTGGCTGAACGATATGGATAAAAGCCGGCTGGCGCATAACCAGGCCTGGACGGACGCCATGCTCACCCAATACGCCGACTTTTTCAGTACGGTGGAGTCTTCACCGCTCAACCCTGCTCAGGCGCGCGCGGTGGTGAACGGCGAGCAGTCGCTGCTGGTGCTGGCGGGGGCCGGAAGCGGTAAAACGTCGGTGCTGGTGGCGCGTGCGGGCTGGCTTCTCACCACCGGGGAGGCCGTTGCCGATCAGATCCTGCTTCTGGCTTTTGGCCGTAAGGCGGCACAGGAGATGGACGAACGCATCCAGGAACGGCTGCACACCCGGGATATTACCGCCAGAACCTTCCATGCCCTCGCGCTGCATATCATTCAGCAGGGCAGTAAAAAAGTGCCTGCCATCAGTAAACTGGAAAACGACGCGCAGGCGCGACAGGCGTTGTTTATTAAAACGTGGCGTCAGCAGTGCAGTGAGAAAAAGGCGCAGGCGAAAGGGTGGCGTCAATGGCTGGAAGAGGAACTCAACTGGGAGGTACCGGAGGGCAGCTTCTGGCAGGATGAAAAACTGGCTCGTCGGCTCGGCTCGCGTCTTGACCGCTGGGTCAGCCTGATGCGGATGCACGGCGGCTCGCAGGCAGAGATGATTGAAAGCGCGCCGGAGGCGATCCGCGATCTATTTTCAAAACGGGTCAAGCTGATGGCTCCGCTATTGAAAGCCTGGAAAACCGCGCTGAAAGAGGAAAATGCCGTTGATTTCTCCGGTCTTATCCATCAGGCGATCGTCATTCTGGAGAAGGGGCGCTTTGTCAGCCCGTGGAAGCATATTCTGGTGGATGAGTTCCAGGATATCTCACCCCAGCGTGCGGCACTGCTCTCGGCGCTGCGGGCGCAAAATAAACATACCTCGCTGTTCGCGGTGGGGGACGACTGGCAGGCCATCTACCGTTTCAGCGGGGCGCAGCTCTCGCTGACGACCGCCTTCCACCACTATTTTGGCGAAGGCGACCGTAGCGATCTGGACACGACCTACCGCTTCAATTCACGGATTGGTGAGATCGCCAACCGCTTTATCCAGCAGAACCCGCACCAGCTGGCCAAGCCGCTAAACAGCCTGCGGGCAGGGGATAAAAAAGCGGTCACCCTGCTGGCGGATGACCAGCTGGAGCCGCTGCTGGACAAGCTCAGCGGCTATGCGAAACCCGATGAACGTATCCTGGTGCTGGCGCGTTATCATCACCTTAAGCCTGCTGCGCTGGAAAAAGCCGCTACCCGCTGGCCGAAACTGCAGCTTGAATTTATGACCATTCACGCCAGCAAAGGGCAGCAGGCCGATTATGTGATTGTGGTGGGGCTGAAGGAGGGCAGCGACGGATTCCCGGCTCCGGCTCGCGAGTCGGTCATGGAAGAGGCCCTGCTGCCGGTGCCGGAAGACTTCCCGGATGCCGAAGAACGGCGTTTGCTGTACGTGGCCATCACCCGCGCGCGTCACCGCGTGTGGCTGCTGTTCAATAAAGAGGAGCCATCCGTGTTTGTCGATATTCTGAAGAGTATTGATGTGCCGGTGGCGCGGAAGCCATAACGGCGTCAGGCAAGATTTCCAGGCCGGGTAGACGTAGCCGCCACCCGGCAAAAAAAGCTACTTCAGTCTCTCGGAAAGATAGCGCTGATAGTCCGGAATAAGGATCTCAACCGGCGAGTTAAACTGCGGTGATTCAATGATGAAATCCGCCGTTGACAGGTTCGTCGCCACCGGAATATTCCACACCGTTGCCAGACGCAGCAGCGCTTTGACATCCGGATCGTGCGGAACCGCATTCAGCGGATCCCAGAAGAAGATCAGCACATCAATTTTCCCTTCGGAAATCTGTGCCCCGACCTGCTGATCGCCGCCCATCGGGCCGCTCAGCATCGCATTCACCTCCAGACCCGTTTCGCGCTGGATCAGGTTACCGGTAGTGCCGGTCGCCGAGAGGGCATGCTTTTCCAGCAGCGGCTGATGGCGGCGAACCCAGTTAAGCAGCATTTGTTTACAGTGATCGTGCGCCACCAGCGCAATGTGTTTGCGTTCAGGCAGCGTGCGTGTTGTCAGTTCCATAATCATATCCATCAGGTTAACTGACTACACGATGACGGGAACCGTCTGACGCTGCAAGAGAAAGGCGTAAAAAATGTGGCTTAAGATGAAGGTTGTTGCTTTGCCCACTGTAAAAACCGGGCCCGCGTGTCGGGATCGGCCTGCTGGAACCAGAATTTAAGGCGCTGTTCCGTCAGGCTCTGGGACTGGGGCGGAATGACGTCCAGTTCCGAGACGCCGGATAGCAGCGTACTGTCGTCCGCCATCATGGTGGCAAACTGCGGAAGGGAGGCGCGTTTGCCGGCTTTGTTATAGACCTGCGTTGCGGCCTCGTAGTCCGGGCTTTTTGTGGCGCTGGTCAACGCCAGAATATCCAGCTTGACCGGGATCGGCATTGCATTCCCGTCCAGCAGCTCAACGCGCGGCGAGGCGTCGAAGGCCGCTGATTCCTTCTCCGTTTCAAGGCGAGGCAGGGTAATGTTCACCTGGCTGATTTGCCGGGTATTAAAGCTGACAATCAGCGGCGGAGAGATGTACATCCGCTGCTCATGGTTAGTCAGGCCGATCGCTTTTTCGACCCGGAACACCAGCTGATGTGGCCCGTTATCTAACTCAATGCTGTCAGCCCCGCGCAATAACGAGCTGGAAACCTTTTTCCCATCCAGAACCAGAAGATCAATATCGCCAGAGAGCCGAAGCGTGGTGGCAAAAACGCAAACCGGCATCGCTAACGCAATCAGAGCAGTGGCAAAACCGGTTTTCATAGAAGGCTCCCGTCAGAGATACTGTCGCCGCATTAATGTATCTAAATCTTTCGATAATCACGTTTACTAACATATAGACATATTTTGCCGTTTTGCCCTCATACATCTGTATGGGATGGATGGTTGAGATGTGCGCTTTGGCGTACACTTTTAAAAAAGCCAGGAGAAAAACCATGAAAGAGAACGATATTGCCGAGATTCTGACATCCACGCGTACCATTGCGCTGGTGGGCGCGAGCGATAAACCCGACCGTCCCAGCTATCGGGTGATGAAATACCTTCTCGATCAGGGCTATCACGTCATCCCGGTCTCACCAAAAGTGGCGGGGAAAACCTTACTGGGCCAGCAGGGTTATGCCACGCTCGCTGACGTGCCGGAAAAAATTGATATGGTCGATGTCTTCCGTAATTCCGAGGCGGCGTGGGAAGTAGCGCAGGACGCGATTGCCGTCGGGGCGAAAACATTGTGGATGCAGCTGGGCGTGATTAACGAGCAGGCTGCCGTGCTGGCGCGGGATGCGGGATTGAAGGTGGTTATGGATCGCTGTCCGGCGATCGATATCCCCCGTCTGGGGCTGGCGAAGTAATAAAAAAAAGCCCGTTCATCGGGCTTTTTTTACACGCTTAGTTCCGCAGGCGCGGAGCCTGTAACTGTTTGCGGATAGTCTGAGCAAGTTCATCCATCGTGGGTTGTTCCGGATGCTCTTCCTGCAGCTCGCTACTTAGCTGCGCTTCGGCAAGGTAGGTATGTACGGGTTGTCCGTCGTCACCTTCCATCACCACATGGTACCAGGGTGCAGCGCGAAGCTCTGCGTTCACCGCCAGTTCGTCCGCTGACGGTTCATCAAGGGAATACTCCGGGTCGATATCCACGACCACACCCAAATACCCAAGCAAAGTGTGGCGGACCTGCTGGCCGATACCGAATTTGCTGGCAATCATAGTCACCTCCCGGGAAATACGACTTACACATTAAGTGCGGGCAATATTTCTCTTTTCAAGTTACATGACGCGACAGGCAAACCCTTTCAGATACAGTCCTTCCGGGTAGGTAGCAATCACGGGGTGATCGGCTGCCTGACGGAACTGCTCTATAAATTGTACATCACGACCAGCATCTATTGCGGCATCGGCGATGATTTTTTGGAATAAATCGGTGGTCATCAGCCCGGAGCAGGAGAAGGTGAGCAGCACCCCGCCCGGGTTCAGCAGCTGGATCGCCAGCATGTTGATATCCTTATACCCACGGCAGGCGCCCATCAGCTGGCTTTTGTTTTCCACAAACTTTGGCGGATCCATCACGATGACGTCGAACTTCTCGCCCTGATCGCGATATTTACGCAGCAGCTTGAAGACGTCGTCGCGTATAAATTCGGCTTTGCTCAAGTCCAGTTTGTTCAGCTCGACGTTCTGTTTTGCCACGTCCAGCGCTTCCTGCGAAGTGTCGACGCTGACCACCTGGGCACAGCCGCCCATCAGCGCCGAAACGGCAAAACCGCCGGTGTAGGAGAAGCAGTTCAGCACGCGTTTGTCGGCAACGTACTGACGCGTAGCCAGGCGGCTGTCGCGCTGGTCAAGGTAGTAACCCGTTTTGTGCCCGCCCTGAATATCCACCAGCAGCTTCATGCCGTGCTCTTCAATTGGCAGCAGGGCAGGCGGCAGCTCACCCGTGACCGGACCCTGCGTCAGCTCCATGCCCTCTTTTTTGCGCACCGCCACGTCGCTGCGGTCGTAAATAGCGCACTGCGGGAACAGCGTTTGCAGGGCGCTAATCAGCGCGGCACGCTGGTATTCCGCCCCGGCGCTCAGCAGCTGCAGCACCAGGAAGTTGCCGAAGCGATCGATGGTCACGCCCGGCAGGCCGTCGGACTCACCGGCAATCAGGCGGTAGCTGTCCAGTCCGTCGCGTTTTGCCAGCCAGTCGCGCCACTGCTGCGCCTGCTGCAGGCGACGAACGAAGAAGTCGATGTCGATAGCTTCGTCTTTATCGAAGGTCCAGACGCGCGCGCGGATCTGGGAGGCTGGCGAGTAAGCGCCTCGCGCTAACCATTTCCCCTGATGGTCAACAATATCAATGGTTTCACCGAGGCTGGCTTTGCCTTCCATACGGGCAACCGCGCCGGAAAAGACCCAGGGATGACGGCGCAGTAATGACTTCTCACGCCCTTTGGCTAACACTAAACGTACACTCATAATTTGCTGTTCTGTCGATTCAAGAAAATGGCCGCCATTTTCCCGAGTTCGCTGGGGAAATGCAACGCGCCAGACGGATAAGGAGAAGGAAGATGTCAAAAGTCTGCACCATTGCCTGGGTCCACGGCCTTGTTCAGGGCGTCGGGTTCCGCTACAGCACCCAGCGCGAAGCGATGACGCTTGGGCTAACGGGATACGCGCGAAATATGGACGACGGCAGCGTTGAGGTGGTCGCCTGCGGCGACGCGGAGCAGGTTGAAAAACTGATGGCGTGGCTGAAAGCAGGTGGGCCGCGCAGCGCCCGGGTTGATAAGGTCTTAACGGAACCGCATCAACCCGGCAGGGAATATGTGAACTTCGGTATTCGGTATTAAATACACTTCACCGGTTTAGGCAGGCCGGCAATTTTGGTGGCCTGTTTTGCCGGGCCTTTCGGGAACAGGCGATACAGATAGCGGCTGTTGCCTTTTTCTTCGCCAAATTTGTTGGCCATCGCTTTAACCAGCATGCGGATCGCCGGAGAGGTGTTGAATTCGAGATAAAACTCGCGCACAAAACGGACCACCTCCCAGTGTTCGGGGGAGAGGGCGATACCTTCGTTTTCGGCGATTTTCTCCGCCAGCGGCTCGCTCCATAGCGTGGTGTCTTTCAGATAGCCTTCGCTATCGGTCTCAATTTCCTGGCCTGCAAAAATGAACATAGTGCTCTGTCGATAAAGTAAAAAACGCCCCTAGTCTAGCAAATAAGGGGCGGCGTGAGAAACCTCGACCTACAGAAGAAGCTGGAGCAGATTGTTGGCATTAAGCTTTTTCAGCGCGTTGCATTTATACGTCGACACCTGTTTTTCACTCATCTGCGTCATATGCGCGACATGCCGTACCGATTGTCCGTTCACCAGCCTGTCGAGCACGTTGAACTCCATGCCTGTCAGGCAACAATTCAGGGTGCGCACCCGGCGGGGCTCTCTGGCAAGCAGATACGCCGCATCCGCAACGGCAATCCGGTCATCAATGATATATAAGGTCAGCGTGGCAAACCGCTTTCGCAGATGGGTAGCCAGTGCCCAGCCTTTTTCATTGCACACCAGATACACCGTTCCTTCCCAGCGCCTGGCTTCCAGCTCCAGAAGAATGTCGACCAGCGCCAGATGCGTCCCCGCGACGGAAAAGCGGCAGCGAACAACGAGGGTGTCGCAGACCAGCAGCGAACGGCACCACTTTACCGTACCGCTCTCAACCTGAGTCTGAGCGTTACGGCGCAGAAGGGCGTAGCGCAACCCTTCGGCATAAAAACGATTGTTGTCGAGGATGGCGTAACTCACAATGGCCTCTTTATAAGGTACTGGGCGTATAGATAACGCGTAGGGTGCCGGTGTAATCCCCGGCATTTTTGCTGCTGGCAGCAAACGCGGGCGTTTTCAGAATGATGGGGGCGGGGACACAAAGTACGCTCTCCCGTCCACCCGGCAGCACAACCTGACGCAGATATTGCGGGTCATTAGTGCTCTGCCAGATCAGCGTTTTGCCATTCGCCGCGGTTTCTGCTGCGCCCGTTACCGGGTTGATCACCGTAACCTGATAATCGAGCCGATCCCGTGCTTCGGTCTGGCTTCCACCGCGTCGTCTGACGGAAAACGCTCCCTCAGTACGGCCCGTGGCCGCTAAACCGTCATCCTCAAAGCGCAGATAGACGCGCGTGCTGGCGCTGTTTTTACCGTCATACAGGCACATATCCAGCGCGCTCTCGCCCTGGATTTCGCTGCCGCCGGGCCGCCCCGGAAAATTGGTCAGATTGAGGTTAACCAGCGGGGTTGAGTGGGGGAACGCCGGCAGATAAATCTGCTGGTTACCCGGATCGACCACCTCAATGCGTATCGTCGCCTGCCAGCGGGCTATGGTGAGGTAGCCCGGACACCCGACGTTGACATCGTTAAAGTTGCCCCCGCAGTCGGCGCTTCCCCATTCGCGCAGGTTCTGCTTCAGCGTTGCGGTCCAGATGCCCGGCTGGGCGAGCTTATCCAGTTCGCCTTTAACGATGTAAAAATCAAAATAGGGTTCCCGGTTCCAGGCCGAGAGATCGGCGGTACCGCCGCTGACAAAGCTGGCAAAGGTGAAAACTTTGTTGTTGATAAACATATGTTTTTCACCATAGACCTTCACATCTGCTGTTTTATTTGTCGACGTGTGGGTAAAACGCAGCGTAATGGCGTAGGGGGCGGCCGGGTTCGCGCTAAACCAGACCGGCGCTGTCATACACGCTCCGTTCGTCGGGTCGGTGCGGGACTCGCAGGTCAGGGTGTTGCGTCCCCACTTTTGCGGGTCGATAGTGTCGTAACCGCTCGGTTCATGGACCCAGATATCAAAACGCGCAGGCGGCACCGCGCGATCGTAGCTAATCCCTACGCTGGAATTTCTTCCGGCAGGGACGCCCGCCAGCGTCTGACAGCTCCACAGCGTCAAAAAAAGTAAAACAAAGAGGTAGTTGTTCACATCATTTCCCTTTGGTGAGGTGCTCTGCATTCATGGCCGTTGGCCCCGTAGGCACGTTCCGCCCGGCGAGCATCAGTTGCGCCTGGTGCTGGACCGAATCCGGCAGGGCGGAGAAAGTGAGTTCCCGACACGGGATAGACCCGACATAACGCACCACGTCGCGCATGCTTTTCACGCTCAGTTCACACTGATAAAACTGCTGCTGACGCACCAGATAAAGGTTGCGCAGCAGGGCGTCGCTCTGGGCGCTGAAACCGCCATTGCCGAGATCGTTCCAGCCGTTCACGTTCAGCGGTACGCCGCCCACGAACGGCGAATGATGTTCGTCAGTGAGCTGGCCGAGCCAGGTGTAGCGGGTGGTGGTTTGCACGTCCCGGCGAAGCATTTTGCCCGGCACCATAAAGAGCGTCCGGCTCCCGGAACCCTGCGTGATTTCACTGCTTGCGCCTGATGAGACGTTCAGCGACTCATTAACCGTCAGCGTTGTTGGCTGATAACCCGGCACCGCAAAAAGGGCACGGCTGTTGGCCGGGATATCCGCGGTACCGCCGTTATCCAGCGAGACGGCGACGCGTGAATCCCGGGAATCCTCAGGCGTAGCCACGTTTACCGCAACGGCAGAAGCCGGACGTCCATCGCCCCAGCGGCCAAGCCACAGCCCTGAACGCGACAGGGCGAGGGTGGAGCTGTAGTTGCCGCTGCTGCTTAACGTATGGCGCCCATCCTGGCGGTCCCATGCGTCGCTCACCGTCAGGCTGGCGTTACCAAAACGTCCACCCTGGCGCGTATACGCCGAGGCATTGAGCGAATCGCTGTTAATCCCCGACGCGCTCAGCCCGTATTCATTCTCGCCGCGCGCGTCGGCATACCAGTTGTGCGCCACGTTGTAGCTCAGCTGGTTTTTCTGATGCTGCTGGTGCTGCCAGGTTGCACCAAGCGAGGTATAGCCTGACGCATCACCCTGACGCTTATGCGCCAGTGAGAGGCTAACGCTCAGATAGCCGCCTTTGTCTTTCCCGTCGCGAGAGTGGTCGTTGCGCATAAACAGGTTAATGCTGCTGTTGATGTTCAGACCGCGCGCGCTAAAGGTATTACTCAGCCCGCCCTGCCAGGCCTGCGTGCGGGAGCGGGTCATATACACCGGCTCCCACGGCAGGCCGGCATCGTGACGATCGTCATGGTCAGGCAGTTCCCGGCGCGTAACGTAGCGCCCTTCGTTGCGGTTATCCGAATACCCCAGGTTGGCGTACCACGAGCCGACAGGCACGGAGAACATGATCGAGAGGCTACGATAACAGCCGTTGACGGCGTCAAAACCTGCGCTGCGGGTATCACAATTTTCTGCGGATAACGCGTTGCGGTAGAAGCTCAGCGAAAACCCGTCGTTATAGCTGATTTGCTGAATATTGCCGCGTTGGCCCTTGCTACCGTAGAGGTAGCTAAAGCGTGTGCTTAATACCCCGTCGATCGGGCCCGCGTTAAAGCCGCGGCTCCAGTCGAGGGCATTTTCCAGGAAGTGCTGCCTTTTCATGACGGTTGCGCCGCTGGTCAGCGCCAGCGTCGGGGTGACGGGCAGGCGTATACCCGACTGTGCGACCGGGCTGCGTTCATCATTGCGATCGTTATTAGCCGTTTCCCCTGCCTGCATAAACCACTCGACGCGGTCGAATGGCGTAATGCCCGTACGGGTAAACGGAACCTGCTCGGTACGCGTCAGTCGGTTGTTTTCGTATACTGACAGCGTCACGGTATAGCTTCCATCCGGAAACGCGCGCGTATCCAGAGTTTGTGCCCCGGCATTGAGGTAAAAGCTAGCCAGCAGCTCCTTGCCGCGGCGCGCGTCGATACGCGCATCGTGCGAAAGCAGCACCGTAATGGGCGTGCCCTTCGATTGCTGAACCGGGTTGATCCATGCCCGGGTCGAGCCCGTGCGCAGGCCACGTATTTTGCCCAGCGGCAGCTGGCTGAGGTTAATATTCCCACCGGCGTTGCTGAACAGGTCGCGGGTATCCATCTCGCCTATCTGTAGATAATATTCACGCCATAAATCCTGGCGGAACCAGGCATTGTTAACGGTCATTTCCTGCTGCTGCTGATGACGCGAGCGTTGTCCCAGCCAGGTCCAGTCGAGGTTAAGATAGCCGTCCTGGGTCAGCGCCAGCGCCCCGTTGCCCTGAACGGTGGCAGACTGATAATCCCTGTCGGCAACGAAATTGATATTTTGCTGATGAATCAACGCGTTTTCGCTGTCCTGGGTGGGCTGATACCACTGGTTTTCCTCCGAGGGCTTTGGCAAAAAGCGCTTATCAAAAAACAGGTTTATGCGAGCATTGTTTTCGTCATAGATGATGGCCGCACGGCGGGTTTCGAGATAATCACACCCCGTTGCGGAGCCGTTGCTGCTGCAGGCCAGGTTGCCGTTACGGGCAAGCGGAACGGCCAACGCTGCGGAAACGGAGCCGATAAGGGCAGGATCGTCGTTAAACTGACGTTTGATGGCCGCGACCACGGTTTCAGGCGCGACAAAACTGACCGTTTCAAGATTGATATCGGTTTCGAAAAGGCCAAGCGACTCGCCGTATAAGCTCACCTCTGTCCACATGCGCTGCGTTTTCGCCAGGTCCTCGAATCCGGCCGGGACGGCCATCTCAGCGCAGGCGAGGTGGACAGATGCGGGTAATAAAGCAACAAAAAGGAGAGTATTTCTGTGAAACGCCATGAACGAGCCTCGACATCATCCTGACGTCAGAGGGCGGGCGCCCTCTGACGTTATTCCTTAGGTGCTATGGTGTTACGCACCGCCTTCCGTGGTGGTCGCCTGAGTCAGCATCAGGCTTACAACGCCGCTGTACTGGCCGGTTTTCAGAATGCCTTTGGTGGTCTGGGAAATGGTCAGAGGCAGAACCGCAGAACCGTTTTCAATGCTGCCCGGGAACAGTTCGGTTCCGGTAAATTCGGCATCGGTGGTGGACAGAGTTTTATCACCCAGAAGAACCGTCATCGGTACAATCTGATCCCCATCCGTGTTGGTGAGCTTAGCTGCGCTAACGAGGCGTACTTTGACGTTACTGGTCGCGGAGTTGGACCATACCTTGGTGTTCAGGCGGTAGCTTTCCAGGCCCCGACCCGGCAGATACTGCATGTCGATGCTGGCTGGCAGCGGCGTGTTATCGGCCTGGGTCATATCCAGCTGTGAATCAACGCTGGCGTTGACGGTAATATCTTTCTGGATCGCCAGCGCGCTGGCAGATGTGGTCATCGCGGCAACGATCATCAGAGGTTTAATAAATTTACGCATTGATATCTCCATATTTTACAAATGAGCACCCTGGCTCTTTAAACAAACCACAAGGGTTTTTACAGTGACGTCGTGTTATTGCACGACGGGTAAGTCAGCTTCTTCAGCGGTTTTTTTCACCCAGTTGAAGTAGCGGAATTTGTATTTCTTGCCGTTTACCTGATTAAGCGTTTTTAATTTCCGCTCGGTATCCGGATAAATCGTGGCGTCTTCTTTAATCCATTTACAGACGTCGTCTGACTGACAAATACCGATCTCCCTGAGCGGCACGCGCAGGGTGCCGGCGTTGGTGACGGTCCCCCGTGCGGGATCGATATGCAGCGAAACGCGCTCCGTGGCAGGGGCCAGATGTACCAGCGCCCCCCAGATAACATTGACCCCAAGCTTTGCCGTCGCTGCCGTGCTTTCGGGCTGACCGGGAATAATGCTGTCCGGCTGTTTCACCCCTTCAAAATAGACTCGCCAGGTGGTCTCTTTTTCCGGCGGCGTCAGTGAAACAAGGCGCACCACGCGCATTGCGCCTGCCGCCAGGGCAAATTTATCGGGCGTCACCACGACGCCGCCTTCTTTCCACGAAGCAACGTCAATCTCTTTTTCCTGGGCCGTTCCGGGGTTAAGAATTTTCTTTTGCCTCACCCGAATGAACTGAATATCATCCGTTTTCGATGCCACTTTTATTTGCGCTGCGCCGGCGCTATCCACGTTAAGTTCCATTGGATAGACGCTCATATTGGCCATTGTCATTTCTGAGAAAAATGACAGCGACAGCGCGGCGACATAAAACGCGGTTGTCATATTCACTTTTTGTTTCTGTTTCACATTCAGCCTGCCTGCTCTGAGTTCTTGTGCGGTTTTTAACACCAGGACACCGTCTGCTTTCGTATCGCTTCAGGGCAGGGAAACTTTAACCAGAACAGCAGGTTGTGAAAATTTGTATTAGTTAACCGCTGATATACAGTGATTTATCCTGATTTGCTGGGCTTAAAGTTGTATAGTTAAAAGAAAATGCCGCTACCCAGGATGGGAAGAAAATTCCTGTTGATGAAAAAAGAACCAGCTCAGGAAGCGATTTTCTTGCCGATGTCACAGGGATAAAAAAGCCTGCGGTAATAGCTGAGAGTGAAATATGTTTTTTATATGCAATAATTCGTTGTTATTTGATCCTGAAGCACATGCAATTAGTCTTGTTGGTCAACCGGAGTCTGTATTAACGCTCTCGGCGCCAGCCGTTCGCCTTTTACAGGAGTTTATTCGTCATAAAGGGCACGATCTGAGTCGGGAGGAATTAATTACGCGCGTCTGGGAGGAGTATGGCTTTACGCCGTCTGGAAATAACCTCAACAAAGCGGTCAGTGAATTACGCAAAAGCTTCCAGTCTCTTGGGGAACATCATAATTTCATTGTGACGATACCCCGGTATGGATTCCGTTTTGTTGCCGATGTGATTTGCCAGCCTGCGCAAATTGTTCAACCCGCTGAAGCACAGCCGAACTCTTCCGTCGTGCCGTCAGAGGCAAAACGTCAGCGTATTTCCCTTAAATGGGGCGCCGCGGCGGCGGTATTGTTAGCATCAGCACTGGGGTTAGGCTTGCTGTTTAACCAGCAGCAGAAGATCGCTATACCGATGACGCCAAAGCCCGTCGCGCAGAAAATAGCGGGCTGTAGCATCTGGCTTATTAACGATCATGGCCGGCCACTGGTGCTCTCGAAACTGGCGGGGCTGCTGGAGGCGAATAATGTAGCGTGCGCGCGCGAGGCGTACAATATCTACTATTTCAGCGCCCGCTTTAACCTTGCAGTTGCGGATGAAGTGTTCATTGGTGCATGCCCGGTCAATAAAACCAGCCTGTGCAAAACCATTCGCTATAAAAGCGGGGCAGAAAAATGAAAATGAGACTTCTGTTTGCTGCGGGTGGGGCGCTTGCTGGCGGCGCGCTGGCGCTCTTTATTTATTCCGGGGGCATATATAAGCGTGATGCGCTGGCCTGCAGTACGGAATTTAACTTTACGCGTAACGAGGGAAAAGCGAATGAGGTCCGGGTCAATACCGTGGCCCAGTTCTATTTTCATCGTGACGGCACCGGCTTAACAACGTACAAAGGTGCAGCTATGGCTGAAGGCCGGGGCATGATCGTTGACAGGGATGTGGATTTTACCTGGTCGCGACGGGACGATGATAACGTTATCGTGTTGAGCTACACCAAAACCTGGCGTCGGCATAATGACAATACCCCGGACGAAAAGTGGGGAGGCTTTGCGAGGCCGACAGCCCGCTATTACCTGACGATCTCCGAGCTTGCGCCCGCCGTGTGGCTGATACAGGACCGGCTCTATCCCACCTATATTTGCCGCGGTGACTAGGGCATAAAAAAAGGAGAATGCCTGAGGCATTCTCCTTTTTGTTTCAGCAGGTCTGCTTAATCGCGGCTGGCGAAGCCCAGGATGCTCAGCAGGCTGACGAAGATGTTGTACAGCGACACATACAGGCTCACAGTCGCGCGGATGTAGTTGGTCTCACCGCCGTGAATAATGTTGCTGGTTTCATACAGGATCGCGCCGGATGACAGCAGGATAAACACCGCGCTAATCGCCAGGTGCAGGGCAGGCAGCTGCAAGAAGATGTTTGCCACCATACCAATCAGCACCACCACGATACCCGCCATCAGCATACCGCCGAGGAAGGACATATCCTTGCGCGTGGTCAGCACGTAGGCCGAGCAGCAGAAGAACACCAGCGCGGTACCGCCCAGCGCCATGCCAATCACGTCACCCATACCGGCAGACAGATACGCGTTCAGGATCGGCCCCAGGATATACCCCAGGAAGCCGGTGAAGGCGAACGCGGAAAGAATACCGACCGGTTTATCAGCGGTTTTGTAGGTCAGGAACATCAGACCGTACATCCCCACCAGCGTCAGGATCAGGCCCGGAGACGGCAGCATCAGCACGGTACTGGCGGTAGCGGTGATCGCCGAAAACGCCAGCGTCAGGCTCAGCATGAAATAGGTATTGCGCAGCACCTTATGGGTGCTGAGTAGCGATGTGCGGTCGCGTGAGGAAGTAATTATACGATCCATGAGTCACTCTCTTATGACAGATGTAATTAACGGAAAGAATAGGAAACGGTGCGCCAGTCTCAAAGTGGTTTTACCCATCTTTACTCAGCACGTTAGCGCTGAAGGTGGTCATTTCTTCTGCAAAAGCATGTGTAACCAGTATGAACGGCGGTTTAAAAGTATTTACCAGATCAACCTCTTATAGGTTACTGAAAAATATTGCGTTATTGCCTTTCGGGCGCTAAGAGTTATCTCCGGATCGTCATAAAACAGACAATAAGGCGAAGGAAATGAAACCACAAACACGCACGCGCTTTACGCTCTCTTTACTCACCGCCGGGATCCTGTGCGCCAGCACGGCGACCTGGGCGGCTAACGTGCCAGCAGGAACAGCGCTGGCCGAAAAACAGGAACTGGTCAGAAACAATGGCAGCGAACCGGCCTCGCTCGACCCGCACAAAGTCGAAAGCGATGTCGAATTCAATATTATCAGCGATTTATTCGAAGGGCTGGTGAGCGTATCCCCGTCAGGAGAAATCCAACCCCGGCTGGCTGAAAAATGGGAGAACAAGGACAACACCGTCTGGACGTTCCACTTACGTCCGGGCATCACCTGGAGCGACGGGACGGCCATTACCGCAGAGGATGTGGTCTGGAGCTGGCAGCGCCTGGTTGATCCAAAAACCGTTTCACCGTACGCCAGCTATCCCGGCAACATGCATATCGTCAACGCGGCCGATATCGCTCAGGGGAAAAAATCCCCCGACACGCTGGGCGTAAAAGCAATTAACGATACCACGCTGGAAGTAACGCTCACCCAGCCCAACGCGGCGTTCCTGGCGATGCTGGCGCACCCGTCGCTGGTGCCGGTGGATAAAGTGCTGATTGGCCGTTTCGGCGAAAAGTGGACCAAACCGGAGCATTTTGTCAGCAGCGGAGCGTATAAGCTGTCCCAGTGGGTGGTCAACGAACGCATTGTGGCGGAGCGTAACCCGCGCTACTGGGATAACGCGCATACCGTTATTAACAAAGTCACCTATCTGCCGATCACCTCCGAGGCCTCGGATGTGAACCGCTATAAAGCGGGCGAAATTGATATTGTGTATACGGTACCCATTAACCAGTTTGCTCAGCTGAAGAAAACGCTGGGCAGCCAGCTGGACGTCTCCCCGCAGCTGGCGACCTATTACTACGAATTCAACACCACGCGCCCGCCGTTCAACGATGCCCGCGTGCGCAAGGCGCTGAACATGGCGCTGGATAAAGACATCATCGCTGAGAAGGTGATGGGGCAGGGGCAGCGCCCGGCGTGGCTGATTAGCCAGCCGGACATCGGCGGGGTCAAGCTGCAGAATCCGGATTACGCCAGCTGGCCGCTGGACAAGCGTATTGCTGAGGCGAAAAAACTGCTCAACGAGGCCGGGTATAACGAAAGCCATCCTCTGAGCTTCAACCTGCTCTATAACACCTCTGAATCGCACCAGCGCATCGCGATTGCGGCCAGCTCTATGTGGAAGAAAAACCTCGGCGTAGACGCGAAGCTGCAAAATCAGGAGTGGAAAACCATGCTGGATACCATGCACACCCACAACTTTGACGCGGTGCGCTACGCCTGGATTGCCGACTACGACGACGCGGCGACCTTCCTGAACAACTTCCGTACCGGCGACAGTGAAAACACCAGCCAGTACAGCAACCCGGACTACGATCAAGCCTTGATCAACGCCGCAAAGGCCAAAACGCCGGCAGAGCGGGGTAAGTTCTACCAGCAGGCGGAAGACCTGTTGGGCCGTGATGTGCCTGCCATTCCGGTTTATCACTACGTCCGTACGCACCTGGTGAAACCGTGGGTGGGTGGCTTTACGCCGGATAAGCTGGGGTACTATTTCACAAAAGATATGTACATCAAAAAGCACTAAGCGAGAGGGCTGGATTTTATGCTGATAAAATCGCCGATGTGTTGTCAGTTCAACCGATTAAGCACATTTTGGCTAATTTTAAAGCGAACGATTGCAGCCACTCTTTACAGCATGCGGTGAGGTGTTTATAGTTCGCCTCACTCAGGAAGTGTGGCCGAGCGGTTGAAGGCACCGGTCTTGAAAACCGGCGACCCGAAAGGGTTCCAGAGTTCGAATCTCTGCGCTTCCGCCAGATATAAACCCCAGCTTACTCGTTAAGCTGGGGTTTTTCTTTCGTCTTATCTCAGAGTTGCCTTTTACCAGATTCTGGCCATTCCTTCGCTTGCCGGGCGAACGAGAGTGAAGCCAAATTTAGAATACAGCTCGGGGACATCCGCCATTAAACAAACGTAGGCCCCTCTACAGGCATTGTTATCCAGCCATGCCACAAGCGTTTCCATGATGAGTCTACCGAGCCCCTTTCCCTGATGAAGATGGTCAACGGCGACGTCGACAATATCAAAATTCAACGCACCGTCTCCCACGATTCGCCCCATACCCACGAGTTTTCCCTCACACAAAATATGCATGCCATAACAACTGCCAGGCAGCGCTTTGCGTGCTGCCTCCAGCGGACGAGGGCTAAGACACGAGATTTCGCGCAGGCGGCAAAACGCTTCTGCGGAGGGGACGGTTTCAACTACGGTATAGTTTTCATGCATAAAAAGCTCCAGTCAGTATCTCTCGGTGTGTAATCCCCTCGGGCTAAACAGCGTTAGCGCCCGGCGGCGTTTCGCTGGCACAGGCTTACAATGAAACGTGCAACGTATTAATATTATTGCAGAATGTAGGCCGGGTAAGCGTAGCGCCACCCGGCAAGAAAGGCGAGGTTTATGAACGGATAAAGGCCAGAATGTCCGCGTTAATGGTATCCGCGTGGGTGGTATGCATCCCGTGCGGGAAGCCCGGATAAATTTTCAGTACGCTGTTCGCCAGCAACTTATCCTGCAGCAGGGCAGCATTCTTATACGGCACGACCTGATCGTCGTCGCCCTGCATCACCAGAACGGGAACCGTGATGGTTTTTAAATCTTCAGTCTGGTCGGTTTCTGAAAACGCCTTAATCCCCTCGTAGTGGGCCCTGGCGCTGCCGATCATGCCCTGACGCCACCAGTTCTGAATGGTGCCCTCTGAAACCTCAGCCCCCGCCCGGTTAAACCCATAAAAAGGACCGCTGGCGACGTCGAGGTAAAACTGGGCGCGATTCGCGGCCAGCGCTTTACGAAAGCCGTCGAAAACCTCTACAGGTGTCCCGCCAGGGTTGTTTTCTGTTTTCACCATCAACGGTGGAACGGCGCTCACGAGTACCGCTTTGGCAACGCGCCCCTGCGGCTGGCCGTACTTCGCAACATAGCGGGCCACCTGGCCACCGCCGGTTGAGTGGCCGACGTGCACCGCATTGTGCAGATCCAGGCTTTCGACCACGGCCGACGCGTCAGCCGCATAATGATCCATATCGTGCCCTTCGCTGACCTGGTCCGAACGCCCGTGACCACGGCGGTCGATTGCGATAACGCGATAGCCTTCCGCAAGGAAGAAGAGCATCTGGTTATCCCAGTCATCGGCACTCAATGGCCAGCCGTGATGGAAAACAATGGGCTGAGCCTCTTTCGGACCCCAGTCTTTGTAGTAAATATTGACGCCGTCTTTCGTTGTTACGAATGCCATACCGCAGACTCCTCTGTTAAAGACGCAACGATCGCTGGCTGAGCGCAGAGCGAACCATTATTGTCTTCATGATGTTGGCTTGTTTTGTTTCCCGTACCGACAGTACCCCTAAAGTGTAGGAGAAATAGTAAAACCGGTGGGTTTCATTCGTGTGAATGGTATCCAGAAGGGGAAAGCGAATGATGGGCTCTGGAGTGACTCCCAGAGCCATCAGAGGAGGGGGCGTTAACGGTTCTCTTCAATATAACGGGCGAGATCGGCCGGGGTTTTCAGCACCGTCGCCACGTCGGTAGGCGGGATCATACAGCCGTAAACGTCCTGCACCTCCAGCACCATGTCGACTGCCAGAATGGAGTCGAGAATGTCGGATTCAATCAGCTCATCGTGAAAGCCAACCTTGCGGGATAACACTTTTTCAAACAGGGCGAGAATATCGTGTTCCATCATTTTTCCTGGGATAATTAATGTGTGCGGGCGTAAGCGTCTAGCAGCTTGCGGTCAATTTTGCCGTTAGGATTTAGCGGCAAAGCGTCTTTTACGATAATTTGTGAAGGCACCATGTAGTGGGGCACCACGTTTGCCAGCGAGGTTTTGATCGCATCCGGTGCAAGCTCCGTCACGCAGAACGCGGCGATGCGCAGCACGCTGCCGCAGGGTTTCATCAGCGGCATCACCACCGCTTCGCTGATGCCGGACATGGCCAGCAGGCGGTTTTCAATCTCGCCGATCTCGATGCGGTAGCCATTCAGCTTGACCTGGCTGTCGTTGCGGCCCTGGCAGTAGATGAGCCCGTCTTCATAACCCAGATCGCCGGTCCGGTAGCCGCGGAACGCATCATTTTCCCGACGCAGCAGTTTTGCCGCGTTCTCCTGCGGCAGGCCTAAATAGCCGCGCATGACGTTTTTGCCCCAGATAATCAGCTCGCCCTCGGCGGAAATTTCCATTCTGCTGTCCGGCATCATCACGCCCACCGGCAGCACCGCGCTGTCGCTGTTAAGGATCTCATCCGTGATCTCAACCACGGTTGTCGCAATGGTCGCTTCCGTTGGGCCATAGGAGTTGATGATTTTGGCCTGCGGGAAACGGCGGCGGAGCTGTTTCACCAGCGCTTTATTGAGCACTTCACCAATGAAGATAAAGACGCTGAGTGCAGGCAAATACTCGCTGTTAAAGTGCGGAGAAAGCAGTTGCTGGTAGGCAAAAGAGGGGGTGGAAACCCAGGCGGAGACCGCGTTGCTTTGCAGTCGCTCGAGCCAGTTCTCTTTCTGGATATCCTCTTTGGCATTCAGCACGATGTGGCCTCCCATCGCCAGGTTCGCCAGCAGAGGGATCAGGGAGAGGTCAAAGCTGAACACCGCGTGGTTCATCAGCACCGGTTTTTCCGGCAGCGAAAAGTCCTGGCTGACCCACTTCATGAAGTGCCATACGCTTTCACGTCCAATCTGCACGCCTTTCGGTTTTCCGGTGCTGCCTGAGGTAAACATGATATAGGCCAGATCCTGCTCCTCCAGCACCTTGCCCGCCTCTCCGGTGGCGATGAACTGCCGCGTCACCACGTCGTAGTAATAAGGGGCGCCGGTCAGGTTGCAGATCTCGCGAAGCCGCTCCTGCGGGTAGATGCAGTCCACCGGGATGTACGGAATGTTGTGCAGCAGGCAGCTATAGATTGCCACGGCGAACTCGGCCTGCTGATGGCCGTACAGCACGATCGGCGTACCGTCTGCGGGCTGGCAGCGTCGATAACGATCTGCCCAGTCCGTCACGGCAGAGGAAAGCTGGAGCCAGCTTAAGGTTTCGTC
Source organism: Enterobacter cloacae complex sp. P27C (assembly GCF_014895705.1). NCBI lineage: Bacteria > Pseudomonadati > Pseudomonadota > Gammaproteobacteria > Enterobacterales > Enterobacteriaceae > Enterobacter > Enterobacter cloacae complex sp. P27C. The sequence goes on from NZ_JADBQB010000001.1 coordinate 179,382, forward strand.
GCTGCCGCTGATGGCCAGCTGCTGCGGGGAGGCGGGATCGCGCAGTGCCGCACGCAAGAAATCCTGCAGTTCCTGAAGATCGGAGTGATTTTTCATAGAGGTGACATTCCACTGAAGATGTAAAGGGATCCTGCGGCGCTTCCCAGCGTCAGAATTCGTCCCAAAAACGCAACGGCCGGATACTGCAATCCGCGGTGTAACGTTGGGCTGCGTTTGGCTGACCACAGCAGCATGTTGTGCGCAACGGAAATCGCGCCAAACAGCGCGCCGCTGATGACGTAATGGCGTTCCAGGCCATTCCACGCCCCCATGCAGAACAGGGTGCAAAAAATACCGATATTTTGCGCCAGCGTTTTGTTCTGGCGGAAAAAGTTAAACTTCATCAGGTTCATATAGACGGGCATAAAGACCACGTCGCGCAGCCATTCGGACAGGCTGATGTGGAAGCGGCGCCAGAAATCCTGCGGGTTCTTTGCAAGAAGCGGCATGTTGAAGTTTGCCGGAATATTCAGCCCAAACAGCCGGCCCGCGCCGATGGCCATATTGCTGTAGCCCGCAAAATCGAAGTACAGATAGGCGCTGTAGGCAATCGACATCACCACGCCCACGGTCAGGGTAAACGGCTTATGGCTCCAGGGCTGCACGACGAGCGAATCGATCAGCATGGCAAAAAGGAACTTCTGAATGATGCCGGTAATAATTTGCTCCAGCGCCGTTAAAAACTGTTCGCGGTTAAGGACAAATGCCGGCTTATTCACATCGCTCATCCATGTCCGCCAGCGATACATCGGGCCGGCCAGAATAATAAAGGGCATAAAGAGATAGCAGAAATAGTGCAGGAAATTCTGGCCCTCTTTTTTACTGCGATACAGCAGTACATCCACAGCGCGGAAGGTCATAAAAGAGAGACCGATTGTGCCGAGGTGATAATTAAAATGTAATTTCACCAGAACCAGAGGCAGCAGCGTTAAAACGACCGCCTGCCAGGTTTTTAATCTGCCTTTTTCTTTTAACGTGGCGACAAGATAAAACCAGCAAAAGACGGCCACGGGAACACTGTAATTGCCCTGAAAAATATAACCCCAGCCTAATGCTGTCACCACGGATAAGGAAACTAGCCAGGTCAGACGGTGGCGTAAAACACGATTAACCATCGCAAACGCCAGCGCGGATGAAAATAAACAGACAAAAAACATTCCTGAGCTGTACATCATTTCGCCTCAGAATTTTTGATATTCAAAATGCAGCTGCATACTCATGCTGTCATCGACAGCGGTCCATGCAACGACGGTGATCGCCAGCAGTAAATAAAGGCAAAAAAGACGGATCGCGATTTTCATTATTTAAAACTCTGTGCAATAAAGCGAAGCATTGGCACCCAGGCCAGTTCGGTAGGGTGCAGACGATCCCAGTTCCAGCCGTTCTGATACGGCATGGCGTACATATCCAAATACGGGATCTGGTTCTCTTTCAGAATGGTTTGAATCTGCTTATCGAACGGGCGGAAGGTGTCGGTATTGTAAAGTGCCCAGGGGTTAACCGGGTCGACGATAGCTATCACCTGCACGTGATGCGCTTTCAAAAGCTGAACGGTTTTCCTGAACGCGGCGAACTGCCCCGGCACCACCGGCGTGTCATCCCACTGCTGCGGCTTACCGTCCTCGTCGTAAATCGTTTTGTCCATCCACAGCGTGGCCGCGCTCTGATGGCGCTTTTTATTCAACTCGCGGGCATTCGCCAGCGCTTTATCCCAGTCAGGGGAAAGACGGGCGGTTGGCTGCTGAGGCCAGGGCTGCGCCGTCTGTGGCCTGATGTTGAGCAGCGACAGCCAGTCGTTTTTAATCAGGGTGCAGAAGTTTGCAAACTGAAAACTCAGCTCGTCCCATATCAGCGCCGGATGCCAGCCATACACACGCATTTGCCCGAAGGTTAAATGGCTTATCTCTTTCGCATCAATATGCTTCAGGTAATTAACCAGGAACGGGCGCGCCTGCGGATCCTTCATCAGGGGATTAAAAATCGAGCCCGGAAAATTATCCGCATAGATAGCGGGCGGCAGGCCTTTTGAATAAAAGCCGTCAGGCGCCAGAAGCAGCACCACTTTGCTGTTTGCGTTAAGGCTATCTTTAAAACGCGAGAGAAGTAAAAATTGCGTTTCGTCATCGACAAACGCATCGCCATAGGCCACGACGGGCTGGTGCAATTGCTTATTAAAATAATTAAATACGGCGTAATGTTCCTCTTCTGAGGTGGCGACCTCAGACGCACCAAGGAAGAAAATAGCATTCCCTTCTAAAGCATGGGAAATAGTGGCTATTTTTTCCGCCTGTTCTTTTGTCGTCCCTGCCATGGACTTGATCAGCGGCTGGAATTTAAGCGGCGGATCAAAGCTTGTCACCAGCGGGTGAAAACTCAGGACTAAAATGGCCAAAACGGCCATCAGGATATGTAAGCAAAACGTATTTTTGATTTTCATCATCAACCAGTAAGGCGCTATGACAGTAATGCGTTAAAACCCGCATTACCCGGATTTATTACCATTACAAAACACATGGCCGTCTATTTTTTTTGGCATTCTATACCACGGTGATTTAAAAGGATGAGCGTTGCTGTGTAACGGTATGTACAAGGGGGGAAGGGGGGAGGGCAGGAAAGCGTCCGGGTGACTTTTTGCGCAGTCAAACGCCTGCAGGCAAAAATAGAAAAATTCCTGCTTTACAAGGCGCTAATAGATGTTTATAGTGCGCCTCACTTTGGAAGCGTGGCCGAGCGGTTGAAGGCACCGGTCTTGAAAACCGGCGACCCGAAAGGGTTCTAGAGTTCGAATCTCTACGCTTCCGCCAAATTCGAAAACCCTGCGATAGCAATATCGCAGGGTTTTTTCGTTTTACAGCGCAATCACCAGCTCCCCGGAGTGACTCCGCGAACAGCAGAGCGCCACCTGCTGGTCAGCCGCGCTTTTTTCTGCCTCCGACTGCACGCTATCCCTGTGGTCCACCACGCCGTCAATCACTGGCGTCAGGCAGGCGCCGCAGATCCCCATTTCGCAGGACAGCGGCACGTCCACGCCGTTTTCCTGTAATACCTGAGCGATGGTCTTATCCGCAGGCACCGGCCAGCGCTCGCCGGTGGAGGCAAGTTTGACCGTAAAGATCTCACCTGCGACGCCGCTTGTGACAGGGGGAGCGGGCTGAAACGCCTCGCTGTGGATATGGGCGTCATCCCATCCCTTCGCCGCCGCCACATCGCGCGCTTTCTCCATAAACCCCGCCGGTCCGCACACCCACGCGTGCAGCCCCGCTTCAGGCGCGGGGAAATGCTTCGCCAGCGTGGTTCGTGGGGTGGTGGTATGAATAATGCAGTCACCGCACTGCGAGAGTTCGCGCGCAAACGCCGCGTTTTCCCGGTTTCTGACGTAATAGTGCAGCGTAAACGGCGTTCCGGTCGCTTTCAGCTGCAATGCCATCGCATACAGCGGCGTAATGCCAATCCCTGCTGCCAGCAGCAATACCCGCTCAGCCTGATGCAGCGGAAACAGATTGCGCGGGGCCGAGATTGAAAGCCTCTGTCCCGGACGCAGCGTTTCGTGAACGTAGCGCGACCCGCCGCGCGAGGCGGCTTCTCGCCCCACGCAGATAAGATAGCTCTCGTCGCCACATGCCCCGGTCAAAGAGTACTGGCGGACCACGCCGCAGGGCAGGTGGACATCAATGTGTGCGCCGGGTTGCCACGCCGGTAGCGCGTCGCCGTTTTCGGCCACCAGCCTGACGGCGAGGCTTTTATCCCCCTCGCGCCACAGCCCGTCAACGATCACGTTCAGCATATTGGCCTCCGTCATACCAGGAAAAATTCGCCAAAGCCCATCTTCTTCAGTCCCCGACGGTAGGCAATCGAACTCTTATCTGCCGGAATATGGGCTTCCAGAGTGAGATCCAGCGGCAGACTTTCCGGGCGCTGGGTTTCGACCATCAGGCGATCCTCTTCAAAAATGCGCAGGTTAAAGGCATGCACGTCCTCCACCGGAATATGCAGATCAAAGTTGCGCGCGATGGGCGCGAACATGCGGGTCACCCGTGACGAGACGGGCGAGGCGGCGTTCATAATCACCAGCCGCGATTCACCCGGAAAATGAATCGTCAGGGTGGCGGTAAACGGCAGATGCATTTCAAAATGGCGCAGCCACTGGAACCCTTCTGGCGCCTGCACGGGTGAACTGGCGGGATAGTTGCTCACGGAACTCCAGTAATCGGCCACGAAACCGAAGGCCGTCTCCTGCGGCTGATAGATAGGGACAAGCTGATTATTGGGATCGGCAAAGGTATCGGTATGGATCCACGCAAAGTGGGCGACATCCAGAAACCCTTCCACCTGGCGCCCGGCGAAGCCGTTCACCTCAAACGCCGGGCAGTTGATCTGCTGAAATCCGTCGTCGCTCCAGTGCGGCATGGTGGGCAGCGGCACGGGATTGTCCGGGTCAAACGCCAGGCAGGTCCAGATCAGGCCGAAGCGCTCTTCCACCGCGTAGTTAATCAGGTTCAGCTTCGCCGGAACGGGCTGGTCGGGGCTGGACGGAATGCGGTTGCAGCGGCCGTCTTCACCAAAGCGTAAGCCGTGGTAGGGGCAAATAATCCCGTGATCGTCGTGAAAGCCGAGCGTCAGCGGCACGCCGCGGTGCGGACACACGTCCCGGGCAACCACGACCTGGTCGTTAATTCGGTAAATCACCAGCTGTTCATCCAGCAGGGTGGCCTTGACGGGGGCCGGGCCGACGTCGCAGGCGCGCGCAACCGGATGCCAGCATTTCGCCAGGCGCAGCCAGTCCTCTGGCTCAAACGTGCAGTGGGCGGGTGGTGTCGGTTCTCTTTTCATCGTTGTCCCTCTTGTTTAGCCTAACGGGCCGCCCTGAATGGTCTCGCACAGACCGTTGATAATGCGTTCCCCGGTCTCCTCTTTGAGCTCCTGATACCAGGCCTGCGTCAACGCCATATCTTTCCCGTGGGTGACGTCGCAGCGTTTACGCGCTTTCAGCACCAGGTCACGCACCCGGTCGCAGCGCAGGGCTTCGTACTGCCGCAGCGCCAGCGTAATGTTGTGGTTTTCACGCAGGCATTCGCCCAGCACCACGGCGTCCTCCATGGCCGCGCAGCCGCCCTGGCCGATATCCGGCGTGGTGCTGTGCCCGGCATCGCCGAGCAGCGCGACGTTGCCGCGTACCAGGCTGTCGAACGGCTCGATGTCATGGATTTCAATGCGGTTGGTGGTATCGGGATCCAGCGCGGCGATAAGCTTCTGCACCGGCGGCGCCCAGCCGCGGAAGTAGCCCGTGAGATCGGCGCGCAGGGTGGTGCGATCCTCCGCCAGGCCCGCGGGCAGCGGCACGTCAAAAAAGAAATAGAAGCGTCCGTTGGAGACGGGCATCAGCGACACGCGTTTACCCTCGCCAACGAAGGTGGTCCACTGGTGCGCCGGGGCAATCTCTTCATCAATCTTCACCAGCCCGTTCCAGTTCACGTATCCGGCGTAGCGGCGCTCCGGGGTATAGCCCAGCACGTACGGACGAACCGCCGAGTGGCTGCCGTCGGCGGCAATCACAAAATCGCCTGTTGCCGTGGTGCCATCGGTAAAGGTCACGCTTACGCCCGCGTCGTCTTCGTGGACGTGTTCCACGCGCTTGCCGAACTGCACCTTGTCGCGCCCCCAGAAGTCCAGCATTTCGCGCTGGAGTTCAGCGCGCGAGACGGGGCAGGGGCGCCCGCCGGTACGCTCAACCAGCGGGGCGAGGCTGAAGCGGGTCAGGGTGTCGCCGCGCCGGTAATCCTTGTAGGCCATAAAACGCATCGGACCGCCGTAGGTTTCGATAATGTCGCCCATGCCGAGGTGCTGCATACACTTCACGCCGTTAGGCCAGATGGAGATGGCCGCCCCGACGGGCCGGATCTCTTTTACGGCTTCAAACACGGTACAGTCGATGCCCGCTTTCTTTAGCGCGACGGCAGCGCTCAGGCCGCCAATACCCGCGCCAATGACGATTGCTTTCATGCTTCTCTCCTTTTGCAGGGTGTAAAAACATTCAGCAATTTGCGTACCAGGCTGCAGAGTGGCGAAAACGGCGTTGTGGGAGGTGAGTTTGCACTGCTAAGGTGCGCAAACACGGTGAATATGCTTTTTTATGAATCAATAATTTCCTGTCCAGCCATACAGAATCGACTGTTTCACATCGGCGACAAGAGTGGCGTGGTTTGTGCAACAACCCGGAGGAGGACAATAAAGGAGACACTATGATCGCACTGCACGACTTCAATTATCTTCCTGAGAAAGAGGCTCTCGCGCTGCTCACCCCTTGCGTGGCGCTCCCCGGCTGGGCTGAGGCTCTGGTTTACGGACGGCCTTACCCGAGCCGGAGTGAATTGACGATCGCGGCGCAGGCGCTGATGCAGCGCTGGGATGAGGCGTCGTTAGCGCAAGCCCTGAGCGCGCACCCGCGCATCGGCGAAAAGCCCGCGGGTGAAGAGGTGGAGGCGGCGCTGTCGCGTCAGGAGCAGGGCGCGGTGAATGACCGTGACGCGGCGCTTGCGCAGGCGCTGCGCGAGGGTAACGCCCGCTACGAGGCCCGCTTCGGCCGGGTGTTTCTGATCCGCGCGAAGGGCCGGAGCGGCGAGGACATTTTACAGATACTGAATGCGCGGCTGAAGAACAGCGACGCGCAGGAAATCCATGCTGCGCTGGAACAGCTGCGGGAAATTACGCTGCTGCGCCTTGAAGGAGTTATCCACGAATGAGTACACTCAGCACCCATATTCTCGATATTTCTACGGGCAAACCCGCAGCGGGCGTGACGGTTCACCTTGAACGGGAGGGCGAAATCATGGCGACGGGCGTGACCAACGTAAATGGTCGCATCACCGAATTTGTCCCATTCCTGCCAAAAGGACGCTATCGGCTGGTGGCGGAGATAGGCGGGTGGTTTCGCACAACCGGCCGGGAGACGATCTACCCCTGCGCGCAAATTGATTTTGTGACGGGAGAAGCGGCAGACGAGCACTTCCATCTGCCGTTTGTGATTGCGCCAGGCGGGTGGTCAACCTACCGGGGCAGTTGACCACACCCGCTCGCCGTTGACCCAGGTCTCACTGATGTTGCGCTCGTCGCCCAGGGTCATCAGCACAAATAGCTGCTCGTAGATATCCTGACAGCGGCGATTGCGCAGGCGCTGCAGCGGCGTCACGTCAGGATCGATAACCACGAAATCCGCCTCTTTGCCGGGGGCGAAGTTGCCAATCTTATCGTCCAGCCTGAGGGCGTGCGCGCCGCCCAGCGTGGCGTGATAAAACGCCTCGCTGGCGCGCAGGCGGTAGCTCTGCAGCTGGCCGACCTTGTAGGCTTCTCCCAGGGTGCGCAGCATGCTGAAGGTGGTGCCCGCGCCGACGTCGGTGCCGATGCCCATCCGCACCTTGTGCTGCCAGCAGGCGGGCAGGCGAAACAGCCCGCTGCCGAGAAACAGGTTCGAGGTGGGGCAAAACGCCACCGCCGAACCGGTGTCGTGCAGGCACTGCCACTCGCTGTGATGCAGATGAATCGCGTGGGCAAACACGCTGCGCTCGCCGGTCAGGCCGTAGTGGTGATACACGTCCAGATAGCGCTCGTGCTCCGGCCAGAGATCGTTCACCCAGGCCACTTCGTTTGGGTTTTCGCTGAGATGGGTCTGCAGCCAGGTATCCGGAAACTCCTCTCTGAGCAGGCTGACCGCGGCGAGCAGCTCGGGTGAGGACGTTGGGGCAAAGCGCGGCGTAATGGCATACCCCAGCCGCTCCCGGTGGTGCCAGCGCTGGATCAACTCCCGCGTCTGCCGGTAGCTCTGCTTTGCATCTTCGCTCAGGTAGTCCGGCGCGTGCCGGTCCATCATCACCTTTCCGGCGATAAGGCGCATGTTGAGGCGCAGGGCTTCGGTAAACAGCGCTTCGACCGATTGCGGATGCAGCGTGCAAAACACCAGCGCGGTGGTGGTGCCGTTGCTCACCAGTTGGTTAATGAAAAATTCGGCGATCTCTTTCGCGTAGGCTTCATCGGCAAACTGGCTCTCCACCGGGAAGGTGTAGGTGGTCAGCCACTCCAGCAGCTGTTCGCCAAAGGCGCCGATCATCTCCGTTTGTGGATAATGAACGTGGGTGTCGACAAAACCGGGCAGCAGCAGCCTGCCGCGCAGGTCCGTATAGCCTTTGTGGGGGGCGAGATACTGCTCGCCCTCCTGCCACGCCATCTGCGCCAGAATTTTTCCGTTCTGGATAAACAGCAGCCCGTCCTCAAGGTAGCGGGCGTGTTGGGCAATCGCATCTGCGCTGTCGCAGACCTGGGCGATATCGAAAAATGCACCGCGTATCGCAGTCTGGTATTCCATCGTGGGTCCTGCCTAAGTGTTTGCGTAGCGGGGTGAAAAAGCTCAGCAAGAACGGTGCCAGAATGAACGGGCCGCAGATAAACTGCGGCCGGGGGGAGGGTTTACTCTTTTTGCGTCGCCACGCGGGAGCTGAACGAGGCCGCGCCTGCCGTCTCGCGCTCTTCCCGCGCCAGCCAGCGGTAGGTCACGCCGCCGAGGAAGACGCCGATAAACCAGCTGAAGTTTGCCACTTCATGCAGGGCCGGGATAAAGCCAATCACCAGACCTACGGCAACGGATGGGAGCAGCGCGCCAATGGCCTTCGGGTTAAAGCCGTTGCGGTACCAGTATTTGCCCTTTGGCGTGTCGTCGAACAGATCGTCTACCGACACCTTGCCGCGCTTAATCAGGTAGAAATCGGCAATCAGAATGCCGAACAGCGGGCCGATAAACGCTCCAAGCACGTCCAGGGTGTAATGGATGAGCTCCGGCGAGTTGAACAGGTTCCACGGGGTGAGCAGGATCGAGCCGACGGCGGCAATCATCCCCCCGGTGCGGAAGCTGATCTTCTGCGGCGAGCAGTTAGAGAAATCAAACGCCGGTGAGACAAAGTTCGCGACGATGTTGATCCCGATGGTGGCGGTGATCATCGTCAGCAGGCCAATTGCCACGGCCAGATCGTTACCTACGCGGCTGACGGTTTCGATCGGGTCGGTGATCATGCGGCCAAACAGCGACTGGGTGCCGGAGACAATCACCACGGTGACGATGGAGAACAGCAGGAAGTTAAACGGCAGCCCCCAGCGGTTGCCACGGCGGATCTCACCCATGCTTTTGCCGTAGCGGGAGAAGTCGCCAAAGTTTAGCAGCGGGCCGGAGAAGTAGGAGACCACCAGCGCGGTCGCGGTGATCATCTGCCAGGTCTGCTCGCCCGCGCTCAGGGATTTGCTGGCGAGGGTGAAAGAGATCCCGTCAAAACCGGCCTTGTATATAATCCAGCCCGCGAGGGCCAGCATCACCACATAGACCGCCGGACCGGCGATATCAATAAAGCGCTTAATGGCGCTCATGCCGTGCCAGAAGACCATCGCCTGGAGAGCCCACATGATGGCAAAGCAGATCCAGCCCAGCGGCGACAGTCCCAGGAAGGCACCGGCGGTAAGGCTCGCCAGAGAAGGCCAGAACTTCAGCACCACCAGCATCAGCGCGTTGGCCGCAAGCCAGGTCTGGATGCCGTACCATGCAAAGGCGATAAGCCCGCGGATCACCGCCGGAATATTGGCCCCGAACACGCCAAACGCCTGACGGCTGATCACCGCATAGGGCACGCCCGCCATCTGGCTCGGTTTGGCTACCAGGTTGGCGCATAGCTGCACAATGCAGATCCCCACCAGCAGGCAGAGCAGCACCTGCCAGCTTGCCAGCCCGAGCGTAAAGAAGCTCGCGGCAACAACGTAACCCCCCATGCTGTGAACGTCGGACATCCAGAAAGAAAAGATGTTGTACCAGCTCCAGTTCTGGTCACGCGTCGGTGCCAGATCCTCATTGCAAAGACGTGGGCTGTAAACCGCACCGGAATCAGCGGCCGTACCCTGCTGTGCGTTTTGACTGTTTGGCATGAAACCTGCTCCTGTGAATGAAAACCCGTTGAGTGGGAGTGCAAACGGTGTTGCAGGATCCAGGCCAAAATAATAAATCTTGTATGCAATATTTTATTTTTATGTATACGATTCGATAACGGAAAGTAAAATTCGGAGTGGTGAATGAACAACATAAACGCCCTGCAGACCGCGCCAGACCTGCATGACAAAGACGAAACCATCTTCCAGGCATTGATGACAGCGATTGTGGAACATCAGCTGCTGCCGGGGAGCAAATTGCCGGAAGAGGCGCTGGCCGAGGTGTTTGGCGTGAGCCGCACGGGCATCCGCAAGGTGCTTCAACGACTCGCCGCTGTGCAAATGGTCACCCTGACGCCCAAACGTGGTGCACACGTCGCCAGCCCGACGGTGGAAGAGGCGCGGCACATCTTCCGCACCCGCGCGCTGCTGGAGGTCGCTAACCTGCCGGACGTACTGGCGCACTGTCAGCCGCCGCACCTTGCAGCGCTGGAGGCCATTATTCGTCAGGAGCAGCAGGCGCACGAGGCGTACGACGGCCCGGCGGCAATCCGACATTCCGCCAGTTTCCACATACAACTGCAGGCCATCTCCGGTAACCAGGTGCTGACGGAGATGGTGACAAGCCTGAGTCAGCGCTCCTCGCTGGTGATTGCTACCTGGGGCGCGCCGTGGCGTCAGGGCTGTCGCTGCAACGACCACGAACAGCTGGTGGATCTGCTGCGTCAGAAGGCGCTGCAGCCGCTAAGCGATGCCCTCATGCACCATTTTGAACACATCGTTTCCAGCCTCTGCTTCGAGCGGGCGGGCGAGTGCCTGCCTGATTTTGCCCGGCTGTTTGCCGGCCACAAGGAGTCGTAATGTCTGTCTGTATACAAGTGATCAACCCCAACACCAGCCTCGCGATGACGGAAACCATCGGCGCGGCGGCCCGTGCGGTGGCGGCGCCGGGAACGGAGATCCTCGCGGTCTGTCCGGGCGCGGGCGTGCCGTCTATAGAAGGCCACTTTGATGAGGCCATCGCCGCCGTCGGTGTCCTGGAACAGATCAAAAAAGGCAGGGAGCAGGGCGTGGACGGTCACGTGATTGCCTGCTTTGGCGATCCGGGACTGCTGGCGGCGCGCGAGCTGGCGCAGGGGCCGGTTATCGGCATTGCCGAAGCTGCCATGCATATGGCGACGCTGGTCGCGACGCGCTTTTCGGTGGTCACCACGCTGCCGCGCACGCTGATTATTGCCCGCCATCTGTTGCACCAGTATGGCTTTCAGGACCACTGCGCAGCGCTGCACGCCATCGACCTTCCGGTGCTGGCGCTGGAGGACGGCAGCGGTCTGGCGCAGGAGAAGGTGCGCGCGCGCTGTATACAGGCGCTGAAAGAGGATGGCTGCGGCGCCATCGTGCTGGGCTGCGGCGGCATGGCGACGCTGGCGCAGGAGCTGACCCGCGAGCTGCGCGTGCCGGTGATCGACGGCGTCAGCGCGGCGGTGAAGATGGTGGAATCGCTGGTTGCGCTGGGGCTGTCGACCAGCAAGCATGGGGATCTGGCCTTCCCGGAGAACAAACCGTTAAGCGGGCAGTTTCAGGCATTGAATCCATTTTAACTTTTGGGGGTGGTATGGGGCTTTTCGAACAGGATTATCCGCGGGATCTGCGCGGCTACGCGGGCAACCCGCCGCACGCGCGGTGGCCGAATCAGGCGCGCATCGCGGTGCAGTTTGTGCTCAATTATGAAGAAGGGGCGGAAAACCACGTTCTGCACGGCGATGCCGGGTCCGAGCAGTTCCTGTCGGACATCATCGGCGCGGCCAGCTACCCGGACAAACACATGTCGATGGACTCCCTCTACGAATACGGCAGCCGCGCCGGGTTCTGGCGGATCCACAATGAATTTCAAAAACGCGGCCTGCCGCTGACGGTCTTTGGCGTGGCAATGGCGCTGGCGCGTCACCCGGAGATTGTTGAGGCGATCAAAGCCGCGGATTACGACGTGGTCAGCCACGGCTGGCGCTGGATCCACTATCAGAATATGGACATCAGCCAGGAGCGCGACCACCTGCATAAGGCGGTGCAGGTTCTTACCGACCTGTTCGGCAAGCCGCCGACGGGCTGGTACACCGGGCGCGACAGCCCCAATACCCGCCAGCTGGTTGTGGAGCACGGCGGCTTTGACTACGACAGCGACTACTACGGCGATGACCTGCCCTTCTGGATGGAAGTGACCTGCGGCGACGGCACTCAAAAACCGCACCTGATCGTGCCCTATACGCTGGATGCGAACGACATGCGCTTTGCGACCGCGCAGGGGTTTAACACCGCCGAGCAGTTTTATACGTACCTGAAGGATAGCTTTGACGTGCTGTACGAGGAGGGGGAGAGCGCGCCAAAGATGATGTCCATCGGCATGCACTGCCGCCTGCTGGGAAGGCCGGGGCGTTTTCGCGCGCTACAACGGTTTCTGGATTACGTGCAGCAGCACGATCGGGTGTGGGTCTGTACCCGCCAGCAGATTGCCGACCACTGGCGGGAAGTGCATCCGTTTCAGAAGTAATTGTGCGATGTTTTGCCGGGTGGCGGCTGCGCCTTACCCGGTCTACGGCTACGACATCAAACTCACCTGCGCCGCAACAATGCGCCACACGTAGGCAAACCGCACCTACGGAAACCTAAAAGATCGGCCTGACGTTGGATGCTCCGCTAGCCATTTTTAGGTGTACCCATCATGTGAGTATTAGGTTTTTTTTGCCTGAATGATAGATTTTTCGTCACTTCAGCCGGAAAATCCCTCCACTTTAAAGGGAAAAGGAAGGAACCGGATGTTCACGCTCTACATGAGATGGGAAGCCCAGCGAATACTGGCGCCGGATAATATTCAGTTCATCCTCACGCCACGTGAAGCGCTGGAGATGGCGAGCATATTCTACGAACTGGATTACCTGGAATATGACTATCAATGTAATCCCCTCCACCGTAATAGCGTCCCGAAACGGCGGCAAGGTGTTCACCATCGCCACGCGGCACAGCCCTACAGACGCAAGCAGCGTTCCGAATATGACGGACTTTATGATGAAGTGAGATGGAATCTTGAGCACGGCTGGATGGTCGGCGTGGACACGGGGGAAAAGTGGAATAAGTTCCGCAATCCATTCTCCTTTGATGGCGAAGGTAATCTGGTTTACGACTGCTTCATGGATACCTACAGCGAGAGCTTCCCGCAGGTTGTGCGTCAAATCTACGAGTACGCCCTTAACGAACACCAGGGCAGGAAGCCGCCTCCGACCGTTAAGGAGCACTATTCCGATGCCCCGATACAGCACGCTCAGGCCGCAAAAACCATAAACAGCAAAGCCGCGGGAAGTCTTCTTGCGGCGGGTGGCATCTACAACGGCAACATAGAGGGGTTTCATAAGACCGCACAGCAGCTAGGCGGCGATGCCCCAGCAGGTTACGATCAGGTTATGGACAACAAAGGGTTAATCATTGCTGGCGCTTCTGTTGCTGCGGGTCTTGGTCTTGTTCGATTAGGGGCTGCTAGTGAGATTAACGATCTTCACGTTCTGGGAAAAGTTGAGGGTGAATATTCGATGATAAAGCCCGGACCATTACCTAAAGAGCTAGCAGAAACCTTTTCCAGTGGTACATACAAAGAGATCTCTCTATCAACAGATACACGTTTTTATAGAGGTGGTGTTGAGGGGCGACCTTTAGGTCAATTTTTCGGATATGAACAACCTCTGGGTGTACTTCAAACCAGGGTAGATAAGGCGCTACTACCTAAATGGCCCAATGGAAGTGAATCTCCTCTTGATAGCTATCATGAGATTCAAATACCCGCAGGAACAAAAGTATATGTTGGAAAGGTAGGTTATCAAACAGACCTTTATTCCGGTGGAACTGAGCAAGTTATAGTGCCTACACCGTGGAAAATACCTGGCATTAAGATACTTGGACGTGGCGGTTTAAAATGAAAAATGAAATAAAGAAAACGGTAATTGATATCATCACCATACTGTCCTCAAATGATGAGGATTCGTGGGCAAAAATATTTGAAAAACTGGGCTTCGAGCTCGATGTTGATTATGAGTCATCCATTTACTCATTGAAAAAACTCTACGGTGGAATGGGATCATTTAACGATATTGTTCTTCATAAAAATGGAATACCTCTCATTCGAGAAAATGACGAGTTAGAAAATTTGAGACATAAACTCTATAAGCAACTCGATCATGCCATCGGCTTGTTAAAAGCAGGTTAATTACCATAACTGCTTACAACGTGCATCGCTAGAACAGCGCTCAGGGCGATTTCCCGCCCTGAGCAGCAAATCATTACACCATCAAACTCACCTGCGCCGCAACAATGCGCCACCCGTATGCAAATTTTACCCACGTCTGCTGCTGGCGGCCAATCCGCTCCGTACCTTCACGGGTAAACTCGGTGCTGCACACGGCATAATCCTCCCCGAAGGTGGTAATCACGGTGTGGCGCAGCGTCCGCTGAAGCCCGGCAGACGGGCGCGCCGCCCTAAAGGCGCGGATTTCATCGATCCCGTACAGATTTTCCCCCGCCCCCAGACGCACCGTGTTTTTGTCGTGCCAGAACAGCTCGTCCAGCACGGCAATGTTGTTACTCACCAGCGCGTCCTCGTAGCGGTAAAACGCGGCGGTCACCTCGGCAACCACCCACGGCAGGTTAATGTCATCGTGATTGATCATGCTGCAACCTCCGCCGGGCGGGCATCGGTGATGCCGCTCTCTTCCAGCACGCGCGCGACGCGCAGGCAGGCCTGCTCGTTAAACGGCGCGGCAATCAGCTGCAGGCCAATCGGCGCGCCATGTGCGGTGCGCAGCGGAACGGTGGTCACGGGCAGGCCCAAAAATGAAATTGGCTGGGTCAGCATCCCCATGCTGGCGCGGATGGGGAGCGGCTGACCGTTGATCTCCATGGTTTGCTCGCCGATCCGCGTGGCGCTGCGCGGCGTCGCGGGGGCGATCAGCACGTCGGCCTGGGCAAACAGCGCGTGAAACGCCTGCCGCGCCTGCGCGCGGAACCGCTGGGCCTGAATATACCAGGCGGAGGGGATCATCGCGCCTGCCAGCAGTCGCTCCCGGGAGTGCGGCTCAAAGCGCTCGGGCTCGCGGCGAAGCGCGGGCAGGTACTGATTTCCCCCTTCGGAGGCGCTGATGATAAACGCCGCGGAGCGCGCCAGCTCGGCGTCCGGAAACTGCAGCTCATCCTGCACGTCGAGCGCCTTCGCCACCCGCGCCACGGCGTCTCTGGCCTGTGCGTCGCACCAGGTGGTGAAGTAGCCGCCGAGCACCGCGCAGCGCAGGCCGTCAAGCCCGCGGTCTAGCAGGGGGCGCGTCTGCTCGCGCGAGCTCTCTGCCTGAAAACGGTCGCTGCTGTCCCGGCCCTGCAGCGCGTCGTACACGGACGCCAGGTCGCATACGCGGCGGGCGAAGGGGCCGATATGATCCAGGCTCGCGACAAACGGATGGCTGCCGGATCGTGACAGGCGGCCAAAGGTGGGCTTGAGGCCATAGATGCCGCACAGGGAGGCCGGAACGCGAATCGACCCGTTGGTGTCGGTGCCGAGCGAAAAGTGCACCAGCCCGGCGGCCACGGCGGCGGCTGAACCGCCGGAGGACCCGCCCGCAATGCGCGTCAGGTCGTGCGGGTTACGCGTCGCGCCGTAGTGGCTGTTCTCGGTGGTAAAGCCGTAGGCGTAGGCGTCCATATTCACCATCCCGGACAGCAGCCCGCCCGCGCTGCGCAGCTGGCGCACGGCGAAGCTGTCAGCGGCCGCAGCGGGACGCTGGCTGAACAGCTCGGCGCCCGCGAGGGTGGTGTGTCCGGCAACGTCGAACAGGTTTTTCACCGCGTAGGGCACGCCCGCCAGCGGCGGCAGGGGGCGCTTCTCGCGGCGCAGGGTGTCGATGTTCTCGGCCTCGGCGAGCATGCGTGCTTCCGTCACGGTGGTCCAGGCATTGATCTGCGGATTAACGCGCCCAATCGCCTCCAGCGTCTGGCGGGCAATCTCATGGGCGCTCAGCTCGCCCGCGCTCAGCGCCTGTTGAATGTCGCTGATACTCATCTCGTGTAGCGTCATGCTTTATACACTCCTGCGATCTCCAGACGGTCGTCGAGCGGCAGCGCCATCAGCGGGGCGGCCATGCTGGCAATGCGGCTGAACTGCAACTGCAGCTCAGCGCGGCGGGCATCGTCCAGCGTCACGCCGAGCACGGACTCCATTTGCGCAAGATACGCCTGCCAGTCGGGTTGTTGTGTCGTCATTGTTTTCTCCTCAGTATCCGGCGGCCGCGCCGTTGCTGCGCGGGTCAAACGCCCCTTCAAACAGCCCGTTGGGGTGGCGGACAATCGCGCCCGCGTGGCCCATCGCTTCACTGAAGTCAGGGAATATTTCTACCTCATGTCCGAGTACCTGAAGCCGTAAGACCGTCTCAGCGGTAAAGCGTCCTTCCAGCTTTAACGTGTCTGAGGTTTGTCCCCAGGTGCGCCCCAGCAGCCAGCGCGGGCGGGAAATGCTTTCCTGCAAGGGCACGCCCTGAACCACGTAGCGGGTAAAGAGCGCGGCCTGGGTTTGCGGCTGTCCGTCACCGCCCATCGATCCGTAGACCATTACGCGCCCGTCCTTAAGACGCGCCGCCGCCGGGTTCAGGGTATGGAAAGGCTGTTTGCCCGGCGCGAGGGCCAGAAGATGAGCGGGGTCGAGGCTGAACGACGCCCCCCGGTTCTGCCAGACGATGCCGGTATCGGGCAGCACCACGCCGCTGCCGAACTCGTGATAAATACTCTGGATAAACGACACGGCCAGCCCGCTGTTATCCATCACCCCCATCCACACCGTATCGCCGGGCCCTTTTCCGGTTCCCCACGGCGCGGCGTGGCCGTCGTCAACCCTGTCGGCAAGCGCCTGCAGGGCGGCGGGATCCAGCAGTTTCTGAATCTCGGTTTTCAGCTCATGCGGGTCGGTAATGTGGGCATCGCGCAGGCCAAAGGCCAGCTTGGTGGCTTCAACGATGCGGTGAATGGTGTCCGCGTCGTCGGCCTCCGCCATATTCAGGCGGTCGGTGATGCCGAGTATCGCCAGCGAGACCAGCCCCTGCGTCGGCGGGGCGTGGTTAAAGATCTCCCCCTGCTGATGCTGCAGCTTCAGCGGCGCGGTGCGCCGGGCGACGTGCGCGTTAAGATCGGCCAGCGTCACGGGCATGCCCAGCGTCTCCATGCCGTGCGCCACCACGTTCGCCAGCGGGCCGCGATAAAAGCTGTCCAGACCGTCCTCTACGAGGCGCGTCAGGGTTGAGGCCATGGCGGGCTGGTAAAAACGGCTCCCGACCTGGGGCGGCTTACCGTTCACCAGCCACGTTTCCGCGAAGCCGGGGATGGCCTTCAGCTCGTCGAATTTACTGGCCGTGGCATGGGCCTGTGAGTCCGTGACCGGGGTGCCGTTCTGCGCATAGTCAATGGCGTCGGCCAGCAGGCGGGCCAGCGGCAGCGACTTGCCGGTCATCTCGCGGGAGACCTTCAGCGCCTCGTCCCAGCCGCTCACCGTGCCGGCGACGGTCAGCGCCGCCTGCGGTCCGCGATGAGGAATGTGCGTGTGCCCGTCGTAGGCGGCAAGCGTTGCGCGCGATCCCGCCGCGCCGCTGGCGTCAACGGCGATGGGGTCGCCTTCTGGCGGCACGATAAGCCAGAAGCCATCGCCGCCCAGCCCGTTCATGTGGGGGTAAACCACGGCGATGGTGGCCGCCGCCGCGACCATCGCTTCAATCGCGCTGCCGCCTTCGCGCAGCACCGCCAGCGCGCTCTGGCTGGCAAGATGGTGGGGCGCAACGGCCATGCCGTGCGTGGAGACGTTGCTTTGCATGAGAAGTCCTCGTAACACTGAAAGTCACAAGGCGCTGCAAAAGCTGTTCCAGTTCTGAAAGAAAAGTTTCAGTAAACTGGCACGTATAATGAATACGTATAAAGAAAGGTATAATGTGATGAAACAAAAGTTACAGAGGCGCTATGGAACAACTGGATGAACGTCTGAAAGCACAATACCCGTCGCTGTCGCCGCAGGAGCAGCGGGTGGCAGACTTTATATTCGACCATTTTGACGACCTGATCAGCTACAACAGCGCCGAGCTGGCGCAGCTGAGCGGGGTGTCGAAAGCCACGGTCAGCCGCCTGTTTAAGCGTCTGGGCTATGAGAAATATAAGGATATGCGCGACGAGCTGCGCACCCTGCGCCAGAGCGGGATGCCGCTCACCGATAACCGCGATGCGGTGCAGGGCAACACGCTGCTGGCGCGCCACTACAAGCAGGAGATGGCGAACCTGACCCAGTGGGTCAATGCCCTTGACGCGCAGCAGTTTGCCGACGCCATGGCCTGCATGGTCAAGGCGCGGCGCATTGTCATTATCGGCATGCGTAACGCTTATCCGGCGGCGCTCCACCTGCGCCAGCAGCTGCTGCAGGCGCGCGGTCAGGTGCTGGTCCTGCCGCAGCCGGGCCAGAGCCTGAGCGAGGAGCTGGTGGACCTAACGCCGGACGATCTGGTGGTGATGATGGCCTTCCGCCGCCGCCCGCGCATCATTCGTCCGCTGATGCAGCAGCTTCAGAGTAGCGGTATTCCGGTGCTGCTGATGTGCGAGCCGCAGGCCCACAGCTTATTTCCGCTGGCGAGCTGGCAGCTCTGCGCCCCGCTGGACAGCGTCTCCGCCTATGACAGTTATTCCTCGGTCAACAGCCTGATCAACCTGCTGGCAAACGCCTTCCTGCATGACATTCTCGATAAAGGCCGTCCGCGCATTCACGAGATTGCCTCCCTCTACCAGCAGCTGGACGAACTCGAACAACGATAATGGGGCATCAGACTGGTGCTTTGCATTGAAATGGTGCAATTGAACGGGGCGAAAATAGAGAGTATTTTCGCCCCGTTCGCGTTTTATCAGGCTTTAAGAGAAAATTCCCCGCTTCGCCTTATCTGGCACATTAGTTGCAAAATCACATTCAAAGAATCTTTTGTTTCATGTTAACGTTACGGGGAAGCACCATGAAAAAACTGTTTATTGCACTGGCCGGGGCCGCCTGTCTCTTCACTCAGCTGCCGGCAAAGGCTGACCAGCTTCAGGATATCGAGAAGCGCGGCACCATTCGCATTGCCGTTCCGCAGGATTTCCCGCCGTTTGGCTCGGTAGGGACCGATCTGCAGCCGCAGGGCTACGACATAGACATGGCGCGCTATCTGGCGAAACAGATGAAGCTCAAGCTGCAGCTGGTGCCGGTGACCAGCGCCAACCGCGTGCCGTACCTGCAAACCGATAAGGTGGACCTGGTCATTTCCAGCCTCGGTAAAAACCCGGAGCGCGAGAAGGTGATCGACTTCAGCCGCGCCTACGCGCCGTTCTTCCTCGGCGTGTTTGGCCCGAAAGGCGCCGAGCTGAAGGACGCCGCCGCGCTGAGCGGAAAAACCATCGGCGTGACGCGCGGGGCGGTGGAGGACATGGTGCTGACCGGCCTGGCACCGAAAGATGCCAACGTGAAACGCTACGAAGACAACAACACCACGCTCTCGGCCTACCTCTCCGGCCAGGTGCAGTACGTGGCGACCGGCAACCTCGTGGTGGCGGCCATTTCGCGCCAGAACGCGGATAAAGCCCCGGTGCCGAGCTTTATGCTGAAAGACTCACCGTGCTTTATCGGCCTGAAGAAGAACGAACCGGCCCTGAAGGCGAAAGTGGATGCGCTGATTGAGCAGGGCATCAAGGACGGCACGCTGAACGGCCTGTCTGAGCAATGGCTGAAGGCCCCGCTGCCGGCAAACCTTGGCGCCTGAGCCTATGACGGAGCAACTTGATTTTTCAGCCCTCTGGCCGCACTGGCCGGAGCTGCTGGCCGGGCTGTGGGTCACCATTCAGCTGACGGTAATGGCAACCGTCGGCGGGCTGGCAATCGGGATTTTCGGCGCAGCGATCCGCAGCGGACGCACCACCTGGTACAGCCGGATCTGGGGCGGCTACGTGGAGATCATCCGCAACACGCCGTTTGTGGTGCAGCTGTTTTTCATCGTCTTCGGCCTGCCGAATCTTGGCCTGAAGATGACGGCGGGGGAGGCGGCGCTATTGGCAATGGTGGTGAACCTGGGCGCGTACAGCACCGAAATTATCCGCGCGGGCATTCAGGTCACGCCGAAAGGACAGTGGGAGGCCGGGCGCGTGCTGGGGCTGACCCGTCTGCAGACGTTTATTCGCGTGGTGCTGCCGCCCGCGCTGCAGCGCATTTATCCGGCGCTGGTGAGCCAGTGCATCATCGTGATGCTCGGCTCGTCGGTGGTGTCGCAGGTCTCGTATGAAGAGCTGACCTTCGCCGCTAACCTGATCCAGTCCAGAACGTTTTTGAGCTTTGAGGTCTATCTGGTGACAACCGGGATTTACTTAGCGCTGTCGATTACCCTGCGCCAGCTGATGATGGCGGCAGGACGCAAATGGCTGGGGGTGCAGGCATGATGACCACCTTTACCGACTGGGACATTATTCGCAACCTGCTGCTGGCCGGACGCTGGACGGTACTACTGTCGCTGGTGGCGTTTGTCGGCGGGGCGGTGGTAACGCTGCCGCTCCTGCTGCTGCGCCTGACGGGCGGACGCACGGTGAAGCGCATTATCCGCGGCTATATCGAGCTGTTTCAGGGCACGCCGCTGCTGATGCAGCTGTTCCTGGCCTTCTTCGGCGTGGCGCTGTTCGGCATCGACGTCTCGCCGTGGACCGCCGCCTCGCTGGCGTTAACCTGCTACACCAGCGCATTTCTGCTCGATATCTGGTACGGCAGCATTCGCGCCCTGCCGAAGGGGCAGTGGGAAGCCTCGCGCTGCCTGGGCCTGACCTTCGGACAGACCCTGTTTCGCGTGGTCGCTCCGCAGGCGCTGCGCATCGGCATCGCCCCGACGGTGGGCTTTGCGGTGCAGGTGATCAAAGGTACCGCGCTGGCGTCGATTATCGGCTTCATCGAGCTGACCAAGGCCGGGACCATGCTGACCAACGTGACCTATCAGCCATTTAAGGTCTTTGCGCTGGTGGCGCTGGGCTACTTTATTCTGTGTTATCCGCTGTCGCGCTACAGCCGCTATCTGGAGACCAAATTCAATGCCTCTCATCACCATTAATCAGGTGCAGAAGTACTACGGCGATAACCACGTGCTCAAGGGCGTCGATCTGGATATCGATATGGGCCAGGTGATCTCCATTATCGGGCGCAGCGGATCGGGCAAAAGCACGCTGCTGCGCTGCATCAACGGCCTGGAAGGGTATCAGGACGGAAGCATCAAGCTGGGCGGCATGACCATTACCGACCGGGATTCTCAGGCGCGCGAAATCAGCCGCTCGGTCGGGATGGTGTTCCAGAGCTTCAACCTGTTCCCGCACATGACGGCGCTGGAGAACGTGATACTCGCCCCGCGTCGGGTGCTGAAGAAAAGCGCCGCCGAATGCCGCGAATTGGCCCAGCGCATGCTGGAGAAAGTGGGGCTTGGCGATCGTCTGGATTACTACCCGTCGAGCCTCTCCGGCGGCCAGCAGCAGCGCGTGGCGATTGCCCGCGCGCTGGCGATGTCGCCGAAAGTTTTACTCTGCGACGAGATCACCTCCGCGCTCGACCCGGAGCTGGTGGGCGAAGTGCTCAAGGTGCTGGAGCAGCTGGCGGCCGAGGGGATGACCCTGATTCTCGTGACCCATGAAATGAATTTTGCCCGCGAAGTGGGCGACCGCGTGGTGTTTATGCACCAGGGGAAAGTCTGGGAGCAGGGCGACAGCAAAACGCTGTTCGCCAACCCGCAGACCACGGAACTGAAGCAGTTCATCTCCTCCGTGCGCGGCCTCAACTGATAAGGACTGACAAATGGATATCGCACACTTTCCGCAAATCAACCCGCCCCAGCGCCTGCTGATGGGGCCGGGGCCGATCAACGCCGACCCGCGCGTGCTGCGCGCCATGTCGAGCCAGCTGATCGGCCAGTACGATCCGGCCATGACCCACTACATGAACGAGGTGATGGCGCTCTATCGCGGCGTGTTTCGCACCGAGAACCGCTGGACGATGCTGGTGGACGGCACCTCCCGGGCGGGGATTGAAGCCATTCTGGTCTCCGCCATCCGCCCCGGAGATAAAGTACTGGTGCCGGTCTTTGGCCGCTTTGGCCACCTGCTGTGCGAAATTGCCCGCCGCTGCCGCGCGGAGGTGCATACCATCGAGGTGCCGTGGGGCGAGGTGTTTACCCCGGACCAGGTGGAGGATGCGATTAAGCGTATTCGTCCGCGCCTGCTGCTGACCGTGCAGGGCGACACCTCCACCACCATGCTGCAGCCGCTTGCGGAGCTCGGTGCCATCTGCCGCCGCTACGATGTGCTGTTTTACACCGATGCCACCGCGTCGCTCGGCGGCAACGCGCTGGAGACCGACGCATGGGGGCTGGACGCCGTCTCGGCAGGGATGCAGAAGTGCCTCGGCGGCCCGTCGGGCACGTCGCCGATCACCCTGAGCGCGCGCATGGAGGAGGCGATCCGCCGCCGCAAATGCGTTGAGGAGGGCATTCGCACCGACGCCCACCGCGACGGCGATGAGGAGATGATCTACTCCAACTATTTCGATCTCGGCATGGTGATGGACTACTGGGGGCCGGAGCGCCTCAACCACCACACCGAAGCGACCACCGCGCTGTTTGGCGCCCGTGAGTGCGCGCGTTTGATCCTGCAGGAAGGGCTGGATAACGGCATCGCCCGCCACAGGCTGCACGGCGATGCGCTGCTGAAGGGCATTCAGGCGATGGGGCTGGAGACCTTTGGCGATCTGAAGCACAAGATGAACAATGTGCTGGGGGTGGTCATCCCGCAGGGCATCAACGGCGACCAGGTGCGTAAGCTGATGCTGGAGGATTTCGGGATTGAGATCGGCACCTCGTTTGGCCCGCTGCACGGCAAGGTGTGGCGCATCGGCACCATGGGCTATAACGCGCGCAAGGACTGTGTGATGACCACCCTGAGCGCGCTGGAGTCGGTGCTGAACTACCTGAAATTCACCACCACGCAGGGTGCGGCGATGCAGGCCGCGTGGGACCACTATCGCCGCGAGACGCCGCAATGAGCCCGGCGGCAGAACGGGTGATGGCCCGCGCCGACGCGCTGGCCGCCATCAGCGAAACCCCGGATGCGCTGACCCGGGTCTATCTCTCGGTGCAGCATCAGCAGGCCAACCAACTGGTGGGGCAGTGGATGAGCCAGGCGGGCATGACCGTCTGGCAGGACAGCGTGGGCAACATCTGTGGACGCTATGAGGGGGCGCTGGAAGGGGCGCAGGCGGTGCTGCTTGGATCGCATCTGGATACCGTGCGCAACGCGGGACGCTACGACGGCATGCTCGGGGTGCTCACGGCCATTGAAGTGGTGGACAGCCTGCATCAGCAGGGGGTGCATCTGGCGCAGGCCATCGAGATTGTCGGCTTTTGCGATGAAGAGGGCACCCGCTTCGGCATTACGCTGTTAGGCAGCCGGGGGCTGACGGGCACCTGGCCGCAGGGCTGGCTGGAAAAAACTGACGCCAGCGGCATCAGCGTGGCGCAGGCGATGACCCAGACGGGGCTCGATCCTGCCCGCGTGTCGCATGCCGCAAGGCGTCAGGAAGATTTCAGCGCCTATCTCGAGCTGCATATTGAGCAGGGGCCGTGCCTTGAGCAGGAGGCGCTCGCACTTGGCGTGGTGGAAGCCATTAACGGCGCCCGTCGCCTGAACTGTCGCTTCACCGGCGAGGCCGGACATGCGGGAACCGTGCCGATGCTCCACCGCAGAGACGCGCTGGCCGCCGCCGCCGAGTGGATGGTTATCATTGAAAACGCTACCCGACAGCAGGGTGGCAACCTGGTGGCGACGGTCGGGGAATTGCGCTGTCTGCCGGGAGCGGTGAACGTGATCCCCGGTGAGGTTCAGCTCTCGCTCGATATTCGCGGCCCGCAGGATGCACCGCTGGACAGGTTGCTCAACGACCTGCTGGAACATGCCCGGGCGATCGCATCGCGCCGCGGGCTGGCATTTAGCGCCGAGGAGTTTTACCGCATTGCCGCCACGCCGTGCGATCTGCACCTGCAGAACGTGCTGGGGGAGGCCGTCAAATCGGTACAGGGGCGCTCGCTGTCGCTGCCCAGCGGCGCGGGCCACGATGCGATTGCCATCGCGGAACGCTGGCCGGTGGGCATGCTGTTCGTGCGCTGCAGGGGCGGAGTCAGCCACCACCCGGCGGAATCGGTGATGGCTGAGGATGTTGCGCTGGCGATTGAGGCGTTTTCGCTTGCGGTGATTCAGCTGGCGGATCGCGTTACTCCAGCCCCAGCGTATACTGCGCGATCTTAAAGTAGATAATCAGCCCGGTACCGTCGATAAGCGTCGCGATAAACGGCGCGGAGACGACCGCCGGGTCAATGCCGCAGCGCTTGAGCACCATCGGGATCACTGACGACACAATCGCGCTCCAGAGCGTAATGCATACCAGCGTCAGGCTGACGATAAGCGTGATTTCCAGCCCGATACCCATCATCCAGGCGCGGATGCACCCGGCAATACCGAGCGTCACGGCAATCATCAGCGAGGTGGTCATCTCTTTGCGCAGCACGCGGCCTACGTCGCGCAGATGCACTTCACCCAGCGCCATGGCGCGCACCAGCGTGGAGGTGATCTGCGTTCCGCTGTTGCCACCCGTGCCGATCAGCAGCGGAATAAAGAACGCCAGCGCGATGGCAGACTCCAGCGCCTCTTCGAAGTGCTGGATCACCGAGCTGGTGTAGGCTTCCGCGACAAACAGCAGCAGCAGCCAGACGGAGCGTTTCTTCCACAGGCTGAAGGCGCTGGTTTCCAGATAGGGCTTCTCCAGCGGCAGCGTCGCCCCCTGAAGCTGGGCGTCTTCGGTGACGTCATCTTCCAGCAGATGGGCGATTTCGCGCTCGGTCAGGCAGCCGACGAGCTTGCCGTGGGTTACCACCGGCACGACGTCCGCGTCGCCGTGGGCCAGAAGTCCGGCGACATCGGCTCGTTCATCTTCCGGTTTGACCTGCAAAAACTGTGAAATCATCAGGCTTTTAATTGGCTGCACGGTATCCGTGACCTGCAATAATTTGCGTACCGCAATCATGCCCGCCAGGCGTCCATGGTCTTCAATAAAAATATGCGACGGAATATCATCGTCTTTTAATTTTTCGAAGAATTGCTCGCGCGCCAGCGCCACGCATAATGAAACGTCGAGGACAATAAAATCGGTATTCATATATTGCGCGACCGCGCTGTCATTGAATGCCAGGTTGTGGTTGTGAATAGCGTAAGACATAGTGAATTCCCTTTGAATAATAAAATCTCTCAGGGGCGAGCAAGACAGGGCATGTCGGAAAGGAGATCCCCACGTCCTGGGTTCAGCACTGTACACCGTATCCCGCAAGGGAAGTTATACTGACAAA
The DNA here is from genome assembly GCF_014895705.1 of Enterobacter cloacae complex sp. P27C. Taxonomy (NCBI): domain Bacteria; kingdom Pseudomonadati; phylum Pseudomonadota; class Gammaproteobacteria; order Enterobacterales; family Enterobacteriaceae; genus Enterobacter; species Enterobacter cloacae complex sp. P27C. The sequence goes on from NZ_JADBQB010000001.1 coordinate 204,869, forward strand.
GCCTTGATTCGACAGTGCCTGTTTTACCCTGTGCCGGTTCTCTCGAACCCACCAGAGCGATAACGTGTATTTGTACAGGAGCCTCGCCATAACGAGATCGTTGTAAAGCGTGAGGAATAATACGCTTGTTTAAATTTATCGCTCAGGAAATTAAATAATGTTTAAGAAAGGTTTAGGTAAATCTTATTGATAAAATGTTGAGGGTTTATTTAAGGTTATTCATTTTAAATGGAGGATTAATTAACGGGGGAAGGAAAATGGCGTGGTTTGATAATCTGCTGAATCATTTTGCGCTTTATCCGGCACATCTGTTCGCGCTGTTATTCATAATGGCGCTGAGCAAGTCGACGGTGCTGATCTCCTCCGTGCTGCCGCCCGCCTCGGTGATGCTGCTGGCGGGCATCGGCGTCAGCCAGGGGAGCATGCACCCGGCGCTGGCGTGGCTCGCCGTGGTGCTGGGGGCAACGGCGGGATCGGTGCTGAACTACCATATCGGCCAGCTGATGGGGCACACCCGGCTGGTCGCGCGCTTTACGGCGAAGCATGCCGCTACGTTTTTACGGGTTCAGCATCAGCTGCAAAAAAACGGTGTCATCGTACTGTTTACGTCGCGCTTTCTGGCGGTGTTGCGTTATGTCGTGCCGCTGGCGGCAGGGATGCTCAGGCTGAACGCCGTCAAAGTTTACATCGTCAGCCTGCTTTCCGCCTGTGCATGGGCGGCGCTGTATGTCGGCGCGGTCACCGGCATCAGCGCCTTTTGAGTTACAGGCTTCCCATTCCGCCGTCCACCAGCAGTTCCGTTCCTACCGTGTAGCTCGACTCGTCGGACGCTAGGTAGAGCGCGGCTTTTGCCAGCTCCGTCGTCGAGCCCATTCTGCCGAGCGGCACCAGCTTGAAGATCTCCGCCATCATCGCGTTAAGCGTCTCTTCGCTTAAGCCCGTCTTCGTAAATGCCGGCGTTTCCACCGGACCGGGGCTCAACCCGTTGACGCGGATCCCGCGCGGCAGCAGCTCCGCCGACAGCGTACGCGCCAGCGACAGGAGGGCGGCCTTGCTCGCGGCATACACGCTGCTGGTGGGCAGGCCGATGCGTGCGCTCACGGAGCCGCAGAGGATCACCGACGACGGGTTATTCAGCAGCGGCAGCAGCGCCTGAATTAAAAAGAACGGTCCCTTCAGGTTGATGCCCATCAGGCGGTCCCACGCATCCTCCTGCCAGGCTTCCAGCGGCGCGTGCGTCACGTCGCCAGCGTTGAGAAACACCGCGTCCAGGCGTGGCCAGCGGGCGGCGAGGGTTTCCGCCAGCGCTTTTTGCGACGCGATATCGCCTGCGTCGGTTGGGATCACCCAGGCCTTATCGCCCAGAATGCGCTCTGCTTCGGCGAGGGTGTCCGGGTTGCGTCCGGTCACGGCGACGCGCGCGCCTTCGGCGATAAACGCCTGCGCGGTGGCAAGACCAATGCCGCTGGTGCCGCCGGTAATCAGCGTATATTTATCTGTTAAACGACCCATGTTCTTCTCCTGAAATGTCACTGGAGAAAGCACTATAGAAACGTTAGTATCGAAAGGAAACCAGGTACCAAATGGATACTAACGAGGCAAGAGGTGTGCTATGGCAGAAATGCTGGAGGTGTGCTGCGAAAAAAAATCTGAGGCGTATACCTGCCCGATGACGCAGTTTGTCAACCTGATATCCGGTAAGTGGGCGATCCCCATTCTCTATCGCCTGATTGTGTTCAACACGCCCGTACGCTTTGGCGATCTGCTGCGTGCCGCTGCCCCCATCACGCAGAAAGAGCTGACGAAGCAGCTCCGCCTGTTTGAGCAGCGCGGGCTGGTGACGCGGACGGTCTACCCGGAGATCCCCCCGCGCGTGGAGTATCAAATTACCGAGCTGGGGTTAACCCTGCAGGACGCACTTTCGCCGCTGGCCGCCTGGATGAGCGAGTACGGCGACCAGCTTGAGCGTTAGGCTACTGTTTAACGTAGCGCGGTGCTGGAACCCCGGTGCGCGCGCTGTTAAACAGCTCAAGGCGCGCCGCTTCGTAGCGATCCCACAGGGCGGCGTCATGCATCGGCGGAATAGTGATCTGTTCGCCCTGATCCAGACCCGCCAGTGACGCATCGACCATATCGTCGGTGGTCATCACCGACCCTTCCGGCAGATCGTTCACCGTAACCCCTGAATGGCTCCAGATCTCCGTCGCCGTCGCGGCGGGCAGCACGGCCTGAATGCGCACGCTGCTATCGGCAAATTCTTCCTGCAGTCCGCGGGTAAAGCTCAGTACCCAGGCTTTGGTGGCGCTGTACAGCGCGCTGCCCGCACGGACATGGAGCGATAACACCGAGGCGATATTGATCAGCGTCCCGCGATTGTTCTGCGCCAGGCGGGGCAGGATGGCGTAGGTCAGACGCATCAGCGCCGTGGTGTTGAGGGTGTTGATGGCTTGATGCTGCGCCACATCGCCCGCGAGGAACGGGGCCATCTGCGCGGTGCCCGCGTTGTTTACCAGCGTATCGATGGCGGTATTGTGACGCAGTTCATTTTCCACGGCGCGGATCCCGGCTTCATCGCTGAGATCGGCCACCAGTATAGCGACGGCCACGCCATAGCGCGCGCGCAGGTCGGCGGCGAGGGTTTTCAGGCGATCCTCGCGGCGGGCGACCAGGACCAGGTTAGCGCCGCGCGCGGCCAGGCGATCGGCATAGACGGCCCCGATCCCGGAAGAGGCGCCGGTAATTAAGGCGGTGGTGATTTGCGTAGTCATCATGTGTTACCTCAAAGCAAAGTAGGTTATTTGGTTTCAATATGAAACTGAATTAACTCTCTGCTATTTGGTTTTATAATGCAACTATTTTGCCGGGCATTTTGTGCTTTTGCCGTTGGGAACGATCAGGAGGGGAGTTTAGCCACGATCTCTTCAGGCGTCAGTTCGCGCCCATCGTCGGCGATAAGCGCCAGTTTACGCAGGGGTTTGCGCTGTTCGCTATCGACGAGAACGGTGCCGCATTCGTTTTCCGCGAACAAAAATTCATTGCCCCACTGGGAGAGAGCAACCAGCACCGTCTGGAGCGCGCGTCCCTTGTCGGTCAGAACGTATTCCTGCCAGGCGCTGCCGTCGGAGGCGGGCTGAAGCCGGAGGATGCCTTCATCGACCAGCAGCTTCAGCCGCGAGGTGAGCATGTTTTTCGCGATACCGAGGCTTTTCTGAAACTCACCGAAGCGTTTAATCCCGCGCAGCGCGTCGCGAACGATCAGCAGCGACCACCAGTCGCCAATGATATCCAGCGAACGGGCGACGGGGCAGGTGCTCTCTTCAAGGCGGGTGCGTTTCACGGTCAGGTCTCCGGTGGGGTATGGTTTTATTATAAAACTAATTAGCGCCCACCGTAAGCACGTTAATCATCAGTTTGAGAAATGCTTCCCGAAAAAACTGTCACGAATCTGTCACACTCACTGGAACATTAAAAAAACGTGAGGAACGAGGGATGAGAAAAGCACTACTCGCAGTGGCCGTGGCAGGTACCCTTTCAATGACCTTTGGCGCACAGGCGCAGGAGACGCCGAAAGGCTATCAGCTGGAGCAGGTGTTAATCATGAGCCGTCACAACCTGCGCGCGCCGCTCGCCAACAACGGCAGCGTGCTGGAGCAGTCCACGCCGAAGCAGTGGCCGGAGTGGGACGTGCCGGGCGGTCAGCTCACCACCAAAGGCGGCGTGCTGGAAGTCTATATGGGCCATTACATGCGCGAGTGGCTGGCGCAGCAGGGGATGGTGAAGACGGGAGAGTGCCCGCCAGCAGATAGCGTGTATGCTTACGCCAACAGCCTGCAGCGTACCGTCGCCACCGCGCAGTTCTTCATTACCGGTGCGTTCCCGGGCTGCGACGTTCCTGTGCACCATCAGGAAAAAATGGGCACCATGGACCCGACCTTTAATCCGGTGATTACCGACAACTCACCGGAATTCCGCGAAAAAGCGCTGAAGGCGATGGAGACCGAGCGGCAGAAAATGCAGCTTGGCGAAAGCTATAAGCTGCTGGAGCAGATGACAAATTACGCCGATTCCCCGTCCTGCAAAGAGAAAAAAGTCTGCTCGCTGGCAGACGCGAAAGATACCTTCAGCGCCGACTATGAAAAAGAGCCTGGCGTATCCGGGCCGCTGAAGGTGGGTAACTCGCTGGTGGACGCGTTCACGCTGCAGTATTACGAAGGTTTCCCGGCCGACCAGGTGGCCTGGGGTGAAATCAAGACCGACCAGCAGTGGCGCGTGCTGTCGAAGCTGAAGAACGGCTATCAGGACTCGCTGTTTACCTCCACCGAGGTGGCGCAAAACGTGGCGAAGCCGCTGGTGAAATATATCGATAAAACGCTGGTCACCGAACAGGCGAAAGCGCCTAAGATTACTCTGCTGGTAGGGCACGATTCGAACATCGCTTCACTGCTCACCGCGCTGGATTTCAAGCCGTATCAGCTGCATGACCAGCAGGAACGGACCCCGATTGGCGGCAAGATTGTCTTCCAGCGTTGGCACGACAAAAACAGCAATCAGGAGCTGATGAAAATTGAGTATGTCTACCAGAGCGCGGAGCAGCTGCGCAACGCCAGCGTGCTGTCATTGCAGTCACCCGCGCAGCGCGTGACGCTGGAGCTGAAGGGCTGTCCGGTGGACGCGAACGGCTTCTGTCCGGTTGATAAATTCAATGCGGTCATGAATAACGCGGCGAAGTAAAAGAGAACCCCCCGCTGCGGCGGGGGGAAACGCTTAGACGTTTTTACGTTCGATGGTTTGCTCGCCCCAGAAGAGCGAGTCTTTGTCCGTTTTTTCGAAGGCGCGAATCAGCACTTCATCGTTGCCTTCTTCCCAAATCTGCTCGGCCAGCTTTTCGTCGTAGTTCGCGACTTCAAAGATGGCTTCGGCAATCTCCGGAGAGGTGTTGCGTAAACTTGCCCATTCGCCCACGTGGTGAGCTTTGGATTCCTGTGTTGGCATACTTTTCCTCCTGTTGGGTTAGCCGTTCAGTTTTTTAGCGAGACCCGCGACGTATTCACCCTGATAGCGGGCGATAGAGAGTTCTTCATTGCTTGGCTGACGTGAGCCATCCCCACCGGCAATGGTGGTTGCGCCGTACGGCGTCCCGCCGCGCACCTGAGAAACGTCAAACAGCTCCTGCGCGCCGTAGCCAATTGGCACAATCACCATTCCATGATGAGCAAGGGTAGTCCAGGTTGAGGTAATCGTCTGCTCCTGGCCGCCGCCGGTGCCGGTAGAGCTGAATACGCTGGCGAGTTTGCCGTACAGCGCCCCGGATGCCCAGAGCCCGCCGGTTTGATCGAGGAAGGTACGCATCTGGCCTGACATATTGCCGAAGCGGGTCGGGGTGCCGAAGATAATGGCATCATACTCCGCCAGCTCCTGCGGGGTCGCGACCGGGGCATTTTGTGTTTTTCCCCCGGCTTTGGCGAACGCTTCCGCCTGCATGGTTTCCGGTACGCGTTTTACCACAACCTCAACGCCGTCCACTCTGTTTGCACCTTCTGCTACCGCGTGAGCCATGGTTTCAATGTGTCCATACATGGAATAATAGAGCACCAGAACTTTTGCCATTTTGCATCACTCCTCGTTGGTTTTTCTGACAGCGGATCGCTGCGTTCATTTAAAGATATGACATCACGGCCAGACTGCAAAAATGAACGGCATTTCTTTGATTTATAACAACATGGTTACAATAAGGTGCTGTAGCAAAATGAAACAACTTTCTGGTCGTCGAATTTTAAAATGATAAGAAAGGCTTATAGATTTCCGTCGCCTTATCTGACCCGAAAGGCAGATATCATGTTGCAGAATATTACCCGTGGCTTGCCGGATAGCCTCAGTCCACTAAGCTTAGTTTCACGCGGCACAGATAAAGGCCCTGTCCTTTAGCCGCGAGGTGAAAGAATCCTCTTTTACTGAATGCAATATGATGTCTAATGTTTCACACTCTGGAGGTTAGAGATGGCAAACCATCGTGGTGGTTCAGGTAATTTCGCTGAAGACCGTGAAAGAGCATCAGAAGCAGGTCGTAAAGGTGGCCAGTCTAGCGGGGGTAACTTCAAGAACGACCCTCAGCGCGCATCAGAGGCTGGTAAAAAAGGGGGTAAAAATAGCCACGGCAGCAATAAGTAGTACGCCGGGTTGACTCCCTGCCGCCGGGTTTCCCGGCGGTTTTTTTATGTCTGCAACATTGAACTGTAACCAAAGGCAACGCACACTACAGAATTGATCTCACTTGTTGGTGTCGCATGTCCGTCTCACGCTTTAAATTCTCCATAAAACCGCAGGAAGCCATCCTTATTCTCATCACCATGTTCTGGGGCGGGACCTTTCTTGCCGTCCAGTACGCGGTGACCCTCAGCGATCCGTTCTTTTTTGTCGGCCTGCGCTTTGCGACGGCGGCGATAGCCGTGGGGCTGATCTCCCTTAAAACGCTGCGGGGTCTGACGCTGAAGGAACTCAAGGCCGGCGTGGCGATTGGGATTGCGATAGCGATGGGCTACAGCCTGCAGACGTGGGGATTGCAGACCATCTCCAGCAGCAAATCCGCTTTTATTACCGCCATGTACGTGCCGCTGGTGCCGCTGCTGCAATGGTTATGCCTCGGGCGGCTACCGGGGCTGATGTCCTGCATTGGCATCGTGCTGGCGTTTATCGGCCTGATTTTATTAGCCGGGCCGGAAAATAACCTGCTGGCGCTGGGGCCGGGCGAGATCATTACCCTCGTCGGGGCCATTGCCATCGCGGCGGAAATTATTTTGATCAGCGCCTGGGCTGGGAAAGTGGACGTCAAGCGCGTGACGGTGGTGCAGCTCGCGACGGCGTCGCTGGTGGCCTTCGCGACGATGGTGCCAGCCGGGGAATCCGTGCCGCCGATGTCCACGGGGCTGGTGGTGGTCGCGCTGGGGCTTGGCATCTTCAGCGCCATTATCCAGGTGACCATGAACTGGGCGCAGCGCAGCGTATCGCCAACGCGGGCGACGGTGATCTACACCGGTGAACCGGTCTGGGCGGGGATTTTCGGACGACTGGCCGGCGAGCGTTTGCCGCTGCTGGCGCTGGTGGGCGCGGCGTTTATTGTCGCCGGGGTGCTGGTGAGCGAACTAAAGCTCAGAAAGCGGGGGCGTGAAGCGAGTCATTTGACTGCTGAAAAAGGTTTAGATTGAAAAAAAGCGCAACGTTACTTAGGATATGTACGGATTAAAACCGTACACGGTGATGTAAACCATGCCAGCACTTAAAAAACAGCGTATCGATCTTCGCTTAACGGACGAAGACAAAACAATGATTGAAGAAGCGGCGGCGATGACGAATCAAACGATCACCCAGTTTATGGTGAACAGTGCGTCAGAGCGTGCTGCAGAGGTCATCGAGCAGCACCGTCGTCTCGTGTTAAACGAAGCCTCCTGGAATGCGGTGATGGATGCCATCGATAATCCGCCAGAGCCAAATGAACGCCTCAAGCGAGCGGCAAAACGTCTTCGAAACATGGAGTGAAGCGTCTTGGCAAATCTCACGATTGAAATGTTTTCAGAGGGAACCGACTATGATTTCGGGGATTTTGATTGTGGTGAACCCTCGCTAAATGCCTTCCTGAGAGAACACCTGGTGCGCCAGCACAATGGACGTATTCTACGAGCCTACCTGCTTAAAGAGCGCGACCATCCGCGCGTGCTGGGCTATTACACGCTATCGGGAAGTTGCTTTGAGAGAGCGATGCTTCCTTCTAAGACTCAGCAGCGTCGGATCCCTTATCTCAACGTACCCAGCGTGACGCTGGGACGTCTGGCTATTCATAAAGAACTACAGGGAAACGAGTGGGGAACAACGCTTGTTGCACACGCTATGCGGGTGGTTTACCTGGCTTCGCAGGCTGTGGGAGTACACGGAATATTTGTTGATGCCCTTAGCGAGCAGGCTAAACGATTTTATCTGAAGCTGGGGTTCATCCCGCTGGCAGGCGAAAACAGCCATTCTTTGTTCTTCCCGACAAAAGCTATCGAACGACTGTTTGAGCAGGCGTGATCGCTCTTAAGGAGCATGCAGGTCGGGTAAGGCGTAGCCGTCACCCGACATATCGATTTCACGAATCCTGATGCGCCGCTGCGGCCTGCGGCGCGGCAGCCACCCGGCGGCTCAGCAGGGCGTTAAGCAGGATCGCGCCGAAGGTCGCCGTACCAATCCCGCCAATCGCAAACCCGCCCAGCGTCAGGGCAAAATCGCCCGCGCCCAGCACCAGCGTGACGGCCACCATGATCAGGTTGCTGTTCTGGCTAAGGTCAACCCGATGCTGCACCCAAATGCGCGCCCCGGCCACGGCGATCAGCCCGAACACCACAATCGACGCGCCGCCGATGACCGGTGACGGAATGGTGTGGATCAGCGCGCCGAACTTCGGTGAGAAACCAAGAAGGATCGCCATTACCGCCGCCGCCACGAAGACCAGCGTTGAGTAGACCTTGGTCACCGCCATCACGCCGATGTTTTCCGCGTAGGTGGTCACGCCGCTGCCGCCCACGGAGCCTGAGAGCATGGTCGCCAGCCCGTCGCCGACGAACGCGCGGCCCATGTACGGATCCATGCTGCGCCCGGTCATTCCCGCCACCGCCTTCAGGTGCCCTAAGTTTTCCGCCACCAGGATCACCGCCACCGGGGCGATAAGCATCATCGCCTGCGTGTTAAAGGTGGGCGAGGTCACCTGCGGCAGACCGAACCAGGCGGCCTGATGAAGCAGGGTAAAATCGACCGGCTTGCCCATGCCGAACACGTTCGCCAGCAGGGCGTAGATCAGACAGGCGACAATCAGCCCGACCAGGATCAGCAGACGCTGGATCATCCCGCGCGTAAAGACTGCCACCAGGCCGATGCACAGCACCGTGATCACCGCCATCCAGCTTTCAAACGGCGAAGCGGAGACGCTTTTCACCGCAATCGGCGCGAGGTTCAGGCCTATCGCCATCACCACCGCGCCGGTGACGACGGGGGGCATCATCCGTTCGATCCAGCGCGTGCCGATCTTCATCACAACGAGACCAATTAGGGTATAGACCAGCCCGCAGGCGATGATGCCGCCGAGGGCCACGCTCAGGTTGGGGTTGATCCCCTGGCCGTTAAAACCGGTAGTGGCGATGACCACGCCGACAAAGGCGGCGCTGGAGCCCAGGTAGCTGGGCACGCGCCCGCCGGTAACAAAAAAGAACAGCAGGGTGCCGATTCCCGACATCAGAATAGACAGGTTGGGATCGAGCCCCATCAGCATCGGCATCAATACCGTCGCGCCAAACATCGCGACTGCATGCTGGACGCCCATCACCATGGTTTGCCCGAGCGGGAGGCGTTCATCCGGCGCGACCACGCCTGCTTCAGTAGAGGTCGATTTCAACTGCCAGTGGGGAAATCCGAACATGGTCTGTCTCCTTAAAGCGCCTTAGCAGGCGGGTCGCATAAGCGCGTGGTAGCTGCGGTCGAACCACACCAGACCTTGCGGGGCGGGGTGGCGAATAATCGATACGATGTCGCAAAACAGAATGTCGTGAGTACCGACGCTGACCACCTGGCTGATGCGGCAGTCAAACGAGGCCAGCGCATCCTCCAGACGCGGGCAGCCCGTGTCGCCCGTCTGCCAGCGGGCGGCGGTAAAGCGTTCCGCCATCGGCGTTTTACCGCCAAACAGATTGGATAAAGGCTCCTGTCCGGCGCTCAGGGTATTCACGCACAGGGTGCGGTTTTCGCTGAACGTGGGCCAGACCGACGCGCCGCGGTTCAGGCACACCAGCAGGGTGGGAGGGGAATCCGTGACGCTGCATACCGCGCTGGCGGTGAAGCCCGCCATCCCCGCCGGGCCGTCGGTGGTGATGATGTTGACCGCCGCGCCGACGCAGGCCATGGCGTCGCGAAAGGTTTGTTTATCGGGTGTCATCACGATCGCTCCTTACGCCAGTCCGCAGGCATCGTCGAAGGTCAGGCGCGGCAGGCGCCCGTAAAGTTTGCGCGTATCGCCATAGCCAATGTTGATCAGCAGGTTGCTTTTAAGCGTTGTGCCGGTGAAAAAGGCCTCGTCGACCTTTTGTCGGTCAAAGCCCGACATCGGCCCGGTGTCCAGGCCGAGTGCGCGGCAGGCGAAAATCAGATACGCGGCCTGCATTGAGCTGTTGCGAAAGGCCGTCTCTTCCGCCAGCGCGGGGCTTGCGGTAAACCAGCTTCTGGCATCGCCGTGCGGGAAAAGCTCGGGCAGGCGCTCGTAGAATTCCCCGTCCCAGGCAACAATCGCTGTCACCGGGGCGGTAAGCGTTTTCTCGAGGTTGCCGCTGGAGAGCGCCGGGCGCAGCTTCTCTTTTCCCTCTGCGCTTCGCACAAAGACAATGCGCGCCGGTGAGCAGTTGGCAGACGTTGGGCCCCATTTCATCAGGTCATACATCTCGCGCAGCGTCTCGTCGCTGACCGGCATATCCAGCCAGCCGTTGTGGGTGCGGGCACCGGTGAACAGCGTTTCCAGCGCGGCGGGGGTAATGGCTTCGCTCATTAAAGCTCCTTATAAAGCGGGTTCAGGGCTGTGCAGCAGGCTGGCAAGCCCGTTCAGCAGCAGGGTGTTAAAGGTGTCCGGCTCGGTGACGTTGCAGGCATGTCCGCCCTGGCGCATGACCGTTTTGTGGGCGTGCGGGAGGGCGGCGTGCAGTTCAGCGGAACAGACGGACGGCACCAGCACGTCGTCGGCGGAACAGATAATGTGAACCGGGCAGCGAATGCGTGCGGACTGGCGGCGGAAGTCGGCTTTTTTCAGGGCGCTGAGCCTGCGCAGCAGGTTGGTTTTACCCTGGAAATGGGCCAGCGCCAGCGCTTCTTCGGCCTCCAGACGCGGCGCGCGGGCGGCCATCCAGTCTGCCGGGTAGAGAAACAGCGGCTGCGCCTCGACCCACGCCTGCGCGCCGCCGGAATGCAGCAGCCGCTCGCGAACGTCAAAACAGCGGCGGGTGTGGGCATTGAGGGTCAGCCAGCCGTTGACGCACACCAGCGCGGTGAGGGCGTCGGGCCTGTCGAGGGCCAGTTGCAGGCCGACCAGCGCGCCGAGCGCGTGCCCGACGACGCTGTAGCGCGCAATGCCTGCGTCAGCCAGCGCCTGGGCGAGCTCGTCTGCCATCTGCGCAAGGCTGTAACCCTCCGGCAGGGTGTCGGGGTTATTGCCCGTTCCCCGCTGGTCATAGCACACCACCTGATACTCCGGCTCCAGCGCGGCCTGCTGGGGCAGCCAGTAGCTGCCGCTGCCGCCGAGACCGGAAATAAAGACCACCACGGGCGCACCCTCGTACGGCGGCGGCGAGACGGAAAGTTTCATGCCTGCCTCACTTCGCGATGTGCGCAACGGTGGCGATCTCAACCAGCGCGTCCGGTTTTACCAGCCCGCACTGAATGCAGAACCGCGCCGGTTTATCGCCGGGGAAGAACTCGGCGTAGATTTCGTTAATCGCGGCGTAGTTTTTCCAGTCGGTGATAAAGATGCTGTTGAAGGTCACGTCCTCCATGGTGCCACCCGCCGTTTCGATCACGGTTTTGATCGTCTCCAGCACGTGGCGGGTTTGCGCCTTTGGGTCGTTGATAAATACCACGTTGTTGTCTTTATCAAACGGCAGCGTGCCGGAGACATACACCACGCCGTCGGCGAGGGTGCCGGGGACGAACGGGGCGATGGGCGTGCTGGTGCCCGGCGGGATGATTACGGATTTCGGCATCGTGTGTCTCCTCAGGCGATACGGGCGAGCGGAGGATTCAGGGCGTCGCAGAAATCCGCAACGTTACTGACCCAGCCAAAAAAGGTTTCGATATTGAACAAAGCTGCCTTTTGGGCGAATTCCGGCCCGGCCTGATGGGTCGCGTCTTCCAGCACCACGCCGAAATACTCGAGGAAAAAGCCGTCGCGCAGGGTCGATTCCACGCACACGTTGGTGGCAATGCCGGTGAACACCAGGTGGCGAATGCCCCGGCTGCGCAGGAGGCTGTCGAGCGGGGTGTTGAAAAAGCCGCTGTAGCGCGGTTTCGGCAGGACGATATCACCCGCCTGCGGGACCAGCTCATCCACCAGCTGATAATCCCAGCCGCCTTTGGCCAGCAGCTTGCCCTGCAGTTCGGGCCGCTTGCGCATGGTTTTCAGGGCGTTCGACTTGTGGAAGTTGGGCGAGCCGGGGCCGCCTGCCTCGATGTACTGGTCATCCCAGCCGTTCTGGAACCAGATGATGAGCATTCCCGCCGCGCGCGCGGCGGCGACGGCGGTTTTGATGTTCTCGATCACAGGCCTTGTGGCGGAGACGTCGAACCCCGCCAGATCCAGATAACCGCCCTGGCTGGCATAGGCGTTTTGCATGTCCACCACGATCAGTGCGCTCTGCTGCGGCGCAAAGGTGATGGCTTCCGGGCGAGCGTTTAAGGTCGTCATTACGCCACCTCCTTCGTGACGGCAGGGATATGGGCGCGGCACTGCATCAGCGGCTGGATGCGCTCGCCGAAGGTTTCCACGCCGGTGAGGAAATCATCGAAGGTCAGCAGGACGCCCTCCGCGCCGGGTACGGCTGCCACTTCGTCGAGCATCCTGGCAACGCTGGCGTACGAGCCAACCAGCGTGCCCATGTTGATATTGACGGCGGAGGTCGGGTCGGCCATCTGGCGCACGTTGGTGTCTGCGCCGGAACGGGTATCCTTCTGGCTCTGCTCGGTAAGCCAGCTCAGGGCGTCGTCGTCAGCGCCGTCCTTATACCGTTCCCATTTGGCGCGTGCGGCGTCGTCGGTTTCGTCGGCAATGACCATGAACAGCACGTACGAGCCCACGTCGCGCCCGGTTTTGTCGGCGGCCTCCTTCATGCGTGCCGCGGTCGGGGCAAAGGCGGCAGGGGTGTTAACGCCTTTGCCGAAGCAGAAGTTGAAGTCAGCATATTTCGCGGAGAATTCCATGCCCGCGTCGCTCTGCCCGGCGCAAATCACCTTCATCGGCACCGACGGCTGCGGGCTGACGCGGCAGTCGTTCATGGTAAAGAAGTCGCCTTTGAAGTCGCTTTTGCCGGTGCCCCACAGGTCGCGCAGCACCTGCACGTATTCGGTCAGGTAGTCGTAGCGACGGGAGAAGTAATCGTCGCCCGGCCAGAGTCCCATCTGCTCGTACTCCGGTTTTTGCCAGCCGGTGACCAGGTTAACGCCAAAGCGCCCGCCGGAGATGGAGTCGATGGTGGAGGCCATGCGTGCCACGATCGCGGGCGGAAGGGTGAGGGTGGCCGCGGTGGCGTAGATCTGGATCCGCGAGGTAACCGCTGCCAGCCCGGCCATCAGAGTGAAGGACTCCAGGTTGTGATCCCAGAATTCCGTTTTGCCGCCAAAGCCGCGCAGCTTGATCATCGAAAGCGCAAAGTCGAAATGGTAGTGCTCCGCTTTCTGCACGATGGCTTTGTTCAACTCAAAGGTCGGCATGTACTGCGGTGCAGTGGTCGAGATAAGCCAGCCGTTGTTGCCGATGGGTACAAATACGCCAATTTTCATCACGAACCTCTCTTCATTACGTCGCAGGTGTAACGGTGGTTTTGCAAAGGCAATGCCAGTTTTGAAAACGCTTGTGTTATTAATGTGTTAATGGGAAGTTGGGGAATTGATGCCGCTAAATGTGGACTAAATGGTCAAAAACATTGCACAGAAAACAGGCACTCATGCGCGATGGGAGTGCAGAAGGTCGTGGCGAGGCGGGGGTTTTGCTATGCTGAGCGCAGGAAAGAAAATGGAGAGCGGAAATGACACAAGGCGCAGTGAAAACACCCGGAAAACGTTCGCAGGCGGTGAGCGCCAAAAAGCAGGCGATCCTCAGCGCCGCGCTGGAGACCTTTTCACAGTTTGGCATTCACGGCACGCGCCTGGAGCAGGTGGCGGAGCAGTCCGGGGTGTCTAAAACCAATCTGCTCTACTATTACCCGTCGAAAGAGGCGCTGTATGTGGCGGTGATGCAGCAGATCCTCGATATCTGGCTGGCACCGCTCAAGGCATTTCGCGAAGAGCTGGCCCCGCTGGTGGCTATCGAGGAGTACATTCGCCTTAAGCTCGAGGTGTCGCGCGATTACCCGCAGGCGTCAAGGCTGTTTTGTCTTGAGATGCTGCAGGGCGCGCCGCTGCTGCAGGCGGAGCTGACGGGGGATTTAAAGCAGCTGGTGGACGATAAGTCGGCGATTATCGCCGGATGGGTTGCCAGCGGAAAGCTGGCCCCGGTCGACCCGCAGCACCTGATCTTTATGATCTGGGCCGCTACCCAGCATTACGCTGACTTTGCGGCCCAGGTTGAGGCGGTGACCGGTAAAACGCTCCAGGACAAGGCGTTTTTCCAGAGCACCCTCGAAAACGTGCAGCGGATGATTATCGAAGGGATCCGCGTGCGTTAATTGCCCGGCGGGAGAGGGCAGCTTAAGTCGCCCTCTTCACACTGCATCAGCGAGGCCAGAAACGCCTCGCGCTCCACGGTTTTTTCCGCCAGGCACTGGTTAACAATCATTGGCTGGACGCTCCCGCCTTCCGTCCCCGAACCGATAAACGCGCAGTCCGCGTCGCGCAGGGTAATCCACGCCTGCTGCGCTTTTTTCAGCAGGTCGCGCTGGGGGGCCGCCGCGCGTTTGATGGCGGCCTGATAGGTCTGGTTGAGTTTTTTATCGGCTGCCTGGTACTGCTGCGCGCTACAGGTATTCAGTTCAAGCTGCGTGGTGGCGTTGTCGCACTCGTTGGCCAGCGCGCTGGCGCTCAGCAGCAGTGCCGCACCGGCGATAAGATATCGTTTCATATACTCCCCAATAAAATAAGGCTCCGTCTCCGGAGCCTTATTAGCACAGCGTTAGCCGATTGTCATCAGGCTGGCGTTACCGCCCGCCGCCGCGGTGTTGACGCTGAGCGAGCGCTCCACGTACAGACGCTCCAGCAGCAGGTTGGTTTCCCCGCGGGCGAAGCCCTGCACGGAAACAATCGCCCCGCTGCGGGCCGCCACCTGCTCGCACAGCTCGCGCAGCTGGTCGGAATCACCGTGGTAGATCACCGCGTCAAACGGCTGGGTTAGCAGGGCATCGGCTTTCGCGAAGTGAATACGGGCCGAGACCGCTTTCGGCAGCTGTTTGGCGAGATCGCGATGCAGCGCATCGTCCGGCCACAGCACTTCACACCCGGTGGCCATCGCCGCGGCTAGCTGTACCAGCGCGTCCTGCTCGTTATCCGCCACGCACAGTACGTGCTCGCGCGGCATCAGCGTCCAGGTGTTGCGCTCGCCGGTTGGCCCCGGCAGCAGACGCTGGGTACCGGCCTGCGCCAGTTCGCCGTACTGCTGCGCAATCGCACGCAGTTCAGGACGGTTATCAGCCCACTTAATCAGCGCCTCCAGCGGCTGGGTCAGCACGGCTTTCACCTGCGCGTCCACCGGATATTCAGCGTCCTGACGCGCCAGCGTCACGCCCAGGGCATTTTCCGGACGGTTCGCCAGCAGACGGTACAGGTAGAGCGGACCGCCCGCTTTCGGACCCGTACCGGAGAGGCCTTCGCCGCCGAACGGCTGCACGCCCACGACCGCGCCAACCATGTTGCGGTTGACGTACAGGTTGCCGACTTTGGCCGTGCCGGTGACCTGCGCAATGGTCTCGTCGATACGGGTATGCACGCCGAGCGTCAGGCCGTAGCCGGAGGCGTTGATCTGGTCGATAAGCGCGTTGAGGTTGTTACGGTTGTAACGCACCACGTGTAGCACCGGGCCGAAGACCTCTTTTTTCAGCTCGTCGAAGCTTGCCAGCTCAATCAGCGTAGGCGGCACGAAGGTGCCAGTCTGCCACTCGCGGGCATCTTCGCTGTTCTCGCGCACCGCCTGGAACACTGGACGGCCTTTGGCGCGCATGGCCTGAATATGGTTTTCAATGTTGGCTTTGGCTTCCGCGTCGATCACCGGCCCGATGTCGGTGGTGAGACGGCCCGGGTTGCCCATGCGGCATTCCGCCATCGCGCCGCGCAGCATCTTCAGCGTGTGGTCAGCCACGTCATCCTGTAAGCACAGCACGCGCAGGGCGGAGCAGCGTTGACCGGCGCTGTCGAAGGCGGAGGCCAGCACGTCAACAACCACCTGCTCGGTGAGCGCGGAGGAGTCAACAATCATGGCGTTCATGCCGCCAGTTTCGGCGATAAGCGGGGTAGGACGACCCTGCGCATCCAGACGGGTGGCGATGTTGCGTTGCAGCAGGGAGGCCACTTCGGTCGAACCGGTAAACATCACGCCGCGCACGCGGTTATCGGAGGTGAGTTTGGCGCCCACCGTTTCACCGCGCCCTGGCAGCAGTTGCACCACGCCCGCCGGAACGCCTGCTTCCAGAAGAATGTTGATGCCCTGGGCGGCAATCAGCGGGGTTTGCTCTGCCGGTTTCGCCAGCACGCTGTTGCCTGCGGCAAGGGCGGCGGCAATCTGGCCGGTGAAGATCGCCAGCGGGAAGTTCCACGGGCTGATACAGACCACCGGACCGAGCGGGCGGTGCGTTTCGTTGTCGAAATCATCGCGCACCTGACCGGCGTAGTAGTGCAGGAAGTCGACCGCCTCACGCACTTCGGCGATGGCGTTGCTGAAGGTTTTACCCGCTTCGCGCACCAGAATGCCGATGAGCTGCTGCATCTGATCTTCCATTAGCACCGCGGCGCGTTCCAGAATGGCGGCACGCTCCTGCGGCGGGGTGGCGAACCAGATTGGCGCGTTGTTCACCGCGCTCTCCAGCGCCTGTTCCACTTCCGCTTCGGTTGCTTCACGCGCGTAGCCGACGATGTCCTTCGGCTCTGCCGGGTTGATCACCGGCTGCATTTCACCGTCCTCAACGGACTGCTCAAGGATCGGTTTGGCCTGCCACTTCTGCAATGCGCTGTTGAGCAGGGCAGAGGAGAGCGACGCCAGACGGTGTTCGTTCGCCAGATCCAGGCCCGCCGAGTTGACGCGGCCCGCGCCGTACAGCTCGCGCGGCAGGGCAATTTTCGGATGCGGCAGACCAATCTGGCCTTCCTGCGCCGCCAGCTTCTCTACGGCCTGCACCGGATCGGCCACCAGTTCGTCAAGCGGCAGGGTGGTGTCGGCGATGCGGTTAACGAAGGAGGTGTTCGCCCCGTTCTCCAGCAGACGACGCACCAGGTACGCCAGCAGGGTTTCGTGGGTGCCCACCGGGGCATAGATGCGGCACGGGCGGTTCAGCTTGCCGTCCGCCACTTTACCGGTGACCTGCTCGTACAGCGGTTCGCCCATGCCGTGCAGGCACTGGAACTCGTACTGGCCCGGATAGTAGTTCTGCCCGGCCAGGCTGTAGATCGCCGCCAGGGTATGGGCGTTGTGGGTCGCGAACTGCGGGTAAATCAGGTTCGGCACGCCGAGCAGTTTTTTCGCGCACGCGAGGTAAGAGACGTCGGTGTAGACCTTGCGGGTATAGACCGGATAGCCTTCCAGACCTTCCATCTGGGCGCGTTTGATTTCGCTGTCCCAGTAGGCGCCTTTCACCAGGCGGATCATCAGGCGGCGACGGCTGCGGCTGGCCAGGTCAATCAGGTAATCAATGACGAACGGACAGCGTTTCTGGTAGGCCTGGATGACGAAACCAATCCCGTTCCAGCCCGCCAGCTCCGGTTCGAAACACAGTTTTTCCAGCAGATCGAGGGAGATCTCCAGACGGTCAGCCTCTTCGGCGTCGATGTTGATGCCGATATCATACTGGCGCGCCAGCAGGGTCAGGGACTTCAGGCGCGGATAGAGCTCTTCCATCACCCGGTCGTACTGCGCGCGGCTGTAGCGCGGGTGCAGGGCGGAGAGCTTAATAGAGATGCCCGGACCTTCATAAATACCGCGACCGTTGGATGCTTTACCGATGGCGTGGATCGCCTGCTGGTAAGAGACCATGTAGGCCTGCGCATCGGCGGCGGTGAGCGCCGCTTCGCCCAGCATGTCATAGGAGTAGCGGAAACCTTTGTCTTCCAGCTTATGGGCATTCGCCAGCGCTTCGGCAATGGTTTCCCCGGTGACGAACTGCTCGCCCATCAGGCGCATCGCCATGTCCACGCCTTTGCGGATCAGCGGCTCGCCGCTCTTGCCGATAATGCGGTTCAGAGAGCGTGACAGGTTGGCTTCGTTATGGGTGGAGACCAGCTTGCCGGTAAACAGCAGACCCCAGGTGGCGGCGTTGACGAACAGCGACGGGCTGCGGCCAATGTGGGAGTGCCAGTTGCCGTTGCTGATCTTGTCGCGGATCAGCGCGTCGCGGGTAGCTTTATCCGGAATACGCAGCAGCGCTTCCGCCAGGCACATCAGCGCCACGCCTTCCTGTGAGGAGAGGGAGAACTCCTGCAACAGGCCCTGCACCATCCCGGCGCGGCCGGTGGCGGTTTTCTGGTTGCGCAGCTTGTCGGCTAACTGATACGCCAGGCTGTGCGCCTGGGCGGCAATGGCTTCCGGCAGGCGGGCCTGCTCCAGCAGCATCGGCACGGCGTCGGTTTCGGCGCGGCGGTAAGCCCCGGTAATGGCGGCGCGGCTGACGGACTGCGGCAGGATCTGCTCGGCAAATTCGAGGAACGGCTGGTGGTTTTCTTCCACCGCCGTCGCGGCGTCGTCGCTTTCGTTCGCTGCGCCCGCCAGCAGGGCAGGCAGCTCAGGCAGGCCATCTTCACTCTCCAGCCTTTCCAGATAGTTAAAAATCGCCTGCTTGATTAACCAGTGCGGTGTGCGGTCAATGCGGGTTGCTGCGGTCTTAATCCGTTCGCGGGTCGCGTCATCCAGCTTAACCCCCATGGTGGTCATCCCCATGCCAAAACTCCTGTTGTTCTGTAATAGCGTTCTGTTGATAGCGTGAAATATCTACCATGTTGCAACTTTGTGCAACCGTGTTAAATGTGACCTGGTTTGCAAGCTGGAAAATGAATGGATTGTTAACGATTAGTTAGCTGCGAAAAAGAACGCGCGACGGTTTACGAAGCCAGTTTTTATGCGGTGCTTAACACTTTTTAAAGGTGCAACCCGTAAAAGCGTGAGCGAGTGCAACCTATAGGAAAGACGTATAAAACCAGGGATGAAATTCATGTAAATGCAGTGTTAAATCGTTTGTCAGTGGGAAGCGTATACGGCAGGATAGCGCGCCCAACGGAAACACATACACACATCACTACGTTCCGGTGATGACATAACAAGGCAACCCGGACGGTTGTCGCTCGACATTTTGGAGAATTTGAATGGCTATTAGCACACCGATGCTGGTGACATTTCTCGTTTATATTTTTGGCATGATCCTGATAGGGTTTTTGGCATGGCGTTCCACTAAAAACTTTGACGACTACATCCTTGGCGGGCGCAGCTTAGGCCCAATGGTCACCGCGCTCTCTGCGGGCGCATCCGACATGAGCGGCTGGCTGCTGATGGGGCTGCCGGGCGCGATTTTCATCTCTGGTATTTCCGAAAGCTGGATCGCCATCGGCCTGACCGTCGGCGCGTGGATCAACTGGAAGCTGGTGGCAGGCCGTCTGCGCGTACATACCGAAGCCAACAACAACGCCCTGACGCTGCCGGATTACTTCACCGGACGCTTTGAGGATAACAGCCGCGTGCTGCGCATTATCTCCGCGGTGGTGATCCTGGTGTTCTTCACCATCTACTGTGCCTCCGGCATCGTGGCCGGTGCGCGTCTGTTCGAAAGTACCTTCGGCATGAGCTACGAAACCGCCCTGTGGGCCGGTGCGGCGGCAACCATCCTCTATACTTTCGTGGGCGGCTTCCTGGCCGTCAGCTGGACCGACACCGTGCAGGCGAGCCTGATGATCTTCGCCCTGATCCTGACCCCGGTGATTGTGATTTTCACCGTTGGCGGCTTTGGCGATTCACTGGAAGTTATCAAGCAGAAGAGCATCGAAAACGTCGATATGCTGAAAGGGCTGAACTTTGTCGCCATCGTCTCCCTGATGGGCTGGGGGCTGGGCTACTTCGGTCAGCCGCACATTCTGGCGCGCTTTATGGCGGCGGATTCTCACCACACCATCGTTCACGCGCGTCGCATCAGCATGACGTGGATGATCCTGTGTCTGGCGGGCGCGTGTGCGGTCGGCTTCTTCGGTATCGCCTACTTCAGCAATAACCCGGCGCAGGCGGGCGCGGTGAACCAGAACGCCGAGCGCGTGTTCATCGAGCTGGCGCAGATTCTGTTTAACCCGTGGATTGCCGGTATTTTGCTCTCCGCGATCCTGGCGGCGGTGATGTCCACCCTGAGCTGTCAGCTGCTGGTTTGCTCCAGTGCAATCACCGAAGACCTCTACAAGGCCTTCCTGCGTAAAAATGCGAGCCAGAAAGAGCTGGTGTGGGTAGGGCGCTTTATGGTGCTGGTGGTGGCGCTGGTAGCCATTGCGCTGGCAGCCAACCCGGAAAACCGCGTGCTGGGTCTCGTGAGCTACGCGTGGGCGGGCTTCGGTGCCGCGTTTGGGCCGGTGGTGCTGTTCTCCGTCATGTGGTCACGCATGACCCGCAACGGCGCGCTGGCGGGGATGATCATCGGTGCGGTGACCGTCATCGTCTGGAAGCAGTTCGCGTGGCTGGGCCTGTACGAAATCATTCCGGGCTTCATCTTCGGCAGCATCGGTATTGTGGTGTTCAGCCTGCTGGGTAAAGCGCCGTCTGCCTCTATGCAGAAGCGCTTTGCGGAAGCGGATGCGCACTACCACACTGCGCCACCGACTAAGCTGCAGCCAGAATAATTTTCTCACGCAGTACCGTAGGCCGGGTAAGCGCAAGCGCCACCCGGCTTTTTTCTTGCCAAAATCCGTATTTTCCTGTGATATCCATGTGCTTATAACAATGAGGATAGCGATACATGACCATCAAAACAGGGGTAATGGCGGCGGCATTATTGATGCTGGCGGGCTGCAACGCGTCATCGCAACATGCGGCGGTAGAGACCTGCAAAGCGGATAACCAGATGCAGCAGACCACGCTCTATTTTGGCTTGAATCGCCCGGCAGGGGCGCAGATTACCGGCAGCGAGTGGCAGCAGTTTGTTGACCAGGACGTGACGCCGCGTTTTCGCGATGGCTTAACGGTGTTTGATGCGCGCGGGCAGTGGCTGGGGAACGACGGGAAAGTGGCGCGTGAACCCAGCAAAGCGTTAATGCTGATCCACGGTAAAGATGCGCAGAGCGAGAAGAACATCGAAGCGTTGCGCGGGATCTATAAGTCTCGTTTCGCGCAGGAATCGGTGATGCGGGTCGACCAGCCGGTGTGCGTACAGTTTTAATAAAAAACGGCGGGATAACCCGCCGTTGTTGTTTTGTAGCAAAGCTATTTACAGCACTAATCCCGCAAAGCTCGCCGACAGCAGGCTCACCAGCGTCGCACCGTATACCAGGCGCAGACCAAACCGCGACACCACGTTGCCCTGCTGCTCGTTCAGCCCCTTAATCGCCCCGGCGACGATGCCGATGGAGGCGAAGTTGGCAAACGAGACGAGGAAGACGGACAAAATACCCAGCCCG
Organism: Enterobacter cloacae complex sp. P27C; assembly: GCF_014895705.1. Taxonomy (NCBI): domain Bacteria; kingdom Pseudomonadati; phylum Pseudomonadota; class Gammaproteobacteria; order Enterobacterales; family Enterobacteriaceae; genus Enterobacter; species Enterobacter cloacae complex sp. P27C. Next base: position 226,418 of record NZ_JADBQB010000001.1, read on the forward strand.
CGCGGTGACATTTCATGAGCAATTTTTTGCAGCTCAATCATCGCTACAAATTCATTCGCCACCAGCTTGGTTGCCATAATGCTGCCCGCGTTTAACGCATCGCTGAGCGGAATCCCGATAAGCCACGCCAGCGGATAAAACACATAGCCCAGGATCTGCTGGAAGCTCATGCCGAATACGCTGGAGAAGAGGGCGTTAACGGCGCTGATGAGGGCGATAAAACCAATCAGCATCGCCAGAATAATCATCGCCACCTTAAAACCGGCCAGAATATACTCGCCCAGCATTTCAAAGAAGCTCTGGGATTCGTGCAGTTTTTCCAGCTTGATATCCGGCTCGGCTTCCGGACGCACCGGGTTAATGACCGAGAGAATAATAAAGGTGCTGAACATGTTCAGGATCAGCGCGGCAACGACAAATTTGGCGTCGAGCATGGTCATATAGGCACCGACAATCGACAGGGAGACCGTCGACATGGCCGTGGCCGCCATGGTGAACAGACGACGCGAGGAGAGATCCCCCAGCACGCCTTTATAGGCAATGAAGTTTTCCGACTGGCCGAGGATCAGCGAGCTCACCGCGTTGAACGATTCCAGCTTGCCCATGCCGTTCAGCTTTGACAGCAGCGTTCCGATGATTCGAATAAAAATCGGCAGGATCCGCCAGTGCTGGAGAATACCAATCAGTGCGGAAATAAAAATAATCGGACACAGCACGCCGAGGAAAATAAACGCCAGCCCTTTTTCTCCCATTCCGCCAAAGACGAAATTCGTCCCTTCCGAGGCAAATTTAAGCAGTGACTCAAAGAAGCCGGAAACGTATTTAATCAGGAATAGCCCGCTTTCGGCGTGCAGGAAAAAGAACGCCAGGGCAATTTCAATAACAATCAGCTGTAAAACATAACGAATGCGAATTTTTCGGCGGTCGAAACTCACCAGCCAGGCAAGCGCAAGAATAATCACCAGCGCCAGCAGGAAATGGACAATCTTAAACATGGAATATTTTCGGTTGGTTTTTGAGGCGGATATTTAGCCACAGCACTGGTTAACCGTAAATGGGCATTTTTATTATAACTTATAAACTTAACGGTAACGGTGGCAACTATTAACAGGCTTTGAGTTTACAACTCGTCATCAAATCACCACACATTTCGCTTGTGTTTCCTTCCGCCGTAATGATAATCACTATCACAAGAATTTACCTTTCTTTGCATCAGTTGACCGCGATAAACATTTAAGGTGTCGGCATGTTTGTTCCATTTCTCATTATGTTACGTGAAGGCCTTGAAGCGGCCCTGATTGTCAGCCTTATCGCCAGCTATCTGAAGCGCACCCAGCGTGGGCGCTGGATTGGCGTGATGTGGGTTGGCGTCTTCCTTGCCGCGGCGCTCTGCCTGGGCTTAGGTATCCTCATCAATGAAACCACCGGCGAATTCCCGCAGAAAGAGCAGGAGCTGTTTGAAGGTATCGTCGCCGTGATTGCGGTGTTCATCCTGACGTGGATGGTCTTCTGGATGCGCAAAGTTTCCCGCAACGTGAAGGTGCAGCTGGAGCAGGCGGTGGATAACGCCCTGCAGAAGGGGAATCACCACGGCTGGGCGCTGATCATGATGGTCTTTTTCGCCGTGGCGCGCGAGGGTCTGGAATCGGTTTTCTTCCTGCTGGCGGCATTCCAGCAGGACGTGGGCATCTGGCCGCCGCTGGGCGCCATGCTCGGTCTGGCAACGGCGGTGGTGCTGGGCTTTCTGCTCTACTGGGGCGGCATTCGCCTCAACCTGGGCGCCTTCTTTAAGTGGACCAGCCTGTTCATTCTGCTGGTGGCCGCGGGGCTGGCAGCAGGGGCGATCCGCGCCTTCCACGAGGCGGGCCTGTGGAACCACTTCCAGGACGTGGCGTTCGATCTTAGCAACGTTCTCTCCACCCATTCACTGACCGGCACCCTGCTCGAAGGCATCTTCGGCTACCAGGAAACGCCGAGCGTCAGCGAAGTGGCGATGTACTTTATCTATCTGGTTCCGGCGCTGGTGCTGTTCGCGATGCCGCCGCGTACCGGTTCGCAGGCGTCGCGCGTTGCGCCGTAATTATTGTTTTAGTTACAACATACTTTTTAAGGGAAGAGTCATGGCAATTCAGTTTCGTCGTAGTGCATTGTGCGCAGGCATTGCCGCGCTGTTCGCTTCTGCATTCGCTGCGCAGGCTGCGGATATTCCGCAGGTAAAAGTCACCGTTAACGATAAGCAGTGTGAGCCGATGACCATCACGGTTAACAGCGGTAAAACCCAGTTTATCATTCAGAACCACAGCCAGAAGGCGCTGGAGTGGGAGATCCTCAAAGGCGTGATGGTGGTGGAAGAGCGCGAGAACATCGCGCCAGGCTTCAGTCAGAAGATGACCGCCAACCTGCAGCCGGGTGAATACGACATGACCTGCGGCCTGCTGACCAACCCTAAAGGCAAGCTGATCGTCAAAGGTGCAGCGACGGCGGACGCGGCCAAAGGCACGGCCCTGCTGAGCCTGGGCGACGCTATCACCGCCTATAAAGCCTACGTCACCAAAGAGACGGCGGACCTGGTCACGGGTACCAAAGCCTTCACCGACGCCGTGAAAGCGGGCGATATCGAAAAAGCGAAATCCCTGTACGCGCCAACCCGTCAGCACTACGAGCGCATCGAGCCGATTGCCGAGCTGTTCTCTGACCTCGACGGCAGCATTGATGCCCGCGAAGATGACTACGAGCAGAAGGCCGCCGATCCGAAATTCACCGGCTTCCACCGTCTGGAAAAAGCCCTGTTTGGCGATAACTCCACCAAAGGAATGGAGAAATACGCCGGGCAGCTGAACACCGACGTGCTGGAGCTGCAAAAGCGCATCAGCGAGCTTGCCTTCCCGCCGTCGAAGGTGGTGGGCGGCGCGGCCGGTCTGATTGAAGAAGTGGCCGCGAGCAAAATCAGCGGTGAAGAAGATCGCTACAGCCACACCGACCTGTGGGACTTCCAGGCCAACGTCGACGGTGCGCAGAAGATTGTCGAGCTGCTGCGTCCTCAGCTGCAGAAAGAGAGCGGCGAACTGCTGGCGAAAGTAGATGCCAACTTCAAAAAGGTCGATACCATCCTGGCGAAGTACCGTACCAAAGACGGGTTCGAAACCTACGACAAGCTGACCGACGCCGACCGTAACGCGCTGAAAGGCCCGATTACGACGCTGGCGGAAGATCTCTCCCTGCTGCGCGGCGTACTGGGTCTGGACTAAGCACGATGCACAAGCACGAAGAATTCGACGTGGCGGAACCTTCCCGACGTCGTTTGTTAAAAGGGGTAGGGGCGCTGGGCGGCGCGTTTGCCCTGGCGGGAGGTTGCCCGGTGGCGCATGCGGCGAAATCGCAGAGCGCGCCCGGTACGCTCTCGCCGGATGCCCGCATGGAGACCCAGCCGTTTTATGGCGCGCACCAGGCGGGTATTCTCACGCCGCAGCAGGCTTCCATGATGCTGGTGGCCTTTGATTCGCTGGCCAGCGATAAGGCGGATCTGGAGCGTCTGTTCCGCCTGCTGACGGCGCGCATCGCGTTTCTTACCGCGGGCGGGCCGGCACCGGATACGCCGAACCCGCGCTTGCCGCCGATGGATTCCGGTATCCTCGGGGCGTTTATCGCGCCGGATAACCTGACCATTACCGTGTCGGTAGGGGAGTCGCTGTTTGACGGCCGCTACGGCCTGGCAAAACAGAAGCCGAACGCGCTGCAGAAGATGACGCGCTTCCCGAATGACTCCCTCGACGCGGCGCTATGCCACGGCGATCTGCTCCTGCAGATTTGTGCCAATACCCAGGACACGGTGATCCACGCCCTGCGCGATATCATCAAGCACACGCCGGATCTGCTGAGCGTGCGCTGGAAGCGGGAAGGGTTTATCTCTGACCACGCCGCCCGCAGCAAAGGCAAAGAGACGCCGGTTAACCTGCTGGGCTTTAAGGACGGCACGGCCAACCCGGACAGCAGCGATGCGGCGCTGATGAAAGACGTGGTGTGGGTGACGGCAGATCAGGGGGAACCCGCATGGGCGGTGGGCGGCAGCTACCAGGCTGTGCGCATTATTCAGTTCCACGTGGAGTTCTGGGACCGCACGCCGTTGAAAGAGCAGCAGACGATTTTTGGCCGTGACAAGCAGAGCGGGGCGCCGCTGGGCATGAAGCACGAGCATGATGTGCCGGACTACGCGAACGACCCGGATGGCGACATTATCGCGCTCGACAGCCATATTCGCCTTGCCAACCCCCGCACCAAAGAGACGCAGTCCAGCCTGATGATGCGCCGTGGCTACAGCTATTCGCTGGGCGTGACCAATTCCGGCCAGCTTGATATGGGGCTACTGTTCGTCTGCTATCAGCACGATCTGGAGAAAGGCTTCCTGACCGTGCAGAAGCGGTTAAACGGCGAAGCGCTGGAAGAGTACATTAAGCCCATCGGCGGCGGCTATTTCTTTGCCCTGCCCGGCGCGCGCGATGCTGGCGCGTATCTCGCACAAGGTCTGATGGAAGCCTGATAATCGTCCCTGCGATAGTTCGCGGGGACATTATTTTTTCATATGACTATCTTATTGTTATATTTCTGTAATATTCATATATAAGACTGATTCCGCTGCAGGAACAGTCTTAAAAGTTGCATTCAGGTAAAATAAATGTTGCATTTATGATAACTCCTGATGTACTTAAGATAATACAGCGGTAGTTCCCGGCAGTGATGCTGAATCACTATGGAGATCGCGAATGGTTGCGTCCTGTACTGGACAAGGTAAACATAACAACCGCAGCACCCGGCGCGGAGGCTCAGACTCCGGCAGCGATTTCCTCACCACTAAATTCTCCCCCACATCTCAAGAACCTGATTCGACCGACGTGCAGACCGGTGCGCGTAGCCGTTCTGTATCGTCATCTGATAAAGCAAGCAATGGCTTACAAGGAAGCCAACCCTCTGATGTTCGTGCGCATAATCGTGCCGAAGCTGGCGCGTGTGATGAATACCAACAACTCAAGGTGCTATCCATGGGAAGACAAAAAGCAGTGATCAAAGCTCGTCGCGAAGCAAAACGTGTGCTGAGACGGGACTCACGTAGCCATAAACAGCGTGAAGAAGAATCGGTCACCTCGCTTGTGCAGATGAGTGGCGTAGAAGCAATTGGCATGGCCAGAGACAGCCGTGATAATTCTCCAATTGTGGCGCGCAATGAGGCTCAGGCGCACTACCTGAATGCTATCGAGAGTAAACAGCTCATCTTTGCAACCGGTGAAGCCGGATGCGGGAAAACCTGGATCAGTGCAGCCAAAGCGGCGGAAGCGCTGATCCATAAGGACGTGGAGCGCATTATTGTTACCCGTCCTGTACTGCAAGCTGATGAAGATCTCGGCTTCCTGCCCGGCGATATTTCGGAGAAGTTTGCTCCGTACTTCAGGCCCGTCTATGACGTGCTGGTGAAGCGGCTGGGTGCATCCTTTATGCAGTACTGCCTGCGACCAGAGATTGGCAAGGTGGAAATCGCGCCGTTCGCCTATATGCGCGGACGTACATTTGAAAATGCGGTCGTTATTCTCGACGAGGCTCAGAACGTGACCGCTGCGCAAATGAAGATGTTTTTAACGCGCCTCGGGGAGAACGTGACGGTTATCGTCAACGGCGATATTACCCAGTGTGACCTGCCGTCGGGCGTGAAGTCCGGCCTCAGCGACGCCATGTCACGTTTTGAGGAAGATGAGATGATTGGGGTGGTACGCTTCACCAAAGAGGACTGCGTGCGTTCGGCGCTGTGTCAACGGACGCTGCAAGCGTATTACTGAGTGTGCTGTTGCGTTCAAGGCCCGGGAAACCGGGCTTTGTTTTATGTGCATTTTATTCCCTCTCCCCTGGGGAGAGGGTTAGGGTGAGGGTCTCAGGCCGCACCGAGCTGAATATAGCACTGAGGGGGATTGACTCGCTTCGCTCGCCCTGCGGGCAGCCTGTTCGCTTCGCTCTCAGTCTGTCCAACTGGCTGCGCCAGTTGTCGAACCCCGGTCGGGGGTTCTCATCCCCCCACAGGCGTGCAATATGCGAAAAAAAAGCCCGCATTTTCATGCGAGCTCTTCTTAAAATATGGCGGTGAGGGGGGGATTGACTCGCTTCGCTCGCCCTGCGGGCAGCCTGTTCGCTTTGCTCACAGTCTGTCCAACTGGCTGCGCCAGTTGTCGAACCCCGGTCGGGGGTTCTCATCCCCCCACAGGCGTGCAATATGCGAAAAAAAAGCCCGCATTTTCATGCGAGCTCTTCTTAAAATATGGCGGTGAGGGGGGGATTGACTCGCTTCGCTCGCCCTGCGGGCAGCCTGTTCGCTTTGCTCACAGTCTGTCCAACTGGCTGCGCCAGTTGTCGAACCCCGGTCGGGGGTTCTCATCCCCCCACAGGCGTGCAATATGCGAAAAAAAAACCCGCATTTTCATGCGAGCTCTTCTTAAAATATGGCGGTGAGGGGGGGATTCGAACCCCCGATACGTTGCCGTATACACACTTTCCAGGCGTGCTCCTTCAGCCACTCGGACACCTCACCATATTGTTTTGCTGCCTGACCGCTTGGGGGGCAACGGGGCGCTACTATAGGGAGTTGCGCGAAAGCGGTCAAGCAGATTTTCTGCATTCGTGCTTGTTCGGTTAAGCCTTAATCAGCTTATGTCGTATAGCGCAGGATTAACGCTGCGAATCGAGCACTTCGCTGTTTTTCACCACCTCCTGCGCTTTGCCGTAGCTTTCGATCAGCAGCTGGTAGGCCGGGAAGATGTGGGTGTATACCTCAGCCCATTCAGCCGCATCTTCACGGTTCCAGGTTCGCTGGATCTCAGAGGCCACAGCGGCGGTATCCATCGGCACCACGCCTGCCTGGACCACGCGGGCCAGGGTGATCTCCTGCGCCATTTTGCTGTAGGTGCCGGAGGCATCAATCACCGCAAACACTTTATATCCGTCCGCCACCGCGCTGATGGACGGGAAGGCCATGCAGACGCTGGTGATCGTGCCTGCAATAATTAACGTCTTGCGACCGGTAGCTTTTACCGCCGCCACGAATTCCGGGTTATCCCAGGCGTTGATCTCACCTTTGCGGGCCACATACTGCGCATGCGGCGCGTTGGCGTGGATCTCCGGGATAAGCGGGCCGTTCGGTCCCTGTGGAACGGAGGCGGTGGTGATCACCGGGATCTTCGCCAGCGTGGCGATCTTTGCCAGCGCCGCCGCACGGGCGCGCAGCTCCGGCATGGGCATGTCGCCGACGGTCTGGAACAGCCCGCTCTGGTGGTCGATAAGCAGCATGACGGCATCATTTACGTCAATGACGGGACGTGCACCGTTGAAGTTTGCAGGGGTAGACATATTGCGCTCCTTAATTACGTTCAGATCTGGCCAAAGCGGCCGGAGTTGAAATCACGAATGGCTTCCGCGATCTCGGTTTTACTGTTCATCACAAACGGGCCGTAGCCCACAATCGGTTCATTCAGCGGCTCACCGGCCATCAGCAGCAATTTCGCGTCGCTGTTCGCTTCCAGATGCAGCTTTTCACCGCTCTGACTTAGCACAACCAGCTGCGCTTCACCCGCTGGCGTGGTGCCGTTCACCGTTACGCTGCCCTCAAGTACCACCAGCGCCGTGCTCCAGCCTTCGGGCTGGTTGAGCGTCAGATGGCTGCCCTGGTTAAGCGCGATGTCCCAGACGTTCAGCGGTGAGAAGGTATGGGCCGGGCCCGTCACGTCCTCAAGGCGACCGGCGATGACCCGCAGCGTGCCGCTGTTATCCGGCAGCGTGACCACCGGGATATCCGCTTTGGTGATGCTCTGGTAGCCGGGCGTCGCCATTTTGTCTTTGGCGGGCAGGTTGACCCACAACTGCATCATTTTTAGTTCACCGCCTTTCTGCGCGAAGGCGCTGGAGTGGAACTCCTCGTGCAGGATGCCTGCGCCCGCCGTCATCCACTGCACGTCGCCGGGGCCAATAATGCCGCCTCTGCCGGTGGAGTCGCGATGCTCCACTTCGCCGGCGTAAACGATGGTCACCGTTTCAAAGCCGCGATGAGGATGCTCGCCCACGCCGCGTTTCGCGCCGTCCGCCGGGAAGGTGTACGGTCCGGCATAGTCCAGCAGCAGAAACGGGCTCAGCGGCTCGCCGTGCGTCTGGTAAGAAAACATTGAACGAACCGGGAAACCGTCACCGACCCAGTGCGGACGAGGTGCGGTATAAACGCCTGTTACGTTTTTCATGATGAACTCCTGATGTTCTGTTGATGTAATTAGCTTATATTCAGGGTTAATATCCCGGTAGATAGTGAAAATGACATTCACTGTTCTGAATATGGAACGATGAGGGCGTATGCAGGATCTCAATGATTTCGCGTGGTTTGTGAAGGTGGTGGACCATGGTGGATTTGCGGCGGCGGGTCGGGCGCTCGATCAGCCCAAGTCAAAACTGAGCCGCCGGATTGCCCAGCTGGAAGAGCGCCTTGGCGTGCGGTTGATCCAGCGCACCACCCGGCAGTTTACGGTGACGGAAGTGGGGCAGACGTTCTATCAGCACTGTAAAGCCATGCTGGTAGAGGCCGAAGCTGCGGAAGAGGCGGTGGCGGCGTTGCAGGCCGAGCCACGCGGCGTGGTCAGGATCACCTGTCCGGTCACCTTGCTGCACGTGCACGTGGGGCCCATGCTGGCGCGGTTTATGGCGCGCTATCCGGGGATCAATCTTCAGCTTGAGGCCACCAACCGACGGGTTGATCTGGTGGGAGAGGGCATCGACGTGGCGATCCGCGTTCGTCCACGTCCGTTTGATGACAGCGACCTGGTGTTAAGAGTGCTGGCAGACAGGGGACACTGCCTGGTGGCGAGCCCTGCGCTGATTGCGCGGATGGGTCACCCTGCCGTGCCCTCTGAGCTGAGCGAGTGGCCGGGTTTGAGCATGGGGGTGGGAAAGCAGCTGCACAGATGGGAGCTGAGCGGGCCGGAAGGAGCGAAAGCCGCGATTCATTACACGCCGCGCTTTATTACCACCGACATGCTGGCGCTGCGTGAAGCGGCGATGGCGGGGGTGGGCGTGGTGCAGCTGCCGATTTTGATGGTCAAGGATCAGCTGGCATCCGGGGAACTGGTAAGGGTGCTGGACGCATGGGAACCCCGACGGGAAGTGATTCACGCTGTTTATCCTTCCAGGCGAGGTTTGCTGCCGTCCGTCAGAACGCTGGTGGATTTTCTTACTGAAGAGTATGCGCGGATGGTGGAGGAGTAACGATCCCCTCGCCCTTTTGGGGAGAGGGTTAGGGTGAGGCGCTCAGGCTGCACCGAGCTGAATATAGCACCGGGGGGGATTGACTCGCTTCGCTCGCCCTGCGGGCAGCCTGTTCGCTTTGCTCACAGTCTGTCCAACTGGCTGCGCCAGTTGTCGAACCCCGGTCGGGGGTTCTCATCCCCCCGCAGGCGTGCAACATGCGAAAAAAAAGCCCGCATTTTCATGCGAGCTCTTCTTAAAATATGGCGGTGAGGGGGGGATTCGAACCCCCGATACGTTGCCGTATACACACTTTCCAGGCGTGCTCCTTCAGCCACTCGGACACCTCACCATATTGTCATCCCGTTGTTGCTGGGACGGGCGCTAATGTAAGGAAAAGCCGAACTGCCGTCAACCCACTTTTTCAGTAATTTAGCGCGTTTAGACAAACTTCAGGCAACATGATTCTTAAATGTGCTGAAAGCGTCTTTTTTATCAACAACACGGTCACGCAATAAATTTGCTATGCTGACCGTCCAGTTAAAAAGCAAAATAAATCAGCGCAATAAAAGGCAGGATTGACTATGGATATACTCTTCTATCACCCCACTTTTGATACGGCTTACTGGATTAAGGCACTTTCTGCGGCACTGCCGGGCGCTCGCGTTCGTGAGTGGAAGCGGGGCGATAACGAACATGCTGACTACGCGCTGGTCTGGCATCCGCCGGTAGAAATGCTCCAGGGCCGTAAGCTAAAGGCCGTGTTTGCGCTTGGAGCCGGCGTGGATTCCATTCTGAGCAAGCTGAAAGCACACCCTGAAATGCTGCCGGAAGATATTCCTCTGTTCCGCCTGGAAGATACCGGTATGGGCCAGCAAATGCAGGAATATGCCGTCAGCCAGGTGCTGCACTGGTTCCGCCGCTTTGATGACTATCAGGCGCTTAAGCAGCAATCCCGCTGGGAGCCGTTGCCTGAATATCCGCGCGAAGCGTTTACCGTTGGTATCCTCGGCGCGGGCGTGCTGGGTTCGAAAGTGGCTGAAGCGCTCGCGCCGTGGGGCTTCCCGCTGCGCTGCTGGAGCCGCAGCCGTAAAGACTATCCGGGCGTTGAGAGCTTTGCCGGAACGGATGAGCTTCCGGCCTTCCTGAACGGCACGCGTGTGCTGATTAACCTGCTGCCCAATACGGCGGAAACGGTGGGGATTATCAATGAAGGCCTGCTCAACCAGCTGGACGACCAGAGCTACCTGATGAACCTGGCGCGCGGCGTGCATCTGGTCGAGCCGGATCTGCTGAAGGCGCTGGATAGCGGGAAGCTTAAAGGCGCCATGCTGGATGTCTACAGCCGTGAGCCGCTGCCGGAGGAAAGCCCGCTGTGGCGACACCCGCGCGTGGCAATGACTCCGCACGTTGCCGCCGTGACGCGACCTGCCGAGGCGGTGGCCTATATCTCGCACACGATCGGTGAAATAGAGAAGGGTAACCCGGTCACCGGACAGGTCGACCGACAGCGCGGCTACTGAGAGAAACCCGGCGTTCGCCGGGTTTTTGCTAATATTCGCCGCTGATAACTGCTATCCTTTGGAAAAAACGCAGAGGAGAGAAAGATGTATCCCGTTGACCTGCATATGCACACCGTCGCCAGCACCCACGCGTATAGCAACCTCCATGATTATATTGCCCAGGCGAAGCTTAAGGGCATCAAGCTGTTCGCGATAACCGATCACGGCCCGGATATGGCGGATGCGCCGCACTACTGGCATTTTGTGAATATGCGTATCTGGCCACGTCTGGTGGACGGCATTGGGATACTGCGCGGCATTGAGGCGAACATCAAAAACACCGACGGTGAAATTGACTGTACCGGCCCGATGCTGACCTCCTTAGATCTGATCCTTGCCGGCTTCCATGAGCCGGTTTTCCCGCCGCAGGATAAAGAGACCAATACCGCGGCGATGATTGCCACTATTGCCAGCGGCAATGTGCACATCATCAGCCATCCGGGCAATCCGAAATACCCGATTGATATTCCGGCCGTGGCGCAGGCCGCGGCGAAACACCGCGTGGCGCTGGAGATTAATAACTCCTCGTTCGTGCACTCGCGTAAAGGCAGTGAAGCCAACTGTCGCGAAGTGGCTGCCGCCGTGCGTGATGCGGGTGGCATGGTGGCGCTGGGCTCTGATTCGCACACGGCCTTCACGCTGGGGGATTTTAGCGAGTGCCTGAAAATATTGCAGGATGTGGATTTCCCGGAAGAGCGCATCCTGAACGTCACGCCGCGTCGTATGCTTGATTTCCTCGAGTCGCGCGGCATGGCGCCGATTGATGAATTTGCCGATCTTTAATTGAATAACGGAATAAAACAATGAATGAATTTTCCATCCTTTGCCGCGTGCTGGGCTCCCTGTATTACCGCCAGCCGCAGGACCCGCTGCTGGTGCCGCTGTTTACGCTGATTCGCGAAGGTAAACTGGCGCAGAACTGGCCGCTGGAACAGGATGAGTTACTGGAGCGCCTGCAGAAAAACTGCGATATGCAGCAGATCTCAACGGACTACAATGCTCTGTTCGTGGGCGAAGAGTGCCGCGTGTCGCCGTATCGTTCCGCCTGGCAGGAAGGCGCGACCGAAGCGGAAGTGCGGGCATTCCTTTCAGAACGCGGGATGCCGCTGAGCGATACCCCAGCCGATCATATCGGTACGCTGCTGCTGGCCGCGTCCTGGATCGAAGACAACGCTGGCGACGATGAAAATGAAGCCATCGGGATCCTCTTCGAAACGTATCTGCTGCCGTGGGTGGGGACCTTCCTGGGAAAAGTGGAAGCCCATGCCACCTCTCCGTTCTGGCGAACGCTGGCCCCGCTGACGCGTGACGCCATTGCAGCAATGTGGGACGAGCTGGAAGAAGAGAGTGAAGAGTGATGTAAATCACAAAAATCCTGCAACGATACATTTCAACTTGCACGTAATGTGCTTCTGATCTCATTTCTATGGCGCGCTTCTGCTAAGATGCGCGCCATGAACATATTACTTTGTATTGCAATCACGACGGGCATCCTCTCCGGTATTTGGGGATGGGTAGCGGTGTCTCTCGGTCTGTTAAGCTGGGCTGGCTTCCTGGGCTGCACGGCCTATTTCGCCTGTCCTCAGGGCGGGCTGAAAGGGCTCTTTATCTCAGGCTGCACGCTGATGAGCGGCGTTATCTGGGCGCTGGTCATCATGAAAGGCAGCGCGCTGGCGCCGCATCTGGATATGCTGGGGTACGTCATGACGGGTGTCGTCGCCTTCCTGATGTGCATCCAGGCGAAGCATCTGTTGCTGTCGTTTGTGCCGGGAACCTTTATGGGGGCCTGCGCAACCTTTGCCGGGCAGGGGGACTGGAAGCTGGTGGTTCCTTCCCTGGCGCTGGGGCTGCTGTTTGGCTACGCCATGAAGAACAGCGGTCTTTGGCTGGCGGCGCGACGGGAAAAAACGCAAAACATCACCGCGGTGAGTGAATAAAAAAAAGGCGAGATAATCATCTCGCCTTTTTTTATGCGCTGCCCGTCAGGATTCCGGAGGCACCGACATATCACGGTATTTCACCAGGATCGGGTTCTGTACGTCCGCTTTGTTTTGCAGATCCCACAGCCCGCGATCGATACCATCGTTGATTAAGAAGATCACGCCGGTTTCAATGGCTGACATCAGACACATCATGACCGGTTCGTTAGAGGTGTAGCCAATTTCTCCCTCCAGCAGGCGCTGGTAATCAATAAAGCGGAATACCCCAGCCTGAACTTCATAAGACAATATCGTTTTGCTGGTGTTGACCGAAGAGAGCACTTCACCGGTACTGACGTTCACGACGCGCAGGTTAACCGCAATTTGGTCGAGCTGGTACTGGGTATCTGCGCCGATACCGAAGTAGCGCGCGCCCACGCCACCCGATTTCACATTGCTCTCGTAACCGATAATCGACCCTTCAATCATCACGTTTGCGGCGGCCAGAGACTGCAGAGGCATCCGGTTATTGTCCGCAACGGTGCCATTCTCCTGCGCGGCACGAATGATTTTTCGTTCATTTAACAGATTCTGAAGCCCCTGGCGTTCCAGCGGAATAAACCAGTGCGAATCTTTAAGTGCAGTCACCAGCATGGCGGTGGCGCTTTGCGGCACCGCGGTGGAGAAGTTACTTGCCGGATAAGGCTTAAATTGTCCGGTTTCATCCTGAATGTTGTATACCGAGACAAATATCTTGCCCGTAGGTGAAGGCAAATGGGTTAAATCACGGTAACTCTGGGCCCGCGGCATTAATGTGGGTTTTGCAGCTTCTTTAGGCGGAGCAGTTAAACAACCGCTCAATAAGCACACTGCAACAAATATCAGGAAGCGCTGCATGGTCGTTGTCCTTATTTAGCTATTGTTTAAAAGTCAGTTGAATTATTTTGCAGGCCGGAAACCTCTATGGTGGAAGTTTTTCCGGTTTTACGATCGGTCACATTCAACTGGAGCTGTCCGTCCCTGTTGGCGATGTCGACGATAAAGTCGTTGGTCATCATTCGGCCGGGTTTGCCGGTATTAATGTTGGTCAGCAATCCCCCTAAAATCTGCGACTGGATAGCCTGGGTGAAGTTATCCAGTGCGGAAGGGGTATCAACGGTAAAATCCTGAAAGCTCGGATCTTTATAGGAGTTTTGTGCCTGAGCTTGATTCAGCAGAAAGGCACCGTTGTTGGGGTTACCGCCAAAGTTAGGGTTACGGAACTGGAAGGTCATATTTCCGGCCCAGCTCAGGGGAGCAATAAGCATGATCGAAACAACTGCATATGCAATACGCATGACAGCCTCCGCATATCGGTTCGCTAGAACTCATCTTTTGCTAAATCGCTGGTGCTTAATAGGGCTTTATCTATTTGCAGGCGATTAATAGCGTCTTCAGTTTGAGCCAGTGCTAAGGCTACGTTTTTATCGAAGTCTGTTTTCGAGGGGAATAAAAACGTTTGATAAATAACGTCCTGATTGGCCGTTATGGTTATCCAGCTTCCCCAACGTGCACTGGGCCGCTCGTTGATTGTTAAATTACCCGTGTAAGGACTGTCCCATTTATCGCTGAAGGCCCGGTAAAAACTGTGCCCGATCGATGAGACAGTGTGGTCAGTTAACAATCCGGGAACTTCGACCTCAACGGCCTGCAGGTTCCCTGCAGCGAGCAGGAGACTCGCTGCGGCGATCCAACTCAACGTGCGCTTCATGTGATTAACGCCTGAGGTTATCGTTTGCCCATGAAACCGCCTGAGTTCGGTTTTTAACAGCTATCTTCTTGAAAAGATTATAAAGGTGCGTCTTTACCGTATTTTCGCTGATAAATAACGAACGGGCGATTTCAATATTTGAAGCACCAATGCGTAATTTGTTCAGGATCTCTTTCTCACGGTGGGTGAGCAGCGCTGATTCCGAACTGTTATAGCGGTAATTTCCGGAGTGCGTGATGAGGTAGCTGGCCAGCTTTTGCGAGAAATAGCATTCGCCGCGCAATATGCCTTGCAGACCATCTACCACCCGAACCTCTTCTTCAGTGACGTAGAACACGCCATTGATATGCGGCCAGCTTTCAATATCTCTGAAAGGATATTCATCAGGCGTATTCAATAATAACACGCGGATATTATTGTTTTTCCTGCTTAAGTTATCTTGCCAGTAATGGATAAGCTTTTTATCGGCTTCCATCATATCAAACAGAATGATGCTGCCAGGCGCAATATCATCAAAAGAACGTTGAATATTATGCAATTTCCCGTTCAGTGATAGAGATTGCTTTAAATGTTGTAATAAAGCTGTCGCTTGCAGAGAAGGTTTTGTGATCAACAGTAATGTATGACCATGTAAACTATGGACTTCATTATACATGATGAAACCCCACTTATTTTTGGCACCTGACAGCCGCCCTCTCTGTAAAGAAGAGGGCACCAGAAGTACTGACAGATGTTGCACTGCTGTGTGTAGAATCAGAACATAACCTCCACAGGGAGGTAAATATAAAACCAATTTCGTACATCTAATTTCAATCTAGCTTTTACGAATTTTAAAGCAAGTGTTAATCATGTAACAAGATGTAAAAATCAATATTAATTTGTGAAAATTGCAGATTTTGAATGTTGCTATTTGATATGAAAGTTGTACATGGAAATAGTAGTGCATAGATTTTAAAAATCATACAAATATAATTAACCAGTTAATATTTATAAGTATTTATTATTTTATTTAGTTTGTACCCAGGTATGAGTAACTGATACTTTCTAAGTCATGCCGTTCTGGTTTTTCTGGCTTAAGAAAACTCGCCTTGTGTCACGCCCTGAAGAAAATGTCATCCTGGCGTTACGCTTAAACAACGCGGGAAGGGGCATGGACGGCTTTCGCGCCGTTGTACAACATGTCGCGCATAAATATTTCATAAAAAATAAAAACGGCCTGTGTCATGCCTTTTATGGTGCAAATTAAAACTTTGTGGTGACCTGAAAAATAAAAATAAGCCGCGCGGGTGAGATATTTAAAATGTTTCAGCGGACATACTCTTCACCGTAACGACGCGTTAACAAAAACGAGTCGTTTAATACGAAATACGATCAGGGTGTTTTCAGGTAGCCGGGTCCAGGGTGACAACATGAAAAACACATCGTTATTTTTGATGTTTACATTACTGGGTGCGCCTGGATTTGTAACCGCCGCGAATTCAGATTTAGCAAACGCTGAATATAATTTTGCGGTTAATGAATTAAGTTATT
The DNA here is from genome assembly GCF_014895705.1 of Enterobacter cloacae complex sp. P27C. Taxonomy (NCBI): domain Bacteria; kingdom Pseudomonadati; phylum Pseudomonadota; class Gammaproteobacteria; order Enterobacterales; family Enterobacteriaceae; genus Enterobacter; species Enterobacter cloacae complex sp. P27C. The sequence continues at coordinate 242,437 of NZ_JADBQB010000001.1, forward strand.
CATCATTAAATCAGGCAGCCATTATTGGTCAACAGGGCGTATTTAATGACGCTCAGCTTCGCCAGGAAGGATCGAAACTCTTGTCCGTCATTTCTCAGGATGGGGCAGGCAACAGAGCGAGAGTTGATCAATCAGGGACTTACAATATTGCCTGGATCGATCAGAGCGGTAACGGGAACGATGCAGGTATTACGCAGGATGGATATGGTAATAGTGCGAAAATTATCCAGAAAGGGTCGGGTAATAGAGCAAATATTACGCAGTACGGTACGCAGAAAACCGCAGTTGTAGTGCAGAAACAGTCGCAGATGGCAATTCGCGTTATTCAGCGCTAGCTATTTCGCGACGACGTTAATCAATCCGATGGGGGTTTACCATGAAATTTATCAAAGTGGCAGCACTTGCAGCAATCGTCGTTTCTGGTAGTGCTATGGCTGGTATGATTAATCAGGGCGGATGGGGTCATGGACACGGTCATGGCGGAAACAGTGGTCCAAATTCAACCCTGAATATTTATCAGAACGGTGGCGGTAACTCCGCGCTGGCGTTGCAGACAGATGCCAGAAATTCCGTTCTTAATATTAGCCAGACCGGTGGCGGTAACGGGGCTGATGTCGGTCAGGGTTCTGACGACAGCAAAATCAACCTGACCCAGAACGGCTTTGGCAACAGTGCGACACTCGATCAGTGGAACAGCAAAAAATCCGTTATGAATGTTAGCCAGTACGGCGGCCTTAACGGTGCGCTCGTAGACCAGACGGCGTCTAACTCCACCGTCAACGTTACCCAGATCGGCTTTGGTAACCACGCGACAGCGCATCAGTACTGATACTGAAATCTGTACTACAAAAAACAGGGCCGATGCCCTGTTTTTTTTCGGGAGTTCCTCATGAATACCTTCATTCTCCTTGCCGCGCTTTCCGGGCAGATAACCTTTCAAACGTCACAGCAGGGAAATATGACGACCATTATTCCGCAGGTCATTTTGACGGAACCGTGTGATTGTCAGGTTCAGATCCTCTCTTTGAAGGAAGGGCAGAGTGGGCAAAGTGCTTCGCGACAGCAAAATACCCTTTTTATTCCCGCTAATCAGCCGATTGATTTAACGCGGTTGAGTTTAACTATTTCTGCGGAAGACACGATCAACATCGTTGTCACCGTCACGGATGGAAAAGCGCTTCATTTATCACAGCAGTGGTCGCCAGCCGGGGGTGCGCTGTAAATATTCATGAAATCAATGCATTGTGAATATTTGCCGTTGAACTAAGCTGTTATCAGGAACTGCGTTGTTAGGTTCCGTAACGTCAGCCTTCGTTTGCATAATGAAGCGCGTTTGCCCCTCATGGACGATTTTCATTGAGGAGTACATATCGTGACCCACTCTTTTGGACATCTTATTTCAGGTCTGGGCCTGCTTGTTTCGGCATTTATCGCTCCAGCTTATTCGGCCACGCTCGCGCAGGGCGGCGTTATTCACTTTCGCGGCGCAATCGTTGCTGACCCTTGCGAAGTTACACAGCAGCAGCGGCAGCTGGCGGTGTCGTGTCCGGAAAAAAATCGTATGCAAACGCGTATGGTGAGTTACGGCGACGCGCTGAACGGCAAGGCGACGGCTTCTGGCCTGGCGACAGTGAATATGACGTACCTGAATCCTGAAAAAACGCTCGCGGTTGTTCAGATCCAGTACCGTTAATACCCGTGCACGCCCGTCGGTGGGCGTGGTTTTATGCCTATCGTTTTTCTCAATAACCCCTCTGCGATACACTTATAAAAAAGGCGGGCAGCAGAGGGGCTTTATGAAACCGCAAATTGAAGTTATTCATGGCGATATTACGACAGTTCATGTCGACGTCATCGTCAATGCGGCCAATCCTTCTCTGATGGGGGGAGGAGGCGTAGACGGCGCTATTCACCGGGCTGCCGGACCGCAGTTACTGGAAGCCTGTAAAATGGTGCGTCAGCAACAGGGTGAATGCCCTCCGGGCCATGCGGTGATTACGCTGGCGGGCAACCTTCCTGCCAAAGCGGTGATTCATGCTGTCGGGCCCGTGTGGCACGGCGGAGACCAGCATGAAGCGAGCCTTCTGGAGGAGGCATACCGAAACTGTCTGCGGCTTGCCGCCGACAACGGCTATAAAACGATGGCGTTCCCGGCCATCAGCACCGGCGTGTATGGATATCCTAAGGCGGCAGCGGCGACCATCGCCGTCGAAACGGTTTACCGCTATTTGTCGCTTAAACCGCTGCCAGAGAAGGTGATTTTTGTCTGCTTCGATGAAGACACCACGCATCTTTATCAGCGGCTTTTGACTCAGCGCAGACAAGAGCTGGAGAGCTGAAGCGAAGGCGGCGCACCGTGAGTGCGCCGCGCTGCTCAGGCGGCTTTCGGCTGAGGTTTTCCTGAAAACAGGAAGCGCAGAAGAGGGATCCGCAGATGGATCTCGTAGAGTACGACGGCAATCCCCACCACAAACACCAGCCCGGTAAAGAAGCCCAGCGTGTTGGATGCGATATGCGGCGTGATGTATGCCCCGAAGAACAGCGTCAACGGGTGGTGCACCAGATAGATAAACAGTGAGGCATTGACGAAGTAGGTCACGCGGCTGGACTTAAAGTTCAGCAAACGGTGGCCGAGCGCGAACACCACGTTCACCATCCACAAGCCCAACAGCATGGTGATCACGCTTTCCGTTTCATACATCCAGGCGTCGCCACTCCCGTAGCGCTGGTTCAGCAGGTAGGCCGCAAACGCGATGGCCGCACCCACCGCGCACCACGGTGACGGGGTGGTAAACAGCGCTTTAAGCCTCGGATGAATAAAGGCCAGCGCGCCAATCAAAAAGAACGGAATGTAAAACAGCGACTGCATCACCACAAAATTGAACAGGCCGTCGCTCAGTATTGGTGGATAGACGATAAACAACGTGCGTCTCACCGCGGCATAAGCGATCCCCAGCAGTAAGAAGAGCACCGACAGTTTGCCCAGCGTGACGTTAGCGAAGAAAGAGTCTGCTGTCGTGCTGAGATGACGGCGCAGGCGGCTGAAAATCACCAGACTGACCGTGGTCAGCACCACCAGAACCAGCAGGAACCAGAGGTGAGACACCAGCTCCCAGACCAGCGTGTTGTACTTTTCATACAGCGAGAGATTCGGCCAGTTCTCCGCCTTGCCTTTAACGTATTGCAGCATAATGAACTGCGGCAGCGTCAGCAGCGGTATGGCGGTTAACATGGGAATACCTACGCGCTCCACGCGCACTTTCCACCAGCGCTTAAGCGGATAGCGTAAAAAAAGCATGTACGAGAAATAGCCGGAGATGACAAAAAACACCTGCATGCGGAAGGCGTGAATAAAGTCATTAAACAGCGTCAGCCACCAGGAGGGCATCTGGCTATTAACATGCCACGTGTGGCTGGAGTAAATCAGTGAAATATGAAAGGGGATCCCCAATAGCATCAGCCATGCCCGGATCGAGTCGAGGAAATATTCCCGTTGTATCGGTGTTGTGCTCATATAACGTTGCGCATTCTCAGACTTTTCGCCTTATCCCTAAGGCTCATAATGGTTACATTCGACGCCAACCCTACACCAAGACCGACACACTGTCTCCAGGATAAGCACGCAAAGTGAATAACGGGTTCTTTCATTTGCTTAATCCATGAGCCAGCAGCTGAACAAAGCAGTGATTATGTTGTCGGATTGCCTGAGTTTCCATTAAAATGGATCGGATCGATATAAGCACACAAAGGGGGAAGTGCTTACTTATTATGAAACATAAACCACAGATGATGAAAATGCGTTGGTTGGGTGTTGCGGTGGTGTTATCACTGTATACCTCATCGGCACTGGCCTTTAACATCGACGATGTCGCAAAACAGGCAAAATCGATGGCAGGCAAGAGCTACGAAGCGCCGAAAAGTAACCTGCCCTCCGTTTTCCGCGACATGAAGTATGCGGACTATCAGCAGATCCAGTTCAACCACGATAAAGCGTACTGGAACAACGTTAAAACCCCGTTCAAGCTTGAATTTTATCATCAGGGTATGTACTTCGACACGCCTGTTGCCATCAATGAAGTGACGGCGACCGCGGTACGTAAGATCAAGTACAGCCCGGATTACTTCAATTTTGGCAATGTGCAGCACGACAAAGATACGGTGAAAGACCTGGGCTTCGCAGGCTTCAAGGTGCTTTACCCGATCAACAGCAAAGATAAAAACGACGAAATCGTTAGCATGCTTGGCGCCAGCTACTTCCGCGTGATTGGCGCGGGGCAGGTGTACGGGCTTTCTGCGCGCGGTCTGGCTATTGATACCGCGCTGCCATCAGGTGAAGAGTTCCCGCGTTTCCGCGAGTTCTGGATTGAGCGTCCAAAACCAACGGACAAACGTCTGACTATTTATGCGCTGCTGGATTCCCCACGCGCAACCGGTGCCTATCGCTTTGTGATTATGCCAGGTCGTGACACGGTCGTTGACGTGCAGTCTAAGGTTTACCTGCGTGACAAAGTGGGCAAACTGGGCGTCGCTCCGCTGACCAGTATGTTCCTGTTTGGGCCGAACCAGCCGTCACCGGCAACCAACTTCCGCCCGGAACTGCATGACTCCAACGGTCTGTCTATTCATGCCGGTAACGGTGAGTGGATCTGGCGTCCGCTGAATAACCCGAAACATCTGGCGGTCAGCAGCTTTGCGATGGAAAACCCGCAGGGCTTTGGCCTGCTGCAACGTGGCCGTCAGTTCTCTCGCTTTGAAGATCTCGACGACCGCTATGACCTGCGTCCAAGCGCCTGGGTTACGCCGAAAGGCGACTGGGGTAAAGGCAAGGTAGAGCTGGTTGAAATCCCAACCAACGACGAAACCAACGACAACATCGTCGCATACTGGACGCCGGATCAGCTGCCGGAAGCCGGTAAAGAGATGAACTTCAAGTACACCATTACCTTCAGCCGCGACGAAGATAAGCTGCATGCGCCGGATAACGCGTATGTGACGCAGACTCGCCGTTCTACGGGTGACGTGAAGCAGTCTAACCTGATCCGTCAGCCTGACGGTACGGTAGCGTTTGTCGTGGACTTCACCGGCCAGGATATGAAGAAACTGTCTCCTGATACTGCGGTGTCGGCCCAGGCCAGCATCGGTGACAACGGTGAAATCGTAGAGAACACCGTGCGTTACAACCCGGTTACCAAAGGCTGGCGTCTGACCCTGCGCGTGAAAGTGAAAGATCCGAAACAGACCACTGAAATGCGTGCTGCGCTGGTCAGTGAAGATCAGCCGCTGAGTGAAACCTGGAGCTACCAGCTACCTGCCAATGAATAATACATCTGAATATATTGATGCCATGCCGCTGACGGATATCGAAAAAGCGGCGCTGCCTAAGAGCGACATCCGCGCGGTTCATACCGCGCTGGATGGCGAACATCGTCAGTTTTCCCGTGATGATGATACGCCGCTGGGGTCAGTCAAGGCGCGTCTGGAGCAGGCCTGGCCGGACTCGCTGGCAGAAGGGCAGTTGATTAAAGACGACGAAGGACGCGATCAGCTTCAGGCGATGCCGAAAGCGACGCGTTCCTCAATGTTCCCCGATCCATGGCGCACCAACCCGGTTGGCCGCTTCTGGGATCGCCTGCGCGGGCGTGACGTCACGCCGCGCTATCTGTCGCGCCTGACGAAAGAAGAGCAGGCCTCCGAACAGAAATGGCGTACCGTGGGGACAATTCGCCGTTATATCCTGCTGCTTCTGACGCTGGCGCAGACGGTTGTCGCGACCTGGTATATGAAAACCATTCTGCCTTACCAGGGCTGGGCGTTTATCAACCCGACGGACATGATGGGCCAGGATCTCTGGGTCACCTTCATGCAGCTGCTGCCGTATATCCTGCAGAGCGGCATTCTCCTGCTGTTCGCGGTTCTCTTCTGCTGGGTCTCTGCCGGTTTCTGGACCGCGCTGATGGGCTTCCTGCAGCTGCTGATGGGACGGGACAAGTACAGCATTTCGGCGTCAACGGTCGGGGATGAACCCCTCAATCCCGAGCACCGTACCGCGCTGATTATGCCTATCTGTAACGAAGACGTTGACCGCGTATTTGCGGGGCTGCGTGCAACCTGGGAGTCCGTAAAGGCAACCGGTAATGCGGCGCATTTCGACGTTTACATCCTGAGCGACAGTTACAACCCGGATATCTGCGTGGCAGAACAAAAAGCCTGGATGGAGCTGATTGCAGAAGTGCAGGGCGAAGGACAGATCTTCTACCGCCGCCGCCGCCGTCGCGTGAAGCGTAAAAGCGGCAACATCGATGACTTCTGCCGCCGCTGGGGTAACCAGTACAGCTACATGGTCGTGCTGGATGCTGACTCCGTCATGAGCGGTGACTGCCTGAGCGGTCTGGTGCGTCTGATGGAAGCCAACCCGAACGCGGGGATCATTCAGTCTTCGCCAAAAGCATCCGGCATGGACACCCTGTACGCGCGCTGCCAGCAGTTCGCCACCCGTGTTTACGGCCCGCTGTTTACCGCCGGTCTGCACTTCTGGCAGTTGGGTGAGTCGCACTACTGGGGCCACAACGCCATTATCCGCGTGAAGCCGTTCATCGAACACTGTGCGCTGGCGCCGCTGCCGGGCGAGGGTTCGTTTGCCGGTTCGATTCTGTCGCATGACTTCGTGGAAGCGGCGCTGATGCGTCGTGCTGGTTGGGGCGTCTGGATTGCCTACGACCTGCCGGGATCGTACGAAGAGCTGCCGCCGAACCTGCTGGACGAGCTCAAGCGCGACCGCCGCTGGTGTCACGGTAACCTGATGAACTTCCGCCTGTTCCTCGTAAAAGGGATGCACCCGGTTCACCGTGCGGTGTTCCTGACGGGCGTAATGTCTTATCTCTCCGCACCGCTGTGGTTTATGTTCCTCGCGCTCTCCACTGCGCTGCAGGTCGTCCATGCCCTGACGGAGCCGCAATACTTCCTGCAACCGCGCCAGCTGTTCCCGGTGTGGCCGCAGTGGCGTCCGGAGCTGGCGATTGCGCTGTTTGCTTCCACCATGGTGCTGCTGTTCCTGCCTAAGCTGCTCAGTATCATCCTGATCTGGTGCAAAGGCTCGAAAGAGTACGGCGGATTCTTCCGCGTCACCCTTTCGCTGCTGCTGGAAGTGCTGTTCTCCGTGCTGCTGGCGCCGGTGCGTATGCTGTTCCACACCGTGTTTGTGGTCAGTGCCTTCCTGGGCTGGGAAGTGGTCTGGAACTCACCGCAGCGTGATGACGACTCCACGCCGTGGAGTGAAGCCTTCATGCGTCACGGGTCTCAGCTGCTGCTGGGCCTGGTGTGGGCGGCCGGAATGGCCTGGCTGGATCTGCGCTTCCTGTTCTGGCTGGCGCCGATTGTCTTCTCGCTGATCCTGTCGCCGTTTGTGTCCGTGATCTCCAGCCGTTCAACGGTAGGGCTGCGTACCAAACGCTGGAAACTGTTCCTGATCCCGGAAGAGTATTCCCCGCCGCAGGTGCTGGTGGATACCGATACCTATCTGGAGCAGAACCGTAACCGCACGCTGGACGATGGCTTTATGCACGCCGTGTTTAATCCGTCATTCAACGCTCTGGCGACGGCAATGGCCACTGCGCGCCACCGCGCAAGCCAGGTGCTGGAGATTGCCCGCGATCGTCACGTTGAGCAGGCGCTTAACGAGACCCCGGAAAAACTCAATCGCGACCGTCGTCTGGTGCTGCTGAGCGATCCGGTCACGATGGCAAGACTTCACTATCGCGTATGGTCCGCTCCGGAGAAGTACTCTTCGTGGGTGAACTACTACAAAGAGCTGAAGCTGAACCCGCTGGCGCTGAAGGCGAAGTAAGCGGTTAAGCAAGGCGGGTAAGCAAAGCGCCACCCGCCAGATAAAATACCGGCTGTGAGGCCGGTATTTTTTTAGAGGTTACTGATGAAAATAATCATCGTCGTCATGATGGCATGCCTGCTGAGCGGCTGCGGCAGCATCATCAGCCGCACTATTCCAGGTCAGGGCCATGGCAACCAGTACTACCCGGGCGTAAAATGGGATGTCCGTGATTCCGCATGGCGCTACCTGACGGTGCTCGATCTGCCGTTCTCGCTGATTTTCGACACGCTGTTGCTGCCCATCGATGCCAGCCACGGCCCGTACGAGTAGCGTAAATTAACGCTCGTCCCATTCATCGGCTGCGGTTTGACCTTCTTCCGTATCCAGCGGTGGCTCGAGCTGAAATTCGCCCTCATCCCACTCGTGCAGCGTATTCTCCTCCAGCCATTCCTGGCGTAACTCGATTTCATCATAGTCGCCATCAAACACGGCCTGCGCACCTGCACCGCTCAGGACCGGCAAACATTCCCCTTCTTCACCTTCGTCGGCAAAGAATTCGGCCTGCCACATAATATCCCCATCCTGCAGAACATATTTTTGGATATTAAGTTGTTGCACGTCAGCATCTTCTTCCTCAACGCCGGGATTATCGGCAAGGAACTCTTCACGAGCGGCATCAATAGCTTCTTCCAGCGTGGCGTACATGGTCATTGGTGTCTCCCTGTTTTCCAGAAGGTTTCAGGGAAAGAATAGCTGAATATCAGATTCTGCAAGTATGAATGCGAAAATAAGCCGTCAGGCGTTCTTCTTATTCCGTCACCGGCCGTAACGCGCGGGATAAACTGAACCACGAGTAAATCGCGTTGAACAGCACCACGCCTGCCGTCACGATAAAGACGGCGCGAAAACCGAAGCTGGCGGAAATACCCGCCCCGAGAAGCGGCCCGGTGACGTTACCGATATCTCGAAACGACTGGTTATAGCTAAAGATACGCCCGGCAATCTGATTCGTGGAGTTGTAGACCAGCAGGGTCTGTACGGCGGGCAGCAACGCCCCGTCGGCGGCACCCAGCAAAAAGCGAAGCACGCCCAGCTGCCACGGAGAGTGCACCATCGACATGGGGATAAGCAGCAGGACGGAAATGATCAGTGCCCAGATCAGGATCTTTTCCGGGCCGACCCGGTCACCCAATTTCCCCAGTCTCGGTGCGCTAACCAGCGCCGCCACGCCGGGCACAGAAGCAATCAGTCCGCTGATAAATGCAATATTGCTGACGGTACCCGCCAGGTCGCGAACGTATAGGGTGAGAATAGGAGCGATCGATCCGGTTGCCACCTGAATGATCAATGTCGTTACGAACAGGCTCAGCACCAGTCTGGGATTTTTAAGCGAGGTCAGCACGTCTCTGGCGTGAAGCATCTCTTTTTTGGCGACGGGCGTAAATTTTTCACGGATGCAAACCAGGGTGACGATAAAGCACAGGAACAACACGCTGGCGGTGATGAAAAAGACCGGGCGCAGGCCGTAGTTATCCGCCAGTAATCCCCCCGCCAGCGGCCCAAGCAGGGCGCCGCTCACGCCACCGGTTGAGAGCGTGCCAAGCGCCCAGCCGCTCTTATGGCGAGGAATTTGCGTAGCGATCAGGGCGTTCGCGTTGGGAATAAATCCGCCCAATAAGCCCAGCAATGCGCGCAATATCAGGAACTGCCAGACGTTCTGCGCCACGCCCATCAGCGCCATGATTATCGCCATCCCCAGCGCCGAACGCAGCAGCATGATTTTACGTCCCTTGCGGTCGGCAAGGCCGCCCCAGAAGGGCGAGGCAATGGCGGAAAAGAGAAACGTGATGCTGAATACCAGGCCAGACCACATGTTGAGTGCGCTATGGCCCGTCACGCCCAGCTGTTCGACGTAGAGCGGCAGGAAAGGCATGACCAGGCTAAACGCCGCGCCGGTAAGAAAACAGCCAAGCCACGCAACCGTGAGGTTACGCTTCCAGTTTATGGGGGCATCTGAGGGTGTCATAACAATCCGCATAGTGAGGTGCAGAGCACCTGAGGCATGAAGTAATAAGCCTGCTAATTATGCGCCTGGGTTATGATTGCCGCAATGAGGGGGAGCTTTTAAAGCTAAAATAGCATGCGGCCCTGAGGGCCGCATGATGATCAATAGCGGGAAGGCGTGCCTTCTGGCCGCGTTTTAAAGCGTCGATGCAGCCACATGTACTGCTCGGGTGCCAGCATGATGCACTTCTCCACAACGCCGTTCATCCAGCGTGCGGTGGTTTCCGCATCTTCCAGCGGCGGCGCGAGTTCCGGCTCAAGCATCATCAGCTCGTAGCCTGAGCCATCCGGCATACGGCGGGGAACAAAGGGAACGATGGCGGCTTTGGACATCCGCGCCAGCATCCAGGTGCCGGTCGTGGTGGCGGCCTCATCAACGGCGAAGAAGGGGACAAAGACGCTGGCCTGGGGGCCATAGTCGTGATCGGGAGCATACCAGACCACTTCACCGGACTTCAGCGCGCGGATCATGCCCTTCAGATCCTTACGGTCGATCATGCTTTTGTTGGAGCGCATGCGGCCGTTGGTCTGGATGAGGTCGATAACCGGGTTGTCGTTAGGACGATAAACCCCGATGCCGGGCGCCTGCATGCCAAACATGCGCGCCCCGATTTCGAGCGTCAGGAAATGGACGCCGATCAGCAGCACGCCGGTCTGATTGGCCTGAAGCGTATGCACCGGCTCCATGCCGGTGCCTGTAACCTTGCTCCAGCGGGCCATACGTTTGTCCGACCAGAACCACGCCATTCCGGTCTCCATGAGACCCATGCCGACGGATTCGAAATTCTTCGAGACCATATCATGGCGCTCTGCCTCGCTCATCTGCGGAAAGCACAGCTCAAGGTTACGATACGCGATGCGGGCGCGGCGCTTCATAAGCGTTTGCGCGAGTCGGCCTAATGATGTACCTAACCGGAAGATAACAGGGTAGGGAAGCTGTACCAGTAGCCATAAAAAGCCAATGCCAAGCCAGGTCATCCAATAGCGGGGGTGCAAAAGGGCGACGGTAAATTTTGGTAACTGGGTCATGTCTTTCCTGTGTTCAAACGTCCTGTTTCGCTATTGTCGCATTTTTTGAGACGTAGCCAAAATATCTGCCGTCGAAACCTGCACGACGACGGCAATTGTTAAGCCTGATTCATCAGGGTGTGTGAAATGTAGCGTAAATTGTGTGGATGTAAATTGGTTTTGTTTGCTATATGATGCCGACCGATTTTGATTCTCTCTGACGATTGCAGGACTTGTACACCATGCCAGTGTTACACAACCGCGTTTCGAATGAGATGTTAAAGGCGCGCATGTTGGCTGAAACCGAACCGCGCACGACCATCTCCTTCTACAAATACTTCACCATCGACGATCCGCAGGCGACCCGCGATGCGCTTTATCAGGCCTTCACGGCGCTGAACGTTTTCGGGCGCGTCTACCTTGCCCGCGAAGGCATTAACGCGCAGATTAGCGTGCCGGAAAGCAAAGTGAATGCGTTCCGCGACGCGCTTTATAGCTTCGATCCGGCCCTCAACGGCTTACGCCTGAACATTGCCCTGGATGACGATGGAAAATCGTTCTGGGTGCTGCGCATGAAGGTGCGTGAACGCATCGTGGCGGACGGTATTGACGATCCTGAGTTTAACCCGGCGGACGTCGGCGAATATCTGAAGGCCGCGGAAGTGAATGCGATGCTGGACGATCCGGATGCCGTGTTCATTGATATGCGTAACCACTACGAGTACGAAGTGGGGCATTTCGAAAACGCGATGGAGATTCCGGCCGATACCTTCCGCGAGCAGCTGCCTAAAGCGGTGGAGATGATGCAGGAGCATAAGGATAAAAAAATCGTTATGTACTGCACCGGCGGTATCCGCTGCGAGAAGGCCAGCGCGTGGATGAAGCACAATGGGTTCAACAAGGTCTGGCACATTGAAGGCGGTATTATTGAGTACGCCCGCCGCGCCCGTGAGCAGGGCTTACCGGTACGCTTTATCGGTAAAAACTTCGTCTTTGACGAGCGCATGGGCGAGCGCATTTCAGAAGATGTGATTGCCCAGTGCCACCAGTGCGGCGCGCCGTGCGATACCCACACCAACTGCAAAAACGACGGGTGTCATCTGCTGTTTATTCAGTGCCCGGCCTGTGCCGAGAAGTTTAACGGCTGCTGTAGCGAGCTGTGCAGCGAAGAGAGCGTCCTGCCGGAAGAAGAGCAGCGTCGTCGTCGCGCGGGGCGTGAAAACGGTAATAAGATTTTTAATAAATCACGCGGCCGTCTGAATACCAAACTGGGTATTCCTGACCCGGAATGATAATAACGCCCGGCACGGCGAAAGCCTGCCGGGCGAATCTATTACGACTTCTGCTGCACACCTTCAACGGAAATAACCAGCTCAACGTCCTGCGACGCCGGGCCTAAATCCGTTGTGATATTAAAATCTTTCAGGTGAATTTTACCCGCCGCTTCGAAACCTGCGCGTTTTCCGCCCCACGGATCGTCGCCTTGACCGATCAATTTCGCATCCAGAGTAACGGGTTTGGTTACGCCATTCAGCGTCAGATTCCCGGTAATAGCCAATTTATCACCGTCTTTCTTAACTTCCGTGGAGGTGAAGGTGGCCTGTGGGAATTTTGTGACGTTGAGGAACTCTGCGCTGCGCAGGTGTTTATCGCGCTCAGCATGGTTCGTGTCGACGCTGTTCGTATTAATGGTCACATTGACTTTATCTGCCGCAGGATTTTTCTCGTCAAAAGTAAATGTGCCGTCGAAATCTTTAAAGGTGCCGTACAGCCAGCTGTATCCCAGGTGCTGAATGCGGAAATTGACGAAAGCGTGCTGGCCCTCTTTATCAATTTTATAGTCAGCCGCTACGGCAGAACCGGTGGTGAATAACAGAGAACCGAGGGCAATACCCAGCAGGTGTTTTTTCATTTTATGCTCCAGAGTCAACTGACGAGCGGCCAAGCATGCGCTTGAGCGTATCGTCTTTATCAATAAAATGGTGTTTAAGGGCGGCGAGCCCGTGCAGTACGGACAGGATCACCACGCTCCAGGCAAGACAGAGGTGAACGACGCCTGCCGTATCGGCCTGAGCCCCGGCATCGCTGAGCGTTGCCGGAACCTCGAACAGGCCAAAAACGCTAATTGGTTTGCCGTCTGCCGTTGAAATGAGATAGCCGCTGATCAGAATGGCGAAGAGCAGCGCGTAGAGCGCAATATGCGCGGCAACGGCGCTGACGCGGGTTATTTTTCCGTATGTCTTTAGTGGCGCGGGCGGTGGGGAAATATGTCGCCAGATGGCGCGAAATACCAGCCCCAGCATCAGCAGAACCCCGATGCTTTTATGCAGCTCGGGTGCCTGATGATACCAGCCATCGTAATAGCTGAGCGTGACCATCCAGAGTCCAAGTCCGAACATACCGTAGACGGCAATGGCAAATATCCAGTGCAAACTTATGGATATTATTCCGTAGCGCCGGGAGGAGTTACGCAATTGCATCAGAATGTCCATTTTCAAATTAACCGAAAGGTAAAAATGAACGGGAAGACGCGATATTGCAACTGAAATAATTGACTATTGATTTTTATTTTATTTATTTCAGCGATTTTGAAAAGAAACGGCGAGATTAATTCAATGGCTTCGTGCAAGACGTATTTAGCAGAAGAAAAAATCTTAAATAAACATAAAGTAACGTCAGTTAACGTCAATTGTCACTTTCAATAAAACACAATGTATATAACATCAACGATAGCGAGCAGCGCCCACAATAAGATATAGAGCATAAAGTGCTCGCGAATGTTATTGATGAGGAAATCCACTATCCTGCGCATAACGCCCCACAATTGAGTACGAAGAAAACGGGCCCCGATACCGCCGGAGCCCGTGGCCGATTATCCGTTAAAACGCGAGAGTGAGAACGGCGTCAGATCAAACTGTGGCGTGATACCCTGGGCAAACTGCGCGGCGATTTCACCCAACACCGAAGCGAACTTAAAGCCGTGGCCACTCAGCCCGGTAATCAGCAGGGTGTTGTCATGTCCCGGCAGCGTATCAATGATAAAGTCTTCATCCGGCGTGTTGTCATAGGTGCAGGCCGCGCCATAAAGCAGGCCACCGACGCCCGGGAGAATATTGCGCAGGAACGAGAAGGCTTCTGAGCCGTCCTGCGGGCAGGCGCCAAACGGCTTGCGCTCCTCAGGTGAGGAGATGACCTGCCCGCCGTTGTGTTTTCCAATCTTGAGAGCGTCCTTCTCGGAAGGGAAACCGTAGAACTGATCGCCGTTGGGTAACTCGCCGGTAAACGCCGGGAATTTATTTTGCGCGCTGTAACGCCCGTCAGACTGGAACCAGGAGAAGACCTTGCGTACCGGCTGGATCGGCAGGTCCGGGAGCAGGCGGGTAACCCAGGTTCCTGCGCTAATAAGCAGGCGGGAAGCCGAATATTCCCCGTCTACGGTTTTCACCGTAACGCCGTTTGCATCATGCGTGATGGCCTCTACGGGGCAATTGAACAGCTGCGCACAGCCCGCTTTGGCGGCAAGATCGACCCAGGTTTTGATCGCCGTTTCACAGTGCAGCACACCGGAGTTGGCTTCAAAGAGGCCGATATAATCCTCCGGGACGGTAATTTCAGGCCAGCGCGAGGTAATGGCCGCCGCGTCCAGTTTCTCAACGTCAAGATTAAAGGCTTTCGCGCTGCGTTCGACGTTGGCGAGAAATTCTGAACGGGCCGGACCGAGGTTGATGATCCCCGTGCGTTCGAAAATGCGCTCTTCAGTCTGTTTCGCCAGCTCGTCCCACAGCGTCTGGGCGCGAAGCACCAGCGGGACATAGCGCTCGCCTTCGCCATACGCATGGCGGATAAGGCGGGTATCGCCATGATGGCTGCCTTCGCTATGCGGCGGCAGGTGGGCGTCAATCATCAGGACGTTTAGCCCTGCCTGCGTTGCGTAATAACCGGCGGCCGATCCAACGGAGCCGCTACCAATAATGATTAAGTCGTATCTCATATGCATCTCGTAAACTTACGGTTTGTTAGCAGAGTAATTAACAACGCGGGCGTAAACAAGCGGGAAATAAATAAGGCACCGCGAGGGTGCCTGTTGAGTGAAAAGTGGGCATAAGGTTAGTGCCGTTTATACTCATTTTCCTGATAGTCGCCAGATTCTATTTTTGCAATGCCTGCCTCTAAAATAGAAATAAACTGACGGGCGACGTCTGTTGTTAGCCACAGCGTCTGTCCCACTTCCGCTTCGTCACGGTTGAGTTGATTTGGGGTCTGGTAGTGCAAACGCAGCATCAGTGCATCGTAGCTATCTACGGTACTGATATCCCAGCCTACAAGCGGATGGGTCTGGATGACTTCGTTATTCTTTTCCATTATAACCCCCTTAATGCGTGTTAGAAGACAACGGCTCTGAGGTTCAATGCATGTTTTTCTGAAAGCTTCTTCAGTATACCAAGTAATAAGGGTTCCAAAGGGAAAAATAAACAGGTAGCAACACATTTTTCTGCTTTTTAGGATTGTTCGAACAATAAAACACCATCTCGTTCACGATTTTTTAAGAACACGCTGAATTAATTTGAACTTTCGAAATTACAGGCAAAAAAAAGCCGGGGCGACCCGGCAAAAAACACAATGAGGGAGCAGTGTTAATCGGTAATGAACCAGTCGTCTGCGCTTTCCCACGTTTCCTGCAGGATTTCGCTGATGCGATCTTTATCTTCTTTTGCGGCACCCATGACGGAGAGGTTGTTCGCTGCGGCGTAACGCACCGTTACGGCGCCCGCGTTGTCGGGAAAGGTGTTGTTAATACGACGGGATAATTCGCCTGCCAGAGCGTCAAGCGCGCCGGCAGGCAGAACGGTAGTTTTGGCTATGGTGACTTCAATACGCATAAATGCCCCCTGTGTAATATACTGTTTATTTATACAGGCATATTATCGATTTGACAACAAGGGGCGTTGATTTTTTAGCGTTTTACCGTCCAGCTTACGGTTTCACCTGCCAGGAAGGGGATCAGCGTGTCATCCGTCAGCGCGATAGACTCCTCAACCTGGCTCGCTTTGCGCTCCAGCTCAATGAAGGTGTCATTGACCGGCAGGCCGTAGAAGCGCGGGCCGTTGAGGGAGCAGAACGCTTCGAAATGTTCCAGCGCGTTCATCTCTTCAAATACGGTTGCGTAGCTGGCAAGCGCCGTTGGGGCGTTGAAACAGCCCGCGCAGCCGCAGCTTGCCTCTTTGCGATGGCGGGCGTGAGGCGCGGAGTCCGTGCCCAGGAACGCACGCGTGAATCCGCTGGCGACCAGCTCGCGCAGCGCCTGCTGGTGAACGTTGCGCTTGAGGATCGGCAGGCAGTAAAGGTGAGGGCGCACTCCGCCCACCAGCATATGGTTACGGTTAAACATCAGATGCTGTGGGGTGATGGTCGCAGCGATCAGCTCGTTACCGTCGCGAACATACTCTGCCGCGTCTTTGGTGGTGATATGCTCAAAGACCACCTTAAGCGCCGGCAGGCGCTGGCGCAGGGGCTCCATCACGGTTTCGATAAAACGGGCTTCACGGTCGAAGATGTCAATCTCCGCATGCGTTACTTCACCGTGTACCAGCAGCGGCATGCCCAGTTTCTGCATGCGCTCCAGCACCGGCATGATGGCATCAATACTGGTGACGCCGTGGCTGGAGTTGGTGGTGGCGTTCGCCGGGTAGAGTTTCGCCGCCGTAAATACGCCTTCGTTAAACCCGCGTTCCACTTCGTTCGGATCCAGTGAATCGGTCAGGTAGCAGGTCATCAACGGAGTGAAATCATGTCCCGCCGGAACGGCATCCAGAATGCGCTGACGGTAGGCAATGGCGGCATCGACGGTGGTGACTGGCGGAACCAGGTTTGGCATGAC
Organism: Enterobacter cloacae complex sp. P27C; assembly: GCF_014895705.1. Classification (NCBI taxonomy): domain Bacteria; kingdom Pseudomonadati; phylum Pseudomonadota; class Gammaproteobacteria; order Enterobacterales; family Enterobacteriaceae; genus Enterobacter; species Enterobacter cloacae complex sp. P27C. The sequence continues at coordinate 259,212 of NZ_JADBQB010000001.1, forward strand.
AATCGCGCGGCCATAAATTTCACTGGTATAGGGCACGACGGTTTTCAGCATATCGCCATCGCGCAGATGGATATGCCAGTCGTCTGGGCGGCGGATTTTAAGAACCTGGGGTTGTGCAGTCATGGAAGCTCCGGCTTGTCAGGAATCAGTCATAGGGATGGCTGTTTTTGCCGGACACAAATCATAAGCGGAAACGTTTTCGTTTGCACACTTTTCCGTAAAAAAAAGGGCGCCGCAGCGCCCTTCTGGTTAATCGGTGAAAGGAATAACGATCTCTCCCGGTTTCACCTCTATCCCTTTTGCGTATTTCTTCGCGAGGGCTTCACCCTTGCTGTTGTCTTCGCTTAAGACGTACGCCGGCTGCTGGTTAAAGTAGTTTCGCAGCGACTGGTTCAGATAGGGCATCAGGGTTTGCAGTACCGGCGCCATTTTGTCCGGCGAAACCTGCGCATCGACTACTTCCATCTCCTGCAGGAATATCGCCCCTTTCTCTTTGTTGAAAACGGGGAGCGCCTTCAGCTTGAGCTTGATGTTGGCTTTCTGATTGCCAAAAAGGGACGTCATATCAAGCGCGGCATCGCCTGCGAGAGTGACTTTATTCGGCTCTTCGCGACCAATCTGGCTGGTGAGATTGGTGAGCACGATGTGGGCATCGGCCAGCCCCGGCACGCCAATGTCTTTAGAGAAATTGTTATGTTTTTCCAGCGCCTGATTAATTTCCTGCTCACTGACGGTATATTGCGTAAGCTGGTTACAGCCGACCAGCAGACCGCTGACAACGAATGCCGCGGCTAAGACAATTTTCTTCATAGTGCTCCTCAACGAAAAATCGGCGCTTCTGTCCTGTTACGCCAGTATGTCAGCGTGAATGGGCAGAAACCAGCAGAAAAAACTGAGAAGTGGGGCGGGAGAGGCTCCCGCCCGAGGGAAAGGCTACGCGCCAGGCTCGAGCATGCCGCTCGCGCTGCGCTTCTGGCTGAACTGCCACCACAGGGCGAGAAGCGTCATGACGCCCACCACGCCGAGCATCATCCAGGGGAGTTCCGGCTGGTTCAGCGCTTTGCCGGCATCGAACAGCCAGCCGCCGCCGGCGTAACCCAGCGCACCGCCAAAGGCCAGACCCAGGCGGCTGAAGCCCATATAGCTGCCGCGCGCACGCGCATCCGCAAGCGAGGCGCTCAGCGTTTCGCGGGCAGGCTCGGCGATGATGGAGCCGATATAGAAGGTGCAGATCAGCGTAAAAAGCTGCTGAAGCGTGTTTACCAGACCGATCGGCATCATGCTCAGCGTCATCAGAAACAGCCCGGCCATCAGACGATGCTCCAGGCGAAAACGCCGTTCACTCCAGCGGGCAATCGGGTAGAGCAGCGTTAATGACAGACAGGCTTCAATGGCGTACATCCATTTTACGGCAGCAGGCGTGCCCGCAATATCGTTCACCATGATTGGCAGCATCAGCATCACCTGTACGGCGAGCATGTAATAGCCGGTCAGGGTCAACACGTAGGTGACAAAACGCCTGTCGCGCAGGACGCGTCCTAGCCCCTCCCGCACCGGCGCTTTTACCGTCGACAGCTTCCAGGCCGGAAGGTAGAGGCCGTTAAACAGGGCGCACAGAATAAACAGCACCGCCCCGGCCGCGCAAACCAGACGGAAATCGTACTGCAGCAGCCAGCTGCCCAGCAGGGCGCCAAGAACCGCCCCGGCGCTGTCCTGCATCATCAGAATGGAGAAGAAACGGCCGCGGTGCTGAGGACGAATCAGCTTTACCACCAGCGCGGTGCGCGGCGGGTCAAACAGGGTGCCACCGATACCGGAGAGAAAGCAGGAAAACCACAGCAGCCAGGGCCCGTGGGCGATCGCCATCGTGGCAAAGCCTGCCGCACGGAGCAGCATCCCGGTCACGATCATCGGTTTAGCGCCAAAGCGGTCAGCGATCGCGCCGCCAAAGACGCCCAGCCCCTGCTGGACAAACTGGCGTAACCCCAGGGCAATCCCAACCATTAATGCCGCCCAGCCCATTTGATCGACAAAGCGGATCGAGATGAGGGGGAACACGACAAAAAAGCCGAGCACGACCAGCATGTTATCGACGAGCAGGAAATATTTACCCAGGCTCCTGGCCTGTGATACGCGGGACATTTTCCCTCCAGGGAAAATAAGAAGGTGAGCACGCTAACATTCTGCGGTGTCGCCGCGTTTTTTCCCACCCCCGGGCGCGACAATATTTTTTTATCAAAACGGTGCTTTGATAGAGAGTTCTCATCGAAAAATGTGAAAAGAGGTCAAAATGGTATGTCACTGTTTTCACAGACGGCACGGGCGCAGGTATAGTAAAGCTAATGGGTAAGCTGAAGTGACGGGAAGGAGTGGTATTGATGTTTGGCTATCGCAGTAATGTGCCAAAAGTGCGTCTGACAACGGACAGGCTGGTCGTTCGTCTTGTGCATGAGCGTGATGCCTGGCGTCTGGCGGATTATTACGCCGAGAATCGCCAGTTTTTAAAACCCTGGGAACCCGTTCGGGATGAGAGCCATTGTTACCCCTCCGGCTGGCAGGCACGCCTCAGCATGATCGCTGAATTTCATAAGCAGGGCAGCGCGTTTTATTTCGCGCTGCTGGATCCAGAAGAGAAAGAGATTATCGGGATCGCCAATTTTTCAAACGTGGTGCGGGGATCGTTTCACGCCTGCTACCTTGGCTATTCCATCGGCCAGAAATGGCAGGGGCAGGGGCTGATGTACGAGGCGTTAACGGTAGCCATCCGCTATATGCAACGCACGCAGCATATCCATCGCATTATGGCGAACTACATGCCGCATAATCAGCGCAGCGGGAATTTGCTGGCGCGTTTAGGGTTTGAGAAAGAGGGTTATGCCAAAGACTATCTGCTGATAGACGGAGAGTGGCGCGACCACGTTCTGACGGCATTAACCACCCGTGACTGGACCGCAGGTCGTTAAGGAGAAAAGATGAAGTATCAGCTAAACGGTACGGAAGCGCGCGTGATTGGGTGCTTACTCGAAAAACAGGTCACCACGCCGGAGCAGTATCCGCTCTCTGTTAACGCCGTGACCATGGCCTGCAACCAGAAGACCAACCGCGAGCCGGTGATGAATCTCAGCGAGCATGAGGTTCAGGACGTGTTGGATGCGCTGGTGAAGCGCCACTATCTGCGCACCGTCAGCGGCTTCGGCAACCGCGTGACCAAATACGAGCAGCGCTTCTGTAACTCCGAATTTGGCGATCTGAAGCTGAACAGCGCGGAAGTGGCGGTTATTACCACGCTGCTGCTGCGCGGGGCGCAAACGCCGGGGGAACTGCGAACGCGCGCTTCCCGAATGCATGAGTTCAGCGACATGCAGGAAGTCGAGCAGACCCTGGAAGGGCTGGCCGCGCGTGAGGATGGCCCTTACGTGGTGCGCCTGGCGCGCGAGCCGGGTAAACGTGAGAGCCGCTACATGCATCTCTTCAGCGGCGACGTTGACGCCGCAAGCGCGGCGACGGAATCGAGCCCTGCAACCCGTGACGACCTTGCCGCGCGCGTAGAGGCGCTGGAAGACGAGGTGGCCGGGCTGAAACAGCGTCTGGATGCACTGCTGGCACATTTGGGAGACTAACGGTGAAAAAATTACGCATTGGCGTGGTGGGGCTGGGCGGTATTGCGCAGAAAGCCTGGCTGCCCGTATTGGGCGCTGCGTCTGACTGGACGCTGCAAGGGGCATGGTCACCCACCCGAGAAAAGGCAGAACGTATCTGTGAAACCTGGCGTATCCCGTATGCGGCATCGCTCCAGGATCTGGCCCGCGAGTGCGATGCGGTCTTTGTGCATACCTCAACGGCAACCCACTATCAGGTGGTGAGCGAGTTGCTCAATGCGGGGGTTCACGTCTGCGTGGATAAACCGCTGGCGGAAAATGTTCAGGACGCTGAACGGCTGATTGAGCTGGCGGCACGTAAAAAACTGACGCTGATGGTCGGTTTCAACCGCCGCTTCGCGCCGCTTTACCAGCAGCTGAAGGCGCAGTCCGGCAATATGGCCTCGCTGCGCATGGATAAGCACCGCACCGACAGCGTGGGGCCGAACGATCTGCGCTTTACCCTTCTCGATGACTACCTCCACGTGGTGGACACCGCGCTGTGGCTGACTAACGGCGAAGCGCTGCTGAAAAGCGGTACTCTTGTCACCAACGAACAGGGGCAGATGGTGTATGCGGAACACCATTTTGCCGTTGAGCATCTTCAGGTCACCACCAGCATGCACCGCCGCGCGGGCAGCCAGCGGGAATCCGTGCAGGCGGTAACCGACGGCGCGCTGTACGACGTTACCGACATGCGTGAATGGCGGGAAGAGAAGGGCGGCGGCGTGGTGATGCAGCCGGTCCCCGGCTGGCAAAGCACTCTGGAGCAACGAGGTTTCGCTGGATGTGCCCGCCACTTTATCACCTGCGTGCAAAATCAGACGGTTCCTGAAACGTCCGGCGAGCAGGCCATTCTGGCTCAGCGCATTGTGGAACGGCTCTGGCGCGAGGCCATGAGTGAATAACTCGCTGTAACATCTGCGGATAGTAATTCGTTGAAATCGGGTTAGACTAAGCGCCGCTTGTTGGCTTTGCCGGGTGGCGCTTGTGCGTTCCCGGTCTATAAATCCGTATGGTTCTGGAAATTCACGTTAATGAACTTATTAAAATCGCTGGCGGCCGTCAGCTCGATGACCATGTTCTCTCGCGTTCTCGGTTTTGCGCGCGATGCCATTGTGGCAAGGGTCTTTGGTGCAGGGATGGCAACGGACGCCTTTTTCGTGGCGTTCAAGCTGCCGAACCTGCTGCGTCGCATTTTTGCTGAAGGGGCGTTCTCCCAGGCGTTTGTGCCCATTTTGGCGGAATATAAAAGCAAGCAGGGTGAAGACGCGACGCGCGTGTTTGTCTCTTATGTCTCCGGGTTGCTGACGCTGGCGCTGGCCGTGGTGACGGTAGTCGGTATGCTGGCCGCGCCCTGGGTCATTATGGTGACCGCGCCCGGCTTTGCCGACACGGCGGATAAATTTGCCCTGACCTCGCAGCTTCTGCGCATTACCTTCCCCTATATTCTGCTGATCTCGCTGGCCTCGCTGGTGGGGGCTATCCTGAACACCTGGAACCGCTTCTCCGTTCCGGCGTTTGCGCCGACGTTTCTCAACGTCAGCATGATCGGTTTTGCGCTGTTCGCCGCGCCGCACTTCAACCCGCCGGTGCTGGCGCTGGCCTGGGCGGTCACCGTGGGCGGCGTGCTGCAGCTGGCGTATCAGCTGCCGCATCTGAAGAAAATCGGCATGCTGGTGCTGCCGCGCATCAACCTCAAAGATGCCGGAGCGATGCGCGTTATCAAGCAGATGGGGCCCGCCATTCTTGGCGTCTCCGTCAGCCAGATCTCGCTTATCATCAACACCATTTTTGCCTCTTTCCTGGTGTCGGGTTCTGTCTCGTGGATGTACTACGCTGACCGCCTGATGGAGTTCCCGTCCGGCGTGCTGGGCGTGGCGCTGGGGACCATCCTGCTGCCGTCGCTGTCGAAAAGCTTTGCCAGCGGCAACCATGACGAATACTGCCGCCTGATGGACTGGGGCCTGCGTCTCTGCTTCCTGCTGGCCCTGCCAAGCGCGGTAGCGCTGGGGATCCTCGCCAAGCCGCTGACGGTGTCGCTGTTCCAGTACGGGAAATTCACCGCGTTTGACGCCGCGATGACCCAGCGCGCGCTGGTCGCTTACTCGGTGGGATTGATGGGGCTGATTGTCGTCAAAGTGCTGGCGCCGGGGTTCTATTCGCGTCAAGACATTAAAACGCCGGTGAAAATTGCCATTGTGACGCTGATTATGACGCAGCTGATGAACCTGGCATTTATCGGCCCGCTGAAGCATGCCGGCTTGTCGCTTTCTATTGGTCTGGCGGCCTGTCTGAATGCCGGGCTGCTTTACTGGCAGCTGCGCAAGCAGGATATCTTTACGCCGCAGCCGGGGTGGGCAAGTTTCCTCGTGCGTTTGGTCGTGGCGGTGCTGGTGATGTCTGCGGCACTCATCGGGATGATGTACGTCATGCCGGAGTGGTCTCTGGGTACGATGCCTTATCGTCTGATGCGGCTGATGGCCGTGGTGGGCGTTGGGGTGGTAGCGTATTTTGCCACGCTCGCCGTGCTGGGCTTCAAAGTGAAAGAGTTTACCCGCCGGACGGCATAAACGCCAAAAGGGGAGTTCACCTCAGGGTGCTCCCCATTGCATGATTTGTCGCTTACGCGTCAAATCGAAATCTTTTTTACACCCGCAATACGTGCCGTCGCCGTCTGACCATCCGCGCCGTACAGTCCGGTTTCTTTATGCGGCTTCAGCACCTCAAGCGCCTGCTGATTACGCTCTATCTGGCCTTCAAGCAGCCAGCCGTTATGCTGGTTGAGATCGCGAAGATGCTGGGTTTTTTCGGTAATGGTCTGCCAGCGCTCGGCAATATCGTCATTGGCGCTGCGCTTCGAGTCCTGCTCGGCGCGGCGCTGCTGCTCCAGATAATCCAGCGTGGCCAGCAGCGAACTCTTATCTTCAGTAATACGCTGCAGCGCGCTGCCGTTAATGTGACCGGAAGAGAGATGCTGTTGTTCAGCATCCATTACCGTTTTCAGGTCGTTCAGGACAACCGTCATTTGATCCAGTATTTCTGACAGTCGACTCATACGGTTAGTTACTCTGTAAGAAACTCTGTGCTTCCTGAATCAGGGCATCAGCGATTTTGCTGGTGTCCATTTTCAGCTCACCGTTGCGAATAGCCGTTTTCAGCGCTTCAACACGTTCCATATTGATATCGTTGCTGCCTGGCTGCATCAGTTTTGCCTGGGCATCGCTCAGGGTCACGCTGGTGCTGTTAGACGTTGACGGTTTTTCCAGACGCGTTTTCTGAGGGGTAGCGTCGTTCGTTTCGCGAGGCTGTACAGCGCTTACCGGCTTCAGGGCTGATGTACGATCAATGCTCATAGTGTTGTCCTCATCGAGGGTTCGCGGCGTTTGCGCCTGACATCATCATTAGTGGAATATTTATCGGCACGCGCCGCGAAATCTTTAAAAAGATTATAGGTTAATCAGAATATTCCCATCAGAATCGACGGTTCCGCTCACCACCTGGCCTGAGGACATTCTGACGCGGGCGTTTTGCGCTACCGCGGCATTGTTTAAAGCTTTCCCTTCACTGTTGATGCTAAAGCCGTCTCCGTTGGCAACGACCATCACCTGCTGTCCAGCTTTGACACGCCACGCCTGGCGCAGCATGGAGAGCTGAATCGGCTGGCCCGGCGCGACATCGCGCAGGCTGACGGCGTCCTGTGCCTGGTTAATGTCCAGCATTGTCCGCGGCGGGAGCTGATCCAGACGCCCGCGCTTTAACGTCACGCTGTTTGCCTGCAGCGCGCTGCCACGCACAATGGGGACGGCGGCGACAACATAATTGCCCGTCGCCTGAACTGCAACCTGTAAATAGCGTTTTTCGTTGGCGCAGCGTGCCAGGACGTTCACATTGCCCCACAGCTTCGTGGTCCCCGTCACGCTGAATGACGGTTGCTCGCAGGTCGGATACAGATTCGGCGGCGTGCGGATGGTCACGTTAACGTCATCGCTAAATCCCGCCAGCTTCTGGGCAAAAAAATTCGTCAGCGCATCCTGTAAATCCCCGGCACTCACCAGAGGGCTAAACAGCAAGAAGGTTGCCATCAGGCCACGTTTTAACGTTTGCATCGCAAGTTCCACCGTTTCCAGAGTTGGATGAATTCTACCTGCAGTGGTTTTGCATCAACGGAATAAATAGCGACGCATTTTGTGCTTATTCCGTCGATAGGGGAGACCGGGTGAGATTTAAGCTGTGAACTGAAATTTTGCCATTAGCGGAGGAGACATGCTCGATAAACTCGACGCCGCGTTACGTTTTCAGCAGGAAGCGCTCAATTTACGCGCCCAGCGGCAGGAGATTTTAGCCGCCAACATCGCTAACGCCGATACGCCCGGGTATCAGGCGCGCGATATTGATTTTTCCAGTGAGCTCAAAAAGGTGATGGAGCGTGGACGTGCCGAAGGAACCGGTGTTGCACTCGCCATGACATCCTCTCGCCATATTCCCGCTCAGGCGATGACCGCGCCAGCGACCGATTTACTTTATCGCATTCCTGACCAGCCTTCACTCGACGGTAACACCGTGGATATGGACCGGGAGCGTACGCAGTTTGCCGATAACAGCCTGAAATACCAGACGGGCCTGACCGTACTCGGCGGACAAATCAAAGGCATGATGAACGTCCTGCAGGGGGGCAACTGATAAATGGCCTTGCTGAATATTTTTGATATCGCCGGCTCGGCGCTAACTGCCCAGTCCAAACGTCTGAACGTGGCCGCCAGTAACCTGGCGAACGCCGACAGCGTGACCGGACCTGACGGACAGCCTTATCGTGCCAAACAGGTTGTGTTTCAGGTCGACGCTGCGCCAGGCGCGGCAACGGGCGGCGTGAAGGTGTCTGACGTGGTTGAGAGCCAGGCGCCGGACAAGCTGGTGTATGAGCCAGGTAACCCGCTCGCGGACGCTAACGGATACGTGAAGATGCCAAACGTGGATGTGGTAGGCGAGATGGTGAACTCCATGTCGGCGTCCCGTAGCTACCAGGCGAACGTCGAAGTGCTTAATACCGTGAAGAGCATGATGCTCAAAACACTCACTCTCGGCCAGTAAAGGAGACATGCATGTCCATCGCCGTAAATGTGAATGATCCGACGAACACGGGTGTTAACAACACCAAAAGTTCGACAAGCTCCAGCTCCCTGACGGGAAGCAATGCCTCCGATTTGCAGAGCAGTTTTCTGACGCTGCTGGTGGCGCAGCTTAAGAACCAGGATCCGACTAACCCAATGCAGAACAACGAACTGACCACGCAGCTTGCGCAGATCAGTACCGTGAGCGGCATTGAGAAACTGAACACCACCCTCGGTTCCGTCTCCGGTCAGATTAACAGCGCTCAGTCCCTGCAGGCGGCAAGCCTGATTGGTCACGGTGTGATGATCCCGGGGACCACGATCCTGGCGGGCACCAGCACCACCGACGGTACATCGACCACCACCACTACGCCGTTCGGCGTTGAATTGCAGCAGGCGGCTGACAAAGTGACGGCGACGATCACCGACTCAACCGGCGCCGTGGTTCGCACCATCGACATCGGCGAGCTGAAAGCGGGCGTTCACACCTTTACCTGGGACGGCAGCCTGACCGACGGCACGAAAGCACCAAATGGCTCCTACAAAGTCGCGATTAGCGCCAGCAACGGGACGACCCAGCTGGTGGCGCAGCCGCTGCAGTTCGCGCTGGTTCAGGGCGTGATTAAAGGGGGCGACGGCAACAAACTGGATTTGGGTACTTCAGGTACCACCACACTCGACGAAGTTCGGCAGATTATCTAAGCCTTAACACTTATCAGGAGTAAGTCATGGCCTTTTCTCAAGCGGTCAGCGGCCTGAATGCTGCGGCCACCAACCTGGACGTCATTGGCAACAACATCGCCAACTCCGCGACCTATGGTTTCAAATCCGGTTCTGCGTCTTTTGCAGATATGTTTGCCGGTTCCAAAGTGGGTCTGGGCGTAAAAGTGGCGGGCATCACTCAGGACTTTACCGACGGTACCACCACCAACACCGGTCGTGGCTTGGACGTTGCCATCAGCCAGAACGGTTTCTTCCGTATGGTCGATGCAAACGGCTCGGTGTTCTACAGCCGTAACGGCCAGTTCAAGCTGGACGAAAACCGTAACCTGGTGAACATGCAGGGGATGCAATTAACGGGGTATCCGGTTGCGGGAACGCCATCAACGGTTCAGACCGGTGCGAATCCACAGGCGATTAATATCCCGACCACGCTGATGGCCGCGAAGTCCACCACCACGGCTTCCCAGCAGATTAACCTCAACTCCACCGATGCTGCACCAACCGCCGCCTTCGATCCGGCCAACCCGGATACCTACAACAAAAAAGGTACGGTAACCGTCTTTGATAGCCAGGGTAATGCGCACAACATGAACCTGTTTTACGTCAAAGATGCAACCCCTGCTAACTCCTGGAAAGTGTATGCCCAGGACGGCAGCGTGGCAGGCAGCGCGGCACCAGCGGTCACTACCTTGACCTTCGATAATAACGGTACGTTGATCGGGGGTGGAAACATCAACATCACTACCGCGACTATCCCAGGTGCGGACCCGGCGACCTTCGCGATGAGTTTTGCTAACTCCATGCAGCAGAACACCGGTGCGAACAATATCGTGGCGACCAACCAGAACGGCTTCAAGCCGGGCGACCTGGTGAGCTATCAGATTAACGATGACGGCACCGTCGTCGGGAACTACTCCAACGAGCAGACTCAGGTGCTGGGCCAGATCGTGCTGGCAAACTTCGCCAACAACGAAGGTCTGAAATCTGAAGGCGATAACGTCTGGTCGGCTACCCAGTCCTCCGGCGTGGCGCTGCTGGGCACCGCGGGCTCCGGTAACTTCGGCACGCTGACCAACGGCGCGCTGGAAGCCTCTAACGTGGACCTGAGTAAAGAACTGGTGAACATGATTGTCGCGCAGCGTAACTATCAGTCGAACGCGCAGACCATCAAGACCCAGGATCAGATCCTCAACACGCTGGTTAACCTGCGTTAAGCGGCTAACAGGAAAGCGCAATGGATCACGCAATATATACCGCGATGGGCGCGGCAAGTCAGACGCTCAGCCAGCAGGCCGTTACCGCCAGCAATCTGGCAAACGCCTCTACGCCGGGCTTTCGCGCGCAGCTGAATGCGCTGCGCGCGGTGCCGGTGGAAGGGCTCTCCCTGCCGACCCGTACGCTGGTGGCGGCATCCACCCCGGGCGCAGACATGACGCCAGGGCAGATGGATTACACCTCACGCCCGCTGGACGTTGCTCTGCAGCAGGACGGCTGGCTGGCGGTGCAAACGGCGGACGGTGGCGAAGGCTATACCCGTAACGGGAATATCCAGGTCAGCGCGACCGGCCAGCTGACGATTCAGGGGCATCCGGTGATGGGTGAAGCGGGCCCGCTGACCGTGCCGGAAGGCTCTGAGCTGACCATCGCCGCGGACGGCACCATCTCGGCGCTGAACCCGGGCGATCCGGCCAACACCGTTGCCCCCGTCGGGCGTCTGAAGCTGGTCAAAGCGGAAGGCAAAGAGGTGCAGCGCGGCGACGACGGCATGTTCCGTCTGACCCAGGCAGCTCAGGCTACCCGTGGTGCCACTTTACAGGCCGATCCGAGCATCCGCGTGATGTCCGGCGTTCTGGAAGGCAGCAACGTTAAGCCGGTAGCCGCTATGAGCGACATGATCGCCAGCGCCCGTCGTTTTGAAATGCAGATGAAAATTATCAGCAGCGTGGACGAAAACGCGGGCAAGGCTAACCAACTTCTGTCGATGAGTTAACAGGACTCTTTATGATCAGTTCTTTATGGATCGCGAAAACTGGCCTGGACGCGCAGCAAACCAACATGGATGTGATTGCCAACAACCTGGCAAACGTGAGCACCAATGGTTTCAAGCGTCAGCGCGCCGTTTTCGAAGATTTGCTTTATCAAACCATCCGCCAGCCGGGCGCGCAGTCTTCTGAACAGACGACGCTGCCGTCAGGCCTGCAGATCGGTACCGGCGTTCGCCCGGTGGCGACCGAGCGTCTGCATAGCCAGGGCAACCTGTCTCAGACCAACAACAGCAAAGACGTGGCGATCAAAGGCCAGGGCTTCTTCCAGGTGCAGCTGCCTGACGGGACCTCTGCCTACACCCGTGACGGTTCCTTCCAGGTCGATCAGAACGGTCAACTGGTGACGGCGGGCGGTTTCCAGGTTCAGCCTGCGATCACCATTCCGGCGAACGCCCTGAGTATTACCATCGGCCGCGACGGCATCGTGAGCGTGACCCAGCAGGGGCAGGCCGCGCCGGTCCAGGTCGGCCAGCTCAACCTGACCACCTTCATGAACGATACCGGTCTGGAAAGCATTGGTGAGAACCTCTACACCGAAACGCAATCCTCCGGTACGCCAAATGAAAGTACGCCAGGCCTGAACGGTGCCGGTCTGCTGTATCAGGGGTATGTCGAAACCTCCAATGTGAACGTGGCGGAAGAGCTGGTGAATATGATCCAGGTCCAGCGCGCGTATGAAATTAACAGTAAAGCAGTGTCGACGACCGATCAGATGCTGCAGAAACTGACGCAACTCTAAGGTGTAGCCCGGTGCGGTAAACCCCGCACCGGCTCCCTGTTTTCGAAGATGAATGCAATGCAAAAAAACGCGGCGTTTCGTTATCCGATACTGACTGTTCTGGCCGTCACCCTCACCGGGTGTGCCTGGATCCCGTCTAAACCATTGGTCCAGGGTGCGACGACTGCCCAACCCGTTCCTGGCCCTGCGCCAGTTGTAAACGGCTCCATTTTCCAGACCGCGCAGCCGATTAACTACGGCTATCAGCCGCTGTTTGAAGATCGCCGCCCGCGTAATGTCGGCGATACATTGACCATTGTGCTGCAGGAAAACGTCAGCGCGAGCAAGAGCTCGTCGGCGAACGCCAGCCGCGATGGCAAAACCAATTTTGGCTTTGACACCGTTCCACGCTATCTGCAGGGCCTGTTCGGCAATGCCCGTGCGGATGTTGAGGCCTCCGGCGGCAACACCTTTAACGGTAAAGGTGGCGCGAACGCCAGCAACACCTTCAGCGGTACGCTGACGGTCACGGTTGACCAGGTGTTGGTTAACGGCAATTTACACGTCGTGGGTGAAAAACAGATCGCCATTAACCAGGGCACTGAATTCATTCGCTTCTCGGGCGTGGTGAATCCACGCACCATCAGCGGCACCAACACCGTTCCGTCCACCCAGGTGGCGGATGCGCGCATTGAGTACGTCGGCAACGGCTACATTAATGAAGCGCAGAATATGGGTTGGCTGCAGCGCTTCTTCCTTAATTTATCGCCGATGTAAGCGAGGTGACCCATGTTTAAATCGATCTTCGCCGCGGCGCTGGTTCTTGTCGCAACGTTTGCCCAGGCCGATCGCATTCGCGATCTCACCAGCGTTCAGGGCGTCCGCGGGAACTCGCTGATTGGCTATGGCCTGGTGGTGGGGCTGGACGGTACCGGTGACCAGACGACCCAGACGCCGTTTACCACCCAAAGCTTAAACAACATGCTTTCCCAGCTCGGCATTACCGTGCCGGCGGGAACCAACATGCAGCTGAAAAACGTGGCCGCGGTAATGGTCACTGCCTCATACCCGGCGTTTGCGCGCCAGGGGCAGACCATTGACGTGGTGGTCTCCTCAATGGGTAACGCCAAAAGCCTGCGCGGCGGTACGCTGCTGATGACCCCGCTGAAAGGCGTCGACAGCCAGGTCTACGCGCTGGCGCAGGGGAACATCCTGGTCGGCGGGGCAGGCGCATCCGCTGGTGGAAGCAGCGTACAGGTGAACCAGCTGAACGGCGGGCGCATCACCAACGGTGCGATCATCGAGCGTGAACTGCCGACCCAGTTTGGCGCGGGCAACACCATCAACCTGCAGCTGAATAATGAAGACTTCACGATGGCGCAGCAGATTGCCGACACCATCAACCGCAGCTATGGCAATGCCACGGCACTGGATGCGCGTACCGTGCAGATCCGCACCTCCACCGGCAGCAGCAACCAGGTGCGCATGCTGGCGGATATCCAGAATCTGGAAGTGAACGTGCCGGTGCAGGATGCCAAAGTGATCATCAACTCCCGTACGGGCTCCGTGGTGATGAACCGGGAAGTGTCGCTGGATAGCTGTGCCGTGGCGCAGGGTAACCTGTCGGTGACGGTTAACCGTTCCGCCAACGTCAGCCAGCCGGATACACCATTTGGTGGCGGCCAGACGGTAGTGACGCCGCAAACGCAGATTGATTTACGCCAGAGCGGCGGTTCCCTGCAGAGCGTGCGCTCCAGCGCCAACCTGAACAGCGTGGTACGTGCCCTGAACGCCCTGGGCGCGACGCCGATGGATCTGATGTCCATTCTGCAATCGATGCAAAGCGCGGGCTGCCTGCGCGCCAAACTGGAAATCATCTAATGTTGACCGATAGCAAACTGTTGACCAGTGCCGCCTGGGACGCCCAGTCGCTCAACGAACTGAAAGCCAAAGCAGGTAAAGACCCGGCGGCGAATATCCGCCCGGTTGCCCGCCAGGTGGAAGGGATGTTTGTACAGATGATGCTGAAGAGCATGCGCGAAACCCTGCCGAAAGACGGGATGTTCAGCAGCGATTCAACGCGTCTCTACACCAGCATGTATGACCAGCAGATTGCGCAGCAGATGACCGCCGGTAAAGGCCTCGGTCTGGCTGACATGATTGTCAAACAGACCGCCGCCGCACAGGGTGTTCAGCCAGAAGAGCAGACGCCGCAGGTGCCGATGAAGTTCGACCTCGAAACGGTGACCAGTTATCAGAACCAGGCGCTGACGCAGATGGTGCGTAAAGCGATACCGAAGGCAACGGGCAGCGGCGACGAGGCGCTCTCCGGTGACAGCAAAGACTTCCTGGCGCAGCTTTCTCTGCCGGCACGGCTTGCCAGTGAACAGAGCGGCGTGCCTCACCACCTGATTCTGGCCCAGGCCGCGCTGGAGTCGGGCTGGGGCCAGCGCCAGATCCGCAAGGAAAACGGCGACCCGAGCTTCAACATCTTCGGCGTGAAGGCCACCTCCAGCTGGAAGGGGCCGACCACCGAGATCACGACTACGGAATACGAGAACGGCGCGGCGGTGAAGGTGAAAGCCAAATTCCGCGTTTACAGCTCTTATCTGGAAGCGTTGTCTGACTATGTGGGGCTGCTGAGCCGAAATCCGCGCTATACCGCCGTTACGCAGGCGGCGACAGCGGAGCAGGGCGCTCAGGCCCTGCAAAACGCGGGCTACGCAACCGACCCGAACTACGCGCGCAAGCTCACCAGCATGATCCAGCAGCTGAAATCGATGGGCGAGAAGGTCAGCAAAGCCTATAGCACAGATATCGAAAATCTGTTCTGAAAGTTCTCAAGTCCCGGTGGAGGTTGCCGATAACCTTCATCAGGACTCGTGTCTGAACGTATAAAAGGAACCCCCATGTCCAGTTTGATTAACAGCGCCATGAGTGGCCTCAGTGCCGCGCAGTCGGCACTCAATACCGTCAGTAATAATATTTCAAGCTATAACGTGGCAGGTTACACCCGCCAGACGACGGTGCTGGGTGCATCTAACAGCACGCTGACCGGCGGTGGCTGGGTGGGTAACGGGGTATATGTCTCCGGTGTCCAGCGTGAATATGACGCTTTCATCACCAACCAGCTGCGCGCCGCGCAGACCCAGAGCAGCGGCCTGACCACGCGCTATCAGCAGATGTCAAAAATTGACGATGTGCTCTCCGATACCACCAACTCGCTTTCCACCACCCTGCAGGATTTCTTTAAGAGCCTGCAAACGCTGGTGAGCAACGCGGAAGACCCGGCTGCGCGTCAGACGGTGCTGGGAAAAGCGAGCGGCCTGGTCAATCAGTTCAAAACCAACGATCAGTATCTCCGCGATCAGGATTCGCAGGTGAATACCGCGATTTCAACCAGCGTGTCGCAGATCAACAACTACGCCAAACAGATTGCCAACCTGAACGATCAGATCTCCCGTCTGACCGGCGTTGGCGCGGGCGCATCCCCGAATGATTTGCTCGACCAGCGCGATCAGCTCGTCACTGAGCTGAACAAAATCGTGGGCGTGGAAGTCTCTGTGCAGGATAGCGGCACGTATAACATCTCTTTCGGCAACGGTTACAGCCTGGTGCAAGGCAGCAAAGCTAACCAGCTGGCGGCCGTGAAGTCCAGCGCCGATCCGTCCCGTACCACTATCGCCTACGTTGATGACGTGGTGGGTAATGTCGAGATCCCGGAAAAGACGATCACGACCGGTTCGTTAGGCGGTTTGCTGACGTTCCGTGCTGAAGATCTGGATAAAGCTCGTAACACCCTGAACCAGATGGCGCTGGCCTTTGCTGATGCGATGAACAAACAGCATGAGGCCGGCTTTGATGCCAATGGCGATGCGGGCGGTAAGCTGTTCGACTTTGGTTCTCCGGCCGTGCTTTCCAACAGCAAGAATAGCGGCACGGCGGCGGTCACTGCCACCGTTGCGGACAGCACCAAAGTTCAGGCAACGGACTATACGCTGCAGTTTAACGGCACCGACTGGACCATCACCCGTGCCTCGGACAAGACCAGCTTTACAATGAGCCCGGATGCCAGCGGTAATCTGTCGTTTGATGGCCTCAACGTGAACGTCAGCGGTTCGGCAAATACCAAAGACAGCTTTACCGTGAAGCCCGTGGCCGATGTCATCATGAATATGGAATTGTCCATCAGCGACGAGTCCAAACTGGCCATGGCCGCGGTGCAGAAGGGCGGTGAGAGCGACAACCGCAACGGGCAGAAAATGCTCGATCTGCAAAACAGCAAAGTGGTTGGCGGAAACAAAACCTTCAACGATGCGTACGCTTCGCTCGTCAGCACCGTCGGGAGCACCACTGCCTCACTGAAGGTGAGCAGCCAGACAAAAGCCAACGTGGAAACGCAGTTAACCAAGCAGCAGCAGAGCATCTCCGGGGTCAACCTCGACGAAGAGTATGGCAACCTGCAGCGGTATCAGCAGTACTACCTCGCCAACGCGCAGGTGCTTCAGACTGCCAGTACGCTCTTTGATGCAATTATCAACATTCGTTAAGGTTGAGGTGAATAATGCGCATTAGCACCCAGATGATGTACGAGCAGAACATGCGTGGGATCACCGATTCCCAGAGCAAATGGCTGAGCTACGGTGAGCAAATGTCGACCGGTAAGCGCGTCAACCGTCCGTCGGACGATCCTATCGCGGCTTCGCAGTCCATTGTGCTGTCACAATCTCAGTCACAAAACAGCCAGTTTGCGTTAGCGCGTACCTTTGCAACGCAGAAGGTCTCGCTGGAAGATAACGTGCTGGCCCAGGTGAATACTGCGTTATCAAGCGTGCGTGAGAAGCTGGTCTATGCGTCTAACGGCACGTTAAGCGATGACGACCGTCTCTCTCTGGCGACCGATATCCAGGGGATCCGCGACCAGCTGATGAACCTGGCTAACACCACGGACGGCAACGGTCGTTTTATCTTTGCGGGATACAAAACCGAGACCGCGCCGTTTGATGCCGCAACCGGCACCTACAATGGTGGTACTGAGGCGATTACGCAGCAGGTTGATACGGCGCGAAACATGGCAATCAGCCATACCGGCCAGCAGATCTTCGAGAGCATTACCAGTAATGCGCAAGAGCTGCCGGGCGGGGGCTATGGCGACACCAACATGTTTAAAATCCTGGACTCTGCCATTGCGTCGCTGAAAACGCCGATTGAGAACGATCCGGCCGCCGCCGCCGCGCAAAGCCAGGTGATTTCCAACGCGCAAATCGGCATCAAAAACTCTCAGAACAATGTCCTGACGGTTGTTGCGGATGTGGGAACGAAGATGAACGAGCTGGAAAAACTCGATACGCTGGGCGATGACCGCGCGCTGGGTCAGACCAAGCAGATGAGCGACCTGGTTGATGTCGACTGGAACGAAGCGATCTCCTCTTACACCATGCAGCAGGCGGCCCTGCAGGCCTCTTATAAAGCGTTTAGCGATATGCAGGGCATGTCTCTGTTCCAGCTGAACAAATAACATCTTGACCTCTTGGAACATGTCTTGAAACTGGGCATGTTTTACTGCCCAATCCGTCTGGATTGGGCATTTTTTTTATGCCATTTCTGCTGGTGCCGAGGCGACCCGCGCGCTTTCAATCATACGGATTGCCAGCGCAATGATGCCGCAGACCGTTGCCAGCGCAACCACGCCCGTCCAGCCAGCCAGCGTGTAAATATTGCTGCCTAACGCGGAACCCAAAGCCATGCCGATAAAGATCACGGTAAAGAGCAGGGCGTTCAGACGACCCCGCGCCTGTGGCTCAAGGCTGTAAACCAGATTCTGGTGCGCGACCAGGCTGGACTGCAGGCCCAGATCGAACCCGATAGCAGAGACGGCAATCAGAATCAGCTGTCCGTGAATCCCCAGGGCGGGCATCAGGAACATCAGGGCAAACGAGACGGTCACAAGGACGGCACCAAGCTGCGTGACTTTCCCGGCACCCAGTTTATCCGCCAGGCCGCCCGCCAGCGGGGCTGCCAACGCACCGGCTGCCCCTGCGATACCAAAACCACCGGCGACGGCACTCCCGAGGTGATAGCGTTCCAGCAGCATGACCGCAAGCGTAGACCAGAAGGCGCTAAAGGCTATCGACAGAAAACCCTGGGCCAGCGCGGCACGGCGCAGAGCGGGATAGCGACGCCACAGATGTTCCATCGAGCGCAGCAGTGCGGGATAGCTCAGCGTGGAGTGAACGGCGAAACGAGGGAGTACGGCCCACATCACCACGCCGATAAACGCAATACTTCCCGCAGCCAGCTGATACATCACGCGCCAGCCAAACGCTTCGCCCACCACGCCGCTGACGGTTCGGGAGAGCAAAATGCCCAGCAGCAGACCGGTCATCACCGTACCCACGGTTTTCCCCTGTTTGCCTTCCGGCGCAAGGATCGCCGCAGCCGGGACAATATCCTGCGCCATGGTGGCGGCCATGCCGATGAGCAGGCTTGCCAGCAGCAGGGAGTGGATCTGTCCGGTCAGGCTACAGCCCAGCAGGAACAGAGCCAGGGCCGCGCTCTTTATCAGGATTAACGTTCTGCGGTCGTGGCGATCGCCGAGCGGCAACAGGAACAGGATCCCTAAGGCATATCCCGCCTGGGTGAGGGTCGGGACCAGGCCCATTCCTTCGATACTCAGGTGAAGGTCGGCGCCCATCAGAGGCAGCAGAGGCTGGGCATAATAGATGGATGCCACGCTGAAGCCTGCACCCAGCGCCAGCATTAAGATTACCCAGCGGCTTACGGCATGGGCGGCGGTTGTTGTGTTCATAAGACGTTCCTCATTCATCGTGTGAGGCTATTTTTCATCAGTACGCCTTGCGGCGGTAGCGGGCGCGGTGGTAAAACGCTTATACGTTGAACGTATTGATGAAAAGTAAATGAAAAGAGCTGAGCGTATAGACAGGGTAGAGCTAATGCGGACGTTTGTCCGCATTGTGGAGGCGGGTTCCCTCTCTGCGGCGGCACGGCAGCTGGACACCACCCAGGCCACGGTGAGCCGGCGGCTGCAGTCGCTTGAGACTATGCTGGGCGTGCGTCTGATGTTGCGCACCACCCACACGACGCGGCTGACGGATGACGGGGAGCGCTGCTATCAGCATGCCCGTCGGGTAATTGACAGCTGGCTGGCGCTGGAAGATGAGGTGGGGCAGACGGAAGATGAACCTGTAGGCGTGCTGCGGGTGCGGGCACCGCATGCGTTTGGTCAGGATCAGCTCCTGAAACCACTAACAGAATTTCTACAGCGTTATCCGCAGCTTTCTATTGAGTGGATGCTCAACGATCGGTCGGCTGATTTTCTGGGCGACAACCTTGACTGCGCTATTCGGGTGGGAATGGAAGTCGACCCGGCGACCGTGTCCGTGCTGCTGGCCGAAGTGCCGCGCTCGGTGGTGGCTTCTCCGGCATTGCTGGACCGCTTTCCGACGGTTAACGCCCCGGAGGATTTGCAGCAGCTTCCCTGGATTGCCATTAGCTCTTTCTACCAGCGCCATGTGGAGCTTTTTCACGAGGCATCATCCGCCACCGCACGCGTGATAATTACCCCACGCCTGAGCACTGACAGTCTGTATGTCGCACGCACTACGGCACTCACCGGTCTTGGCGTGGCGGTAGTATCCAGCTGGACGGTACAGGATGATATCCGGGAAGGTCGGCTGGTACATTTGCTGCCAGAGTGGCAGCCGGCGGCGTTACCGGTGCATCTGGTTTACCCCTGGTCCCGGTATTATCCTGCGCGCTTGCGGCGATTTCTGGAGCTAATGCGGCAGATCATGCCGGAGGTCACCGGGATGAGAAAGCCCGTGCAGCAGCCATAAAAAAAGCCGACCCGAAGGTCGGCTTTTTACTTTCTGCGTCGTTATTCGACAGACTGTGGACGCGTCGCTGGTGCAGTCGCCTGATGCGTTGCACTGTGACCGCCTGCAGCGCCTTTACCGTCAAAGCTGAACGCCGGGCGAACCCAGTCGCTGTGACGCGGTGCTTCAGGCACATACTCTGGTGCCGGAGCGCGCGTCATCGGCGCTGTCGCAACGTGAGCAGGCGCAGGAGCGGTAACAACCTTAACCGGCTCTGGCTCCACTTCAGGCGCTTTCGCTTCTTCAACAACCGGTTCAACCTGAATCTCAACGTCCTGAACGATTTCTTCAGTGGTGGTTTCTACGACGGTTTCAGCGGCTTCTTCCACTGCGGCTACTGGTTCAGCCTCTTCAGCGACTTCCTCAGCCACCACGACATCTTCTTCGGCGATAATCTGCGGTGCGGCATCAACCGGCGCGGCAATCACTTCAGGATGGGTGGTTTCGACGTCCACTGCGTGTGGTTCTGCCGCTTCAACAACCTGAGGTTCAACCACGGTTGCTGCTTCGGTCACAGCGTCTTCAACCGCTGCTACAGGAGCAATCACCTCTTCGGTCACAGCCTGCTCTTCAACAACCTGTTCCAGGCGAGCGACCGGATAACGGATCCAGACTTTGCCGGATGCCATTTCTGGTGACGCGCACGCCACGGTCAACGGCATTGGAGACTGAGTCGGATAACGCTCGTCACGGTAGCGACGACGACGCTGGCCACTCACGCGCAGATGACGCGGAGAACGGCGGGAGCGACGCGGCATACCCGCGTTGTCACGGTTTTCACCGTTTTCATCCTGCTCAACGTTATTGTCCACTACGGCTGGCAGGTCAACTTTTGCAACCTGCGTGCCTGTTGCGGTTTCTGCCACTTCAGCCGCAACTACGGTGGTTTCTTCTACCGGAGCCGCACCAATGCGCACTTTCTGTGCCAGCTGGCGCTGCTTACGACGAGGCATCACCTGAGTACGTTCTTCCTGCTCGCCGTCCTGCTGCTCAGCGGGCTCTTCGCGGTTCAGGTTTTTAACTTCCTGCTGCGCCTGACGCTTCTCGTCGTTACGACGACGGTTGCGTTCGCGGCGTGGCTGCTGCTCGTCGCGCTGCTTGCTCTTCTCGGACTCATCGCCCGCCTGCTGGCGAATTTCACGATCTTCAACATTCTGCTGCTGTTTCTCGCGACGGTTGCGACGGTTGTCTTCGCGCTGTTCACGGCCTTCGTTATTGTCTGAACGGCTGTCACGACGCTCGTTACGGTCGCTGCGGTCGTTACGATCGCGGCGGTTGTTCTGACGCTTGCGACGGTCCTGCTGACGTTCAGGTTTGGCAGCTTTAGGTTCTTCTTTCGGCTGCTCTGGCTGAACTTCTTCACCCGCAAACATCTTCTTCAGCGCGCCGAAGAAGCGACTCAGCAGACCCGGTTGCGCCGGCTGGACTTTCGCGGCCGCGGCTTCTGGTTTCTGCGCCGCCGGTTTGGCTGCCGGTTTTTCCAGCGCCGCTTCCGGTGGGGCTTCAGGCATAATGAAGGTCGCTAACGCAGGCTGCTCTGGCAGTTTGCGCTCGGCAGGTTCTTCATCGGAAGGCAGCGCCATCTCTTCTTCATGCAGCTTCGGCAGCAGGTAGCTGAGGGTGCTGGTCTCTTCGCCCTTACGGACACGCAGCACGTGATAGTGCGGGGTTTCCATCTGGTCGTTTGGCACGATGATGCAGCGAACGCCGCCCTGACGCGCTTCGATTGCGCTGACCGCTGCACGTTTTTCGTTCAGCAAGTAGGAGGCAATCGGCACAGGCACAATGGCGTGAACCTCTTTGGTGTTCTCTTTCAGCGCTTCTTCTTCAATCAGACGCAGGATAGAGAGAGACAGCGATTCGTTATCACGTACGGTACCGGTGCCGGAGCAGCGCGGGCAGACGTGATGGCTGGACTCACCCAGCGACGGGCTCAGACGCTGGCGGGACATCTCCAGCAGGCCGAAGCGCGAGATGTGGCTAATCTGGATACGCGCGCGATCCTGACGCACCGCTTCACGCAGGCGGTTTTCAACCGCGCGCTGGTGGCGAACAGGGGTCATGTCGATGAAGTCGATAACAATCAGACCGCCCAGGTCGCGCAGGCGGAGCTGGCGGGCGATTTCATCAGCGGCTTCAAGGTTGGTGTTGAAGGCCGTCTCTTCGATGTCCCCGCCGCGGGTAGCACGCGCGGAGTTGATGTCGATAGCGGTCAGCGCTTCGGTGGTATCGATAACGATAGAACCGCCAGACGGCAGGCGCACTTCACGCTGGAAGGCGGACTCGATCTGGGATTCGATCTGATAATGGCTGAACAGCGGGATTTCACCGGTGTACAGTTTAATTTTGCTGGTGAAATCCGGACGACCCAGCGCGGCGATGTGCTGGCGAGCCAGCTCAAGCACTTTCGGGTTATCGATCAGAATCTCACCGATGTCCTGACGCAGGTAATCACGGAAGGCACGCACGATAACGTTGCTTTCCTGGTGGATCAGGAACGGAGCAGGGCGGCTTTCTGCGGCTTTCTGGATAGCTTCCCAGTGCTTCAGACGGAAGCTCAGGTCCCACTGCAGCGCTTCGGCAGATTTGCCCACGCCCGCGGTACGCACGATAAGCCCCATGCCATCCGGCAGCTCAAGACTTGCCAGCGCTTCTTTCAGCTCGGTACGGTCATCACCTTCGATACGGCGAGAGATGCCCCCCGCGCGCGGGTTGTTTGGCATCAGCACCAGATAGCTCCCCGCCAGGCTGATAAAGGTGGTCAGTGCGGCACCCTTGTTGCCGCGCTCTTCTTTATCAATCTGAACGATAACTTCCTGACCTTCACGCAGAACATCTTTGATGTTTGGGCGGCCATGGGCGTTGTAGTTTGCAGGGAAATATTCGCGGGCGATTTCTTTCAGAGGGAGGAAACCATGACGCTCAGCACCGTAATCGACAAATGCAGCTTCAAGGCTTGGTTCAATGCGGGTGATTTTACCTTTGTAAATGTTCGCTTTTTTCTGTTCGTGTCCAGGACTTTCGATATCCAGATCGTACAGGCGCTGCCCATCCACAAGGGCGACACGCAACTCTTCTTGCTGAGTTGCGTTGATTAACATTCTTTTCATCGTAACTTACTCGTTATTCTTACATTGACGACAAAGCTGCGGGCAAGGTGACGCTTTCCGGGGTATGAACCGATGGCCTCGTGTCTGTTCACGTCGCCAACCTCACGGTTGTCGCTCGCTTAAGAGGCGCAGAGTGTCGGTTGCCTGTATTTCATACGGAAACACAGCGCAATTATCAGGGGAATTGCCTGGGTAGAACTCTCCAGAGAACAATCCTTATACCGGGAAGTACTGCAACCCGCAGCCCGCTAACTGCCTGAAAGATCAATACGTCTTACGCCATTGCTGCGTGGATGATCGGTCAGACAAAATTGGTCATTCCGTCGACATCCTTACAAAACCCGGATTTAACGCGGAAAACAGCCCCATTATTCCACTGCTCGCCGGGTTATAGCAAGATGACTTTTACCAATTATCACCCGGTTACTCACAGTTTCTTCACCTCAAGGTGGTGATTGGTTTAATAACCACCAAATCGATTGCGTGAAACGGGGCGCAGGCCGGATAAAAGTAAATATAAGCATAGAAAAATGAGTGGCGCTAATGGCTGACGATATTTAGAATCGCCAACCATGAAAACAGAGACTCCAGCCGTAAAAATGGTTGCTATCGCGGATGACTACGCGGGGCAACGCATCGATAACTTCTTGCGCACCCAACTGAAGGGCGTGCCAAAGAGTATGATTTACCGCATCCTGCGTAAGGGCGAGGTGCGGGTGAATAAAAAACGCGTGAAGCCTGAGTATAAGCTCGAAGCCGGTGATGAAGTGCGTATTCCACCGGTTCGCGTGGCTGAACGTGAAGAAGAGGTGGTTTCGCCGAAGCTGCAAAAAGTCGCGGCCCTGAGCGATGTCATCCTTTATGAGGACGATCATATTCTGGTGCTGAATAAGCCATCGGGTACCGCGGTCCACGGTGGTAGCGGTCTGAGCTTCGGCGTGATTGAAGGGTTACGTGCGCTGCGTCCGGAAGCCCGTTTCCTCGAACTGGTTCACCGCCTGGACCGTGATACCTCAGGCGTGCTCCTTGTAGCGAAAAAGCGTTCAGCGCTGCGTTCCCTGCACGAGCAGCTGCGTGAGAAGGGCATGCAGAAAGATTATCTGGCGCTGGTGCGCGGTCAGTGGCAGTCCCACGTGAAGGTGGTGCAGGCCCCGCTGCTGAAGAACATTCTGCAAAGCGGCGAGCGCATTGTGCGCGTGAGCCAGGAAGGGAAACCGTCGGAGACGCGCTTTAAGGTAGAAGAGCGCTATGAGTTTGCCACGCTGGTGCGTTGCAGCCCGGTGACGGGGCGTACCCACCAGATTCGCGTGCATACCCAGTTTGCGGGCCATCCGATTGCGTTTGATGACCGCTACGGCGACCGGGAATTTGATAAACAGCTGGCGGGTACGGGCCTGTCGCGTCTGTTCCTGCATGCGGCAGCGCTGAAGTTTACCCATCCTAATACCGGGGAAATTATCCATATTGAAGCGCCGCTGGACGAGCAGTTGAAACGCTGCCTGAAGGTTCTGCGCGGCTGATTATGTGCCGGGTGGCGCTGCGCTTACCCGGCCTACGAAACCCGTAGGCCCGTGCAAGCGAAGCGCCGCTGGGCATAACTTACACGATCAGCGGATTACACTCTTCTCGCCGTAACATCTGGCACAAGGCAATCAGCGGCAATCCCACCAGTGTGTTCGGATCCCGACCGTCCAGCTTGTCGAACAGCGCAATTCCCAGCCCCTCACTTTTGAAGCTTCCTGCGCAGTTCAGCGGACGTTCCCGGCGCACGTAGTCCATAATCTCCTGCTCGCTAAGATGGCGGAAGTGCACGTCGAACGGCTCGCATTCGGTTTGCAGATGGCCGGAGGCGGAGTTATAGAGCGCCAGGCCCGTGTAAAAGGTCACGATAGTGCCCCGCGCACGCAGAAGCTGCTGGCAGGCATTCTCCTCCGTATGAGGCTTGCCGGTGATTTCGCCGTCCAGCACGCAAACCTGATCGGAGCCTATAATCAAATGTGCAGGATAACGTGCGGCCAGCGATTGCGCTTTCTCCTTAGCGAGACGCGTTACCAGATGACGAGGTGATTCGCCCGGTTGCGGCGTCTCATCTACTTCTGGCGCGGCGCATTCAAACGGGATCCCGAGCTTTTCCAGCAGCGTTCGACGGTAGGGAGAAGTGGAAGCAAGGACGAGATTTGGCATATTTTTATCACCAGATATAGCGTATCGATGCCAGCCATTTTAAACTACAGGCCGCAATGTGTGCGAATAATTGGCAAAAGGCAGCTCTGGTTGCCTTTTTCTTTGACTCTATGACGTTACAAAGTTAATATGCGCGCCCTATGCAAAAGGTAAAATTACCCCTGACTCTTGATCCGGTTCGTACGGCTCAAAAACGCCTTGATTACGAAGGTATCTATACTTCCGATCAGGCCGAGCGTATTGCCGAATCTGTAGTCAGTGTGGACAGTGATGTAGAATGCTCCATGTCGTTCGCTATCGACAACCAGCGTCTCGCCGTTTTAACCGGTGATGCAAAGGTAACGGTAACGCTCGAGTGTCAGCGTTGCGGGAAACCGTTTGTACAGCATGTTCACACAACGTATTGTTTCAGTCCGGTTCGTTCTGACGAACAGGCTGAAGCACTCCCGGAAGCGTATGAGCCGATTGAGGTTAACGAATTCGGTGAAATCGATCTTCTGGCTCTGGTTGAAGATGAAATCATCCTCTCCTTGCCAGTCGTTCCGGTGCATGATTCTGAACACTGTGAAGTGTCCGAGGCGGACATGGTCTTTGGGGAACTGCCTGATGAAGCGCAAAAACCAAACCCATTTGCCGTATTAGCCAGCTTAAAGCGTAAGTAATTGAGGAGTAAGGTCCATGGCCGTACAACAGAATAAACCAACCCGTTCCAAACGTGGCATGCGTCGTTCCCATGACGCGCTGACTGCAGTTACCAGCCTGTCTGTAGACAAGACTTCTGGTGAGAAACACCTGCGTCACCACATCACCGCTGACGGTTTCTACCGCGGCCGCAAGGTTATCACTAAGTAATCGCGCGAAAGCGTGATTAGGCTTAGTGAGGATTTCCCCGTGCAAACGGGGAAGTTACCGAACCAGGCTGCGACGATACCTTGACACGTCTAACCCTGGCGTTAGATGTCATGGGGGGAGATTTTGGCCCTTCCGTGACAGTGCCTGCAGCATTGCAGGCACTGAATTCTAATTCGCAACTCACACTTCTTTTAGTCGGCAATCCCGACACAATCACGCCATTACTTGCAAAAGCTGACTTTGAACAACGTTCGCGTCTGCAGATTATTCCTGCGCAGTCAGTTATTGCCAGTGATGCACGCCCCTCACAGGCGATTCGTAATAGCCGTGGCAGCTCTATGCGCATGGCGCTGGAGCTGGTAAAAGAAGGGCGAGCGCAGGCTTGCGTCAGCGCCGGCAATACCGGCGCGCTGATGGGGCTGTCGAAATTACTGCTCAAGCCGATTGAGGGCATTGAGCGCCCGGCGCTGGTGACGGTGTTACCGCATCAGCAGAAGGGGAAAACGGTGGTGCTCGATTTGGGCGCTAACGTGGATTGTGATAGTACCATGCTGGCTCAGTTCGCCGTGATGGGGTCGGTGCTGGCAGAAGACGTGGTCGGGATCAACAATCCCCGCGTTGCGTTATTGAATATTGGTG
Organism: Enterobacter cloacae complex sp. P27C; assembly: GCF_014895705.1. NCBI lineage: Bacteria > Pseudomonadati > Pseudomonadota > Gammaproteobacteria > Enterobacterales > Enterobacteriaceae > Enterobacter > Enterobacter cloacae complex sp. P27C. The sequence goes on from NZ_JADBQB010000001.1 coordinate 286,127, forward strand.
AAGAAGAGACCAAAGGCCTGGACAGCATTCGCGACGCTGCTGAAATGCTCAAACAGGTTCCCTCCATCAACTATATTGGTTATCTCGAAGCCAATGAGTTGCTGACGGGAAAAACGGATGTTCTGGTGTGCGATGGCTTCACCGGAAACGTAACGTTGAAGACCATGGAAGGGGTCGTGCGCATGTTCCTTTCTCTGCTGAAATCTCAGGGAGAAGGCAAAAAAAGCGCCTGGTGGTTGATTTTATTGAAGCGTTGGTTACAAAAGAGCCTGACGCGGCGATTCAGTCACCTCAACCCCGACCAGTATAATGGCGCCTGTCTGTTAGGATTGCGCGGCATCGTGATTAAGAGTCATGGCGCCGCCAATCAGCGAGCATTTTCTGTCGCCATTGAACAGGCAGTGCAGGCGGTGCAGCGACAAGTCCCTCAGCGGATTGCCGCTCGCCTGGAATCTGTATTAGCTAAAAGTGACTGAGCGTACATGTATACGAAGATTTTAGGTACCGGCAGCTACCTGCCAAAACAAGTGCGTACCAACGCCGATCTGGAAAAAATGGTAGATACGTCTGACGAGTGGATTGTCACGCGCACAGGTATCCGTGAACGTCGTATCGCCGCGCCAGACGAAACCGTGTCCACCATGGGTTACGAAGCCGCACAGCGCGCTATCGAAATGGCGGGTATCGATAAAGAAGAGATTGGCTTGATCGTGGTTGCCACGACGTCTGCCACGCATGCTTTCCCAAGCGCGGCGTGTCAGGTGCAGAACATGCTCGGTATTAAAGGCTGCCCGGCGTTTGACGTTGCCGCCGCGTGCGCAGGTTTCACCTACGCGCTGAGCATTGCCGATCAGTACGTTAAATCTGGCTCCGTCAAATATGCACTGGTTATCGGTGCTGACGTTTTGGCGCGTACCTGCGATCCAACCGATCGCGGAACGATCATTATTTTCGGTGATGGTGCCGGTGCGGTGCTGCTGGGGCAGTCCGAAGAGCCGGGTATCATCTCCACGCATCTGCATGCCGATGGCCGCTACGGCGAGCTGTTAACGCTGCCTAACGCCGATCGCGTTAATCCGGACAGCTCCATCTACCTGACCATGGCGGGTAACGAGGTGTTCAAGGTGGCGGTGACCGAGCTTGCGCACATTGTCGATGAGACGCTGGAAGCAAATAACCTTGAACGCACCGCACTCGACTGGCTGGTGCCGCATCAGGCGAACCTGCGTATCATCAGCGCCACCGCTAAAAAGCTGGGCATGTCGATGGATAACGTTGTGGTGACGCTGGATCGTCACGGCAACACCTCTGCGGCGTCGGTACCGTGCGCATTTGATGAAGCGGTACGCGACGGACGAATCAAACGGGGCCAGCTGGTCTTGCTTGAAGCCTTCGGTGGCGGGTTCACCTGGGGTTCCGCGCTGGTTCGTTTCTAGTATAAGGAATAAAAAATGACGCAATTTGCTTTTGTGTTCCCGGGCCAGGGTTCTCAAACCGTTGGGATGTTGTCTGAAATGGCAGCAAACTACCCGGTCATTGAAGAGACTTTTCGTGAAGCTTCAGATGCGCTGGGTTATGATCTGTGGGCGCTGACCCAACAGGGTCCGGCCGAAGAGCTGAACAAAACCTGGCAAACTCAGCCAGCGTTGCTGACTGCGTCCGTTGCGCTGTGGCGCGTATGGCAGCAGCAGGGCGGTAAAGCGCCAGCGCTGCTCGCGGGCCATAGCCTGGGTGAATACTCTGCGCTGGTGTGCGCCGGTGTGATTGCGTTTGCTGACGCGGTGCGCCTGGTAGAACTGCGCGGTAAATTCATGCAGGAAGCGGTGCCAGAAGGAACGGGTGGCATGTCTGCCATTATTGGTCTGGATGATGCCGCGATTGCAAAAGCGTGTGAAGAATCTGCTGAAGGGCAGGTGGTTTCTCCGGTTAACTTCAACTCGCCGGGCCAGGTTGTTATTGCTGGTCATAAAGAGGCCGTTGAACGTGCCGGTGCTGCCTGTAAAGCCGCGGGCGCCAAACGCGCACTGCCGCTGCCGGTCAGCGTACCGTCTCACTGCGCACTGATGAAGCCCGCAGCCGAGAAACTGGCGGCTGAGCTGGAAAAAATTACCTTTAACGCACCGACGATTTCCGTTGTGAACAACGTCGATGTGAAATGCGAAACCGCGCCTGAGGCTATCCGTGACGCACTGGTTCGCCAGCTCTATAGCCCGGTACAGTGGACCAAAACCGTTGAGTTTATGGCCTCTCAGGGCGTTGAGCACCTTTATGAAGTCGGTCCTGGTAAAGTCCTCACCGGTCTGACGAAACGTATTGTTGACACCCTGACTGCCTCGGCGATTAACGAGCCGGAAGCGATGTCAGCGGCACTCTCGCAATAAAAGAGGAATACCATGAGTTTTGAAGGAAAAATTGCCCTGGTGACTGGCGCAAGCCGCGGTATCGGGCGTGCAATTGCTGAAACACTGGTCGCGCGCGGCGCGAAGGTGATTGGTACAGCAACCAGCGAGAATGGCGCTCAGGCCATCAGCGAGTATCTGGGTGCGAACGGTAAAGGTTTGGTACTGAATGTGACCGAACCTGCATCTATCGAATCTGTTCTGGAAAATATTCGCGCAGAGTTTGGTGAAGTGGATATTCTGGTCAATAATGCCGGGATCACTCGCGACAACCTGCTGATGCGAATGAAAGATGATGAGTGGAACGATATTATCGAAACCAACCTGTCATCTGTATTCCGTCTGTCAAAAGCGGTAATGCGCGCTATGATGAAAAAGCGTCATGGTCGTATTATCACTGTTGGTTCTGTGGTTGGTACCATGGGAAATGCTGGTCAGGCTAACTACGCTGCGGCGAAAGCAGGTCTGATCGGTTTCAGTAAGTCGCTGGCGCGTGAAGTCGCGTCCCGCGGGATTACTGTAAACGTTGTTGCTCCGGGCTTTATTGAAACGGACATGACGCGTGCGCTGACTGATGATCAGCGTGCGGGTACGCTGGCGGCAGTTCCGGCGGGTCGTCTTGGCGACCCTAAAGAAATCGCCAGTGCGGTTGCATTTTTAGCCTCTGACGAAGCGGGTTACATCACTGGTGAGACCCTCCACGTCAACGGCGGGATGTACATGGTTTAATCACGATCGAAAATATTTGCGTTATTAGGGCAAATGGCCTCAAAATAACGTAAAATCGTGGTAAGACCTGCCGGGATTTAGTTGCAAATTTTTCAACATTTTATACACTACGAAAACCATCGCGAAAGCGAGTTTTGATAGGAAATTTAAGAGTATGAGCACTATCGAAGAACGCGTTAAGAAAATTATCGGCGAACAGCTGGGCGTTAAGCAGGAAGAAGTTGTGAACTCCGCTTCCTTCGTTGAAGACCTGGGCGCAGATTCTCTTGACACCGTTGAGCTGGTAATGGCTCTGGAAGAAGAGTTTGATACTGAGATTCCGGACGAAGAAGCTGAGAAAATCACCACCGTTCAGGCTGCCATTGATTACATCAACGGCCACCAGGCGTAAGTGAACATCTCCAGGCGGTCATTCGACCGCCTGAGTTTTATCTTTTTTAGTCCCACGTATCTTTTTTTATCCCTCCCTGGAGGACAAACGTGTCTAAGCGTCGTGTAGTTGTGACCGGACTTGGCATGTTGTCTCCTGTCGGCAATACCGTAGAGTCCACCTGGAAAGCTCTCCTTGCCGGTCAGAGCGGCATCAGCCTAATCGACCATTTCGATACTAGCGCCTATGCAACGAAATTTGCTGGCTTAGTAAAGGATTTTAACTGTGAAGAGATCATCTCGCGCAAAGAACAGCGCAAGATGGATGCCTTCATTCAATATGGAATTGTCGCTGGCGTTCAGGCCATGCAGGATTCTGGCCTTGAGATTACGGAAGAGAACGCAACCCGTATCGGCGCCGCTATCGGCTCCGGGATTGGTGGTCTTGGCCTGATCGAGGAAAACCATACATCGCTGATGAATGGCGGACCGCGTAAGATCAGCCCGTTCTTCGTTCCGTCCACGATTGTTAACATGGTGGCAGGTCACCTGACCATTATGTTCGGCCTGCGTGGGCCAAGCATCTCTATCGCTACCGCGTGTACGTCTGGCGTACATAACATCGGCCAGGCCGCGCGTATCATTGCGTACGGCGATGCAGATGCTATGGTTGCGGGCGGTGCTGAAAAAGCCAGTACCCCACTGGGTGTTGGTGGTTTCGGCGCAGCGCGTGCGCTCTCTACCCGTAACGATAACCCTCAGGCGGCGAGCCGTCCGTGGGATAAAGACCGCGATGGTTTCGTGCTGGGTGACGGCGCAGGTATGCTCGTACTGGAAGAGTACGAACATGCGAAAAAACGTGGTGCGAAAATTTATGCTGAAGTCGTTGGCTTCGGGATGAGCAGCGATGCGTATCACATGACGTCTCCTCCGGAGAACGGCGCGGGTGCTGCGCTGGCGATGGAAAATGCGATCCGTGATGCGGGTATTACCCCTGCACAGATTGGCTACGTTAACGCGCACGGCACTTCTACGCCTGCAGGCGATAAAGCAGAAGCGCAGGCGGTTAAGTCTATCTTCGGCGAGGCTGCCAGCCGCGTAATGGTCAGCTCCACGAAATCCATGACCGGTCACCTGCTGGGTGCGGCGGGTGCAGTAGAGTCAATCTACTCTATCCTTGCGCTGCGCGATCAGGCTGTGCCGCCAACCATCAACCTGGATAACCCGGATGAGGGTTGCGATCTGGACTTCGTTCCGCACGAAGCGCGTCAGGTTAGCGGTATGGAGTACACCCTGTGTAACTCCTTCGGCTTTGGCGGTACGAATGGTTCTCTGATCTTCAAAAAGGTCTGAGCCTGACTGCCTGAAAGCTATAAAAAAAGGTCCGCTTGGCGGGCCTTTTTTATTAGGGAAAATCCCCTTGCCCGGCTTTTAACATCCTGCCAGACTGAGCCTCCACGCATAAGGAGCCACCATGTTTTTAATTAATGGCCTTGAGCAAGAAACGCTGCCGGCAAGCGACAGGGCAATCCAGTTTGGCGATGGCTGTTTCACCACTGCGCGTATTCTTGACGGTGAGGTGAGCCTGCTTGACGCCCATATCCGTCGTTTACAAAAAGCCTGCGAGAAATTGCTGATTCCCTTCATGCAGTGGGACATTCTCGAGCGCGAGATGCGCTGGCTGGCGTCAGGTAATACAAACGGCGTTTTAAAAGTTATTCTTAGCCGCGGCAGCGGCGGGCGAGGGTACAGCGGTTCCGCCTGTCAGCATCCCACGCGTATTCTTTCCGTATCAGCGTATCCTGCTCACTATGCGCGCTGGCGTGAGGAGGGGGTAACGCTGACGCTGAGCCCGGTACGGCTGGGGCGAAACCCTATGCTCGCCGGAATAAAACATCTTAACCGCCTTGAACAGGTGCTTATTCGTACTCATCTTGAACAGACGGACGCCGATGAGGCGCTAGTCCTTGACAGCGAAGGGTTCATTACGGAATGCTGTGCGGCTAATTTACTCTGGCGGAAGGGCCGTGAGGTCTTCACCCCTTCGCTGGAGCAGGCTGGGGTTAACGGCATCATGCGCCAGTTTTATTTGCAACAGCTGGCACATGCAGGCTTTCGCGTTGTCGAAGTAAACGCGAAGGAAGAGGCGCTGCTGTCCGCCGATGAAGTTGTGATCTGCAATGCGCTGATGCCTGTTATACCCGTTCGGGCGTATGGTCAACAGCGCTGGTCTTCGCGAGAGCTCTTTACGTTTTTAGCCCCGATATGTGAGCAAATCAAAAAGTCATGAAGAAAATGTTGCGCTTTGTCCTTCTCCTGATCGTTGCGCTGGGTATTGCCGGCGGAGCGGGAGTATGGAAGGTTCGCCAGCTGGCGGACAGTAAAATCCTGATTAAAGACGAGACGATTTTTACCCTGAAAGCCGGTACCGGGCGGATGGCGCTGGGCGAGCAGCTTTACGGGGATAAAATCATCAACCGTCCACGCGTGTTCCAGTGGTTATTGCGTATCGAGCCTGAACTGTCTCACTTCAAGGCTGGTACCTATCGCTTTACGCCCGGCATGACCGTCAGAGAGATGCTGCAGCTGCTGGAAAGCGGTAAAGAGGCACAGTTCCCGCTGCGCTTTGTTGAAGGGATGCGCTTAAGCGATTACCTCAAGCAGCTGCGTGATGCGCCTTACATCAAGCACACGCTCAAAGATGACCGCTATGAGACGGTCGCCGAGGTGCTGAAATTTGAACATCCTGAGTGGGTGGAAGGCTGGTTTTGGCCAGACACCTGGATGTATACGGCGGGCACGACCGATGTGGCGATTCTTAAACGGGCACACAAAAAGATGGTTGAGGCAGTTGATTCCGCCTGGGAAGGGCGCATGGACGGGCTGCCTTATCAAGATCAAAACCAGTTTGTGACAATGGCCTCGATCATTGAGAAAGAGACGGCCGTGGCGGCCGAGCGCGACCGGGTCGCGTCGGTATTTATCAACCGCCTGCGCATCGGCATGCGTCTGCAAACCGACCCGACCGTTATCTACGGCATGGGCGAGAGCTATGCCGGTAAGATCTCCAGAAAAGATCTGGAGACGCCAACGGCGTATAATACCTACGTGATTAACGGCTTGCCGCCGGGCCCGATAGCCACGCCGAGCGAGGCTTCGCTCAAAGCCGCCGCGCACCCGGCCAAAACACCCTACCTCTATTTTGTGGCTGATGGAAAAGGGGGGCATACCTTTAACACCAACCTTGCCAGCCATAATCGCTCTGTTCAGGACTATCTGAAGGCACTTAAGGAAAAAAATGCGCAGTAAATACATTGTCATTGAGGGACTCGAAGGGGCGGGTAAAACCACCGCCCGTAACGTGGTAGTGGATACGCTGAAATCGCTTGGCGTCGCTGACATGGTCTTTACCCGCGAGCCGGGCGGTACTCAGCTGGCGGAGAAACTGCGCAGTCTGGTGCTGGATATTAAATCCGTTGGCGACGAGGTTATTACTGACAAAGCCGAAGTGCTGATGTTCTATGCGGCGCGCGTCCAGCTGGTTGAGACCGTGATTAAACCTGCGCTGGCCGACGGCAAGTGGGTGATCGGCGACCGTCACGATCTGTCGACTCAGGCCTATCAGGGCGGCGGCCGCGGTATTGACCAGGCGATGCTGGCAACCCTTCGCGATGCCGTACTGGGGGATTTTCGCCCGGACCTGACCCTCTACCTGGATGTGACCCCGGAAGTGGGCCTCAGGCGCGCCCGCGCGCGCGGCGAACTGGACCGCATTGAGCAAGAGTCTTTCGATTTCTTTAACCGCACGCGCGCACGCTATCTTGAGCTGGCCGCACGGGACAGCGCAATTCGTACCATTGACGCCACGCAATCTCTGGACGACGTCACGCGCGATATTCAACAGACCGTTACGCAGTGGCTACAGGAGCAGCAGGCATGAAATGGTATCCATGGTTGCGCCCGCACTTTGAACAGCTGATCGCCAGCTATCAGGCCGGTCGGGGGCATCATGCGTTACTGATTCAGGCGTTGCCGGGAATGGGGGATGATGCGTTGATCTACGCCATCACTCGTTTTCTGATGTGCCAGCAGCCGGAAGGGCATAAAAGCTGCGGTAAATGCCGCGGCTGCCAGCTGATGCAGGCCGGCACGCATCCTGACTATTACACGCTTGAGCCTGAGAAGGGCAAAAGCGCGCTTGGCATTGATGCCGTGCGTGAAGTCAGCGAGAAACTGTACGAACATGCGCGTCTGGGCGGGGCAAAAGTGGTCTGGCTCAACGACGCTGCGTTGCTTACCGAGGCGGCGGCGAACGCGCTGCTTAAAACCCTGGAAGAGCCGCCGGAAAATACGTGGTTTTTCCTTTCCTGCCGGGACCCGGGACGTTTACTGGCGACGCTGCGCAGCCGTTGTCGTCTTCATCATCTGGCGGTGCCTCAGGAATCGTGGGCGTTAAGCTGGCTTGAGCGAGAGGTGACAACGTCACAAGAGAGTGCGTTGTCTGCGCTGCGCCTCAGCAGCGGCGCCCCCGCGGCGGCGCTGGCATTACTACAGCCTGACGTCTGGTCGCAGCGAGAAGCGCTCTGCCGGGCCGTTGAGGCTTCACTTAACAACCAGGACTGGCTGAGTTTACTGCCTGCGCTGAATAGCGATCGGGCCGTCGAGCGTCTGCACTGGCTGGCTTCCTTATTGCTCGATGCGCTAAAAATCCAGCAAGGGGCTACGCTGTTGACTAACCCGGACGCGTGGCCCCTGGTGAACATGCTGGCGAGCCGCCTTACAGGCGCGTCTCTGCACGCTATCCTTCATGATGTTTGCGAGAGCCGCGAACAGCTTTTAACCGTGACGGGTCTTAATCGCGAGCTTTTGCTGACCGACCAGTTACTGCGTATTGAACACTACCTGCAACCGGGCGTTACGCCGCCTGTTTCCCATCTCTGAGAGAGACATTATGTTTTTAGTCGACTCACACTGCCATCTTGATGGCCTGGATTATCAATCCCTGCACAACGACGTGGATGACGTGCTGGCGAAAGCCGCTGCCCGCGATGTGAAATTTTGTCTTGCGGTGGCGACGACGCTGCCGGGGTATCGCTCAATGCGTGAGCTGGTGGGCGTTCGCGATAACGTGGTGTTTTCCTGCGGCGTTCATCCGCTGAACCAGGACGAAGAGTATGACGTAGAAGAGCTGCGCCGACTGGCAGCAGAAGCGGGCGTCGTGGCGATGGGTGAAACCGGGCTGGACTATTTTTACACGCCGGAAACGAAAGCGCGCCAGCAGGCGTCTTTCCGCAACCATATTCGCATCGGCCGCGAACTGAATAAACCGGTCATCGTACATACACGCGATGCGCGCGCCGATACGCTGGCGATCCTCCGGGAAGAAAACGTGACGGATTGCGGTGGCGTACTACACTGTTTCACAGAAGACAGAGAAACGGCGGGTAAACTGCTTGATTTGGGGTTTTATATTTCGTTTTCCGGGATCGTGACGTTCCGTAACGCTGAGCAGCTCCGTGATGCTGCGCGCTATGTCCCGCTCGATCGCATTCTGGTGGAAACAGACTCTCCGTATCTGGCGCCGGTACCGCATCGCGGTAAAGAGAACCAGCCGGCCATGACGCGAGACGTCGCAGAGTACATGGCCGTGCTTAAAGGCGTCAGTATCGAAGAGCTGGCCCGCGTCACGACGCAAAACTTCTCTGCGCTGTTCCATATCGACCCCGCCCGCCTGCAATCCGTCTGATAAGCCTGTTTTTTTTAGGCTCGTAATTAATAAATAAAACGAGTAAAGTTCACCGCCTCATTTGGGGCGGTGACGGTGTTCTTAGAAACATCCAGACATGCTTTTTGTAAATTACTGAAAGTTTTTCGACCGTCCTAAGCTGAAACGTGATAGCCGTCAAACAAACTCAGAGGGAATTATTTTACTCTGTGTAATAAATAAAGGGCGCTTAGATGTCCTGTCCACGGCACGGTACTCCCCCCGGGCCAATGCGTGAAAGCGTAAAAAAAGCACAAATACTCAGGAGCACTCTCAATTATGTTTAAGAATGCATTTGCTAACCTGCAAAAGGTCGGTAAATCGCTGATGCTGCCAGTATCCGTACTGCCTATCGCAGGTATCCTGCTGGGTGTCGGTTCTGCTAACTTCAGCTGGCTGCCAGCCGTAGTTTCCCATGTGATGGCTGAAGCAGGCGGTTCCGTCTTTGCTAACATGCCTCTGATCTTCGCTATCGGTGTGGCGCTGGGCTTCACCAATAACGACGGCGTTTCTGCGCTGGCTGCAGTGGTTGCTTACGGCATCATGGTGAAAACCATGGCTGTGGTTGCGCCGCTGGTTCTGCATTTACCGGCAGAAGAGATTGCCGCGAAACACCTGGCAGATACCGGTGTTCTGGGCGGTATCATCTCCGGTGCGATTGCAGCGTATATGTTCAACCGCTTCTATCGCATCAAGCTGCCTGAGTATCTGGGCTTCTTCGCGGGCAAGCGTTTCGTTCCGATCATCTCTGGTCTGGCAGCGATTTTCACTGGCGTGATCCTGTCCTTCATCTGGCCACCGATCGGTTCCGCTATCCAGACCTTCTCTCAGTGGGCTGCTTACCAGAACCCGGTTGTCGCGTTCGGTATCTACGGCTTCATCGAGCGTTGCCTGGTGCCATTCGGTCTGCACCACATCTGGAACGTTCCATTCCAGATGCAGATTGGTGAATTCACCAACGCAGCAGGTCAGGTGTTCCACGGCGATATCCCACGTTACATGGCGGGTGACCCAACTGCAGGTAAACTGTCTGGTGGCTTCCTGTTCAAAATGTACGGCCTGCCGGCTGCTGCTATTGCAATCTGGCACTCTGCTAAGCCAGAAAACCGTGCAAAAGTGGGCGGTATCATGATCTCCGCAGCGCTGACCTCGTTCCTGACCGGTATCACCGAGCCGATCGAGTTCTCCTTCATGTTCGTTGCGCCAATCCTGTACATCATCCACGCTGTACTGGCTGGCCTGGCGTTCCCAATCTGTATCCTGCTGGGTATGCGTGACGGTACGTCCTTCTCTCACGGCCTGATCGACTTTATCGTTCTGTCCGGTAACAGCAGCAAGCTGTGGCTGTTCCCAATCGTGGGTGCGTGCTATGCCGTTGTTTACTACACCATCTTCCGCGTGCTGATCAAAGCACTGGACCTGAAAACTCCGGGTCGTGAAGATGCAACTGAAGACAGCAAAGCAGGCGCGACCAGCGAAATGGCTCCGGCACTGGTTGCTGCGTTCGGCGGTAAAGAGAACATCACTAACCTGGACGCGTGCATCACTCGTCTGCGTGTGAGCGTTGCCGACGTTGCGAAAGTGGACCAGCCGGGTCTGAAAAAACTGGGTGCAGCGGGCGTGGTTGTTGCAGGTTCGGGCGTTCAGGCTATCTTCGGTACTAAATCCGATAACCTGAAAACCGAAATGGATGAGTACATCCGCAACAGCTAAGCTGTGACCTGGGGAGACTAAGGCAGCCGAATGGCTGCCTTTTTTATTACTGTGGTTTGTTGTGCCAACACTCAGAAGTCGTAGCTTGCGCTCACTGAGACGTTCAGCGGTGCGCCATAAACCACGTAAGAGCCGACGTAATCGTAATACTCTTTGTCGAACAGGTTGTTGACGTTCGCCTGAATAGCAAAATCTTTGGTGACCTGATAGCGGCTGAACAGGTTAACCAGTCCGTAGCTGCCTTGCTCTGCGCGGGATTGTCCCGCCGGGCCACCGTCCACATCCGTCCACACTTTGTTCTGCCAGTTTACGCCACCGCCCACCGTCAGCGCCGGCAGCATTGGCAGCTGATAACGGGTAAACAGCTTCATTGTCGTGCGCGGCTGATCGGAACTGACAGCGCTGCCGTTCTTATCTTCCGCAATGTAGCGGGTCGCGCCGAACGTCAGCTGCCAGTTATCGGTCAGGGCGCCGTTCAGCTCGAACTCAATCCCTTTGCTGACCACGCCGTCCAGCGATTCATAAATCGACTCACCGCTCGGCATGTAGGTATAGGTGTTGCTCGCCACGTTATCCTGCTCGATGCGGAAAATCGCCAGCGAGGTGGTCAGACGGGTATTAAACCAGTCTGCTTTAACACCGGCTTCGTAGCTTTTGCCCGTGGTTGGATTGAGATAACGTCCGCTGGCGTCGCGCTTGTCCTGCGGCTGGAAGATGGAGGTATAGCTGACGTAGGTCGACCAGTCTTCGTTGATATCGTAGACCAGGCCCGCGTAAGGCGTTACGTCATCTTCAGTGCTTTCCAGACGGGTGTCAGGAGAGCCCGCCGGATTATAGCGAATGTTGTAGTTGGTGTAGCGCGCCCCGAGGATCAGGTGCAGCGGGTCGGCCAGCGAGAAGCGGGCGGAGGTGTACGCTGAGGACTGGCGAATGTCGTCCTGGCTGTAGAGCTTCCACGGCGTCCACTGCGGATCGGCGATATTTCCGTTCCAGTTTTTGAAATTCCCCACGTCCACCATGCCGTACAGCGCATCCGGCATTCTGTTGTCATAGTGGTTGCGCTGTCGGCTGAAGCTGCCGCCAAACATCATCTCATGCTGGCGGCCGAAAAGATCGAAGCCGCCGCGCAGGAAGGCATCAACTGCATCCTGTTTGCGTTCACCTCTGTTCCAGCCGCCGTAGCCAACCATGCCCGCCCCGGTCTCTTTTTCCGGATAGCCGGACATATACATCAGCTTGCTGTCGAAGTTGGTCTCCGCGTGCATGCCGTTGACGTGCGCTTCCCAGCCGTTGTCGAAACGCTGGGTCAGGTTAGCGAAGATGCGGGTGCTATCCTTGTCCGAGTAGGCCCAGTCAGGAGCGACGGTCTGGCTGCGATTGTAGTCGGTTTTACTCCCGTCGCTGTACCAGGTAGGCAATCCGCCCCAGGTCGGATCGGCGGTGTGGCTTTCCTGATATTCATACCCTACAGAGAGGGTGGTGCTGTCGGTGACGTCCGCATCCACCACGCCGTAGAGGAACTTCTTCCGGTAGTGGTAGTTATCCACGAAGCTGTCGTTGTCCTGATAGCCCGTAATCAGGCGTCCCCGTACCTTCCCGGACTCTACCAGCGGTGCCTGGAGATCCAGCACGTAGCGCTGCTTGTCCCAGCTGCCGTAGCTGGCCGAGACATTGCCTTTGAACTCATTGCTGTCCGCATGCTTACGCACCATATTGACGTACGCCGCCGGGTTACCGGTGCCGGACATCAGCCCGGTCGCGCCGCGAACCACTTCGATACGGTCGTAAATCGCGGTATCGGCGGCGGTGTCGCCGAAGTTCCACACTTCGCTGATGGAGGTTGGCAGGTCGTCAAAGGCGTAGTTACTGACGAAAAATCCGCGCGAGTAAAATACGGTACGATCGCTGTCCTGCACCTGCGCCGTTACGCCCGTGGTGTTAGTCAACACCTGACCGATGGACTGCAGGTTCTGATCCGCCATACGCTGCTGGCTAATCACGCTGACGGACTGTGGGATATCGCGTGGAACCAGCAACAGCTTTGTGCCGGTGGTGGTGGTTTTTACGCTGTAATCCCGGTCCTGACTTGCGGAAGGATCCTGCGTATTGTCAAAACCTCCATCCACGACGACGGTGTCTTCGGTTGCTGATGCAGCGAAAGCGGCGGCTGGCGTCAATGCCATAGCAATACAGGCTGCCAGCAACGAAGGCGTTGCGACAGGCTGACGTTGCCCATCCCTGGTGTGATCAATGAAAGACATTATCAAACCCTTATGAACGGTGAAGAGTGTTTGCGTCAGTCCCACAAATACGGTCTGACGTCGTTTTCTATGTTAAAAATGCGCATGAAAATGCAAATGCGAAATATACGCATTGCCATTAATGCTGTAAACAGATGTGTCGTGCGAAACTGAAATAATGTTTCAGCCCGTTAAGGCACGCGAGCGGTCACTCTTCAGTCAGCTGATGAATATTCAGCAAAGAATTCGGGGGAGAAGGTTGAAAGGACAGGAGAAACTCGCTCATACTCTTGAATTGTGTCACACAGTCCTCCAGAGAGTGTGTTAACAGCGGACGCACCTAACAAAAAAGGAAAAGGTCATGGCTGAAGAAACGATTTTCAGTAAAATTATTCGCCGCGAAATCCCGTCGGATATCGTCTATCAGGATGAACTGGTAACGGCTTTCCGGGACATTTCCCCTCAGGCACCGACACACATCCTTATCATTCCTAATATTCTGATTCCGACCGTAAACGACGTAAAAACCGAGCACGAAGTGGCGTTAGGTCGTATGCTGACGGTGGCGGCGAAAATTGCCGAGCAGGAAGGCATAGCGGAAGACGGTTATCGTCTGATCATGAACTGTAATGGTCATGGCGGCCAGGAAGTTTATCATATTCACATGCATCTGCTGGGTGGACGTCCGCTGGGACCGATGCTGGCTCACAAAGGTCTGTAACATGTTTAAAGGGCGTATTGCAGCGCTGGTAATGACGATGATGGTTGTGGGGTGCAGCACGCGTCCGGCGATCCCCGTCAGCGATGAACAGACGCTGGTGATGGAATCCTCCGTGCTGGCTGCGGGCATCACGGCGCAACAGCCCGCAATGACCATCAGTGAAATTAAATCTTCTGCCTCCTCTACGCTCTATAACGAAAGAAATGAACCGGTGACGGTCCACTACCGTTTTTTCTGGTATGACGTAAGAGGTCTTGAGATGCACCCGCTGGAGGCGCCGCGCAGCGTCACTCTTCCGGCAAGGTCGTCGGTAACGCTCTATGACAGCGCCAGCTATCTGGGTGCGCATAAGGTGAGACTTTATCTTTATCTCTAAGGGGTGAACCTTGATTAAAAATATGAGCCGTTATGCGCTCGTGACCGCATTCGCACTGTTCCTCGCAGGGTGTGTGACCCGTACAGAACAGCCAGCACCTGTGGAAGAGGCAAAGCCGGGTACCGAGCAGCCGACACCGCCAACGCAGACCCAGCCAACCGTGCCGTCTGTACCGTCTATTCCGTCACAGCCTGGCCCGATTGAACATCAGGACCAGACGTCACAACCTGCGCCGCGCGTGCGCCATTACGACTGGAACGGTGCGATGCAGCCGATGGTCGGTAAAATGCTGCAGGCTCAGGGCGTGACGGCAGGCAGCGTGCTGCTGGTCGATAGCGTGAACAACCGTACCAACGGTTCGCTGAACGCGGGCGAAGCGACAGAAACGCTGCGCAATGCACTGGCAAACAACGGTAAATTTACGCTGGTCTCTGCTCAGCAGCTCGCATTAGCCAAACAGCAGCTGGGCCTGTCGCCGCAGGATAGCCTCGGCACCCGCAGCAAGGCGATTGGCATTGCCCGCAACGTTGGCGCCCAGTATGTGCTGTACTCTAATGCGACCGGTAACGTGAATACCCCAGCCCTGCAGATGCAGCTGATGCTGGTTCAGACAGGCGAAATTATCTGGTCAGGTAAAGGTGCGGTTACGCAACAATGACACCACGCGTGAAGAGATTCTGACGCGTTATTTTCCACAGTACCGCCTTATCGCGCCGCAGGCCCACTCCGGGCTTAGCGGCGCGAGTTGCATTATAGCGCGGGGCGCGCACCGTCTGGTCTTGCGGCAGAACCACGATCCCTTCGCCCCGGCTTTCCAGTTTCGCCGTCAGTTTCGCGCCCTCAAACGCCTTCCGTCGGATCTCGTGCCTGAACCCCGATTTTTCAGCAAGGGCTGGATGGCCGTCGACTATCTGGAGGGGGAGGTGAAAAGCGCGCTCCCGGACACCCCAGCGCTTGCGGCGATGCTGTATCATCTGCACCAGCAACAGCGTCTGGGGTGGCGAATCGACTTACTTCCACTGCTGGAAATCTACTGGCAACAAGCCTCTCCAGCAAGACGTACCCCAGTGTGGCTTGCGCATCTCAAACGGCTGCGTAAAGCGGGCGAGCCGCAACCGATTCGGCTCTCGCCGTTACATATGGATGTGCACGCCGGGAACATCGTGCATACGCCACAGGGCGCCAGGCTTATCGACTGGGAATATGCCGGAGACGGCGATGTGGCGCTGGAGCTGGCCGCGGTCTGGACGGAAAGTGAAGCCGCGCGGCAGAAACTCATCAGAGAGTATGCCAGCGTTGCGCACTTTAACGCCGATGCGCTGGCATGGCAGGTGAGACGCTGGCGGCCCTGGGTCATCATGCTGATGGCGGGCTGGTTTGAGATGCGTTTGCAGCAGTCCAGAGATAAACAATTTATTGCGCTGGCAGACGATGCCTGGCGCCAGTTACAAACGAAAGGATAAGAGAGGTGAGTGTGGGTCCAGTCATGTTGGATGTAGAAGGGTTTGAGCTGGATGCGGAGGAGCGTGAAATTCTGGCGCATCCGCTGGTGGGCGGCCTGATCCTGTTTACCCGCAACTATCACGATCCGGCGCAGCTGCGTGAACTGGTGCGCCAGATCCGCGCCGCGTCGCGCAATCATCTGGTGGTGGCCGTCGATCAGGAAGGCGGACGCGTGCAGCGTTTTCGCGACGGTTTTACCCGCCTGCCGGCAGCCCAGTCTTTCGCCGCGCTGCTCGGTACGGAAGAGGGTGGGAAACTGGCGCAGGAGGCCGGCTGGCTGATGGCCAGCGAAATGATTGCCATGGATATCGACATCAGCTTTGCCCCGGTGCTGGACGTGGGCCATATCAGCGCCGCGATTGGCGAGCGCTCCTACCATGGAGATCCGCGTATTGCGCTGGCAATGGCGACCCGGTTTATCGACGGGATGCACGATGCGGGAATGAAAACCACCGGGAAACACTTCCCGGGCCACGGGGCGGTGACGGCGGATTCCCACAAAGAGACCCCGCGCGACCCGCGTCCGGAAGCGGAAATTCGCGCCAAAGATATGTCGGTGTTCCGCTCGCTTATCACCGATAACAAGCTGGACGCCATTATGCCGGCACACGTGATTTACAGCGACGTTGATCCGCGTCCTGCCAGTGGCTCTCCGCACTGGCTGAAAACCGTTCTGCGCCAGGAGCTGGGTTTCAACGGCGTCATTTTCTCCGACGATCTGTCGATGGAAGGGGCGGCAATCATGGGCAGCTATGCTGAGCGCGGTCAGGCCTCGCTGGATGCAGGTTGCGATATGATCTTGGTCTGCAATAATCGTAAAGGTGCCGTTAGCGTGTTGGATAACCTGTCACCGATCAATGCAGAGCGTGTTACGCATTTGTATCATAAAGGTTCATTTAGCCGTCAGGAGCTGATGGATTCGGCGCGCTGGAAGTCGGTCAACGCCCGGCTTGAAGACCTGAATGAGCGCTGGCAGGCACATAAAGCCAGCCTGTAAACCCTCCCGGAAGGCGTAGCGTGGTGAGAAGACAATGATCATCTATTTACACGGTTTTGACTCAAACAGTCCTGGTAATCATGAGAAGGTGCTGCAGCTGCAGTTTATCGATCCCGATGTACGGCTGATTAGCTACAGCACGCGCCATCCGAAGCATGATATGCAGCATCTGCTCAAAGAGGTGGACAAGATGCTGCAGCTTAACGTCGACGATCGCCCGTTGATTTGCGGCGTGGGGCTGGGCGGCTACTGGGCGGAGCGGATTGGCTTCCTGTGCGACATCCGCCAGGTGGTCTTCAATCCTAACCTTTTCCCGAATGAGAACATGGAAGGCAAAATTGACCGCCCGGAAGAGTATGTCGATATTGCGACCAAGTGCGTGAGCAACTTCCGTGAGAAAAACCGCGATCGCTGTCTGGTGATCCTCTCGCGTAATGATGAAGCACTCAACAGCCATCGGGCCGCAGAGCTGCTGCATCACTATTACGAGATCGTCTGGGACGAAGAGCAGACCCACAAGTTCAAGAACATCTCCCCACACCTCCAGCGCATCAAAGCCTTTAAAACGCTGGGCTAAACCACAGCCTGCCACTTCAGAAACCCGGTCGCGAACGCGCACCGGGTTTCTTTTTGTCCAGAATTGTCTACTTTTAAGCCATCAAAACTTGATGCATATCAATTTTGGTATGACCAATGCGCCTGACGTGTTATTCTCAATGCACCTGAATGGTTTCAGTGATGTAACCTGTTGTTAATTAAGGGTTATTTTCATAACTTTTAATTAACAATTGGTTAATAATTTGAGGGGGTCACGTTGACTACGCCATTGAAAAAGATAGTGATTGTAGGCGGTGGTGCTGGCGGGCTGGAGCTGGCCACACAGTTGGGCAAGAAGCTGGGGCGCGGTAAAAAAGCCAAAATCACGCTGGTGGATCGTAACCACAGCCACCTGTGGAAACCGCTGCTGCACGAAGTAGCGACCGGCTCACTGGATGAGGGCGTGGACGCGCTGAGCTATCTGGCGCACGCGCGCAACCATCATTTCCAGTTCCAGCTGGGCTCGGTGGTTGACATCAACCGTGAGAACAAAACCATTACCCTGGCCGAGCTGCGTGATGAAAAAGGCGAGCTGCTGGTCCCCGAGCGCAAGCTGGCGTATGACACGCTGGTGATGGCGCTCGGCAGTACCTCCAACGATTTCAACACGCCGGGCGTTAAAGAGCACTGTATCTTCCTCGATAACCCGCACCAGGCGCGTCGTTTCCATCAGGAAATGCTGAACCTGTTCCTGAAGTACACCAGCAATCTGGGTGCGAATGGCAAGGTTAACATTGCCATTGTCGGCGGCGGCGCGACTGGCGTTGAGCTGTCCGCAGAGCTGCACAATGCGGTTAAGCAGCTGCACAGCTACGGTTACAAAGGGTTAACTAACGAAGCGCTGAACGTGACGCTGGTTGAAGCGGGTGAGCGTATTCTGCCTGCGCTGCCTCCGCGCATTTCCGGCGCAGCGCACAATGAACTGACTAAACTGGGCGTGCGCGTCCTGACGCAGACCATGGTGACCAGCGCTGACGAAGGTGGACTGCACACCAAAGACGGCGAGTATATCAAAGCGGATCTGATGGTCTGGGCGGCAGGTATCAAAGCGCCTGACTTTATGAAAGATATCGGTGGTCTGGAGACGAACCGCATTAACCAGCTGGTCACCGAGCCGACGCTGCAAACCACCCGCGACCCTGAAATCTTCGCTATTGGTGACTGTGCCTCCTGCGCGCGTCCTGAAGGGGGCTTCGTGCCGCCACGCGCTCAGGCCGCTCACCAGATGGCAAGCCTGGTGCTGCACAACATCCTCGCGCAGTACAAAGGCAAGCCAATGAAGGCGTATGTCTATAAAGACCACGGTTCTCTGGTATCGCTGTCAAACTTCTCTACCGTCGGCAGCCTGATGGGTAACCTGATGCGTGGCTCAATGATGGTGGAAGGACGCATTGCACGCTTCGTGTATATCTCCCTGTACCGTATGCACCAGATCGCGCTGCACGGCTACTTTAAAACGGGCCTGATGATGCTGGTAGGCAGAATCAACCGCGTCATTCGTCCACGTCTGAAGCTGCACTAATCTTTCACTCCCTCCGGGCCCTCCGGAGGGATTTTTTAGCATATCATGCTGTTCGTCGTGGATTAGGTGCTTAAGAGTTCTCCTAAACGCGATATATCCCCACCCAATGTCCACTTTTTGATCCTTTGTCTTATTGGCGAAGCCGCGCCTCCATAGCAGAATTGTTACCAATAGCAACAAAGGAGGAAGTCCCGTGAATAAATCAATGTTGGCGGGTATAGGGATCGGCGTCGCAGCTGCGTTAGGTGTGGCTGCTGTTGCCAGTCTCAACGTTTTAGATCGCGGCCCGCAGTATGCGCAGGTGGTTTCTGCAACGCCTATTAAAGAAACCGTAAAAACCCCACGTCAGGAGTGCCGCAACGTCTCCGTAACCCACCGTCGTCCGGTACAGGATGAAAACCGTATTGCCGGCTCTGTACTTGGTGCGGTAGCGGGTGGGGTGATTGGTCACCAGTTTGGCGGTGGCCGGGGTAAAGATGTCGCGACCGTGGTCGGCGCGCTGGGTGGCGGCTATGCCGGTAACCAGGTGCAGGGCGCAATGCAGGATAACGATACTTACACCACGACCCAGCAGCGCTGTAAAACCGTCTATGACAAGTCGGAAAAAATGCTGGGCTATGACGTGACCTACAAAATTGGCGATCAGCAGGGCAAAATCCGCATGGATAAAGACCCGGGCACCCAAATTCCACTGGATGGAAACGGCCAGCTGGTACTGAATAACAAAGCGTAAAAAAGATGTTCTCTGAACTTAGCTCCTCAAGCGCTCAGGCTGAGGAGCTTTTTTTTGCGTCAGATTTTGAGCAGTTCAGGCCACAGGCGCAGCGTGGTGTCAGAAATGTTCTGCAGTTTTTCCAGCGTCGCCCCTTCACGGGCGCTGATCGACATTCCCTGTAAAATACAGCTCAGGTATTGCGCCAGCATCTGAGGCTGGCAGTGTGCGGGAATTTCACCGCGCTGCTGGCGCTGAGCCAGAAATGCGCTGAGCGTCTCCTCCTGCATCGCATGACGCGATTTCACCGTATTGGCGATCTCTTTTGATGCTGCCGCCAGGGTGGCAGAGGTGTTAATCATAAAGCAGCCCGCGGGCGTCTCTTTACTGGTGAAGCAGGTGGCAACGGCGGTAAAGTAATCCCGTAGCGCCTGTTCAACGCTTTTCTCTTCACAAAATAGCTGGGCTTCGTGTTTCGCCGCAAAGCGCGAAATGTACCTGTCCAGCACCGCCCTGAACAGCCCCTCTTTATTGGTAAATTCAGCATAAAGCGTCGGCGCTTTAGCTCCGGTGGCTTCTACCAGATCGGAAAGCGAGGTCGCTTCATACCCATGTTGCCAGAAGAGAGTCATGGCCTTATCAAGCGCTGCATCCCTGTCAAACACTTTTGGTCGGCCACGGCTTTTCTTCACACAACTCGTGACGTCGGTTGTCATTTGCCGTTGGTCCTCTGTTGGTTTGTTGAATGACCATTATAAAAATAAACGCAACCCACCACCAGTGCAGAATGCTTAAAAATAAATTAATCATATATGTATGAAAAATAACAATTTTAAAATTTAATTAATGTTCGTTATAAAAATCTGTTGACGCGTGAGCTGGATCACATTTATGATTTACCTATCGATCGTTAACTAAATGGCTAACGACCAAAAAATTCATCTGCCAAAGGTAAACATTATGAAAAACGTCAAAACCCTCATCGCTGCTGCTGTACTGAGTTCACTCTCTTTCGCAAGCTTTGCTGCTGTACAGGTACAGTCCACTCCAGCCGATCAGCATAAAGTCGGGACGATCTCTGCGTCTGCCGGGACTAACCTGGGCTCTCTGGAAGATCAGCTGGCACAAAAAGCGGAAGCAATGGGTGCAAAATCTTACCGCATCACCTCTGTGACCGGTCCTAACACCCTGCACGGCACCGCTGTTATCTACAAATAATCCGGGCATAAACCCTCATTTATGCCACTGCAATAAAAAACGCCCTGCACATGTGCAGTAATGCCGATCGTTTAAGAACACTTGAACGATCCTGCCAGTAAGAAACAATCCGGGTTCAGCCCCTCTGGCCCGGATTTTTTACGTCTGAACTCGATATGGACTTCGTTGCGGATGCTTTCCCGTCCGACTGGATACTTTTTCCCGCTCTCTGGATGCGTCCTGCGAGAGCCGTCTGGTCATAATCTGATGCATCCAACAACGTGGTGTCCACCAAATAAGTGGTGGGTATCAACGTGTCAGATATACGGAAAAATGTGACTCCCGGTAGGCGAAAAGGCTGCCCTGAGTATTCTCCTGAGTTTAAACAGCACCTCGTTGCCGCCTCCTGCGAACCCGGGATACCGGGACGGACTTTATCCTCACAGACTGATGGCAGATAAAATCCCGCTTACGGAAACTGCCGTATATTCTTATCCTGCGGCGAAGCGGTTTAATATTTATTGCTGTTCGCCAGGGAAGAGTGATTTATATCAGGAAAAAGGTCTGAATTATCCTTTGGCAGCGGTTCCTGAATATCTGATGATGCGTTCACAAGAAAAATGCGTCGTCCATATTGTTGTTACCGGCTGAATTATTATATATGGCCAAGGCGTTATTTTTGGTCTTTTTTTATTTGTGGCGTGAATGTTTTTGTCTTATTTATGTTTAAACTGAATGACATGTATTTTGTAACATTCTGTGATGTGTTACGGAATGGCGTTTTATTAAATGGACTGTGGGCGTATTGTATTTTTAATAAATAGTCATTTTTAACAGGGATATTTGGCGATGGAAGGACCATCTGGCATTGTTCAGCAACAGGATACGTTAAACCGTTATTTACTGTATTTTACACGAGGCAAATCTGTTTTACCGGATGTTCACTCTTTTACCGGGGAAGAAGAACTCAGTAAGCCCTACCGCTACACCATCCGCTTTACCAGCCCAACATCAAACATTGCAGTCAACGAAGTCCTCAATCAGAGCGCGGAATTTATTCTGCGTGCCCCGAATCCGAAAGCAGGCTGGTACGATCAGGAGCCCTGGCTGCCGGTGCGCCAGATTAACGGGGTGATCACGTCGTTTTCCCGTCTGAAGTCATCTGCCGATGAAGCCCTGTACGAGTGTGTGCTGGAGCATGAGCTGGCGCTGCTGGACCGAAATTACCGCTCGGCCGTGTACATGGATGTAACCGTACCCGAACTCGTCACTCAGCTGATGAAGGAAAGCAGTCTGTTTGAAGGCTACAACATTGATTTTGACCAGCTGAGTCGCAGCTATCCCCGAAGGGAAATGGTCATTCAGTGGAAGGAAACCAATCTCCAGTTTATCCGCCGTCTGCTGGCCGAGGTAGGGATCTGGTTCCGCTTTGAAAACCACGACAAGGTGCAGGGCGAAACGGTGGTTATCTTTGGTGACGGTGGCCGCCGCTATGTCTTCAGCGATAAGCCGCTGCCGTACGTCCGCCATTCCGGCATGACCAGTCATGAAGAATACATTACCGAGCTCGAAGAACAATACGAACTCATTCCCGAAAGCGTGCTGGTGCGTACGTATAACTACCGTAATCCATTTTCGCCACAGGCGGATAAAACCATTTTCGATAATGATATTCCCGACGGGATAACTAGCGGCAAACAGTATCACTATGCCGATCATTATCTGGAGAACGGCGATTTTTACGGTGAAGAGGCGGAAACAGCCACGTTCTACGCGCGCCTGCGCTATGAGCGCCTGCTGAACAAACAGAGTGTGCTGGGTGGAACAACCAGTGACCCGGCACTGTTGCCGGGTGTGATGTTCCACCCGACAGGGGATATTCCTGACGGGTTTAAGCACGGTTTTCTTGTCACCACAATGACGCTTTCCGGCAGTCGAGCACAGCACTACCGCGCCATCCTGAAGGGGATCCCTTATCTGAACGGCTACAGCTATCGTCCGGAATATCTGCCGCGACCGATGATTGCCGGTACGGTACCCGGTCGCGTGGCGGCCATCAATCGGGATCGCACTTATGCCGGAGTCGATGCCCGGGGCCGATACCGCGTGAAGTTTGATTTTGACCTCGACGAGAAACGTGACGGTTTTGAAAGTGCGCTGATGCGTCTGGGCAGACCGTACGGCGGGGATGTGTTTGGTTTTCATTTCCCGCTGCTGGACGGCACAGAAGTGGCTGTAGCCTTTGAAGGCGGCGATCCGGACCGGCCCTTTATTGCGCATGTCATGCATGACGGCGCGCACCCTGATCTGGTTACAAACCGCAACGACACCCGCAACGTGATCCGCACTGCTGCTTCAAACAAAATCCGCCTGGAGGACCGCCGCGGTCAGGAACACATCAAGATTTCCACGGAGTACGGCAAGAGTCAGGTCAGCGCTGGCCACCTCGTTGACGCGGAGGGAAAACAGCGCGGTGAAGGTGTGGAAGCGCGTACTGACAATCACATGGCGCTCCGTGCGGCCAAAGGGGTGATGATCACCACGGAGGCGCAACCGCGTGCTGTGGGTAAGCAACTGGATATGACGGCCGCCATTGCGCTTCTGGAGAAAGCGTTGTCGCTGGCAATGACGCTGCAACAAAGCGCACTGACGGCCGGGGCCAGTAATGTGGAAACCGATCAGCAAAACCAGCTGAACCAAGTGCTGAGTAATCTGGCAGGGCCGGGTCTGCTTACCTATGCCGACAAAGGGCAGGCACACGTCACGCCGGACAGTCTGCAACTGTCTGCCGGGAAAGATGTGATTGTGACTGCGGGCCAGGATACCAGCGTAAACGTGGTGAAAAAATTCTCTCTGGCCGTGGGGGAAAAACTCTCGCTGTTTGCCCGCAAGCTCGGCATTCAGATGATTGCCGGTGCCGGGGATATCACGACGCAGGCCCAGCGCGGTGCCATGCATATGCTCTCGCAGAATGATTTCACGATGGCGAGCACCGACGGGCAGCTGAACGGCATCGCCAAACAGGGCATACAGCTGGTCTGTGGGGGAGGCGGGATACGCGTCAGTCCGAACGGACTGGTCACCATCTTCTCGCCGACGGGAATCGAACTGAAAGGACCCAGTCTGAAGTACGACGGCCCGGAAAGCGCGCAGGTCACGGTCCCGCCGTTCAATCAGGGCGCATTTAAGCTCCGCTACCAGCTGCACGCCGGAGATGACCCGGAGCAAATTCTCGCGAACAAAAAATTCAGGCTGACCAGCTCGGCCGGAAAAGTGGTGGAAGGCATAACGGACAGCAACGGCCATTCAGCATTACTCGATGCCGATGACCTGGACACCTACAAAATGGAGTTAATGGAATGACGGAAGCCAGACAAAGCCCGTATGCCCCACGGATCATATCAGAAGGGGATATCCCGATACACAAAGATTTGGGGGAGGTGGCCCAGACCCGTCGCGTTGGCGTGCCGCGCCCGATGCCGGGGATTGTGATCCTGGTTCATGGCGTGAACGACGTGGGTGAAGCGTACCAGAATCAGGAGAAGGGCATTATTGCGGGCCTGAGTAAGCGTCTTAATCGTCAGGATTTTTACGCGCATGAATGGGGGGAATATAGAATTGCGCACCCCGGCCGTTCACCGGTTATCCCGTTTTACTGGGGATACAAGCCGGTAACGCATGAGGATTACGTTGCAGACCAGCAACGCTACAGGGAAGAGGTTTACAGGCAGGGAAACAATGCGCACCTGTCGTTTGATGCTTATCAGGAGGATAACGAGGAGAATAAAGCGGCGCTGGGTAACGACGGCAAAGGTGCGTATAAGTACCAGAACGATAATTTCAAAAACGCCCTCGATACGAATTTTGCCAAAGGTGGAGGGACGTTTGCCAATGCGACAACCAACATCCCCGATATGTTAGGACCGGGAGCTGGAGGCGCGGCGCTGGCCGCCGCAGGGTTTGCCACATTGCACATGAACGGCGGCGATTACACGCACCCCATCTTTCCGAACCCGCACCGCATCTATCAATTCTTTGCCGCGCAGCGGCTGGCGGATTTGATCCTTCAGATACGTGAACCGCTGGTGACGCGAAATGATGTGATTAACGTGGTGGCACATAGCCAGGGAACCATCATCACCATGCTGGCAAATATGCTGGTTAAACAGGCAGGATATGAGCCGGTTAACTGCGTCATTCTGAATCACTCACCGTATTCGCTGGAAGGACGTCTTAGTGAAGACGCCCAGCCCGGCCATCACCAGACGGCGTTTGCCCGCCAGGAGACGTTTAAACACTTCTGCGCACTGATGGCAACCCAGTACAAAGGCGGAGAGCTGTCAGAGGCAGATATGCTGGCGATGAAACCAGCTGCGCATCACGCAAGCCTTCCGATAACCCATTGAGGAAGGATGCTAAGTATCGTCGTGACAATAACGGCAAGGTTTATAACTACTGGTGTCCGCAGGACGGTACCGTCTCCCTGCAAAACATCCAGGGATTTGGCTGGCGGGGTATTCCCGATAAGTTAGCTGCTGGCATTCCTAACCTGCGTCAGCGGGTATTCTGCCAGCATCGCTGGGTTGGCCGCATGGAGACGGAGCCGTTTAAGATGGCACCGGAGAGGAAAGGTGATTTCAGCACCACCCCGATGATGAATGCGGGATATTCGTACAGCGACGTGGTGATAAACGGCGAAGAGCTGCCGGAGCCATTTATTTTTAAACTCATGGGGCAGGATAACCATCCGGATAACGATCCGAAAACCAGTGATAAACCGTACACCGCGTATATCGACCCGGACAGCCCGGATGCCTACATTTCCTATTCAGCTAAAGCCAGTGCCATTTCGCGCACGGCATCGGCTACCTATGCGGTTGATAACTATCAGCGTATCAGCTGGCAACCGGGTCATGTATTAACGCCGAATGAGCTGCAGGTGGAAAGTTTTGACCGGGGGCATGAAGTTATTCGCGGTGAAGTGACGGGAACGAGAGATTTTTCTCAGCTGACGCTGACCTGGCTTAAATCCCGTGACGAACTTGAAAAGGAGTGGCAGAACACCGATCCGGTAGGCTACAGCCAGCACTCTTCTATCGTCGCCAGTGAATTTGCACCGTCGCACGCGATGGCGTTCGACCTGGCTATCGGTCAGTGCAAGTCCTTTGACTATCAGGCGGGTAAGTTCTGGGAAGGCTTGTTACACCGCGCAGACTGGCGAGACCCGCAGAATGGGTTCAAGTCAGCTATAGATTATTACAGAACCGGAAAGTTGAATGATGAAACAACAAAATGGTTTATGAATAAACCTGAAGATGTTCTGCCTAAAGGTGAGTTCGGCGTGGAAAACCAGTTTAACAATGCCACGTCGGTTAAGCCATCCCGTGATCTGGCAACAGGGAATCAGGAAGTGGCAAATCTACAATGGGATATGCCTAAGCCAAAATCTGACAGCGACCTGGGAATAGCGAAACAAAAATCGTGGTGGGAATCGTGACAGGGAGACAAGCATGAAGATAGAACGTACAGCAGGTATTGCCCTGGTGTCAGTGCTGGTGGCCGCAGGTTGCAAGGCTTCAGAGCCGCCAACGCAGGTAGTGTACCGGTTCGATGACCATCGTTATCTGGAGCTGAAGGGCTGGGACTGCGAGGGTGAACTCTGGTACACGGATACACTGCGGGGTATCCACACGGAGCCTGTCAGCCAGTTTTACCGGATATTTACCAAAAAATATGTCCATCCATCTGAGAAATATATTGCAATAACTGGTTGGGGTGTTGGTGGATTTAGGGTTTCGAAAGATTATGGGCAGACCTGGCAAATTGCACAGTTTTCCCTTGGTGAAAATGATCTTAATGGAATGAATGCCCCACAGCAGGAAGATGTTCTTTCCTTCACGGTCGTCAACGATCAGGGTTTTTTGCAGACCAAACATCGACTGTATATGTCGTCCAAACCGTTTGACGACCCGCGCCTTGCCGCTGGTGGTCCTGGGATTGAATATACCGTTGACGACGGAACTGGGCAAAAGGTAAGCGGGAAAGTGGAACCTCGTTCACCTGGCTGGCCTTGGGGAATGGTGTATATGACCAAACAAGGTTTAGAAGGCTCTACTGAGCAACTTAAAACCAATTGGCAGAATCAACCCGATAAGGTTCCGGAAGTGAAGGGATACACCGGCTGGGACCATATGCGCTGTGATATGGATGCGGGGCGTTAAAAGATGAAAGGACTTTATTCATTGCTGACCGCGCTGCTGCTGGTGGCCGCAGGTTGCAAGGCTTCAGAGCCGCCAACACAGGTAGTGTACCGTTTTGATGATCATCGTTATCTGGAGCTGAAGGGGTGGGACTGCGAAGGTGAACTCTGGTACACGGATACCCAGAAAGGAATTCATACCGAGCCGGTTAGCCAGTTTTACCGAATATTTACCCATAAATTTATTCACCCTTCAGAGTGCTATATTTCAATCCCCAACTGGGAGGTAGATGGATTCCTTGTTTCGAAAGATTATGGCGAAACGTGGAGGTCAGTAGGATTTTCCCCATCACCTAATGAACCTAATGGTGATAACAGAGCACCCGCAGAAGATGCTGTGTCTTTCACCGTCGTTAACGATCAGGGTTTTTTGCAGACCAAACATCGACTGTATATGTCGTCCAAACCGTTTGACGACCCGCGCCTTGCCGCTGGTGGTCCTGAGATTGAATATACCGTTGACGACGGAACTGGGCAAAAGGTAAGCGGGAAACTGGAACCCCGTTTTCCTGGGTGGGCCTGGGGAATGGTGTATATGACCAAACAAGGTTTAGAAGGCTCTACTGAGCAACTTAAAACCAATTGGCACAATCAACCCGATAAGGTTCCGGAAGTGAAGGGATACACCGGCTGGGACCATATGCGCTGCGATATGGACGCAGGAAGGAAAGGAAACTGATGAACGGCGTAATTCGACTGAATGACCCGCTGGTGAGCGGCGGGAAGGTAATTAAGGCGTCAGGCGCGCAGTTTATGGGCATGCCTGTCGCGCTGAAAGGGGATGAGGTGATGTGTCCCGAACACAAGGGGACGTTCCCCATTAAAGAGAGCCATCCGACATGGACGATGAACGGCCGGGGCGTGGTCGTGGATGGCTGTAAAGCGGCGTGCGGCTGTGTTATTCGCACCACACTCCCCACTGCGGGGGCTGTGTGATGAACTGGTGGCTTTACCCTAAGCAGAACGAATTTAAACATGACTTTCCCACTATTGGTGTGTGTGTCGTCTATGTGCTCGTGGTGATTGTTTGTACTGGTATTCGGGCTGTCACCTGGCCGGGTAATAAACATGTAGATTCAGGTTTTCTTGTTGATGCCGTGGTAATACCTGTCGCTGTAGTAACCTTTTTAGTACAGGCGTTCTGTATTGCGTATAACGCGCACAGACACTACATAGAAACGCGGTTATTGATTGCGGCACGGCAGGAATACAAGGTTGTCAGCTATGCCAGGCGTAACATCATCCTGGCTGGCTGGTCGATACTGACCCCGCCAAAGGCAACAAAGGAGCTGGCGCTGAACATGTTGAAACTGGAGGGGGAGTTTCCGCTGGCCGCCAAAATGCCGTTGAAGATTGACCTGGATAAATCATTCGATTTCACGCGAGCCGGGCAGGCAATTATCTACCTCCTGGCGCCGATGATGGAAAAACTCTCCCGGTACAGGCAGATTGAAGCGCTTGTATGGGTGCGAGGTGGGGATGAATCCTGTAGCGATGAACTCCGGCGTGTGCTTGAACGTTCCGGGATTTCAACCAAAAAAATCACATTTTTGCCTGAATGCCCGGACTATACGTTAGTCACAGAGTGGATAAAACAGGCGAACGGCTACGTTGTTGAACGCCTGCTTATCTGTGTAGATTTGCATTCTGAAGAAGGGGAATGCAAGTGGATGGAGAATGCTACCGCGCTTCTCCTGACGAATTACTACGTTAAAACGGAAGGAGAAAAACCTGTTTATCTTTATCAACCGATGACGGGGGTTATTGACGTAGAAAGTGCAGTACCTGTTTATCTGCGTGCGGAGGCTGTCAGTAAACCCAAACAGATCTGGTATACCGGTTTATCGCGCACAGAGAAGTATCCGCTGCTGGAAGTGCTGGACGAAAAAAAAGTCGTACCGGATCGGCTGGAGCTTGAAATGTCGCTCGGTGAGCATTCTGCAGGGTATCCGTGGCTGGCGCTGGCGCTGGCTTCAGATGCAGTATCGTATGCACAGGGCGACCAGTTTGTGGCGGCATCCGAACAGAAAAAGTTTTGTATTACGGCGGTATCCTCCAGATTAACCCATCAGCCCGATTATCCGGCGGAAAAAATGTACACTCCACCGTGGTCTTCCGCCGGACTATCCGGAATGATGTTATTTTTCGCTGTTATATTAACTATGTTTGGTTTCAGCGTTAACGAGGGTGAAGATATTTCTGGCGGGTTCCTGGTTATTCTGTTTGTAATATTTACTGGATTGTTTACGGCTGCAGGGGTATTTATTACCTGGCTACAGGGTGATAAGGCTTACCAGCACATGGGGATGTAATGATGAATAAACTAATCGATCTTATTTTACCTCATAAATCTGTATTTTATTATGATGATTCGGCCCTCGGTGTAATGCTTGCGTTAATGGTGGTGGATATTGATTTGTCTTTTGATTACAGGAACAAAAAGCACTGGTGTGCATATAATAAATTAAAATCATTGAAGGATTCTCCAGGAAACTACCACTTATATGCCGATACGTATCCCTTCCCGACGGGAATGCTATATTTGTGTGCCGCTGAAAATTTTCACAGACTATAAGGTGTTTTTAATGATGTTGATTATGTATCCGGGATTTCCTGCCAGAAAAAAGAAAGCACCGACGATACGATCGTTCAGTGCTTTATGTGCCATCTAAATATCCGTTCAGGTTTAAGTCACGTGAGCCTTAAGTAAAGCAGACGTGCAGGGCGTTTTTCTTTCCAGTTTACATCGATTGCTGGATAACATCGTGATGCCGGGTGACGTCGGTCGGCATGCCTGACCGCGCTTCCATCGCGCGCTCCATCACCATGCTATCGGTATTCGCATTCGTTTTGAAGCTCACCATCGCGGCATTCAGATTAATGGGTAACGTCTGGGGATCGTCGCCGATATTTTTTGATAGCGGCTGGTGAATCTCAACCAGCCGCACGCCGCCTGGCTCTTCAGAGACCTTAATCGGCGTATTGATAATATTCACCTTCGTTCCCGGCGTAACGACGTTAAACAGCGTTTTGATATCGTCATCGCGCAGACGAATGCAGCCGGAGCTGACGCGCATGCCGATGCCAAAATCCGCGTTTGTACCGTGCAGCAGGTAAACGCCGCCGTATGCGGCAAGGCGGATCGCGTGATGACCCATCGGGTTATCCGGGCCTGCCGGAACCACGGCAGGAAGATCGATGCCCTGGGCCTTATAGCGGGCGCGAATGTTGGCCGTCGGCGTCCAGGTTGGGTTGGCGCGTTTATCCGAGACGGTGGTGACCATCGTCGGCGTCAGCGTATCGCCGCCCAGTTGACCAATACCGATAGGGTAGACGGTAACCTCATTTTTACCCGGCGGGTAATAGTACAAACGCAACTCTGCCAGGTTGATCACAATCCCCTCGCGCGGGGCATCCGGCAGGATAGTCTGTAACGGAATGGTCAGTACGCTGCCCGCGCGCGGGACGTACGGATCGACGCCGGGGTTCGCCTGCAGCAGGGCCAGAAAACCGACGTTATATTTTTTGGCTATCGCTTCCAGTGAGCCACCATTGTTTTCAACCACATGAAAACGGTTTTCGCCCACCACCTTGCTGCCGGGCGGGGGAAGGGGCCAGGTGTTTGCCCGCGCAGGAAGCGCAACCGCGACGGTGGCTGCCAGCGCAAACAGGGTTATCCAGCGGGTAAAACGCGAAGAGGTCATCATCACCATAATCCATGTAAATGATAAGGTTATTGTTTTATAAGGGGTTAAAGATAATTATGGCGAATGGGTGTGTCGGGAAGATCGGGTGAAGTGCAAAGAGTTTGTAAATTGTCCCCCCGCCAGCACTGCGCTAACGGGGGGGAAGGGCGAGTTACGCGACAGCGTTCTCTTCCAGCTGACGCATAAAGTTACGCACCCAGTCCATGCGCGTTTTGCGCTCCGTCAGCTCCTGGGTAAATTTCAGTCGCGTCGGGCCATCAAGACGGAAGTGCTGCGGCTGTTTTTGCAGCAGGCCGATCAGCCACATCGGGTTGACGTGGTTCTTCTCGGCAAATTCAATGACGCCGCCTTTTTCGTTGCCCTCAAGCTTGCGAATGCCCAGCTTCTGCGCCTGCTGGCGCAGGCGCGCGATATCCAGCAGGTTACGCGCAGCATCTGGCAGCAGGCCGAAGCGGTCGATCAGCTCAACCTTAATTTCTTCCAGCTCGTTTTCCGTCTTCGCGCTGGCGATGCGCTTGTAGAACGACAGTCGGGTATTCACGTCCGGAATGAAATCATCCGGCAGCAGGGAAGGCATTCGCAGTTCGACCTCGGTCTGCTGGCTGGTCAAATCTTCCAGAGACGGCTCGCGCCCGGCCTTCAGGGCGTCCACCGCGTTTTCCAGCAGCTCCATATAGAGCGAGAAGCCGATGGTCTCCATGGAGCCGCTCTGGTCCTCACCCAGCAGTTCACCCGCGCCTCGGATCTCCAGGTCGTGCGTGGCCAGCGCGAAGCCTGCGCCGAGGTCTTCCAGCGAGGCGATGGCTTCCAGGCGCTTTTGCGCGTCGGTGGTCATCGCTTTCGGATGCGGCGTCAGTAGCCAGGCGTAGGCCTGATGATGCGAACGCCCGACTCGGCCGCGCAGCTGGTGAAGCTGGGCCAGGCCGAAGTGATCCGCGCGTTCGATGATAATCGTGTTCGCCGTTGGAATGTCGATCCCGGTTTCGATGATAGTGGTACACACCAGCACGTTAAAGCGCTGGTGGTGGAAGTCGTTCATCACCCGCTCCAGCTCGCGTTCGCGCATCTGTCCGTGACCGATGGCAATACGCGCTTCCGGTACCAGTTCCGCCAGCCTGTCGGCGGCTTTCTGGATATTTTCGACATCGTTATACAGGTAATAGACCTGACCCCCGCGCAGCACTTCACGCAGAATGGCCTCACGCACCACCAGATTGTCGTACTCGCGGACAAAGGTTTTTACCGCCAGACGACGGGCCGGCGGCGTGGCGATAATCGACAGATCGCGCATGCCGCTCATCGCCATGTTCAGGGTTCGCGGGATCGGCGTCGCGGTCAGGGTCAGGATATCGACGTCGGCGCGCATCGCTTTGATACGCTCTTTATGGCGAACCCCGAAGCGGTGCTCTTCGTCGACGATCAGCAGCCCCAAATCTTTCCACTTCACGTCGCTTTGCAGCAGCTTATGGGTGCCGATCAGAATATCGATCTTGCCTTCGCTTGCCTGCTCCAGGATCTGCGTC
Source organism: Enterobacter cloacae complex sp. P27C (assembly GCF_014895705.1). Classification (NCBI taxonomy): domain Bacteria; kingdom Pseudomonadati; phylum Pseudomonadota; class Gammaproteobacteria; order Enterobacterales; family Enterobacteriaceae; genus Enterobacter; species Enterobacter cloacae complex sp. P27C. Next base: position 318,455 of record NZ_JADBQB010000001.1, read on the forward strand.
TGCTCTTTGGTGCTGCGAAAACGCGACAGCATCTCTATACGCACCGGCCAGTTGGCGAAACGGTCCCGGAAGTTGTCGAAGTGCTGCTGAGCGAGCAGGGTGGTTGGCACCAGCACCGCCACCTGCTTGTTGTTTTCAACCGCAAGGAAGGCGGCGCGCATTGCCACTTCGGTTTTGCCGAAGCCGACGTCGCCGCAGACTAAGCGGTCCATTGCCAGCGGCTGGCACATGTCGCTCAGCACGGCATTAATGGCCTGGGCCTGATCCGGCGTGGTTTCAAACGGGAAGCTGTCGCAGAACAGCTGGTACTGTTCTTTGTCGTGCTTAAAGGCGAAGCCCTCTTTGGCCGCGCGCTGGGCGTAGATATCCAGCAGTTCGGCCGCCACGTCGCGCACTTTTTCCGCCGCTTTCTGGCGTGCACGCGCCCAGGCGTCGCCGCCCAGCTTGTGCAGCGGCGCATTTTCCTCCGCGCCGCCCGCATAGCGGCTGATCAGGTGCAGCGACGAGACCGGTACATAGAGTTTGGCGTCGTTGGCGTAGGTCAGCATCAGGTACTCACCTTTGATACCGCCCGCTTCCAGCGTGGTCATCCCCTGATAGCGGCCAACGCCGTGCTCCAGGTGAACAATCGGCTGGCCTGGATGCAGCTCGGCCAGGTTGCGGATCAGCGTGTCCGGGTTGATGGTCCGACGGCTGTCCTGACGGCGGCGCGCGACGCGCTCGCCCAGCAGGTCGCTTTCGCAAATCAGCGCCAGGTTATTGAGCGTATCAATGAATCCGTGCTCGGCGGCGCCGATCATCAGATAACGACCGTTTCCGGTCGCTTCGCTCAGGCGAAGAATGCGCTTCGGCGCCACCTTAATGCGTCCCAGCAGCTCACCGAGCGCCTCGCGGCGGCCTTCACTCTCAACGGAGAACACCACCGGCCCGGTAAAGGATTCCAGGAACTTGCGCAGATTATCCAGCGGCGATTTCTGCTGCGCCTGTACGGCCAGGTCCGGCAGCGTGCGGAAGGCGAGGTTAGTGTTGGCGGCCTTATCGGCAAGCGAATCGGTTTTCAGCTGCATGCGCGGCCAGCGCTTCAGCTCGGCGTTGAGTTCGTCGGTGCGCAGCCACAGCGCTTCCGGCGGCAGGAGCGGACGCATCGGGTCAACGCCCCGGTTTTCGAAGCGTGCGCGGGTTTCGCTTTCAAAGCGGCTGGCGCTGGCGTCGATATCGCCGGTGTTCACAATCAGCGTATTCGCCGGGAAGTAGCTGAACAGGGCGGGCAGCGGCTCGCTGAAGAACAGCGGCTGCCAGTATTCGATTCCGGCCGGGAGCGTACCTTTGCTGACCTGCTGATAGATGTGTTCTGCATCGCGCTTTACGTCGAATCTGTCGCGCCACTGGCTGCGGAACAGCTCGATGGCGGTTTTGTCCGTCGGGAACTCGTGGGCAGGCAGTAAATTGATGGATTCCACCTCTTCCAGCGTGCGCTGGGTGTCGGCATCGAACACACGCAGGCTGTCGATTTCATCATCAAAGAAATCCAGACGATACGGCTGGTCGCTGCCCATCGGGTAAAGGTCGAGCAGCGCGCCGCGGGTGGCATATTCCCCGTGCTCCATGACCTGATCGACATGGCGATATCCGGCACCGTCAAGCTGGTCTCGCAGGGTGTCGCGAGACAGGCGCTGGCCTTTTTTCATCACCAGCGCGTGGCCGTGCAGATAGCTATGCGGGCAGACGCGCTGCATCAGGGTATTCACCGGCACAATCAGCACGCCGCGCTGCATGGTCGGGAGTTGATATAGCGTCGACAGGCGCGAGGAGATGATCTCCTGATGCGGGGAGAAACTGTCATACGGCAGCGTTTCCCAGTCGGCCAGGCTGAACACCAGGCTATCGGTGAACTGGCGGATTTCATCGTGCAGGCGCAGGGCGTTTTGCATATCCGGGGCAACCAGTACCACCGGGCCAGGGTGCCGCTCAGCGATTTCTGCCACCAGCGAGGCGCACGCCGCGCCCGTGAGTTCACCCAGCTGGCGCTGGTCGCCCGCTTTGACGGGCAAGGAATAACGATAGTGTTCAGGCATGGCTATGTCAGAGTCTCTTATGGATATACCAACAGTATTGGGGCATATCACTGATACGCAATGTCTTTATTATCCTCGATCGTTTTACATAAGCAAATTGTAACCGCACGGCAGGGCTAAACGCCCCCAAAACGGGGGCGGAGAGGGCATTAACGGGTGGCAGGTGACAGGCTCCGCGTAGACGGAGGAGAGAAGAAAAGGTCCCCGAACAGCGCGGTGGAAATTTTACGCACCCCGAGCCCGGCAAGGGTACAGATCAGCAGGCTGGCAATCGGGTAGACCAGTATTAAGCACAGTTCTGCCCAGACCGGCCACAGGGCGGCATTCATCTCGCCGATCAGGATCAGGCTGAAGGCCTCAATTAAGATGCGGTGGGTGGTATAGATCGCAATGGTGTTTGAGCCAATCACGTTCAGCAGGTTGTTGGGATGTACGGCATAACGCTGCTCAAGGCTGTAGAACAGCTTCATGATCAACACGATCGACAGCAGAGAAAGCAGGAGAGGAACGTTAGCAAACCACAGCACCACGGAGACGGCCGCGAAAGCGCCAGTAGCCAGCCAGGTGCGGCGCAGGTTGAAGCTTTTCATCCACGCCATCAGCTCGGCGCCATACCACGCCCCCAGGCTGTAGTAGATCATGTTGCGTACCACGCTGTTCATTCCCCACCACGGCAGCGGCAGGAAGTTGATCGCGATGCTCGCCAGCGCAAGAAGTCCGAGTACCGGCAGCTTCCAGCGGCTCAGCAGTTTACACAGCGTGAAGTAGACCACCAGAGCATACAGATACCACAGGCTGGTGCTGGCGGTGAGCATGCCCCGCACAAATCCTGCCAGAGAATCGGCGTAGGCCGCGTTCGACGAGGTGGCAAGCTCGCGATCGGGCGCCAGCCAGGCGTTCAGGTGGGTCAGCGCCTGCCATTGCAGGATCCCCCACAGCGCCAGAACCCAGACAATGCTCCAGATCCGCTTGTCGAGGCTGGTGCGCCAGTCTACCTCATCAATATAACGACGGATCAGATAGCCGGAGATAAAGAAGAAAACCGGCATCCGGAACGGGGCGAGATAGAGGTTAAAATAGACCCAGCATTTGGCGAGGAGACCGGAGAGCGGATGCTGTAGCCCGCTGAGATGAGGATAAAAGGTGATAACCGAGTGGTAAATCACCACCAGACAGATGCACAGCCCTTTTATCTGGTTTATCCATAATGCTTTTTGCTTCATTGTTCGCAACTACCTTATTGCCATAGACGAACGAGCAATTGTTGTTAAACGAAACCGTGATGTAATGGGTAACAGTCTGTATCAGGAGGTTTTTCGGAAAAGGTGGAGGTTGCGAGGCGCGGTTTCAGACATTAGTACCCTGATTTATCTGAATTTTTCGGAAAAATGATTACCAAAGCTTACGGTTTCAGTCATTTACCCTTAACGGATTCGCTTATATACTCGTGGGTCTGCTATCAGCAAACAGACGGACTTCATGTATCAACCTGTCGCACTCTTCATAGGCTTACGTTACATGCGTGGGCGCGCCGCGGACCGCTTCGGTCGCTTTGTCTCCTGGCTTTCGACTATTGGCATTACGCTCGGCGTGATGGCTCTGGTGACGGTGCTTTCCGTCATGAATGGCTTCGAGCGCGAGCTGCAAAACAACATCCTGGGGCTGATGCCGCAGGCCGTTCTCTCATCGAATAACGGTTCCGTTAACCCGCAACAGCTGCCGGAAAGCGCGGCGAAGTTACAGGGCGTCACGCGCGTTGCGCCCTTAACCACTGGCGATGTGGTGCTGCAAAGCGCCCGCAGCGTGGCGGTCGGCGTGATGCTGGGGATTGACCCGGCGCAAAAAGACCCGCTGACGCCGTTCCTGGTTAACGTGAAGCAAACCGATCTGGAAGCCGGAAAATACAACATGATTCTGGGTGAGCAACTTGCCGGGCAGCTTGGCGTCAACCGCGGCGATCAGCTGCGCGTGATGGTGCCGTCCGCCAGCCAGTTTACGCCAATGGGTCGCCTGCCGAGCCAGCGCCTGTTTAACGTGATTGGGACTTTTGCCGCCAACAGCGAAGTTGACGGCTATCAGATGCTCGTGAACATTCAGGATGCGTCACGCCTGATGCGCTACCCGGCGGGAAATATCACCGGCTGGCGCCTGTGGCTCGATCAGCCCCTGAAGGTCGATACCCTCAGCCAGCAAAAACTGCCGGACGGCACCAAATGGCAGGACTGGCGCGAGCGTAAAGGCGAGTTGTTCCAGGCCGTGCGCATGGAAAAAAACATGATGGGGCTGCTGCTGAGCCTGATCGTCGCCGTGGCTGCATTTAACATCATCACCTCGCTGGGCCTGATGGTGATGGAGAAGCAGGGCGAAGTCGCCATCCTGCAAACCCAGGGTCTGACGCCGCGCCAGATCATGGCGGTCTTTATGGTGCAGGGTGCCAGTGCCGGCATTATCGGCGCGCTGTTGGGCGCCGTGCTCGGCGCGCTGCTTGCCAGCCAGCTTAATAACTTAATGCCGATTATCGGCGCGCTCCTTGACGGCGCGGCGCTGCCGGTGGCTATCGAGCCGCTGCAGGTGGTCGGAATTGCGCTGGCCGCGATGGCCATTGCGCTGCTTTCTACGCTTTATCCTTCCTGGCGCGCCGCCGCCACTCAACCCGCTGAGGCTTTACGTTATGAATAAGATCCTGTTGCAATGCGACAACCTGTCCAAACGCTATCAGGAAGGCACTGTGCAGACTGACGTGCTGCACAATGTTAGCTTCAGCGTGGGCGAGGGCGAGATGATGGCGATTGTCGGCAGCTCCGGCTCGGGCAAAAGTACGCTGCTGCACCTGCTGGGCGGGCTGGACACGCCAACCAACGGCGACGTGATCTTCTCCGGTCAGCCGATGAGCAAAATGTCCTCTGCGGCGAAGGCCGAGCTGCGTAACCGCGAGCTGGGCTTTATCTACCAGTTCCACCACCTGCTGCCGGACTTCACGGCGCTGGAAAACGTGGCGATGCCGCTGCTGATTGGCAAAAAGAAACCGGCAGAAATCAACGCCCGCGCCAGCGATATACTGAAAGCGGTAGGGCTGGGCCACCGGGGAAATCACCGCCCGTCGGAGCTGTCCGGCGGCGAGCGCCAGCGCGTGGCGATTGCCCGCGCGCTGGTCAATAATCCGCGCCTGGTGCTGGCGGATGAACCGACCGGTAACCTGGACGCACGCAATGCGGACAGTATCTTCCAGCTTCTCGGCGAGCTGAACGCCTCGCAGGGAACCGCGTTTCTGGTGGTGACTCACGACCTGCAGCTGGCAAAACGCATGGGTCGCCAGCTTGAGATGCGCGACGGCCATCTGAACGCGGAACTGACCCTGATGGGAGCAGAGTAATGGCGTCACCGTTATCGTTACTCATCGGGTTACGTTTTAGCCGCGGCCGCCGTCGCGGCGGTATGGTGTCGCTGATCTCCGTGATCTCGACCATCGGTATTGCGCTGGGCGTAGCGGTGCTGATTGTCGGCCTGAGCGCCATGAACGGCTTTGAGCGCGAGCTGAATAACCGCATTCTGGCGGTGGTGCCGCACGGGGAGATCGAGCCGGTTAACCAGCCGTGGGCCAACTGGAGCGATGCACTCACCAAAGTGGAAAAAGTGCCGGGCATTGCCGCGGCCGCGCCATACATTAACTTTACCGGGCTGGTGGAGAGCGGGGTAAACCTGCGCGCCATTCAGGTTAAAGGGGTCAACCCGGCCCAGGAGGAGCGGCTCAGCGCACTGCCGAAATATGTGCAGAACGGCGCGTGGGCGAACTTTAAGGCCGGCGAGCAGCAGATCATTATGGGTAAAGGCGTTGCCGATGCCCTGAAGGTGAAGCAGGGCGACTGGGTGTCAATCATGATCCCGAATGCCAGCGCCGATCACAAATTACAGCAGCCCAAGCGCGTGCGCCTGCACGTTACCGGTATTCTTCAGCTGAGCGGTCAGCTTGACCATAGCTTTGCGATGGTTCCGCTGGAAGATGCGCGCCAGTATCTCGACATGGGCGACAGCGTGACGGGCATTGCCATTAAGGTGAACGACGTCTTTAACGCCAACAAACTGGTGCGTGATGCCGGCAGCGTCACCAATAACTATGTCTATATCAAAAGCTGGATCGGCACTTACGGATATATGTACCGTGATATCCAGATGATCCGTGCGATCATGTATCTGGCGATGGTGCTGGTGATTGGCGTGGCGTGCTTTAATATCGTCTCGACGCTGGTAATGGCGGTTAAGGACAAGAGCGGCGACATCGCCGTGTTGCGTACCCTCGGGGCAAAAGACGGTCTTATTCGCGCCATCTTCGTCTGGTACGGTTTGCTGGCAGGGCTGTTCGGCAGCCTTTGCGGCGTGGTGATTGGCGTGGTGGTTTCTCTGCAGCTGACGCCGATTATCAACGGCATTGAAAAGCTTATTGGTCACCAGTTCCTGTCCGGTGACATCTATTTTATTGACTTCCTGCCGTCTGAACTGCACTGGCTGGACGTTTTTTATGTGCTGGTTACAGCACTTTTACTGAGTCTGCTGGCAAGCTGGTATCCGGCGCGTCGCGCAAGCCGAATTGATCCGGCGAGGGTATTAAGTGGCCAGTAATTACGTCATGGTGTAGCGGTCCTGAGGCCGCTATGTCAGAAAGAGGAATGCGTTATGTATTATGGATTTGATATTGGCGGCACCAAGATTGCGCTCGGCGTGTTTGATAAAGACCTCAAACTGCAGTGGGAAACCCGCGTTCCCACGCCGCGCGAAAGCTACGATGAATTTTTAACCGCCATTGCCGCGCTGGTGGCGCAGGCGGATGAACGATTTGGCGTGAAAGGCAGCGTCGGCATTGGTATTCCGGGGATGCCGGAAACCGATGACGGCACGCTGTACGCGGCCAACGTGCCTGCCGCCAGCGGTAAACCGCTCCGCGCCGACCTCTCGGCCCTCCTTGAACGCGACGTGCGTTTAGATAACGATGCCAACTGCTTTGCCCTCTCTGAAGCCTGGGACGATGAATTCCGCCGCTATCCGCTGGTGATGGGGCTGATCCTCGGTACCGGCGTAGGCGGGGGGATTGTCATCAACGGCAAGCCGATTACCGGGCGCAGCTACATCACCGGGGAGTTTGGTCATATCCGTCTCCCGGTGGATGCGCTGGAGGTGGCAGGGCGTGATTTCCCGCTGACCCGCTGCGGCTGCGGCCAGCACGGCTGTATCGAGAACTATCTCTCAGGACGCGGGTTTGCATGGCTTTACGAACACTTCTATCATCAGAAACTTGAGGCCCCTCAAATCATTACCCTGTGGGAGCAGGGGGATGCGCAGGCGCGTGAGCACGTCGAGCGCTATCTGGATCTGCTGGCGGTGTGTCTGGGAAATATTCTCACCATCGTCGACCCGGATCTGCTGGTGATCGGGGGAGGGCTGTCAAACTTTACTGCGATTACGGAACGGTTGTCCGGGCGTCTGCCCCGACATTTATTGCCGGTCGCCCGCGTGCCGCGCATTGAACGCGCGCGACACGGGGACGCGGGAGGCATGCGCGGAGCCGCATTCCTTCATCTCACCGATTAGTTTACGAGGTCTTTATGCTGTCGCGTCGCCAGGGTCGACTCAGCCGTTTTCGCAAAAACAAACGCCGCTTACGAGAGCGCTTGCGCCAGCGGATCTTTTTCAGAGACAGAATCATGCCTGAAGCGATGGATAAACCCAGAGTGGTGGTACTGACCGGAGCGGGGATCTCCGCCGAGTCAGGAATTCAAACCTTCCGTGCGGCAGACGGGCTGTGGGAAGAGCACCGCGTCGAGGACGTGGCGACGCCGGAAGGCTTTGCCCGCGATCCGGATCTCGTGCAGGCGTTTTACAACGCTCGCCGTCGGCAGCTTCAGCAGCCTGAGATTGCGCCGAACGCGGCGCATCTGGCGCTGGCGAAGCTGGAAGAGGCGCTCGGGGATCGTTTTCTGCTGGTGACGCAGAATATCGACAACCTGCACGAGCGGGCCGGTAACAAGAACATCATCCACATGCATGGCGAGCTGCTTAAAGTTCGCTGCGCCTGGAGCGGCCAGGTGCTGGACTGGAAAGAGGACGTGCTGCCAGAGGACAAGTGCCACTGCTGCCAGTTCCCGTCGCGCCTGCGTCCGCACGTGGTCTGGTTTGGCGAAATGCCGCTGGGGATGGATGAGATCTACAGCGCGCTGGCGATGGCGGACGTGTTTATCGCTATTGGCACATCAGGGCACGTTTACCCGGCGGCGGGGTTTGTTCACGAAGCGCGGCTGCACGGGGCGCATACGGTGGAGCTCAATCTGGAGCCGAGCCAGGTGGGCAGCGAGTTTGAAGAGAAGCAATATGGCCTGGCGAGCGAGGTGGTGCCAGCGTTTGTAGATAAGCTTCTGAAAGGGCTGTAAGAGTAACGGGCGACGTTGCGTCGCCCGTTATGTATTGCATTAACGACCTGCTTTTAACTTCTGATAATACTCTTCGTAAAGGCGGCTCGCGTCGCCTACATCGTTCTGCCATTCTCCTTTGCTGATGGTTTCGGCATCCGGATAGAGTGACTTATCGTTAGCCACGTCAGGCTTCAGCAGCTTGCGGGCGGCCAGGTTTGGCGTCGGGTAGCCAATCGTCTCGGCTACCTGTTTCGCCACGTCCGGACGCAGCAGGAAATTAATCAGCTTCAGCGCACCGTCCACGTTCTTCGCGTTGGCCGGGATCGCGAGGCTATCCATCCAGAAGATCCCGCCTTCCTTCGGCCAGACCACCTCCAGCGGCGTCCCGGCCTGACGGGCAACATACGCAGAGCCGTTCCACACCATCCCCAGGTTTACTTCGCCTTCCATATACGGGTTTGCCGGGTTATCAGAGTTGAATGCCGCCACGTTAGGCATCAGCTTTTTCAGCTCGTTGTAAGCCGCGTCGATCTCTTTCGGATCGGTGGTGTTACCGGAATAGCCAAGCTTACGCAGCGCGATCTGGAACACTTCACGCGCGTCATCGGTTAACAGCAGGCTGCCTTTGTATTCCGGTTTCCACAGATCCGCCCAGCCGGTGACCGTTTTCGGATCGATGGCCTCGCTGTTCACGCCAATCGCCGTCGCTCCCCAGATGTACGGAATGGAGTAGTCGTTATTCGGGTCGAACGGCTTGTTGAGCATCTCAGGATCGAGGTTTGAAAAATTAGTTAGCTTCGTTTTGTCGATCTTCTGGATCATGCCCTCTTTGCGCATTTTGTCGACAAAGTAGGTGGAAGGAACCACCAGATCGTAGGCGCCGTCCTTGTAGGTTTTGAGCTTGGCGTACATGGTTTCATTCGACTCATAGGTCGAATAGATAACCTTGATGCCTGTCTCTTTGGTGAACTGCTCCAGCAGGCCCGGCGGCACGTATTCCGTCCAGTTGTAGAAGTAGAGCGTTTTGCTGTCATCAGCGTGCGCGACACCCATGCCGAGCACCAGCGCCGCAGCGGCGAGCATTTTTTTCATTTCATTGTCCCCTGAGATTTTGTTTTATCACGAGCAATAACTTGGCTGGCGATCACCAGAACCAGCGAAAACAGCAGCAGTATGGTCGCCAGCGCGTTCACCTCCGGTGAGACGCCAACTTTTACCATCGAATAGATCTTCAACGGCAGAATTTCGTAGCTCGGCCCGGTCACGAAGGAGGAAACCACGACGTCATCCATCGACAGGGTAAAGCTGAGCAGCCATCCGGCGGCGACGGCAGGCATCGCCAGCGGCAGGATGATTTTGCGCAGGATGATCATCTCGCTGGCACCCAGATCTTTCGCCGCCTCCAGCATGCGCACGTCGAACCCTTTCAGACGCGCGTAGACGGTGACCACCACAAACGGCAGGCAGAAGGTGATATGGGAAAAAAGCAGCGACCAGAAGCCAAGCTGTACGCCCAGCAGCATAAACAGCACCAGCAGCGAAATCGCCATCACGATGTCCGGCGACATCATCACTACAAACAGCATGCCGCTGACGAACGGCTTGCCGGGAAAACGGTAGCGATACAGCGCCACGGCGGTCAGCGAGCCAATCAGCGTGGCGAAGGTGGCGGAGACGATCGCCATCGTCAGCGAGTGCTGTGCGGCCTGCAGCAGGCTGTCATTGTTCATCAGCAGGCTGTACCAGTTGGTGGTAAACCCCTGCCAGTTGATCCCGAACCGCGAGCTGTTAAACGAGTTCACGATCAAAATGATAATCGGGATATAAAGGTAAGCGTAAATGGCGGTCATAAAACCGCCGCGAAGCAGTCGACCGATCATTCGAGTTCCACCTTCTTGTTGAGCAGGCGAGAAGCGCGCCAGTAGACGAGCAGCATCAGCCCCATCACCACCGTGAGCGTAATGCTGGTCGCGGAGCCGAACGGCCAGTCGCGGATGTTCAGGAACTGGCTCTTGATCACGTTCCCAATCAGCAGGTTTTTCGCCCCGCCCATCAGGTCAGACACGTAGAACAGGCCCATCGCCGGGAGCATCACCAGCAGACAGCCCGCAATAATGCCGGGCATGGTCAGCGGAATGATAATGCGGATAAAGGTCTGCAGCTTGCTGGCCCCCAGATCTTTTGCCGCTTCCAGCAGCGGTTTATCGAGCTTCTCAATGCTGGAGTAGAGCGGCATCACCATAAACGGCAGCAGGATATAGACCAAGCCAATGATTACCGCACCTGGGGTAAACATGATGCGCACTGGCGTATCAATCACGCCCAGCCACAGCAGAAACGCGTTGAGGTAGCCTTTGGTGCTGAGGAAGATTTTCAGCCCGTAGATGCGAATCAGCGAGTTGGTCCAGAACGGCACAATCAGCAGAAACAGCAGCAGCGGGCGCACCTTTTGCGGCAGTCCCGCCAGGAACCATGCGAAAGGGTACCCCAGCAGCAGGCAGGCCACGGTGGCAATCAGCGCCATATTGAGCGAGTGCAACAGCACGTCGAAATAGAGCGGATCGAGCAGGCGCGCGTAGTTGTCCAGCGTAAAGACCAGCGAAACGAAGTTTGCATCGTCGCGGGTCAGGAAGCTGGTGGCGATGATCATCAGGTTGGGTAAAAAGACAAATAACACAAGCCAACCGACGATAGTGGCAATGACCACCTTCTGGAACTTACTTGTGTTCTTCATCAGCCAGCACAACCTCCCAGCTTTCTACCCAGTTGATAACCATTTTCTGGTCAAGAGAGTGGTCAAAGTCAGGATCGTCCTCGTTAAAGAATTCGCTGACCATCACCATTTTGCCGTTCTCCAGTTCCACAACGGACTCGAGGGTCATCCCTTTATAGTTACGTTCGCGAACGTAACCGATCAGACCTTCGACGTCGGCCGTGTCGTGGATCTCATCAACGCGGAGATCTTCCGGGCGCAGCAGGACGTTGAGTTTTTGTCCTTTCTCGACGGCAAAGTTCACGGTGATAATGCAGTCGCGTCCCTCGACGTTCGCGCGAACGCGCTGTGCATCCAGACGCTCAAGTACGGTGGCGTTGAAGATATTGATCTCGCCAATAAAGCTGGCGACAAACAGGTTTTTCGGCTCTTCGTATATTTCACGCGGCGTACCGTCCTGTTCAATCTTACCGTCACGCATTACCACGATACGGTCTGACATGGTCAGCGCCTCTTCCTGATCGTGGGTGACGAAGACAAAGGTGATACCGAGCTTGCGCTGTAGCGCTTTCAACTCGTTCTGCATCTGCTTGCGCAGCTTGTAATCCAGCGCGGAGAGGGATTCATCCAGCAGAAGCAGGCGCGGTTTATTGACGACCGCGCGGGCAATGGCCACGCGCTGCTGCTGACCGCCGGAGAGCTGGTGGGGCTTTCGCTGGGCAAACGTCTCCAGCTGAACCATGCGCAGGGCTTCGGTGACGCGCGGTTCGATCTCATTAGCCGGGGTTTTTTGCATCCGCAGGCCAAACGCCACGTTCTCAAACACGGTCATGTGCGGGAACAGGGCGTAGCTCTGAAAAACGGTATTGACGTGGCGATCTTCGGCAGGAACCTGGGTTATGTCCTGGTTCTCAAGATGGATGCGGCCATTATCAACGCTTTCCAGCCCGGCGATAAGGCGCAGTACGGTGGTTTTGCCGCAGCCGGAAGGGCCAAGCAGCGTAAGAAACTCACCATCATTGATGGTCAGGTTGAGGTCGGAAATGACGTCTTTGCCATCAAAGCTTTTACGAATTCGTTCCAGTTGCACCAGCGGTGAACGAGAACGGGATTGTGTATTCAATTTTTGCGCTGTCCCATATAGACGCCTCAGGCAGCAGACTGAAGCGGGGTTTGTGTGTAACCACCTTGGTGACTCGTAATGAGGGCGGACATTCTACGGCAATCCCCCGTAATCGCCAATCCTTGTCACTGATTCATAAGCTACATTTATTAACGCATAAAGATATAAACGTAAAAAGTTCTCGTTTGCGGGATAAAAGTGACCTGACGCAATATTTGCGTTTTGATGCTTACTGATAATGTTGTCACAAAAAGTGAGGGTGACTGCATGGATAAATTACTTGAGCGTTTTTTACAGTATGTTTCGCTGGATACCCAATCTAAGCCGGGTGTCCGCCAGGTGCCAAGCACCGAAGGCCAGTGGAAGTTGTTAAACCTGCTTAAAGAGCAGCTTGAGGCCATGGGGCTGGTCAACGTCACGTTAAGCGAAAAAGGCACTGTGATGGGAACGCTGCCGGCGAATGTGCCGGGTGATATTCCGGCGATTGGCTTTATTTCTCATGTCGATACCTCACCTGATTTTAGCGGCAAACACGTGAACCCGCAGATCGTGGAAAACTACCGCGGCGGTGATATCGCGCTGGGGATTGGCGACGAAGTGCTCTCTCCGGTGATGTTCCCGGTGCTGCACCAGTTGCTCGGCCAGACGCTGATCACCACCGACGGCAAAACGCTGCTGGGGGCGGATGACAAGGCGGGCATCGCGGAAATCATGACGGCGCTGGCGGTGCTGAAAGGTAAAAACATCCCGCACGGGGACATCCGCGTTGCTTTTACCCCAGATGAAGAGGTGGGTAAGGGCGCGAAGCACTTCGACGTGGACGCTTTTAACGCGCAGTGGGCGTATACCGTCGACGGCGGTGGCGTGGGCGAGCTGGAGTATGAAAACTTCAACGCGGCGTCGGTGACCATAAAAATTGTCGGAAACAACGTTCACCCAGGGTCTGCCAAAGGGGTGATGGTGAACGCGCTGTCGCTGGCGTCGCGTATTCATGCGGAAGTCCCGACGGAAGAGAGCCCTGAACAGACAGAGGGGTACGAGGGCTTTTATCACCTCACCAGCATCAAAGGCACCGTGGACAGCGCGCAGATGCACTACATCATCCGCGATTTCGACCGTAAAGCTTTTGAGGCGCGCAAGCGCAAAATGATGGAGATCGCCAAGAAGGTTGGGAAGGGATTGCATCCTGACTGCTATATTGAGCTGATCATTGAAGACAGCTATTACAATATGCGCGACAAGGTGATGGCCCATCCGCACATTCTGGATATCGCCCAGCAGGCGATGCGAGACTGCGATATTGAACCGGTCTTAAAACCGATTCGCGGCGGAACTGACGGCTCGCAGCTATCGTTTATGGGGCTACCGTGCCCGAACCTGTTTACCGGGGGCTATAACTACCACGGCAAGCATGAGTTTGTGACGCTGGAAGGGATGGAAAAGGCGGTGAAGGTAATTGTGCGCATAGCCGAGTTAACCGCTAAACGCTAAAAAAATGCCCGGTGGCGCAGCGCCACCGGGCATTGTCACAACTCAGTCCTCAAAGAACCAGTACCCGCTGTTGACCAGCGCGGCCAGCATCGCGAGGAAGGATGGGTCTTCCAGCGCGTCGCCAAAGGTTTCTGCAGTCAGTACCATATGGCTGGCAATGGCTTCCAGCGCCGGACGGTGCGGGGAGTCGAGCTTCTCACCGTTGACGAAGACCTCTTCACCAATGCGCAGCACGCGTAATCCGCCCAGACGAACCAGCTTGTCACCCTGCTGCAGCGCATCATAGATCTCATCTGCCTGATACGGCGGCTCCGGCGGTGCAACGTCCAGCTCGTGGCGTGACTGGCTGATAAATTCGCCAAACCACTGCCTGAAATGTTCCGGCTCGTTGATCAGATCCAGCATCATGCCGCGCAGCTTATCCAGCTCTTCTGGCACGATGTCTGCCGGATGCTCGCGCGCAGGCACATCCGGATCGCTGTAGCGATAGCTTCCCAGCTCGCGCTGCAGGACATAGTCGGCAAAGCCGCTGATCATTTCGCGGCCGCTTGGCGCACGGAACCCGACAGAGTAGTTCAGCGAGTTCTCCAGGGAGTAACCTTCGTGAGGGAATCCTGGCGGAATGTAGAGAATATCGCCTGGCTCCAGCTCTTCGTCGATAATGCCTTCGAACGGATCCACCTGAAGCAGATCCGGGTGCGGGCAGTGCTGCTTCATCGGCACTTTTTCGCCCACGCGCCAGCGGCGGCGGCCCGTGCCCTGAATGATAAACACGTCGTACTGGTCCAGATGCGGACCCACGCCGCCGCCAGGTACGGAGAAGGAGATCATCAGATCGTCCATTCGCCAGTCTGGCAGGGCGCGGAACGGGCGCATTAGCGCGGCAGTCGGCTCGTGCCAGTGGTTAACCGCCTGCACCAGCAGCGACCAGTTGCTTTCGCCGAGATGATCGTAGCTTTCGAAAGGACCGTGGCTGACCTGCCATTTCCCGTCCTGGTGGCTGACCAGACGGCTGTCGACTTCGTTTTCCATGGCCAGACCGGCCAGCTCGTCAGGTGAGATAGGGTCGACAAAGTTGCTGAACCCGCGTTTCAGAACCACCGGGCGCTTTTGCCAGTAACGTTCAATAAATTCGGGCCAGTTAAGTGTTAAATGATAATCCATATTTTTTTATCCGCAGGCTCTTACTGACTCGGATTATAACGGAAGCTCAGCCCCCCGGCTGCGAGATCCTCGCATTTTTCACATAACGGGTTAACTATCATCCGATGTGGGCTGCTGACGACCAAAAATCACTTCCATTCTGGCCCCGCCGAGCAAGCTTTCGCTGGTTTCGATTTTTCCGTCATACTGGTCGACAATCTCGCGGGCGACGGCTAAACCCACGCCCTGACCGGGGCGCAGCGTATCCGCTCGCTGACCGCGATCGAACACCACATCACGTTTATTAAGCGGGATCCCGGGGCCATCATCCTCAACGATAATGTGTAACTCGTTATCCGTCTGGCGCGCCGATACTTCAACAAACTCCAGGCAGTATTTACAGGCGTTATCCAGCAGGTTCCCCATCACTTCCATAAAGTCATTTTTTTCGCCTACAAAGCTAATTTCAGGCGAAATATCGAGGCTGATGTTCACCCCTTTACGCTGGTACACCTTGTTAAGTGCGGACGTGAGATTATCCAGCAGCGGGGCCACCGGGTGCAGCTCGCGGCTCAGCAGCGCGCTGCCGGAACGCATGCTGGCGCGGTGCAGATAGTAGCCAATTTGCTGCGAGATTCGGCTGATTTGTTCCAGCATCACCGGCTCGGCATCGTCGACGCTCAGCCTTGAGCTGCGCATGGAACGCAGGGTGCTTTGCATTACGGCCAGCGGCGTTTTCAGGCTGTGGGTGAGGTCGGTCAGGGTCGTACGGTACTTATCATAGCGTTCACGCTCGCTTTTCAGCAGGCGATTGAGGTTACGCACCAGGCTGGTCAGCTCACGGGTGGTTTCCGGATTGAGCTTTTCACGATGATGTTCCTCAAGCTCGCGCACCTCTCGCGCCAGGGACTCAATAGGGCGCAAGCTCCACCACGCCGCCACCCAAAGCAGCGGGATCACCAGCAGCAGGTTTGCGGCCAGAACATAAACGAACCAGCCCCAGACCTTATAGGAACGTTTTAGCTCAACCGGAATGGTGTCGATCACCACAATGGTTAACTGCGGCATGTTCATGGTCGCCGGGTAGATATTGATCGCCACCGAGTGCGTCATTTCCGTCTCGGCATCGTCAGCCCGGATTTCATTGAGCTTTTGCTGCATCGAGCGATCTTCGCGAATCAGCGTGCTGGTGGTATTGAGATCGGCTTCTATCTCATGAAACCCGTTGGTTTTGAGCCACTCCGGACGAATGCTTTTCGCCAGCCACGGAATATCGCGTTGCGCCCAAAGCAACTTTCCCTTTTCATTGTAAATCAGGGCTAAAGTAGGACTCTGTTGATCCAGGTTCTCCGGCATTTCAACGGTGATGTGGTTGTCTTCCCATGTGGCCAGGGTATAAAACAGATTACTTTCGCCGCGTAACAGTCGAAAGGTCGTTTTATCGAAGCTGACGCTGTAGCCCACCAGGGCGACCAGACCGTAGGAGAGCGACAGCACCAGCACCACCGCGGCCGTTGCCAGTAAAAAACGAACCCGCAGCGAGAGGGGCAGAATGTGGCGCAAAATTCGTCTCATTTAGCGTAATTCGAACAGGTAGCCCTGGCCGCGAACGGTCGTAATCACGTCCTGCGGATACTGCGCCTGAATTTTCTTACGCAAACGGCCCATCAGCACGTCTATGGTGTGACTCTCGCGCAGCTCAGCGTCAGGGTAGAGCTGGAGCATTAAGGAGTCTTTGCTCACTACTTTTCCGCTGTTACGGATCAGCGTTTCCATAATGGTGTATTCGAACGCGGTGAGCTTGATCACTTCATCGTTAATCGAGAGCTCGCGACGGGAGAGATCCACCTGGAAAGGCGGAATGGAGATAACCTGTGAAGCCAGCCCGCTGTTGCGGCGTAACAGCGCCTGCATGCGCGCCGCCACTTCTTCAATGTGAAACGGTTTGGTGACGTAATCATCCGCACCGGCGCTGAGCACTTCAACTTTGTCCTGCCAGCCTTCGCGGGCGGTGAGAACCAGAACCGGCAGGGAAACGTCATGGCTGCGCCAGCGACGAATTAACGACAGGCCGTCTTCATCAGGCAGGCCTAAATCGACAATGGCGATGTCCGGCAGGTGTTCATTGAGATAATAATCGGCTTCTTTTGCATCTTCAGCATCATCCACCTGATGTCCCATCTCCTGAAGCTGAACCTTCAGGTGGTGGCGTAGCAATGCGTTATCCTCAACAACCAGTACGCGCATCATCTTTTCTCCCAGAATAAATAGTATGAATAGTTTAACGCTGATTATGTTGCTGTGGGGATAAACATTCAGTAAACCGGGGAAAAGCAACCCCCTTTCCGGGCGGAAAGGGGGGAAGGAACGTTACTTCAGCTCATCAACCATGGTGATGGCGCGGCCAATGTAATTGGCCGGAGTCATGGCCTTCAGGCGGGTTTTCTCTTCTTCCGGCAGTGCCAGACCGTCGATAAACTGTTTCATGCCTTCGGCATCGACGCGTTTACCGCGTGTCAGCTCTTTCAGCTTCTCGTACGGTTTTTCGATACCGTAGCGGCGCATCACGGTCTGAATCGGCTCTGCCAATACTTCCCAGTTGTGATCCAGCTCGTCCAGAAGACGGTCACGGTTCACTTCGAGCTTGCTCACGCCCTTCAGGGTGGACTGATACGCGATCAGCGCGTAGCCAATGCCCACGCCCAGGTTACGCAGCACGGTGGAATCGGTCAGGTCACGCTGCCAGCGGGATACCGGCAGCTTGCTCGCCATATGCTGCAGCACGGCATTCGCCAGGCCCAGATTGCCTTCGGAGTTTTCGAAGTCGATTGGGTTCACTTTGTGCGGCATGGTGGAGGAGCCAATTTCCCCGGCGATGGTCTTCTGCTTGAAGTGGTTCAGCGCGATGTAGCCCCACACGTCGCGATCGAAGTCGATCAGGATGGTGTTGAAGCGCGCGATGCAGTCAAACAGCTCTGCAATGTAGTCGTGCGGCTCAATCTGGGTGGTGTACGGGTTCCACTGGATCCCCAGAGAGGTCACGAACTCTTCGCTGAACTGATGCCAGTCCACTTCCGGGTACGCGGCAATGTGGGCATTGTAGTTACCGACCGCGCCGTTGATTTTACCCAGAATTTCAACCTGCTCCAGCTGACGATACTGGCGCTCCATACGGTACGCCACGTTCGCCATCTCTTTACCCATCGTGGATGGGGTGGCTGGCTGGCCGTGAGTACGGGAAAGCAACGGAATGTCGCGGTATTCCACGGACAGCGCTTTCACCGCGTCGATGATTTTACGCCAGTAAGGCAGCACCACTTCTTTACGCGCGGTGGAGAGCATCAGCGCGTGAGACAGGTTGTTGATATCTTCGGACGTACAGGCGAAGTGAATGAACTCGGATACCGCATGCAGGGCCGGGACGCTTTCCACTTTCTCTTTCAGGAAATACTCAACCGCTTTCACGTCGTGGTTGGTGGTGCGTTCAATGGTCTTAATGCGCGCGGCATCTTCTTCGCTAAACTCAGCAACGATTTTATCAAGGTAATCGTTTGCCTTTTCGTCAAAAGCAGGAACTTCCTTGATTGCTGCCTGGGCGGCCAGCTTCTGCAGCCAGCGTACTTCAACCTGAACACGGAACTTCAGCAAACCATATTCGCTGAAGATCCCGCGCAGCGCGCTGACTTTATCGCCGTAGCGTCCATCGACAGGGGATACGGCGGTCAGTGAGGATAATTCCATAATTCGCAACTCCGGGAGGTTAACAATGAGCAAGAATTTGTTTTGCCTGAGTGGTCAGGCGATTACGAGAAAACATTAGCTGCAGGCGGCCACCGCCAACCTGATGCCACAGCACGGCGGCGCGGATCCCAGCCAGCAGGGAAGCGCGAACCTTCGCCTGCACCTGCGGGCTTTGCAGTACGGCAGGGGATCCGGTGACCTGAATGCGCGGGCCCAGCGGGCTGATGACGTCAACGTAAATGCCCGCCATGGCGCTCAGCAGCGTTTCAGACTGCAGGTCAAAATGGTCGAGCTGACGCTGTAGCCCGGCGATGCGATCGCCCAGGGTATTGAGCGCGCCTTTCGCCGCGCTCAGCTTACGCTCAAGCACCATCAGGCTTAAGGTGTAGCGGGTCAGTTCCGCGTTTAACCCCTGACGGCTACTGGCGTTAAGCACGCCAAGCAGGGTTTCAAGACCGAGACGAAGATTGGTTTCGCTGCCGCCGAACACGCCCAGGGTTGAACCGGGGTTGAGGTCGATAACGCTGTTGAGCGAAACGTGCAGGGCATCAGCGTCACAGTGACCCTGATGCGCCAGCTGTTGCACCAGACGAGCAGACTGGCAAATTCCTGCCAGCGCCAGGGTGATGTCATAATAATTCTTCGCCACACGGTCTCCTTTATGTGTGCAATCGGTTAAACAGCGGGTAGCGGCAGGCGCTGTTCAATGATCCCGCCGCCCAGGCAGATTTCGCCGCTGTAGAAGACAGCAGACTGGCCCGGGGTAACGGCGGCGACCGGCTCGTCGAAACGGACGTCAATACGGTCGTCATCAAGCGCGGTGATGGTGCAAGGAATATCGGTCTGGCGGTAGCGCGTTTTCACCGTACAGCGCAGCGTGCCTTTCAGGGGCTCGCGATCGACCCAGTGCAACTGCTGTGCGATAAGGCCAACGGACATCAGACGCGGGTGGTCGTGACCCTGAGCCACCACCAGAATATTGTTTTCGACGTCTTTGTCGACCACGTACCACGGATCTTCGCTGCCTTCTTTCGTCCCACCAATACCGAGGCCTTTACGCTGGCCTAAGGTGTGGTACATCAGCCCCTGATGCTGACCAATCTCGTCGCCATCAACGGTGACAATTTTACCTGGCTGTGCAGGCAGGTAGCGGCCCAGGAAATCACGGAATTTGCGCTCGCCGATAAAGCAGATACCGGTGGAGTCTTTTTTCTTCGCGGTGATCAGGTCCAGCTCTTCGGCAATTTTACGCACTTCCGGCTTTTCCAGTTCGCCGACCGGGAACAGGCTTTGCGCAATCTGTTCGTGGCTCAGCGTATAAAGGAAGTAGCTCTGGTCTTTATTGCCGTCGAGGCCGCGCAGCAGCTGGCTTTTGCCATTCACGTCCGCACGACGCACGTAGTGACCGGTCGCAATGTAGTCAGCGCCCAGATCTTCCGCGGCGAATTCCAGGAAAGCTTTAAATTTGATCTCTTTGTTGCACAGAATATCCGGGTTCGGGGTACGGCCCGCTTTGTACTCTTCCAGGAACAGTTCAAAGACGTTGTCCCAGTATTCTGCGGCAAAGTTAACGGTGTGCAGTTCAATGCCGAGCTTGTCGCATACGGCCTGCGCGTCGGCGAGATCCGCTGCGGCAGTGCAGTATTCCTCGCCATCGTCTTCCTCCCAGTTCTTCATGAACAGGCCCTCCACCTTATAGCCCTGTTGCTGCAACAGGTAGGCGGAAACGGAGGAATCGACACCGCCGGACATGCCGACGATCACTTTTTTCTGGCTGTTATCTGACATGGAATACTCACGACATTGAACTTCAAGGCGGCGTATTCTATCACGCCCCCCCACCGTTGACACCCTCTGTAAACGGCCAGTTAAATTCTCCGATGACACCCAGCGGCAGGCGTGCGCCTGACTGCCAGCAGCGGATGCTTTCCGCAACCAGCGGTGAGCGCAGGTTTGGCGCGTTCAGGATCTCCTCGGCGGTGACCCACAGGCAGCGATCGATATCGTCATCATGCGGTTCTGTGGCGCACGTTTCGCTAAGCTCAACGGCGAATAAAAAGCGCAGGAATGGGGTGCTGTCGGGCGCAATCCACTGGTGCATGCGAATGAAGTGCTGGGGCTCAGCGCGAATGCCGGTCTCTTCCCAGAGCTCGCGCTTCGCGGCCTGCAGCAACGTTTCATTGGCTTCAAGATGCCCGGCAGGCTGATTCCACAGCGCCCTGCCGTTGATGCTCTCTTCCACAACGAGGAATTTTCCCTGCGCGTGCACCACGCAGGCGACCGTAACATGAGGTTTAAACATCGTTTCTCCTTAAGGGGCAGCGTCGCGCCATTCGCCGTTTGCCAGCGTATCCAGCGTGTAGCTGCCCATAGCGTAGCGAATCAGACGTAGGGTAGGGAAGCCGACGTGCGCGGTCATTCGTCTCACCTGGCGGTTGCGGCCTTCATACAGGGTGATTTTGAGCCAGCTTGTCGGGATGGATTTGCGCTCGCGAATGGGCGGGTTACGCGGCCACAGCCACTCCGGCTCATTCACGCGTTCAATACCGGCGGGCAGGGTGGGACCGTCGTTCAGCGTCACACCGCTGCGCAGTTTCGCCAGCGTCTCTTCGTCCGGCTCGCCTTCAACCTGCACAAAGTAAATTTTGCCGGTGCGTTTGCCCGGTTGTGTAAGCTTTGCCTGTAGGGCGCCGTCGTTGGTTAGGACCAAAAGTCCTTCGCTGTCCCGGTCCAGGCGACCGGCGGCGTAGACGCCCTGAACAGGGATGTAATCCTTGAGCGTGCTGCGTCCGGCCTCATCGGTAAACTGCGGCAAAACATCGTAGGGTTTATTGAACAGAATAACCCGCTTTGGCTGGGTTTCTTGCGGTCGTCTGGCGGCTTGTCGTGAGCTGAATCGCTCAACCCGGTGTTTTGTAAAAGAAGTTTTCTTCATGGTATTTTCAGGCGTTATCAATTGCCGCATTATAGCCTAATAACGAAGACCTTTCATGGCGCAGGACAATCAGGTACTATCGAAGGGCTCATTACAATTTATTAACATAAGATCAGTAACAACCAGAAGCGCTCGAAGGAGAGGTTAATGGAAAGCAAAGTAGTTGTTCCGGCGGAAGGTAAAAAGATCACCCTGCAAAACGGCAAGATTAACGTTCCTCACAATCCGATTATTCCGTTCATCGAAGGCGACGGTATCGGTGTAGACGTTACCCCGGCAATGCTGAAAGTGGTTGATGCCGCTGTTGAGAAAGCCTACAAAGGCGAGCGTAAAATTTCCTGGATGGAAATTTACACCGGTGAGAAATCGACGCAAGTTTATGGCCAGGACGTCTGGCTGCCAGCGGAAACGCTGGACCTGATCCGCGACTACCGCGTTGCTATTAAAGGCCCACTGACCACTCCGGTCGGCGGCGGCATCCGTTCCCTGAACGTGGCGCTGCGTCAGGAGCTGGACCTGTACGTGTGTCTGCGTCCGGTTCGTTACTATCAGGGCACCCCAAGCCCGGTTAAGCACCCTGAACTGACCGACATGGTTATCTTCCGCGAAAACTCAGAAGACATCTACGCGGGTATCGAGTGGAAAGCGGACTCTGCTGATGCAGAAAAAGTGATTAAATTCCTGCGCGAAGAGATGGGCGTGAAGAAAATTCGCTTCCCTGAGCACTGCGGTATCGGCATTAAGCCGTGCTCTGAAGAAGGGACCAAGCGCCTGGTGCGTGCGGCCATCGAATACGCGATCACCAACGACCGTGATTCTGTGACCCTGGTTCACAAGGGCAACATCATGAAGTTCACCGAAGGCGCGTTCAAAGACTGGGGCTACCAGCTGGCGACCGAAGAGTTCGGCGGTGAGCTGATCGACGGCGGCCCGTGGCAGAAGATCAAGAACCCGAACACCGGCAAAGAGATCATCATTAAAGATGTGATCGCCGATGCGTTCCTGCAGCAGATCCTGCTGCGTCCTGCTGAATACGACGTGATCGCCTGTATGAACCTGAACGGTGACTACATCTCTGACGCCCTGGCGGCACAGGTGGGCGGTATCGGTATCGCCCCTGGCGCGAACATCGGCGACGAGTGCGCCCTGTTTGAAGCAACCCACGGCACTGCACCAAAATACGCAGGCCAGGACAAAGTGAACCCAGGCTCTATCATCCTCTCCGCAGAGATGATGCTGCGTCATATGGAATGGTTCGAAGCCGCAGACCTGATCGTCAAGGGTATGGAAGGCGCGATCAACGCGAAAACCGTAACGTACGATTTCGAACGTCTGATGGAAGGCGCTAAGCTGCTGAAATGCTCAGAGTTTGGCGACGCGATTATCGCGAACATGTAATCCAGATTCTGGGTTAAACAAGAGCGGGGGCCTGAGGGTTCCCGTTTTTTTTGCTTCTGCCTGCGGGAAATAACACGATGCTCGCTACTGTTCTTATCGCTGTCGTTGCATTCATCCATATCTACATTCTT
Organism: Enterobacter cloacae complex sp. P27C; assembly: GCF_014895705.1. Classification (NCBI taxonomy): domain Bacteria; kingdom Pseudomonadati; phylum Pseudomonadota; class Gammaproteobacteria; order Enterobacterales; family Enterobacteriaceae; genus Enterobacter; species Enterobacter cloacae complex sp. P27C. The sequence continues at coordinate 341,606 of NZ_JADBQB010000001.1, forward strand.
GTGCTGGAAATGTTCCTGTGGAACACCAGAACAGGGCACAAGGCTTTTAATCTGCGTCCCGATTTTGCGCGCGACACCCGCGTGCTGGCCGCGAATCAGGGGCTGTATAATGGTTTTCTGGCTGCGGGTCTGCTCTGGAGCCTCTGGCTTGGTGAAAAGGGTATATCTGTTGCCATCTTCTTCCTGACCTGCGTGTTGATTGCCGGACTCTTTGGCGCAGCGACCGCCAGCCGAAAGATACTGTACGTTCAGGCCATACCTGCTCTTGCAGCCCTGCTTGCCCTGCTTATCTGACGCAACGCGTTGGTTAACCGTACGTCGTCGGATATACTTGTGGCTTCACCCTCAGAGATTAACGCTGTTATGAATAACGAAATCCCACTGAAGTATTATGACATCGTCGAAGAGTACGCGACGGAAGCCACAAAGCCCGTGAGTGAGTCAGAGCAGGACTCGTTGGCGCATTATTTCCAGCTGCTTCTCACGCGTTTGTCGAATAATGAGGAGATCGATGAGGAAGCTCAGCAGGAGATGGCGCATGAAGCCGGGGTTCGTGCCGAACGTATTGATGATATTGCGAACTTTCTCAATCAGTGGGGAAACGAGTAACCTACCGCGCGATCCCAGCGAGTCGCTTCGCAAGCTCGCTTCGGGTGACGGATTTTGAGAAATACCATCCCTGAATCAGCGCCTCGGGGTATCTTTCAGCAATAAAGCGATACTGTATTTCGCTCTCTACGCCTTCGAAAACAAGCGTTTTATTCAGTTTTGCGAGGGCGTCGCTAAAAATGACAAAAATGTTCTGCTTGTAATGTTCACTGATGCCATCGACCAGCGACTTGTCGATTTTGATCTCATCATATTCAAGCAGCGAAAGCCTTGCCAGGTTTGAGTTTTGCACCCCGAAGTCATCAATGGATATTCTCACGCCAAGGTTTTTTAAATCCTTGCAGAAATCTTCCAGAATATTCCCCGTTGAAATGGCTTTTTCAGAAAGCTCGATTTTGATCAGAGAGAGCGGAATGTTATTAGCTAAACAGCTACGGCGCAAAATGCTGATAAACTGTCCGTCTTCAATTTCCGTTCGGCCAACATTGAGTGAAACAACCAGATGATATTTAATAATAAGTGGCGCGATATCCGAAAGGGATTTTTGGAGAATATTAATATAGTAATTTTTATACAGGCCAATTTTTTTGATTAATGGAATAAACAGTTCCGGGGAGACGTCACCGTATCTTGCGTCACGCCATCTCGACAAGACCTCCACGCCTACAATTTTTTTATCCTCAATCCGAACAATGGGCTGGTAATGAACGCCGATGGTATTAGTGATAACAGCTTTGACCAGCGTCCGCTCCAGGGAGAACCGGTCCTCGTTGAGTCGAAAGAAAAAGAGCGTTATTGCAATCCAGATAAAACATAAAATGACCGCGAGAACGATAAATAAAACGGGAGATAACGAGGCCAGTCCCGCGTTGTGATGCTTCACAATGACGCACAAATCCCACGTGGTGCTGCACCGGGTGAGGGTCAGGGTAAACAAGGAGGAATTCAGTTCGCTCTGCTGGTTTAATTCAGGCGTAGCCGAAAAAAACGTTCTGCTTAAGTCCCTGGTGGTGGTGCTCAGAGAATAGCTCTCCGTAACCGGGGTGAATTTATCGTAAGCATAGCGGGAGGTGAAGATAATGTGATTATTATAGATGGCCGCATTGCCGGTAAAAAAATCCTTTCTCGAAAATTGCGCGAGGAGAAATCCTCTGGGCGTTTCATGGAGCTCTTCAGGAAGCGAGACAGGATTAACGAGTTTACCCCAAAAAGCGGTACAGACTATTTTTCCCTTTTCAATAAAACCGACGTCAGCGACATAGCGGCTTTCGAGCTTGACCTGCCGGTAGCGATCGAGGCTATCTCTGTCGCATCCCTGTGTGGTCAGGTTTTTGAGCGTCTGCGCCATGCTCTGGGTCAGACTTTCTGAATGCTGTAAAAGGGTTCGGGAAATCTCAAGCTGTTTGCTTTTCTGCTGGCTCCCGATAACTGCATTAACCGCAAAAAGAGACAGGAAGACCAGAAACGCTGAAACGATAGTAACGGCAATGATCTTTTTCATTTTCCAGATACCCTGTCCGCTCCCTCATCTCTCAAATCTTATCACAGGCAGTGCAAGCTACAAGCCTGATAATAACGGCAGCCGTTATGCTTAAGTGCAATTTGTTTTCCTCTTAACCTGAGCTTTGTTACAGTGACAAGAGTTGTCAGCCAGGGATGCCAGGCGTGATAAGGTGGAAAAGCTCGTGCATGTGAAAAATACTTTTTACACAACAACCATTACCGTCATCATTGTCTCATTGATTGTTTCATTGTCGCTTGCCGTCCAGATTGCCACGTCCCGACAGCAGTCAATCCAGCAAATCAATACCAGCGTTGCCAACCTGAGCCATACCCTTAACGTCTACACGGAAGGGATCATTCGCCAAAGTGAAATGTTGATTACCACCGTTTCCGACACAATCGAAATTTATGGTATGACCCCCCAACAGGCGATCAATATTCAGCGAATGATAAGCAATCAGGATAATCTTCTTACTCAGATTAATAATGTGGTTGTCTATGATGCGCATGGGGATATCTTCACTGCATTGCACAAGAATTTTGCGGGCCCCCATAATGGCGCGGACAGGGCATTTTTTGTCTATCACAAGGAAAATAAAAGTCAGCAGATTTATATCGGTGAGCCGGTGATAAGCAGAACCAATGGTAAATGGGTTATTACTCTTAGCCGACGCCTTGAAACCCACACCGGTGCATTTAACGGTGTTGTGGTGGTGACGCTGGGTATCGAAAATTTTCTGGCGCTTTATGGACAAATTAATATTGGTCACGCGGGCGTTATTGGTTTAACGACGCAAGCAGGCGTTTTACTGATTCGTTATCCCTTTAAAAATAACTATATCGGTACGATTTTTTCTGACTCACCTCTCTTCAGAAAATACCTCAAGGTACAAAATACAGGGATAGCCAGCTCTGTCTCCAGGTTTGATAAAATCGAACGCATTTATGCCTATGAGAAAAACAGGCGCTACGGACTGGTTACGACGGTAGCGGTAAGCATTGATGAAGCCCTTTCACCGTGGCGCAAGCAGGCGATTCAGCTTGCCGCACTTATTTTGGTGTTTACCGCGACGCTCATCGTGGCGTCCTGTTTCCTCTATTCCGACTTATCCAGAAAAGCACGGGATAACAAAGCGCTAAAGATTATTGCCTCGGAGGATGCGCTGACAGGGCTTTATAACAGGCGCATCTTTGATGAAAAAATCCTCTCGGAAATTGCGGCGTGTGCGGCAAAGGACGCGCCGGTTTCGCTGCTCCTTGTGGATGTGGACTACTTCAAAAAGTACAACGATAACTACGGTCATCCGGAAGGGGACAGATGCCTGGCGTTGCTGGGAAACTGCCTCAGGGAAAGTCTCACCCGCGACAACCAGATTGTGGCGCGGTATGGCGGGGAGGAGTTTGCGCTGATTTTGCCTGAAACGGATATCCAGGAGGCGCTCCGCCTTGCGCAGACGATTATTCGCTATGTTTTCTCTCAGCAAATTGAACACGCGTTTAGCCCCTTCGGGCGGGTCACGGTAAGCGTAGGGGTCTCCAGTGCGCGTGCTGTCAACATCGCGGGTAGCCAGCAGAATATTATTAATGCTGCCGACCAGGCGCTCTATCAGGCAAAACGCGGCGGGCGCAACCGGCACGCTTTCGTTGGGGCTTGATCAAAAAAAAGCCCACTCATGAGTGGGCAAGAAATACTGGAAGCAATGTGAGCAATGTCGTACTGAATACCTGAGTGTTTATCTCAACTATTCAGTGTTGAGAAAGATAATCTTTCTCAACAAAAGATGCAACCCCACAGTTCTTGTGGAAGGGCATGTTGATGAAGAAATGCGCAGACTCTCTCTGTGAGGCTTATCACAAATTTCCTTTCTCAGATCCTGTGCTATCCTTTTTGTGTCGTTGATTTAATGACAAAAACCATACAGAGAGGAAAGTTATGGGAATTTTATCCTGGATTATCTTTGGGCTTATTGCGGGTATTCTGGCGAAGTGGATCATGCCGGGCAAAGATGGCGGTGGGTTTATCGTCACCATAATACTGGGTATTGTCGGCGCGGTAGTCGGCGGTTGGATCAGTACGCTGTTCGGTTTTGGTAAAGTCGATGGCTTTAACTTCGGCAGTTTCGCGGTCGCGGTGATCGGCGCGCTGGTTGTGCTGTTTATCTACAGAAAGATCAAAAGCTAATACTGAAGCGTTAAAAAGGCTGCCATATGGCGGCCTTTTTACGTAACGGGTTTACCACCAGCCAAATTGCGTGCCGGCAAACGCCACGACGGCAACGATCAACATTATAAGGGTGGTTTTTCTCATTTATGCCCCCGGAGCAGCGTAACCACCGACAAAAAACCACGCCAGAAACACCACCGCCGTTATAAAAATAACGACCGGGAAGAGGATCCCTATTCTCATATCATCACCTGTTTCGGTTTTTATAACGCCGTAGAGTGTACGGGGTTAATCCATCGCGAGAAAGCCTGTTTTGCTTTTTCCTTTCTTATCCTGAAACATCGCGATATCCGCGGCACGTAACGCACTGTCCGGATCGGTTACGCCGGGATCCACTTCGATAACGCCGAGGCTGGCGCCAGGATAAATGATGCTGATGCTACCCAGCCAGTATTCCCCCGCAATTCGGGCGCTGAGGCGCGTTCTGAGAAGGTGGATTTGCTCCTCATTCTCGACGTTGCTCAGAGTGGCCACCAGAAACTCATCGCCGCCCAGCCGGCCGATGATATCGTCCTGCTGTTTTTCTGCGGTCAAACGCTTGCCCACTTCAATCAGGAACTGGTCGCCTGCTTCATGCCCGTATCGATCGTTAATCAGTTTAAAATCATCCAGATCGATAAAGGCAATGATGGCGTTACGTTTCAGATGCCGCGCCAGCGAAAACAGGGTGGTCAGATCCTCAAAAATGGCGCGACGGTTGGGTAACCCTGTAAGGGCATCTGTGTAGGAGTGGGCGATAAGCGCCGCGTTGGCTTCACGGAGCTGGGTCACCAGAGACTCTTTCTGAATGTACTGACTAATTAACCCGGCGAAGAGTTTTAACATCTGCTCGCCGCGCGCGCTGAGCGGTTTTTTTGCCGTGCTGGTGGCGCAGAGCGTACCGTAAAGCGAGCCATCGGCAAGATGAACGGGGATGCTCATGTAAGTGGTAATGCCGAGTGCTTTCGCCGCTTCACACTCCGGCCAACGCTCGGGGACATCGTTACTGAATAATGTGTCGCTATCCAGCGCGCGCTTACACAGCGTTTCATCCCATGGCACGCTTAACCCTTCCGGGATAGTCATCTGCTTGCTGTTTCGGGCATAGAGGATGTGCTGCAGCCGGGCTGTTATATCCACCTTCGTCAGATACGTCGACTCCATGTCGGTGACGATTTCCAGCATCTCCAGCAGCTGACGAACGAGGCTTTCAAGGGATTGCTCGGTGGCAAGGGTTTCTGAAACGCGAGCGAGGATAAGATCCGACATGACGTAGAATGACTCCCAGGCAGAAGACGTCTGCATCTGCATGTTATGCTGAATTTTTAGGCTTCCGGCATAGTAAAACATGAATATAGAAAATTTAATATATGGAGAGGTAGGCAGCAGGCGGGAAAAAAAGCCCCGTTGTTGAGAACGGGGCAAAGACATCTTGATTACGGAATGATGTTCTCTGGTCAAAGTGAGAACATGCCAGACTGTAGCGTTGAAAAGTGCAGTTAGAATGGAGAAATCATGGAGAAAGCGGCGACAAGCCGTTACCCTTAGCCAATGATGATGTCAAAAGGATCAACAAGATGAGATTTCTGCTACTGGCGCTGGCGCTTCCCCTGGTTGCCTGCACCGCAAAAACAACCCCACCCGATGCCCCGAAACCGCCGCACGCCGTGGGCATGGCGAACCCGGCTTCCGTTTACTGCCTGGAAAAGGGCGGGGAACAGGTCCCAATTCAAAGCCCGCAGGGGGTCCGCACCGAGTGCAAGCTGCCCGGTGGCGAAGTGATCGACGAATGGACGCTCTATCGTCGCGATCATCCGCAACCTGCCAGGTGACAGAGGGACAGTAGCTGCGATACACTTCTCTTTAGGATTATTCTTAGCCAATTTCTGGCTACCGTTACCGCGAGAGAAGTATGTTTCAGCTTAAACCGGGCAGCGTGGCGATGATCGTCGGTGCCCGCACGGCGTCAGGCCGTCGCAATATTGGTAAATCTGTGGAGCTATTTGGTCTTTGCCAACCCGGCCAGCGTTTCGTTAACCCGGTCAACGGCGTGATGACGCAGTTACCCGCAAGCGCGGACCGCGCGCTCTGGCTGGTGACGGGAGACGTCTACGCCTTTGACAATCAGCACGGCTTTGCGTTTGTTCGCGCCGAACACCTGATGCCGCTCACCCCGGACGAAGCTCCGCAAATTCAGGATGAGCTGACGGTCGGCTGATCACAGATGGCGCAGCCAGTCGGCTAAGACCAGAGCGTGATTCTGCTTCGTGTCCTTCGCGCCGTAGAGCAGGGTTACGGTCTGCTTTTTCGCCAGCGCCGCCAGACGCTCTCCTTCGTCCTTATGCTGCGCCAGCTCTTCCTTGTAGGCTTTAGTGAAGGCCGCGAAATCAATCGCTTCGCTATGAAAGTCCTTGCGTAACGCGCTGGATGGTGTGAGCGTTTTACACCATTCGTCATACGCGAGGTCCGTTTTTTTCACCCCACGGGGCCAGAGCCTGTCCACCAGAACCCGATAGCCATCGTCCGGGCCTGCCTGTTCATAGACGCGTTTGCACTGAATCATAATTCCACCCTCCCAATTTAAGGTATTGTGATAATTGCAGAAGATCGGTAGTCTGAGGTTCCTTATGTTATCTGATAATACTCTGGCATAAGGAACCTTTCATGGAACACCTCCCGGTTAAAACGACGCTGCGCATTGCGCTGGTTGGCGATTACAATCCTGATGTTATTGCACACAAGGCGATCCCGCTGGCCATTGACGACGCCGCCGCGGTCCTTGACCTCACCGCCGATTACGACTGGCTTGCCACCACGGAATTAACCAGTTCTGAGGATCTGGTGGGCTACGATGCCATCTGGCTGGTTCCCGCAAGCCCCTATAAAAATACCGAGGCGGCCTTTATTGCCGCACGCTACGCGCGTGAAAACAGCATTCCGTTCCTGGGCACCTGCGGTGGGTTCCAGCATGCGTTAATTGAGTATGCCCGTAACGTGCTGGGCTGGAGCGACGCGGCACATGCTGAGACGGATACCGAAGGCACGATGGTGATTGCGCCGCTGACCTGCTCGCTGGTGGAAAAAACCGATGCCATTGAGCTGCGCAATAATACGTTGATCGCGAAGGCCTACGGAAAGCCGGAAATCGTAGAGGGTTATCACTGTAACTATGGCGTATCGGCGGCGTTTGCTCAGGAACTGGAGAGCGGTGATATGCGCGTGACGGGCTGGGACGAGCAGGGGGAAATTCGCGCTGCGGAGCTGGTGACCCATCCGTTCTTTGTGATCACCTTATTCCAGCACGAGCGTGCTGCGCTGGAAGGGCGTCCGGTGGTGCTGGTGCAGGCAATGCTGCGCGCGGCGCGCGGGTAAAAAAGGCAGACCCGATGGTCTGCCACCGTGTTTATCGGGGCGCGATTTCCCGGTCGCGCCCGGCAAGTACGCCGCAGATGGCCATGACGACAGCGGCCAGCGCGCAGGCGAGAAGCGGGATCCGCCAGTCTCCAGCCGAATCGTGAATTTTACCCATCAGCGGCGGACCGCAGGCGGCGAGCAGATAACCAATAGACTGTGCCATACCGGACAACGCTGCCGCCTGGTGTGCGGAGCTGGCGCGCAGGCCGATGAACGTCAGGCCGAGGATCATCGTTGCCCCGGTACCAAAGCCAAACACCAGCGTCCACATCACCGCCATCTCAGGCATAAACCACAAACCCGCCGCGCTAACCGCGCACATCAGCCCAACCGCTCCGGCGATGGTTCGCTGATCCTTCAGGCGCTGGAGGACGAGCGGAACGGCAAGCCCCGGCACGGCTGTGGCAAGCTGTAAAAGGCCGTGCACCGAGCCGGCCTGCGCTTCGCTGAAGCCGTGGCTGAGCAGTATCGCCGGCAGCCAGCCGATGATGACATAATAAATCAGCGAGTTAATCCCCAGAAAGAGCGTCACCTGCCAGGCGAGTGCCGAGCGCCAGATCGCGCGGTTATGCAGCGCGCCTGCGCCCGTTACGGTTGCGACGTGTTTTTGACGCCACTGCGGTAGCCAGAGCAGCAGTGCGACCAGCGGAAACGCCATCAGCATCAGCAGCGCGCCGTGCCAGCCCGCATTACCCTGCGCCAGGGGAACAATCAGCGCCGAGCCAAACGCGGCAGAGACACCCATCGTCAGGGAATAGGCGCCGGTGAGTTTTGCCACCTGACCCGGAAAGTCACGCTTAATTAAGCCGGGCAACAGCACATTCCCCAGCGCGATCCCGCAACCAATCACCGCCGTTCCGATGAAAAGCAGGGTAGCGGAAGGCAGGGAGCGAACCGCAATCCCGATGCAAATCAGCATCAGGGCGATAAACAGGCTGCGCTCCATGCCGATACGCCGGGCAACGCCCGCCGCGAGCGGGGAGACAAGAGCAAAGGCCAGCAGGGGCAGGGTGGTCAGCAGACCGGTTTGCGCCGTGCTTAAGCAATAATCAAGGCGAATAGTATCGAGCAGCGGCGCTGCGCCGGTAAAGGTGACGCGAAGCGTGGTGGCAATCATCAGGATGCCTGCAATTAACAGCGCGCCCTGTTTTCCTGAGGTGCGAAGAGCAGTAGTCATTGTGTTCTCATACGTTCAAGCGAGCGCACACAATACCGATTTTCTCCGCGGTTGAAATCAGGCTAAAATGACAGTTTATCGCTAATATCGGACAACCTGATGATTGGTCTGGGACTGGACGGCTACGATCCTGATAGCCAGCACGATGCGGCCGTCGCGTTTCGCATCCGCGTGGTGACGGAAGAACAATATATTCCACAGCATCAACACCGTAAGGGGCAGCTGATTCTGGCCCTTGGCGGCGCGATCACCTGCGAAGTGGAAAATGCGATGCTGATGGTACCGCCCCAGTATGCCGTCTGGATCCCAGGCCAAATGCCGCACAGCAACAGGGCCACGCCGGGGGCGCAGCTCTGCTTTTTGTTTATTGAGCCTGGTGCCGCCAGCCTGCCCGACCGCTGCTGCACCCTGAAAATCTCTCCCCTGGTGCGGGAGCTGATTTTATCCCTGGCGGAAAAACCGCGAGAACAGCTGCATCTTGCGGCCACATCGCGTCTGGTGGACGTCCTGTTTGACGAACTGCCGCTCCAGCGCCAGGAGCATCTGCAGCTGCCCGTCTCTCCCCATCCTAAAATCCGGCTGATGAGCGAGAAGATGGCGGAAGAGCCCGCCGCCTGGCAGACGCTGGCACAGTGGGCGAGCCATTTCGCGATGAGTGAACGCAACCTGGCGCGGCTGGTGGTCAAAGAGACCGGTTTAAGCTTTCGCCGCTGGCGTCACCAGCTTCAGCTGATCGTGGCGTTACAGCATTTGATTAGCGGGAAGTCGGTGCAGCAGGTGGCACAGTCTCTGGGCTATGACTCTACCACCGCGTTTATCACCATGTTCAAAAAGGGGCTGGGCCAGACGCCGGCGCGTTACATGGCCAGCCTGACTATGACTTCCCGATAAACAGGGACACCAGCCCTGCCGCAATCAGCGGGCCTACCGGCACGCCGCGGAAGAGCGCCACGCCGAGTACCGTGCCCACCAGCAGGCCCGCCACCAGCGAGGGCTGGCTGCTCATCAGCGTCACGCCGCGTCCGCCCAGCCACGAAACAAAAATCCCCACCGCGATCGCCACCAGCGATTTCCAGTTCACAAACGAGTGCAGCAGCGTTGAGGCGGGAAGGGTGCCGCTGGCGATGGGAGCCATCACCCCGATGGTTAAAATGATGATCCCGATGGTGAGGCCTTGTTTTTCTATCCACGGGAAAAAGGTATTTAACGGGGTCACGCGCACAATAATCAGCACCAGAATCGAGATGGCGACGGTGGTGTTATGGCTGATAAAGCCGAGCGCGGCGAGCGCCAGAAGAATGAGCAGAGTTGGGTCAAACATGGGGGATCCTTGCCAGAATAATTATCCTGCTTACTGTACGCGTAAACGCGGCGGAGGACAGCGTTTAAAAGATTTTATCGCTGTCATTACCCTGTCATTTACGCGGATTAAAACGAAGGCAGGTATCGCAAAGGGATCGCCATCATGAACGATCACATGTTTGTTGAAACGCTCATTATCTCCTCATCGTTTTTCGCTATTGCCGTGATTCTCGTCGCCTCCGTGCTGTTTCTGGAAAGAAGAGGCTAGCGCCGTCACGACGACGGCTTATGGAAGTTTACAAGCTCAGGACGGGCAATGCGCAGGTAATCCTGGGTGTCCATAATCACGGATTTCTCCAGTAAACCGGCGTTAAAGGCAATTTCGTCGAAACGCTCGAACAGCAGCGGGTCGGCCACCAGCGCCAAATCAGGATGGAAGCTAAAGGGCGGGATCGCGCCAAAAACGCAGGCGGTAAGGGTATCGACCTCGGCCGGGCTGGCGAGGGAGGCTTTAAGCCCGCCAAAATGGCTGGCAAGCTGGCTCAGATCGGCCTGCAGGTCGGCGGCCAGAATCGCCAGTACGTGTTTTTTAACGCCGTTGCCCTTCACCTTGCAGACCAGGGCTTTTGCCCCCTGGCGCAGATCGGTCCCGCGAATTTCACTCACCGCTTCGCATTTCCCCACCGCCTCGTGCTCCATGACGCGAAAACGCGCGCCCTGCTCGGTGAGTAAGGTAATCAGCTGATGGTGGGTACTTGTCCCCATAACGTCGTCAGTCATCACAATTTTCCCGGTGATAATCCAGTATGCAGCTTGCTACATTAGCACGGGATAAACGGGGTCGAAAGAAAACAGCCAGCGGATTCGCTGGCTGTTGGGTTATGCGTTGCTGGTAGCAGATTGCTTGTGGAACAGCTCCCTGAACACAGGATAAATATCATCCTGATCGCGGATATGCTGCATGGCAAAGTTATCGAACATGGACTGCAGATGTTCATATTCCCGCCACAGGGTCTGGTGGGCGCGACGGGTAATTTCGATATAGCTGTAGTAACGCACCACCGGCAGAATTTTCTTCGCCAGGATCTCGTGACACAGCGGTGAGTCGTCGGCCCAGTTGTCGCCATCCGACGCCTGCGCGGCATAAATGTTCCACTGCGCCGGGTCGTAACGCTCTTTCACTACTTCATCCATCAGCTTCAGGGCGCTTGATACGATGGTCCCCCCGGTCTCCTGGGAGTAGAAGAACTCATGTTCATCCACCTCTTTGGCCTGGGTGTGATGGCGGATATAAACCACTTCCACGTTCTTATAGGTTCTGCTCAGGAACAGGTAGAGCAGGATATAGAAACGCTTCGCCATATCCTTGGTGGCCTGGTCCATCGAGCCGGAGACGTCCATCAGACAGAACATCACCGCCTGGCTGGAGGGTTCGGGACGTTTTTCGTAGTTCTTGTAGCGCAGGTCGAAGGTATCGATAAACGGCACGCGGTCGATCTTCGCTCTTAGCTCGGCAATCTCTTTACGCAGGCGCTCCTCTTCCAGCAGCTGCGCCGGCTCCGTGTTTTCCACGACCTTCAGGCTGCTCTCCAGCTCGCGCAGTTCGCGACGTTTGCCTGCCGTCATGGCCGTGCGACGCGCCAGAGAATTCTGCAACGAACGCACAACGCTGATATTGGCGGGCACGCCGTTAGCGGTATAGCCCGCGCGATGGGTTTTATACTCGTTAAGCTGACGATGCTGATTCTTTTTCAGATTCGGCAGCGCAAGGTCCTCAAACAGCAGGTCGAGATATTCATCTTTCGAAATCTGGAAAACGAACTCATCCTGGCCTTCACCGTCCTGGCTGGCCTGCCCCTGACCGCTTCCTGAACCACCGCCGCCGCCCTGAGGGCGCTCAATCCTGTCGTTCTGAACGAAGTGGTCGTTACCTGGATGAACGCGATGGCGCAGGCCGCCGCGCCCCTGATGAAACATCGGTTCGCTGATGTCATCGGTAGGGATGGAGACAGACTCGCCGCTGTCGACGTCGGTCACCGAGCGTTTGTTGATGGCCTCGGAGATCGACTGTTTAATTTGCGCTTTATAACGGCGCAAGAAGCGCTGGCGGTTCACCGTGCTCTTGTTTTTGCCGTTAAGACGCCGGTCAATAAACCAGGTCATATACCCCCCGTACTGCATTTGCCAACTTGCGTTTTTGTTGGCCCGGCAGGCGTAGGCGCTACCGGGCACTTGTTTTAGGACGATTTACGCACGCGCAGATACCATTCGCAGAGCAGGCGAACCTGTTTGCGGGTGTAGCCTTTTTCCATCATACGGTCGACAAAATCGTCGTGTTTCTTCTGCTCGTCGGTTGAGGTTTTGGTGTTGAACGAGATCACCGGCAGCAGCTCTTCGGTATTGGAGAACATTTTCTTCTCAATAACCGTGCGCAGCTTCTCGTAGCTGGTCCAGTTCGGATTGCGCCCGTTATTATGCGCTCTGGCGCGCAGGACGAAGTTCACAATCTCATTACGGAAGTCTTTCGGGTTGCTGATCCCGGCAGGCTTCTCGATTTTTTCCAGCTCCGCGTTCAGGGATTCACGATCAAACAGCTGGCCGGTATCCGGGTCGCGGTACTCCTGATCCTGGATCCAGAAGTCAGCATAGGTGACATAGCGGTCGAAAATGTTCTGCCCGTATTCTGAATAGGATTCCAGATAGGCCGTCTGGATCTCTTTGCCAATGAACTCGGCGTATTTCGGGATCAGGTAGCCTTTCAGGAACTCAAGGTAGCGTTCAGCCTGCTCCTGCGGGAACTGCTCGCGCTCGATTTGCTGCTCCAGGACGTAGAACAGATGAACCGGGTTGGCCGCCACTTCCGCGTGGTCGAAGTTAAAGACCCGTGAGAGGATCTTAAACGCGAAACGCGTGGAGAGGCCGTTCATCCCTTCATCAACCCCGGCGTAATCGCGGTATTCCTGGTACGATTTCGCTTTCGGGTCGGTATCTTTCAGGCTTTCACCGTCGTAGACGCGCATTTTCGAATAGATGCTGGAGTTTTCCGGCTCTTTCAGACGCGACAGGATGGAGAAGCGCGAGAGCGTTTCCAGCGTGCCCGGAGCGCATGGCGCATGCACCAGCTCACTGTGGTTAAGCAGTTTTTCGTAAATTTTGATCTCTTCGGAGATCCGCAGGCAATAAGGCACCTTGACGATGTACACGCGGTCAAGGAAGGCCTCATTGTTTTTGTTATTACGGAAGGTCACCCATTCCGATTCGTTCGAGTGGGCGAGAATAATCCCGTTAAACGGCAGGGCGGAGATCCCTTCCGTACCGTTGTAGTTCCCTTCCTGGGTCGCCGTCAGCAGAGGATGCAGCACTTTGATCGGTGCTTTAAACATCTCGACGAATTCCATAATCCCCTGGTTGGCGCGGCACAGCGCACCGGAATAGCCATAGGCATCCGGGTCGTTTTGTGCGAAGTTTTCCAGCTTACGGATATCGACTTTACCCACCAGCGCCGAGATATCCTGGTTGTTCTCATCACCCGGTTCCGTTTTGGCGATAGCGATCTGCTCCAGTATGGATGGCCACACTTTCACGACGCGGAATTTGGTGATATCACCGCCAAATTCGTGCAGGCGTTTTGCCGCCCACGGCGACATAATGGTGCCGAGGTAGCGACGCGGGATGCCAAACTCTTTATCCAGAATTTGCGCATCTTCCTGCGGGTTAAACAGGCACAGCGGATGGTCGTTCACCGGGCTGCGTTCGCCGTTGGCGCTCAGCACATAAATCGGTACGCGCTGCATCAGCGACTTCAGGCGTTCAGCCAGCGAGGATTTACCGCCTCCGACGGGGCCGAGTAAATAGAGGATCTGTTTCTTCTCTTCCAGACCCTGGGCGGCATGCTTCAGATAGGAGACAATCTGTTCAATGGCATCTTCCATACCATAGAACTCTTCGAACGCCGGATATCGGGCGACCACCCGATTCGAAAATAGACGGGAAAGCCGTGGCTCCAGGGCAGTATCAACCATGTTTGGCTCACCGATAGCCATCAATAGCCGTTCTGCCGCATTGGCATAGGCACTGCGATCTTGCCGACAAATGGTAAGAAACTCCTGCAGTGTGAACTCTTCGTCCTTGGCAGCTTCGTAGCGCTGGCGATAGTGATCGAATATATTCATGGCATGCCGTCCTTTCGTTTTTTAGCACAGGATAAGAGCCGTTCGTATGAGTAGTGGAGGCTCCCGGAAGAGAATCTCTCGCACCCCACTGCCAGAGCAGCAACCTGTGTGCCAGGTCAGACGCTAAGAACCGCAGGTGTTCAGGAAAACTCTTCTTAAATTTAAGCGTAGATGGCATTTGCCAAACTTGCATGCTGAGAAAAACTAATTTCAATGACATATCAATAACTCATCCAAAAATTTCCACCCTGGTTATAAGGCTTAAGCACGTTTTTCATGCATCGGTCATATAAATGAAAGCGGGTTGTCATCTGAAAAGTTAAAAATAATGGGTTAATCAGACTGATTAGCAGGCAAAAAATTTTGGGATGTACGGGAATGGCGGTTACACTTCACCCGCTGATTATTTGACTACAGGAAAGAATGGATTGTGACCAAACTCAAACTTCTGGCATTGGGCATCCTTGCCGCGACCGCAGTTAGCACCGCTCAGGCGGAAAGTCAGTGGACGGTGGGTGCGGGCGTTGGCGTCATTAACAGCCCATACAAACAGTATGACCGCGATGTTTATCCTGTACCCGTTATCACCTATGAAGGCGATAACTTTTGGTTCCGCGGTCTCGGCGGCGGCTACTATCTGTGGAACGATACGGCCGATAAGCTTTCTATCATGGCCTACTACGATCCAACGCACTTCAAGCCAGGCGACAGCGACAGCCACGCGCTTCGCCAGCTCGACAAGCGCAAAAGCACCATGATGGCCGGGCTTTCATACGTGCATAACACCCAGTATGGCTTCCTCCGTACGGCCCTGGCGGGTGATACGCTGGATAATAGCAACGGCTTTATCTGGGATCTGGCGTGGTTGTATCGCTATACCAACGGTGGGCTCACCCTGACGCCGGGTATCGGCGTGCAGTACAACAGTGAAAACTACAACGACTATTACTACGGCGTCTCTAAAAACGAGTCCCGCCGCAGTGGGCTGAAAAGCTACAGCGCCGATGATGGCTGGGATCCTTACCTGGAGCTGACCGCGAGCTATAACTTCCTTGGCGACTGGAACGTCTACGGTACCGGCCGTTACGAGCGTCTGAGCGACGAAGTGAAGGATAGCCCGATGGTTGATAAGTCCTGGGCTGGCATCTTCTCGGTGGGTGTGACCTACAAGTTCTGATTGTGCATTATCGCGGTGCAATCATTGCATCAAAACGGGGCGCTTGCGCCCCGTTTGCTTTGGTGTGGTGCAGCGACCTTATCGCTTAACGATGCGAATTGTCTGCCCTAAACGAGACGGCTTTTCCTCGCTCGCTTTCTGCGGGGTGGTTACGCAGGCCGTTTCCACACAGACGAACGTTTTGTAACCGTCATCAGGGATGTCGGCCATGCTGATGGAGAGTGCAGGCCCCGGGTTCCAGCCCACCACGTTGCTGTGATGGTGATGAACCACCTCAATGCCGCGGTTCAGAGCACCGTCGTGGATCATGCTGCACGCTTCCGGATGCAGATAGACGCGGTCAGTACGGTCAGGGAACGTCTGAACGCCGTCGCTCAGCTTACCTTCCTTCGCGTTATCAACTTTGTCGATAAAGGTATCGCCCAGGCCGCTCACCTTCACTGCATTGATGTCACCCACGTTGAAGTAGGTATGCAGGGCAGAGGTGGTCTCGAACTCGCCGTGGGCTTCCAGCTCAATCTCGCAGCTCTGACCCAGTTTGAAGCGGGCATACAGGGTGAAATCATGTGGCCACAGGGCGCGGGTTTCATCATTAGCCTGCAGCTCAAAGGTCAGCACTGCGCCGTTGTCATCTTCGTTATGCGCTTTCAGCGTCCACTGCTGGTTACGGGCGAAACCGTGAGAAGGCAAACCCGGCTGTGCGGACGGGCCAAACCACGGCCAGCAGATCGGTACGCCGCCGCGAATCGCATCCCCTTTTTTGAACGAGGTGGCGTCACTCAGCCACAGCGCTTCCGCTTCGCCTTCCGGTTTCCAGGAGAGCAGGTGTGCGCCGTTCAGCGCCACGGAGGCTTTAACGCGCGGGTGGTCAACGACGATAACGTCAGCACCGTCAATCTGACGGCGGGAGAGCACAGGGGTAAGTTGTTCGACTACCGGAAGTGCAAAAATTTTATTTATCATTAAGCAATCCTCTGTCTAAAAAACAATAAAAAAGGCGACCGAAGTCGCCTTTTTGGATCAATCACTCATCTCAACTTATTTGGAGATGTGAGCGATCAGGTCCAGTACTTTGTTAGAGTAGCCAGTTTCGTTGTCGTACCAGGAAACCAGTTTCACGAAGTTGTCGTTCAGTGCGATACCTGCTTTAGCATCGAACACGGAAGTGCACACTTCGCCGTTGAAATCGGTAGATACAACATCGTCTTCGGTGTAACCCAGAACGCCTTTCATTGGGCCTTCGGAAGCAGCTTTGATTGCTTTCTTAATTTCTTCATAAGAAGCAGCTTTTTCCAGACGAACGGTCAGGTCAACAACGGATACGTTAGGAGTTGGAACGCGGAACGCCATACCAGTCAGTTTGCCATTCAGTTCTGGCAGTACTTTACCTACAGCTTTAGCAGCACCGGTAGAGGATGGGATGATGTTCTGAGCCGCGCCACGGCCGCCGCGCCAGTCTTTGTGAGACGGGCCGTCAACGGTTTTCTGGGTAGCGGTGGTCGCGTGAACGGTAGTCATCAGACCTTCGATGATACCGAAGTTGTCGTTGATCACTTTAGCCAGCGGTGCCAGGCAGTTGGTGGTGCAGGATGCGTTAGAAACGATGTCCTGGCCAGCGTAAGTTTCGAAGTTTGCACCGCGAACGAACATTGGGGTGTTGTCTTTGGAAGGACCAGTCAGAACAACTTTCTTCGCACCCGCAGTGATGTGTTTACGTGCAGTTTCGTCGGTCAGGAAGATACCGGTTGCTTCAGCAACAACGTCAACACCGATTTCGTTCCATTTCAGGTTAGCTGGGTCTTTCTCAGCAGTAACGCGGATGGTTTTGCCGTTAACAACCAGGTGGCCGTCTTTCACTTCAACGGTGCCGTCGAAACGACCGTGAGTTGAGTCGTACTTCAGCATGTACGCCATGTATTCAGCGTCCAGGAGATCGTTGATACCAACGATTTCGATGTCAGAACGTTTCTGAGCAGCACGGAAAACAATACGGCCGATACGGCCAAAACCGTTGATACCTACTTTGATAGTCATATATTCCACCAGCTATTTGTTAGTGAATAAAAGGTTGCCTGTAAAATTACAAAAACCTTACGCAGCGTCAAGCGGAATCGTGTCAATCATTGCGACAAATCAATCCTGTGACTAACGTTTGTGCGACTGACTCGCCTCACTTTCCCTTTGAGCTTGCAACCACATGGGGGCTGCGCCCGGAATTTTAAAGTCCTCGCAGGATAAAAATGTGAACGTGATCACAATTGCCTGACCGCCTTTTCGCGACACATAAGTTTAGAACAAAAGTGCACGCAAGGGTGTTAATGTTTTGTTAGAATCCGGGTTAAAAGATGTCTGTTTCTACAGCGAGATGTAAGCATATGTCGAACCAACATAACCCTGACGATTTGAAAAAAAACCTCACCGAAATGCAGTTTTACGTGACCCAGAATCACGGCACGGAGCCGCCATTTACCGGGCGATTACTGCACAACAAGCGAGACGGTGTCTATCACTGTCTGGTCTGCGATGCCCCGCTGTTCAATTCACAAACGAAATACGACTCCGGCTGCGGCTGGCCGAGCTTTTACGAGCCGGTGAGCGATGACGCAATCCGCTATCTGACCGACTCGTCGCACGGTATGGTGCGCACGGAAATTCGCTGCGGTAACTGCGACGCGCACCTGGGGCACGTCTTCCCGGATGGTCCTCAGCCAACGGGTGAGCGTTTCTGCGTGAATTCAGCCTCAATGAGCTTTACCGATGATGAAAACGGCGACCAGATTAAGGGTTGAAAAAACGATTCAGCAAATTATTCCTTTGAAAGGGAGAGATCGTGAATATTGAGGACATGATTAACGGGATGACCCCGGAAGTTTATCAACGTCTGGTGACCGCCGTTGAGCTGGGAAAATGGCCGGACGGTGTGGCGCTCACGCCTGAGCAAAAAGAGAACAGTTTGCAGCTGGTGATGCTGTGGCAGGCGCGCAATAACACCGATGCGCAACACATGACTATCGACACTAACGGTCAGATGGTGATGAAGAGCAAGCGAGAGCTGAAGGAAGATTTTGGCATCACGCCGAAGCCGATTGCGACGATGAAAATGCAATAACGGTGCGGGTTGATGCCCTCACCAGGCCCTCTCTCTGTGGGAGAGGGCCTGGTGTCTTACTACTTATGCGGGATCCCGAGCGACTCCGCCAGCTGTTTCGCTAACAGATTATTGTCGTCCGCTCCGTACTCCCAGAACATCGCCCCGGCGAGGCCTTTCTCTTTGATGTAGTCCGCCTTGATCGCGACAGAACGCGGATTCTCATACGAAATCGCAAACAGCGCGTTGCCATCGGCACCCTTTACCGAGAGCCACGGTACCTTCGCCTGGTCGTCCCAGTGTTCGGTAAAACGCTTCTGCGGATCGTTCAGCAGCTTCTTCACGATATCGTTGTACTTCACGTAGGTATCTTTTGTCAGGTCATAGCCGAGCGACTTAAACAGGGCGATCTCCTGCGGTCCAAAGTAGGGCTGGGTGACCGGATTTTTTTGCGCGTCCGGCTTGCTCCAGTCAATGCCCGGTTCAACCGCACGTTTCGGTACGCGGCCGTAAAAACCGATCCCGAGGTTCATCTGCTGCGGCTTCAGCCCGGCGGCCAGATAGTTATTCACCACAAAATCGACGCTATATTTGTCGGCGGCAGCCACCGTTGGCCAGGCTCTGGAGTCATACAGGTTCGCGTTGAAGTACTGTGTCCCGTACGCCATGTCGTAGGTCATCAGGTTGATGTAGTCGAGGAGCGGGGCGATGGCTTTGACATCCACCCAGCTTTTCGGACTTTCCGCATTCGCGCCCACCGCAATGGTCACCAGCTTTTTCTGCCCGAACGCGTCGCGCATCTCTTTCAGCAGGGCGGTAAAGTTATCCCTGTCGGCGGGCTGGC
Source organism: Enterobacter cloacae complex sp. P27C (assembly GCF_014895705.1). NCBI lineage: Bacteria > Pseudomonadati > Pseudomonadota > Gammaproteobacteria > Enterobacterales > Enterobacteriaceae > Enterobacter > Enterobacter cloacae complex sp. P27C. The sequence continues at coordinate 361,095 of NZ_JADBQB010000001.1, forward strand.
TTGCAACCAGCCCCCACGCGCCGTTGACCGGATATTCCCAGTCGAGATCGATCCCGTCCAGACCGTATTTCTCAACAATTTCCTTCGCGGAGCGGATAAACACCGCGCGACTCTCCTGGGTTGCCGCTGCGCCAGAGAAACCGCGTGCCCCCCAGCCGCCAACGGAGAGCAGGACTTTCAGGTTCGGGTTTTGTTTACGCAAGGTCGGGATAAGGGCCAGATCGGACGCCACTTTTGGCGACAGCCAGATTTGATGCAGCTTCGCCGGATCTTTCAGCGCAGGGTTGGTCTCATCTTTCTCGTTGTTATAAACAAGCCCAAACGAGTAGTTCAGGTGGGTGATCTGTCGAACGTCCAGTTTATTGATATCGCCACCCGGTCCGGCGGTGACGTCACCACCCCCGTTAAAGTAGCCCACGGACATCAGAGGCGCGGCGGAAGCAAGCGACGCGCAAAGCAAGGGTAATGCTGCCAGCAGGGGCAAACGTTTCATACAAGTTCCTCTTTGACTTAATAAAAATAACCACGCCACAGAAAAGGCGTGGCGAAAAAACAGCCTGAAGAGAATAGCATTGCCGCTTCGCTGAGGATGCGAGGGAGTTCACTTTATGGGGATTGGGGAGGGGTTTTGCCGGGTAAGCGTCAGCGCCACCCGGCTTAAAAGGCTACGCCTGCGTTTCCTGCCAGTCTGCCAGCGTATACAGCGTGGCACCTTCGGCGGCCATATCCATAAACGCCTGGGCGCTGTCCTGTGGTTGGATGTTCACCCCACGACAGCCGTCGGTGATGACGCTAACGGTATAACCCAGCTGGAGCGCGTCCAGCACGGTAAACTTCACGCAGTAATCCGTCGCCAGACCCAGCACGATCAGCTCCGTGATTTCATGGTGACGTAACCACGCGTCCAGCGCCGTCTTCTGGCGATGCCCGTTATCGAAAAACGCGCTGTAGCTGTCGATGACCGGGTTTTCACCTTTATGGAACACCGCGTCAATGGCCTTCTGATTCAGGAGCGGGTGCAGCTCCGCTCCTTCGGTCTGCTGTACGCAGTGATCCGGCCAGAAGGTTTGCGCCAGACCGTCGAGTTCACCCTGGGTGAAAGGCTCAACGTTGTGCTGGCTGGCAAAGCTGCCGTGGTTCGCCGGGTGCCAGTCCTGGCTGGCGACAACCGCTTCACCGCGGGCTTTGCACCAGTCAATCAGGGTATTTGCCACGTCAACGGTACTGTCACCTTCGGCGACGGCCAGCGCGCCGCCCGCGCAGAAATCATTTTGCAAATCGACCAGTAGCAGGGCGCGTTGCTTCATGAGAGCTCCTTATTCGTCCGGGGTCAGCTCGCCGCGAAGGTTTTGCATCATTGCGCGGCGAATGGACTGAATGTCCAGATCCTGACTCAGTAAATAATGAAGTTTAGTCAGCGTCGCCTCAACGGTCATATCGAAGCCGCTGATCACCCCCGCGTGCGCCAGCGCGTTGCCGGTGGCATAGCCGCCCATATTGACCTTGCCAGACATGCACTGGGTCAGGTTTACCACCACAATTCCGCGCTCGCTGGCTTCCTGAAGCTCCTTCAGAAATTCGCCGTTCTGCGGAGCGTTGCCGACGCCATAGGAACGGAGGATCAGCGCTTTCACCGGCTGGCGCAGGAAGTTGCGCACCACGTCCGCGGAGATGCCCGGATAAATGGTGACCACGCCAATCGGCTGCGGGGTAATCGGATGCACAATCAGCTCGCCGGCGGTGTTCGGTGCCGGAGGCGTTCCCAGACGACGGATATGAATACCCGCTTCCAGCAGCGGCTGCAGGTTAGGGGAGGCAAAGGCATCAAAACCGTCGGCATGGGCTTTGGTGGTGCGGTTGCCGCGATACAGGCGATTGTTAAAGAACAGCGACACTTCGTTGATCGGGTAATTCGCCGCCACGTACAGGGAGTTCAGCAGGTTGATCTGCCCGTCCGAGCGCAGCTCCGCCAGCGGTATTTGCGACCCGGTGACGATCACCGGCTTGCTCAGGTTCTCCAGCATGAAGGAGAGCGCCGAAGCGGTGAACGCCATGGTGTCGGTGCCGTGAAGGATCACGAAGCCGTCGTACTGGTCGTAATGGGCTTTAATGTCATCCGCGATGTGCTGCCAGTCTTCCGGCGTCATGTCGGAGGAGTCCATCAGCGGCTCGTATTCATGGATGGTGAAGTCAGGCATTTCCGGACGGTGGAATTCAGGCATCAGCGCAAGCTGACGCTGCAGATGGCCGGAGACGGGGATATAGCCATTTTCAGAGCGCTGCATACCGATGGTACCGCCAGTGTAGGCTACATAAATCGATTTCTTCTGCATGGTAGTGAGTTCTTGTTCTTCAAAAGAAAAAAATCCCCTCTTCACGGGAAGAGGGGACGGTTTTTAACGGACGTTCGCGCAGGTCAGGCAAAACGCGTAACGACTTTGTGGATCGTTAAAGGCCGCAAGCTTATCGCTTTCCGCCTTCATCGCTTTCGCAGCCGTGGTCACCGGGACCGGCAGGTACGCCTGCAGCGCCTCCGGCAGCATGGCCCGTACGGAGACGGACATGCTGTCCATCACCATATCGAAGAACGACGGTTCGTCCTGATAATACTCAACGTGCCACTGCTTGAGCTTCGCCAGTTCGGCGGCTTTCTTCACCGCGTCGTCGAAGTCGCCCAGGCTGTCGACCAGACCGTTACTCTTCGCATCCTGTCCGGTCCAGACGTGGCCCTGAGCAATCTGGTCGATCTGTTCCGGCGTCTTCTTACGCGAGTCGGCAACCAGCGTGATAAAGCGTTTATAGCCGTTCTCAATGCTCAGCTGCATCATCTCTGAAACTTCCGGCGGCAGAGATTTGGTCATCGACACATCCGCCAGCGGCGACGTGGAAACGCCATCGGTATGCACGCCCAGATAATCCAGGCTGTTTTCCACGGTGTTAATCACCCCGAAGATGCCAATCGAGCCGGTCAGCGTGCTTGGGTTCGCCACAATATAGTTGGCAGGCGTGGAGATCCAGTACCCACCAGACGCGGCCATGCCGCCCATGGATACGACGATCGGCTTGCCAGCGGCACGCGCTGCGGCCAGCTCGGCGCGGATCACTTCGGAAGCGCTAACGCTGCCGCCAGGGCTGTTCACCCGCAGGACAATCGCTTTCACTTTCGGGTCAAGGCGTGCATCGCGAATTTGCGACGCGGTAGTATCACCGCCGACGTTCCCCGGGGTTTCCTGACCGTCCATGATAGCGCCGTTAGCAAACACCACGGCTACGCTGTCGCCGCTGTCGTCCGGCTTTTTCGCAGCATAGTCATACATGCTGATGGCGCTGTAGTTTTTGTCCTCTTTGCTCCAGCCAAACTGTTTGGTCAGGGCTTTTTCGATATCTGCACTGGTGCCCAGCGCGTCAACCAGCTTGTTGTCGAGCGCATATTTCGCGGTATCACCGTCGACCTTGCGCAGTCCATCCAGCACGCCGCGAGCGCCAGGGAACACCTGCTCAGCGGTAATTTGACGGTTAGCGGCAACGGTACCCAGATAGTTCTGCCACAGCTCGCCAATCCAGCGGCTGTCCGCTTCACGGGCGGCAGGGGACATATCGTCGCGGATAAACGGCTCCACGGCAGATTTATAGGTGCCGACGCGGAAGACGTGGGTGGTGACCTTCAGCTTGTCGAGCAGCGATTTGTAGTACAGGCCGTTGGTGGCAAAACCGTGCAGATCGACCGTACCCTGCGGCGAAAGCCAGATCTTATTGGCGAAGCTTGCCAGATAATATTGCCCCTGGCTGTAGCTGTCGCCCACGGCAATCACCGGCTTGCCGCTGTCGCGGAACTCGCGCAGCGCTTTACCGATGTACTGCATAGAAGGCTGATCGCCTCCGGCAAAATCTTTCAGATCCAGCACGATCCCGGTGATGTTTCGGTCGTCTTTGGCCTGACGGATAGTATCGACGATATCGAACAGGGAGTTCTCCTGCAGGCGGTCTGACGTCGCGCCAAACAGCTGGCGGCCGATCACCCCCAGACGATTGCTGGTGGACGGTTTATCAACGATCACGCCGGTGATATCGAGTAACAGGGCCCCACGAGTCGAATGCTGCGCCTGATTCGCGTTGCTGATATGCATCCAGATGCCCGCGCAAACCAGAACCAGCAGGATGAAGAAGATGTTCATCACCAGGTTGCGGACGAAGTTGAGCAGTCGCCACGTCCATTTAAAGAAACCGGCAAAGATTCGCCAAAGGGTTCGCATGTATTCTCCCTAACCAGAAAATGACTGTTTCCGTCGCCACTGGACGGTAATGTTGGGTTATCGTAATGACCCAACCGCCACTTGTCAGCAGGAATCGCCTGCCAGGCTGTAACAAAATCTGCCGTCGTGTTAATTTTGTGAGTAAATTTCAAGAAAGGAGTTAACCAATGGATGCACTCGAACTGCTTGTTAACCGTCGTAGCGCGTCACGTCTGGCCGAACCCGCCCCAGCGGGCGAGCAGCTGGAAAACATTCTGCGTGCCGGTATGCGTGCGCCGGATCATGGCACGCTGCAGCCGTGGCACTTCTTTGTGATTGAAGGCGAAGGCCGCGATCGCTTCAGTCAGCTGCTGGAGCAGGGGGCAGTTGCCGCCGGGCAGGATGAGAAAGGTATCGACAAGGCGCGTAACGCGCCGTTCCGCGCCCCGATGATTATCGCTGTCGTGGCGAAATGCCAGGCCGACCATAAGGTGCCGGTCTGGGAGCAGGAAATGTCTGCCGGCTGTGCGGTGATGGCGATGCAGATGGCCGCCGTTGCGCAGGGTTATAACGGTATCTGGCGCACCGGGCCGCTGACCGAGAGCGCCGCAGTGCGGGCAGGATTCTCCTGCGGTGAGCACGACAAAATTGTCGGTTTCCTTTACCTCGGCACCCCGCAGCTTAAAGCCTCCAGCACCATTAGCGTGCCGGACACCACGCCTTTCGTCAGCCGTTTTTAATTACACGCGCTAAACTGTCTGGATTCTGAGCATCCGCCGCAGAATTCAGACAGTCATACTTACCTCTTTATGGAATGAGCGCTACCATAGCGCGATTGAGATGACAGGAGACGTCCATGAGCGAGCAAACCATTCGTTTAACGCAGTACAGCCACGGAGCCGGTTGCGGTTGTAAAATTTCCCCGAAAGTGCTGGAGACCATTCTGCACAGTGAACAGGCGAAGTTTGTCGACCCGAACCTGCTTGTCGGCAACGAAACGCGTGACGATGCGGCGGTTTATGACTTAGGTAACGGCACCAGCATTATCAGCACCACTGACTTCTTTATGCCGATTGTTGATAACCCGTTCGACTTCGGGCGCATCGCGGCCACCAACGCCATCAGCGATATCTTCGCCATGGGCGGTAAGCCGATCATGGCCATCGCCATTCTGGGCTGGCCGATCAGCACCATTCCACCGGAAATCGCCCGCGAGGTGATTGATGGCGGGCGTTTCGCCTGCCAGCAGGCGGGGATTGCGCTGGCCGGCGGCCACTCGATTGATGCGCCAGAGCCTATCTTCGGCCTGGCCGTTACCGGCGTGGTGCCGACCGAGCGCGTGAAGCGCAACAGCACCGCGCAGGCGGGCTGCAAGCTGTTCCTCACCAAGCCGCTGGGCATTGGTGTGCTCACCACCGCTGAGAAAAAATCCCTGCTCAAACCGGAGCACAAAGGTCTGGCGACGGAAGTCATGTGCCAGATGAACCTCGCCGGCGCGGCGTTCGCCAATATCGACGGCGTAAAGGCGATGACCGACGTCACCGGTTTTGGCCTGCTGGGGCACCTCTCTGAAGTCTGTCAGGGCGCAGGCGTGCAGGCGCAGGTCTGGTATCAGGACGTGCCGAAGCTGCCTGGCGTGGAAGAGTACATTGCCCAGGGCGCGGTTCCGGGCGGTACCCAGCGCAACTTCGCCAGCTACGGTCACCTGATGGGCGAAATGCCTGAGGCGTGGCGCAACCTGCTGTGCGATCCGCAAACCTCCGGCGGCCTGCTGCTGGCCGTCACGCCGGAATCCGAAGCCGAGGTTCAGGCAACCGCCGCCGAGTTTGGCATCACCCTGACGGCGATCGGCGAACTGGTGACCGCCCGCGGCGGCCGACCGATGATTGAGATCCGTTAATTCGATGCGGTTGTTTATTGCCGAAAAGCCGAGCCTGGCCCGTGCCATCGCCGACGTGCTGCCTAAACCGCATCGCAAAGGCGACGGCTTTATCGAATGCGGTAACGGGCAGGTGGTCACCTGGTGTATCGGCCACCTGCTTGAACAGGCGCAGCCGGACGTCTACGACAGCCGCTACGCCCGCTGGAACCTCAACGACCTGCCCATCGTGCCGGAAAAGTGGCGTCTTCAGCCTCGTCCGTCCGTCACCAAACAGCTCAACGTCATCAAGCGCTTCCTGCATGAGGCAACGGAGGTGGTCCACGCAGGTGACCCGGACAGAGAAGGGCAGCTGCTGGTGGACGAAGTGCTGGACTACTTGGAGCTGGCGCCGGAAAAGCGCCAGCAGGTGCAGCGCTGCCTGATCAACGACCTCAACCCGCAGGCCGTTGAGCGGGCGATCTCGCGCCTGCGTTCCAACAGCGAGTTTATTCCGCTGTGCGTCTCTGCTTTAGCGCGCGCCCGAGCGGACTGGCTGTACGGCATCAACATGACCCGCGCCTACACCATCCTCGGGCGTAACGCGGGCTATCAGGGCGTACTCTCCGTGGGCCGCGTGCAGACGCCGGTGCTGGGGCTGGTGGTGCGTCGCGACGAAGAGATCGAGAACTTCGTCGCCAAAGATTTCTTTGAAGTGAAAGCGCATATCGTCACGCCTAAAGACGAGCGCTTTAACGCCGTCTGGCAGCCGAGCGACGCTTGCGAGTCGTACCAGGATGAAGAGGGGCGCCTGCTGCACCGTCCGCTGGCGGAGCATGTGGTTAACCGTATTACCGGCCAGCCGGCCATCGTTACCAGCTATAACGATAAACGGGAATCAGAACCCGCGCCGCTGCCGTTCTCCCTTTCTGCTCTGCAGATTGAGGCCGCGAAGCGCTTTGGCCTCAGCGCGCAGAACGTGCTGGATATCTGCCAGAAACTCTACGAAACCCATAAGCTCATCACCTATCCACGTTCGGACAGCCGCTATCTGCCGGAAGAGCACTTTGCCGGACGCCATTCTGTGATGAATGCCATCGGCGTCCACGCGCCGGATCTGCTCCCGCAGTCCGTCGTTAACCCGGACACCCATAACCGCTGCTGGGACGACAAAAAGGTCGATGCCCACCACGCGATTATCCCGACGGCGCGCGCCAGCAGCGTCAATCTGACCGACAACGAAGCGAAGGTCTATAACCTGATCGCCCGTCAGTACCTGATGCAGTTCTGCCCGGACGCGGTGTTCCGCAAGTGCGTCATCGAGCTGGAAATTGCCAAAGGCAAGTTTATCGCTAAAGCGCGTTTCCTCGCGGAAGCGGGCTGGCGCACGCTCCTCGGCAACAAAGAGCGCGATGAGGAGAACGACGGCACGCCGCTGCCGGTGGTCGCTAAAGATGACGAACTGCTGTGCGAGAAGGGTGAAGTGGTTGAACGTCAGACCCAGCCGCCGCGCCACTTCACCGATGCAACGCTGCTGTCGGCCATGACCGGGATCGCCCGCTTTGTGCAGGATAAAGATCTGAAGAAGATCCTGCGCGCCACCGATGGACTGGGTACGGAAGCAACCCGCGCGGGGATCATCGAGCTGCTCTTTAAGCGAGGTTTTCTTGAGAAAAAGGGGCGCTACATCCACTCAACGGAACCGGGCCGGGCGCTCATACACTCCCTGCCGGAGCTGGCCGCAAGGCCGGACATGACCGCGCACTGGGAATCCGTACTGACGCAAATCAGCGAAAAGCAGTGCCGCTATCAGGACTTTATGCAGCCGCTGGTGGGGACGCTTTACCAGCTGATCGATCAGGCGCGCAGCACGCCGGTGAAGCGGTTCAGAGGCATGGTTGCACCCGGTGGTGGCGCGAAGAAACCGTTCAAAAAGAAAAAGAGCGCGGCCTGATACGCCCGGTTTTCTCCCTCTCCCCGTGGGAGAGGGCACCCGGCCGCATGATATAAACCTTAAATCACACCCTGCCCAATCATCGCATCCGCCACCTTCACGAACCCGGCGATATTCGCCCCGCGCACGTAGTTGGTTTGCGATGCCTCGCCGCCGTACTCGACGCAGGCATGGTGAATATCCAGCATGATGTGGTGCAAACGGGCATCCACTTTCTCCGCCTTCCAGCCGAGCCGCGCCGCGTTTTGCGCCATCTCCAGGCCAGAGGTCGCCACGCCGCCCGCGTTCGCCGCCTTGCCTGGCGCAAACAGCACGCCCGCCTCCAGGAACAGATCCGTTGCCTCGATAGTGGTCGGCATATTCGCCCCTTCCGCTACCGCCTTCACGCCGTTGCTAATTAGCGTGCGCGCGGCGTCCGCGTCCAGTTCGTTTTGCGTGGCGCACGGCAGGGCGATATCCACCGGTACGCCCCACGGCTGTTTGCCTTCCAGATACGTCAGGCCAAACTCCGCGGCATAATCGGCAAGCCGGCCATCGCGGCTGGCTTTGATTTCGCACAGGCGCGCCAGTTTCTCCGCCGTAAAGCCCGCTTCGTCCACTACCGTGCCTTTAGAGTCGGAGGCCGTCACCACGCGGGCACCAAACTGCATCGCTTTTTCGATAGCGTACTGCGCCACGTTACCGGAGCCGGAGACCGCCACGCGCATCCCCTCGAAACCTAAGCCGTGACGCTTGAGCATTGCCTCGGTGAAGTAAACCAGGCCGTAGCCGGTCGCCTCCGGGCGGATCAGGCTGCCGCCAAACGATAACCCTTTGCCGGTAAAGACGCAGGCGCTGTTGTTGGAGAGTTTTTTCATCATCCCGGCCATAAAGCCCACTTCGCGGGCCCCCACGCCGATATCCCCCGCCGGTACGTCGGTGTCCGGGCCGAGGTGGCGGTAGAGCTCAGTCATTAGCGCCTGACAGAAACGCATCACTTCGCCTTCGCTTTTGCCTTTCGGGTCGAAATTGCTCCCGCCTTTACCTCCGCCCATTGGCAGGGTGGTGAGTGCGTTTTTAAACGTCTGCTCAAAGCCAAGGAATTTCAGAATCGACAGGTTCACGGAAGGGTGGAAGCGCATGCCGCCCTTAAACGGACCGATGGCGGAGTTAAACTGCACGCGCCAGGCGCGGTTGACCTGTACCTGGTTGCGGTCATCCACCCAGGTCACGCGGAACTGGATCACACGCTCTGGTTCAACCAGACGTTCCAGCAGCGACAGTTGACGATAGCGCGGGTTTTCTTCAAGGAACGGCCAGAGGGTAGTCATTACTTCACGAACGGCCTGAGCAAATTCGCTTTGGTGCGGGTCGCGCTGCTGAACATAGGCAAGGAAACTTTCCAGAGAGCGTGTCTGATCCATAGATATAAGAACCTCTTATAGTAATTAATGTATGTTGCTTATGCGATTTGTGTTGTTTTTTTGACTATACCACCCGTACCGCTTTGTGAAGCAAGCAGAAATGTGGACCGAAAGGGAAATTAATGACCCGGGCCGCGTCATAACAAAAAGCGATGGCGCGCTAAATTAAAGATTCTGCCCGATTTACCGTTATAGTCATTATCAGGACACAACAGGAAGAGAAGTCTATGAACCGTTACGTGATGGCAGCGCTATCGTTGATGTTGACCGCAGGCGCGCAGGCGGACCGCATTCGCCCGGACGTGGAGGTAAACGTGCCGCCGGAGGTCTTTAGCTCCAGCGGCCAGCGCGCGCAGCCGTGTAACCAGTGCTGCATTTATCAGGATCAGAATTATTCCGAAGGGGCGGTGGTGAAGGCTGACGGCGTGCTGCTGCAGTGCCAGCGCGACGAGCGCACTATCAGCACGAACCCGCTGGTCTGGCGGCGCGTAAAAGAATAAACGCCTCCAGCAGCGGAATATCCGCCGGAGCTAACTCATAACTGAAAGCCTCTTCCGGCGTACACCACGCCAGCGCGCTGTGGTAGTGCGCCGTTAACTCTCCGCTGAAGCGGGGTACGTGCCAGGCGTGCAGGTTGATTAACCGCTGTGATACCTCGCGCTGATGGCTCGCCACGTACTGCTCAGGCTGTGCCTCGATACCCAGCTCTTCACGCAGCTCGCGGATAAGCGCCTCAGGCTGGGTTTCTCCGGCCTCCACTTTGCCGCCAGCGAACTCCCACATTCCCGGCTGGTCGGCGTGAGCAGGGCGCTGTGCCAGTAAAATTTTGTCGTCTTTTTCGATGATGGCCGCAACGACATCGACTGTTTTTAGCATGGTCGTCAATACTTGATAGCGAAAAACGCCATATTATCGTGCCCTTTCAAAGAGTCCAGCCATCAGGAGAATCAGGTGAAAGAGACGTCCACCTGGGTAGAGCCCATCCCAACCCTTCCGGCGAGCGTAAAACCCATTGCCGCCATGCAGCAAAAACACTTCGGCGCCGTGCTGAACCCCACGCGCTGGTGGGGACGCATGCCGCGTCTGTTCTGGCTGGTCGCTTTGTTTGTGGGGTTTCTGGAGCGCAGAAAAGCGCGCCTGACGCCAGTGCTGCGCTCGCTGCTCATGACGCGCATATCGCAGCTGTGCCACTGTGCGTTCTGTATTGACGCCAACAGCCTGCGCCTGGCCGAGCGCTGCGGCGCGCTGGATAAAGTCCAGGCCGTAAGCGGCTGGGCTGATTCTGACGTGTTCAGTGAACAGGAACGCGCGGCGCTGGCCTATGCGGAGGCGGTGACCGCCACGCCGCCCCGGGTGGATGAAGCAATCAAAACGGCGATGAAACGCCACTTTACGGATGATGCCATCACTGAAATGACGGCGCTCATTGCCTTTCAGAATCTCTCGGCCCGGTTTAATGCCGCGCTGGATATACCGGCACAGGGGCTGTGCGCCACGTTTAAAGGGAAGCCTGATGCTTGACCGTCACCTGCACCCGCGCGTAAAGCCCGCTCTGGACCGTCTGGTATCCGTGCTGGATAAGCCGGGCGTTACGCCCGACGGATTAACGCTTGCCGGGTTTGCCATCGGCCTGCTGGCGCTGCCGTTTCTGGCCCTCGGCTGGTATCCGGCGGCGCTGGCCGCCATCGTCCTGAACCGCCTGCTTGATGGTCTGGACGGCGCGCTGGCGCGTCGGAGAGGACTGACGGATGCGGGAGGGTTTCTCGATATCGCCCTCGATTTTCTGTTCTATGCGCTGGTGCCGTTTGGTTTTGCGCTGGCTGCACCTGCAGAGAATGCGCTGGCGGCGGCCTGGCTGTTGTTTGCGTTTATCGGCACCGGCAGCAGTTTTCTCGCCTTTGCCGCGCTGGCGGCGAAGCACGAGATCGAGAACCCCGGCTATGCGCATAAGTCGTTTTACTATATCGGCGGGTTAACGGAAGGGACGGAGACCATCGCGCTGTTCGTGCTGTGCTGCCTGTTTCCGGCACAGTTTACGCTGTTCGCGTGGATATTCGGCGCGCTGTGCTGGTTGACCACCACAACGCGCATCTGGAGCGGCTACGTGACGCTGAAGTCACTCACCCGTTAGAGAGCACTCTCTGGTCCGCGCTCTCCGGCGGTGACCGGGTTCTGCGGGTGGCTGCTCCATTCGTACCAGCCGCCGTCATAGACGGCGATATTTTTCCAGCCCATCGCCCGGGCGTACATAAAGGTTTCGGACGCCCGCCAGCCGGTGCCGCAGTAAAACGCGACCTGCTGTTCCGGCAGAATATTCCAGCGCTTCCACTGGGCGGCGATGTCGTCAGCGCTGCGCATGGTGCCATCCGGGTTATGGAAATCCTCCATGTGGGTGGCATCGCTGCCCGCATGGCCCCAGCGGGCGCCGGCAATTTCACCTTTTGGCTTGATGTAGCTGTAGCCGCTGGTTTCGCCGATAAACTCCGGCCATGAACGAATGCTGACCAGGGAGGCATCCTGACGGTGCAGCATGCCGCGCGCCTGTTCCATATCCACCATCAGCTGCGGCTGGCCGGGGATCGGCGCGCCAAAATCAGGGGCAGGAGCCACTTTGCCGGGCGTACCGCGCTCAACCGGCAGACCGGCATCTGACCACGCCTTCCAGCCGCCATCGAGAAGGCGCACATCCTTCACGCCCGCGTAGAGCATGATCTGCGCCACGCGCGCGGCGGCGTAAACGTCGCGCCCGTACAGAATAACGGTGGTATCGTGACGGATCCCGTGCTTTGCCAGCATTGCTTTCAGCCTGTCGTCGGAGACTTTGTTCCACAGCGGCTCGCTTTCCACCTCGTTGGTGTCAATGTAGCCCGCGCCGGGAATGTGGTTAAGCAGGTAAAACTTCGGCGCGCCCCAGGCCGCTTCTATGACTTTCCATTCGCCCGCCGGCGCGGAGGTCACCGGTTTGCCCTGCTGAAGCCGGTGGATCCACTGCGGGTAGACGAGCTGTTCAAAGTGGGGCAGGCGCTGAAGGCGGTCGGGCGTCCGCAGAGCATCGCTGAGCAGCGAAACGTGGCGGTAACCAGCTTTCTCCAGACGGGCTTTCACCGCCTGGTTATCGTTCTCGTCGCCATACAGCGCGATGGACGTCGCAGGGGTAAGCTGATGCTGTTTTGCCCAAAGTGCAATCTGCTCGTCGCTCATGGCGCTAAGCCAGGCGGCTGCCAGGTTGAGCGCAGCGGGTTCGTGCCCGGAAGGACCGCTGAGGGTCTGCGGCCAGCCGTTATAGAAGGCGCTGGGGCGGGTGTCGATTGCCGCGCCGTGCTGCGCCTGAAGCTGAGACAGCGTCATCGCGTTGGCCATATCAGCAGCCTGAGAGGAAAAAGAGGCGAGGCCGCAGATCAGGGCCAGCGCGGTCAGTTGAGAAACACGTTTCATCGAATAACCTGACGTCAGTAAAAGAGGAGGGCATTGTCGTCTCTCCCGAAACGGAAAACATTGCGTTAGCACATTATTGCCAGCGAGAAATCTCCATCACCTCGCCGCCGGGCGGAATATCGTCCTCGTCATGGGTGACCAGCACCACCGGAATATTGCGCGCGCGGACGGCGTCAAATACCCATGCCCGGAACGTCGTGCGTAACGCTTTATCAAGGCGGCTGAACGGTTCGTCCAGCAGCAGCGCCTGCGGCTCTGCGAGCAGGGCGCGCAGCAGGCTCACCCGGGCGCGCTCTCCGCCGGAAAGGGTGGCCGGATCGCTGTCGTAATGACCGCCAAGCCCGGCGGAATCCAGCGCCTGCTCGACCGCTTCTCGCCGTGCGCGCCCCGCGATCTGCTCAGGCAAGGCCAGCAGCAAATTTTGCCCAACGCTGAAAGGGTCAAACAGCAGCGCGTCCTGAAAAAGAATCCCCAGACCGCGGGATTCGACGGGCAAACCGTCGCAGCGGCGTTCGCCGATCCACAGTTCGCCCCGCGCCTGAAAATTCTCTGACAACGCGCCGACCATCCAGGCAAAGAGGGTCGATTTGCCGCTGCCGGACGGCCCCATCAGGGTGACAATCTCCCCGCGGGGTACACAAAAATTGACCTCGCGGAAAAGCGGTTCGATGGTGAGATCGTTGACCTTAAGCATTAGCGTAATCCTTGACGGTAGCAGCCCGCGAGCCGGGATAACAGCGCAGCAAGACCGAATACGACGCCCGTGACCAGCAGTAATCCCAGGGCACGGTTAGCGAGAACCGGGATGCTGCCTCCGCTGCTGAGCGCGACGGTCTCGGTGGTCAGCGTGGCGAAACGTCCCGCGCCCAGCCACAGGGTCGGCATATATTGGGCCATGCTGACGGAAAAGCCGGTGGCAAAGGCCAGCAGCGCAGGACGCACCAGCAGGGGACATTTCAGCAGGCAGAAAATTTTTGCCCGCCGCCAGCCGAGCGTTCTGGCGGTAAGGATAAGCCGGGGATCGATCCGCCGCCAGGCGGGCTGCAGCACCAGCAGCATCCACGGTAGCACCCACAGCAGATGGCTCCAGAGGACGGCGATAAAGCCTCCGTCGAGACCCAGATGCAAAGCAATCGCGTATTGCCCGGTGACGAGCGGCAGTGCCGGAAGGGCGAGCGGTAGCCACACCCACGCCGCGCCGCGCTGCGGTCCCCATTCCAGCCAGAGAAAAATGACGATCAGGGCGATAAGGCTCGAAAGCAGACCGAAGGAGAGGCTGGTTCCCACGGGACCTACGTCGTCCCGCTGCGCCAGCATCAACAGCACGGCGGCGCAAAGGAGGCCGCATGCGGGCAAAAAGCCGCTGAATGCGCGTTCAGGCAGGACGAGATGCAACCTGCGGCGCGTCCCGCTCAGGTCCGGAATCGCGCGACGCCAGACCTTCCACAGGCCGTACCCCAGCGCGGCAAGCGCGGCCAGCAAAAGAAGGAGCACCAGGCACAGCAGCGTCCCTTTCACCTGCTGCTGCGCGTCGCCCTGGCTCAGCCACTGCCAGGCCAGCACGGCCAGCGTGGGCGGGTTGCCGGGCCCGAGAACGATCGCTACGTCCACAACCGACAGCGACCACGCCAGCACCGCCAGCATAACCGCCCCGAGGACGGGCGCGATCGCCGGAAGGATCAGCCAGCTGAGCGTCTGAAAACGCCCGTAGCCAAAGGTTTGCAGGACGATCTTCTGCTGCGCAAGCCCTTTTTCCGGCAGCACGGCGTAAATGGCCCACAGCACAAATGCGCTCTCTTTGACCGCGAGCGTCAGGCCCAGCCCTACGCCGTAGCGGTCAAACGGCGGCGAACAGACGGTACAAACCTGATAAAACAGTCCGCCCTCGGCAAACAGCAGTAGCGCGCTGGTGGCGAAGGCCACGTGGGGGATCGCCAGCAGCCACGGCAGGCGCGTGCTGAGGCGCCGCCAGCGGGTGCCGGGCCAGAAAAGAGCCACGAGGGAAAGGGCGATAAACAAGGCCCCCAGCGTAGCGATAAGCGTTGAGACCAGCGTGGCAATGGCTGCCTGCGGCAGCTGAGGATCGTTTAGCAGCCGCTGCCAGTTCGTCACGGAAAAGGCCGGCGCGAACAGCACGGTGCCAGCGGGCAGGATCGGCAGATAAATCACCGTCATCGCCAGCCAGACAAGCCAGCCTAACGGGTGCCGTAACGACGCAGCCATTCCTGCTCCAGCGCGTTCACCCACGCGGACTGCGGCTCCGGGAGCACCTTCGGTAGCCCCTGAGGCGTGTGGGCCTGCAGCTGTTTCGCTTCACCTTCGGGCAGCGTTTTCGCATCCAGCACGCTCGGATCTCCCCAAATGGCCGGGTCGGCCTTGCGGATCTGTGCCTGCGGCGACAGCAGGAAATTGGCGACCACTTTCGCCCCCGCGCTCGCGCTGGCATTAGCCGGAATAGCGACAAAATGCACGTTGCCGAGCATCCCGCCCTGAAAACCAAAGCTGTAGCTGTCGGCAGGCAGTTCGCCGCTCGCCACTTTTTGCTGCGCATGCGCCGGGTTAAAGGTCAGCGACAGGTTCAGACTTCCGCTGGCGAGCAGGGCATCCATCCGGGCGGGTGAGGGAGGGAAGTCTTTTCCTTCACGCCACAGCAGCGGGTGCAGTTTATCGAGGTAGGCCCAGAGCGGCGCCGTAACCTGGGCAAACGTATCATCAGGCGCTTTTTGTAACGCCTCGGGATTCGTCGTAAGCGTCAGCAGCAGCTGCTCAAGAAAGGCCGTGCCGGTAAAATCGGGTGGGCGAGGATAGCTCACCTTGCCCGGGTGCTGCTGCGCGTACGCCAGCAGCGCCTGCGGATCCTCCGGCGGCATTGGCATGCTGGCTTTGCGGGCAATAAAAGTCAGCTGCGCGCCGCCCCACGGCGATTCCGCCCCGTCGGTGGGAATCGCAAAATCTTCCGTAACGGGTTTACGGGTATCGACATAGCGCCAGTTGGGCAGACTCTGCGCCCACCCGGTTTGCAGCAGGTTCGCCTCTTTTAGCGTGCGGAAGTTCTCGCCGTTCACCCACAGGAGGTCGACCGAGCCGTTGGTCTTACGCCCTGCGGCGGCTTCCGTCTGAATACGTTTGACCGCATCGGCGGCATCCGCCAGCGGGACGATTTTTAGGGTGATGGAATAGTGCGTTTGCATCTCACCGCTGACCCACTCAAGGTAGCGGTTAACCGCCGGATCGCCGCCCCAGGCGTTAAACCAGACGGTCTGGCCTTTGGCCTGCTGTTGAATAGCTTGCCAGCCGTCGGCGGCATAGAGGGGGGCTGCCAGCAGCAGACCGGTCAGAAACGTGCAAAAACGCACACGGCGCATAATGCCTCACTTTTTATCAGCAGGGAGATAGCGGGAAAACAGCCGGCGCGTAACCAGCGGTAATAACCCCAGTAGTGTAAAGGCGAATACCGCGCCCGGCGACAAAATATCGCGCAGCGATGCCACTTTTCCCAGCTCCCGCCCGGCGTTCAGAAAGATAACCGTCGCGGGCAGCATGGCGAGCTGGCTGACCCACCAGTAGCGCCGGACCGTGATGCGGGTCAGCCCCATCAGTAAATTCACCAGGAAAAACGGGAACAGCGGCATCAGGCGCAGGGCAAAAAGATAGCCCGCGCCGTCGCGCGCCATGCCCGCATTTACCGTTGCCATCTGTCGGGCAAACCGCCGCTGCACCCAGTCGCGCAGCAGGTAACGGCTGGCGAGCATCGCCAGCGTGGCCCCGAGCGTGGAGGCAAACGAAACCAGCACGGTGCCTTCCCACAGCGTAAATAACGCCCCGCCCAGCAGGGTCAAAACCGCCGCGCCGGGTATCGAGAGAGCGGAAACCGCCACGTAAAGCGCAAAGAAGATCAGCGCGCTACGCAGCGGCGCGTGGTCGACATGGGAGAGTAGCGTCTGCTGGTGGGTTTTAATTCCTGCCAGAGAGAGCGTGTCAGGCGGCAGAATGACAAATGTCATAAGAAATGCGCCCAGAAGGGCGCACAGGAAGAGTGTTTTTCGTATGTTCACGCGCGATTACAGCTTGAATTTAGCCCATACCGGCGCGTGGTCCGACGGTTTTTCCATGCTGCGGATGTCGTAGTCGATCCCGGTTTCGATGCAGCGCTCCGCCAGCGGTGTACTCGCCAGCAGCAGATCGATACGCAGGCCGCGGTTGTCGTCAAAGCCCTTCGAGCGGTAGTCAAACCACGAGAAGCGGTCCTGCGTTTCCGGGTTGGCATTGCGGAAGGTATCCACCAGGCCCCAGCCCAGCAGGCGCTCCATCCACTCACGCTCTTCCGGCAGGAAAGAACATTTGCCGGTGCGCAGCCAGCGCTTGCGGTTCTCTTCGCCGATGCCGATATCCAGATCCGTCGGGCTGATGTTCATGTCGCCCATAATTAGCACCGGATTCTCTTTTTTCAGTTCGGTCGTCAGATAGTTCTGCAGATCCTGATAAAACTTCGCTTTGGCCGGGAATTTTGTCTCGTGATCGCGGCTTTCACCCTGCGGGAAATAGCCGTTAATGACCGTAATATTCCCGAGCGCGGAAGGCACTTCCGCCATGATGATGCGGCGCTGGGCTTCTTCACCGTCGCCGGGGAAGCCGCGGCGCACGGAAACCGGCGTGTCTTTGGTGAGCAGCGCGACGCCATAGTGACCTTTCTGACCGTGGTAAAAGACGTTGTAGCCGAGTTTCGCCACCTCTTCGAGGGGGAACATGTCGTCGTGAACCTTGGTCTCCTGCAGGCCGATCACATCTGGCTGATGTTGCTCAACAATGGCTTCTAGCTGATGAGGGCGGGCGCGCAGGCCGTTGATATTAAAAGAGACAAATTTCATAGTCGCTGCCAGTGCAAGGTGAATAGTGCATGGATGGTAGCAGAATTTGCGTCAACTGTTACCGGGTTCGACCAATAACTGCGACAGATATTGCCGGTGGTGCAATATTTGCACCATTCTGACGCGCTTCGCCCTCAAACAGGGCGTAAAGGGCCGATAAATTTCGCGAGCGATCACAATTCAAGAATTATATTTGGCCTGTGCATACTCTTTCTGATTTTCATGCGGCAAAGCGCCGCTTGTCGTAAAAATATTCACTTTTTATGCACTAACAGTGAATAACTCCATATTGTAACCTATTGATATTCTGTTACCTCACCCCGTTTATGCATTTTTATCGCTGGCTGGCACGAAGGCTGCAATCTACATTCACAGTGCAAACACTCAATTATTTAACATTCAAATAACTTTTTATTTACCGGATGAGGTCGCTATGTCTCTGTCAATTACGCGTGAAAATTTCGATGAATGGATGATGCCGGTTTACGCTCCGGCGGCTTTTATTCCGGTTCGCGGGGAAGGCTCACGCCTGTGGGATCAGCAGGGTAAAGAGTATATCGACTTTGCCGGGGGGATTGCGGTGAATGCGCTGGGTCATGCCCACCCGGCGCTGCGTCAGGCGCTGAACGACCAGGCGGCGAAGTTCTGGCATACCGGCAACGGCTTTACCAACGAGTCCGCACTGCGCCTGGCGAAAAAGCTGATTGACGCGACCTTCGCTGAAAAAGTCTTTTTCTGTAACTCCGGCGCGGAAGCCAACGAAGCGGCGCTGAAGCTGGCGCGCAAATATGCCCACGACAAGTTTGGGACGCACAAGAGCGGGATTGTGGCGTTTAAAAATGCGTTCCACGGGCGCACGCTCTTTACCGTGAGCGCGGGCGGCCAGCCTTCTTATTCGCAGGATTTCGCTCCGCTGCCGCCGGATATTCGCCACGGCATTTATAACGATCTGCAGTCCGCCAGCGAGCTGATTAACGACACCACCTGCGCGGTGATTGTCGAACCGATGCAGGGCGAGGGCGGCGTGCTTCCGGCGCAAAAGGCATTTCTGCAGGGGCTGCGCGAGCTGTGCGACCGTCACGACGCGGTCCTGATTTTCGACGAAGTGCAGACCGGCGTGGGCCGCACCGGCGAGCTGTATGCCTATATGCACTACGGCGTGACGCCGGACGTTCTCTCTACCGCCAAAGCGCTGGGCGGCGGCTTCCCGATTGGCGCGACGCTGACCACCGATAAATTCGCCAGCGTGATGACCGTGGGCACCCACGGCACCACCTACGGCGGCAACCCGCTGGCGACCGCCGTCGCCGGAGAGGTGCTCGACATCATTAACACCCCTGAGGTGCTGAAGGGCGTTAAGCAGCGTCACGAGTGGTTCGTTGAGCGCCTGAACGCCATTAACGGCAAGCTTGGCCTGTTTAAAGAAATTCGCGGCCTGGGGCTGTTGATCGGCTGCGAGCTCACGGCTGAGTTTGCCGGAAAAGCGAAGCTTATTTCACAGGAAGCGGCAAAAGCGGGCGTGATGGTGCTGATTGCCGGTGCCAACGTGGTGCGTTTTGCCCCTGCGCTGATTGTCAGCGAGGAAGAGGTGCAAACCGGTCTGGATCGTTTTGCGCTGGCGTGTGAGAAGGTGAAATCCGGGGTGTCATCATGATGGTCATCCGTCCCGTTGAGCGCGGCGATATTGCCGGGCTCATGCAGCTTGCCGGTAAGACGGGAGGCGGGCTGACCTCGCTTCCTGCCGATGAAAAAACGCTGTCGGCGCGCATTGAGCGCGCCCTGCAAACCTGGCAGGGGACGTTGCCAAAAAGCGAACAGGGTTACGTGTTCGTGCTGGAAGACACCGAAACGGGGAGCGTGGCCGGGATCTGCGCCATCGAAGTGGCCGTCGGGCTTAACGACCCGTGGTACAACTACCGCGTCGGCACCATGGTTCACGCCTCGAAAGAGCTGAACGTCTATAACGCGCTGCCCACGCTGTTTCTCTGTAATGACCACACGGGGGCCAGCGAGCTCTGCACGCTGTTCCTCGACCCGGCGTGGCGCAAAGAGGGCAACGGCTATCTGCTCTCCAAATCGCGCTTTATGTTTATGGCCGCTTTCCGCGATCGCTTTAACGAAAAAGTGGTGGCAGAGATGCGCGGCGTGATCGACGACAAAGGCTACTCGCCCTTCTGGGAGAGCCTGGGCGAGCGTTTCTTCTCGATGGAGTTCAGCCGGGCGGACTATCTCTGCGGCACCGGCCAGAAAGCGTTTATCGCGGAGCTGATGCCTAAACATCCTATCTATACCCATTTCTTAACGCCGGAAGCGCAGGCGGTAATTGGCGAAGTGCATCCGCAAACCGCGCCTGCCCGCGCGGTGCTGGAGAAAGAGGGCTTCCGCTACCGTAACTATGTCGACATCTTTGACGGCGGGCCAACGCTTGAGTGCGATATCGACCGCGTGCGCGCCATCCGCAAAAGCCGCCTGGTTGAGGTATCCGAAGGCCAGCCCGCGCCGGGTGACTGGCCGGCATGCCTGGTGGCGAACGAAAATTACGCCAACTTCCGCGCCATGCTGGTGCGGACCAACCCGAAATGTGAACGTCTGGTGCTGACGGCTGCAGAGCTGGATGCCCTGAAATGTAACGCCGGCGATACGGTTCGCCTGGTGCGTCTCTGCCCTGAGGAGAAAACAGCATGACATTATGGATTAACGGTGACTGGGTAACGGGCGAAGGCGAACAGCGCGTAAAAACCAATCCAGTTGGAAAAGAGGTGCTGTGGAAGGGAAATGACGCCAGCGTCGCGCAGGTCGAGCAGGCCTGCCGTTCCGCACGACACGCGTTTCCCGCGTGGGCAAAACGGCCATTCGCCGAGCGCCAGGCGCTTATTGAAAAATTTGCCGGACTGCTGGAGGCCAACAAGGCCGAGCTGACGCGCATCATTGCGTCCGAAACCAGCAAACCGCGCTGGGAAGCGGCGACCGAAGTGACGGCGATGATCAATAAAATCGCTATTTCGGTTAAGGCGTACCACACCCGCACCGGCGAGCAGCATACCGAGATGCCGGATGGCGCGGCCACGCTGCGCCACCGTCCGCACGGCGTGCTGGCGGTGTTTGGCCCGTATAACTTCCCTGGGCATCTGCCGAATGGTCACATTGTGCCCGCGCTGCTGGCGGGCAATACCGTCATCTTCAAACCGAGCGAGCTTACACCGTTAACCGGCGAGGCGGTGGTGAAGCTGTGGGAGCAGGCCGGGCTGCCGCCGGGCGTGCTGAACCTCGTGCAGGGCGGGAGGGAAACCGGTCAGGCGCTGAGCGCGCTGAGCGATATCGACGGCCTGCTGTTTACCGGCAGCGCCGGAACGGGCTATCAGCTGCACCGCCAGCTAGCGGGGCAGCCGGAGAAAATTCTGGCGCTGGAGATGGGCGGCAACAACCCGCTGATTGTCGAAGATCCTGACGATATCGATGCCGCGGTGCACCTGACGATCCAGTCCGCCTTTATTACCGCCGGACAGCGCTGCACCTGCGCCCGCCGCCTGCTGGTCAAGCGCGGCGCGCAGGGGGATGCCTTCCTGAAGCGTCTGGTAGAGGTGAGCGCGCGGCTGGTGCCTGCCGCGTGGGATGCCGATCCGCAGCCGTTTATCGGCGGGCTGATCTCCGAACAGGCCGCGCTGAACGTGCTCAACGCCTGGCAGGACCACGTAGCGCGCGGGGCGAAAACCCTGCTGGAGCCGAAGCAGGTTCAGCCGGGTACCTCGCTGCTGACGCCGGGCATCGTTGAGATGAGCGGTGCGAGCAGCGTGCCGGATGAAGAGGTGTTTGGCCCGCTGCTGTGCGTCTGGCGTTACGACGATTTTGATGCGGCCATTGCGATGGCGAATAACACCCGCTACGGCCTGTCGAGCGGGCTGATATCGCCGCATCGCGAGAAGTTTGAACAACTGCTGCTGGAAGCGCGTGCCGGGATCGTGAACTGGAATAAACCGCTGACCGGGGCGGCGAGCACCGCGCCGTTCGGCGGCGTGGGCGCCTCGGGCAACCATCGCGCCAGCGCCTGGTATGCCGCCGATTACTGCGCGTGGCCGATGGCGAGTCTGGAAACCCCGGCTCTGACGCTGCCGGCGACGCTTAATCCGGGGCTCGATTTTACGAAGGGAGAAGGCCATGAAAGCGCGTGAAGTCAACTTTGATGGGCTGGTGGGGCTGACGCACCACTATGCCGGTCTCTCCTTTGGTAATGAAGCCTCGACGAAGCACCGCTTTCAGGTCTCCAACCCGAAGCTGGCGGCGAAGCAGGGGCTGCTAAAAATGAAGGCGCTGGCGGATGCCGGCTTCCCGCAGGCGGTGATCCCGCCGCAGGAACGCCCTAACGTGGCGGTGCTGCGCCAGCTAGGATTTAGCGGTACGGACGAGCAGGTCGTCGAAAAAGCGGGTACGCAGACGCCGCATTTGCTCTCTGCGGCAAGCTCTGCCTCTTCAATGTGGGTGGCCAACGCGGCCACCGTCGCGCCGTCAGCCGATACGCTGGATGGTAAAGTCCATCTGACGGTGGCGAACCTGAATAATAAGTTTCATCGCGCCACCGAAGCGGACACCACCGAGCGCGTGCTGCGCGCTATTTTCAAGCATGACGCCCATTTTGAGATCCATCAGGCCCTGCCGCAGGTGGCGATGTTTGGCGACGAAGGCGCGGCCAACCATAACCGGCTGGGTGGCGATTACGGCGATCCCGCCGTGCAGCTGTTTATCTACGGGCGGGAAGAGGGCGGCCACGCCGCGCCGACCCGTTATCCAGCGCGTCAGACGCTCGCGGCCAGCCAGGCGGTTGCGCGCCTGAACCAGGTCAATCCTTCCCAGGTGATTTTTGCCCAGCAGAACCCGCACGTGATCGACCAGGGCGTGTTCCATAACGACGTGATTGCCGTGTCCAACCGCCAGGTGCTGTTCTGCCATGAGCAGGCCTTTGCCCATCAGGATAAGCTGCTCGCCACGCTGCACGAACGCGTGCCCGGCTTTATGCCGATCCAGGTGCCAACGCAGGCGGTCAGCGTGCAGGACGCGGTCGAAACCTATCTGTTCAACAGCCAACTGCTGAGCCGCGATGACGGCAGCATGATGCTGGTGCTGCCGCAGGAGTCCCGGGATCATCGGGGCGTGTGGCGCTACCTCACCGAACTGGTGAAGGCCGATAACCCGATTGACGAGCTGCGCGTGTTTGACCTGCGCGAAAGCATGGCTAACGGCGGTGGCCCCGCCTGTCTGCGCCTGCGGGTCGTGTTAACGCCAAATGAAATACAGGCCGTTAACCCGGCAGTCATGATGAATGAGACGCTCTTTAACACCCTGAACGACTGGGTGGACCGCTACTATCGCGACCGGTTAACGCAGGCCGATCTGGTTGACCCGCAACTGCTGCGCGAAGGGCGCGAGGCGCTGGACGCGTTATCGTCAATCCTGCAGCTGGGCTCGGTTTACCCGTTCCAGCGCTAAAGGAGTGGATATGGAAAATTTACTGGCGCTGACCCTGGCCGATGAAACGCCGGACCAGAGTGAGGGGGAAGGCCCCTCATTCCGCTGGCGGTGGCTGGGGCGCGGGGTGCTTGAGCTGACGCCGAAGGCCAGCAGTGCGTTATCGCTGCTGCTTTCCTCGGGGATCCATGGGAATGAAACCGCACCCGTTGAGATCGTCGATGGGCTGCTGCGCGCGCTGTATCGCGGCGAGATATCCCTTGCGTGCCGCGTGCTGGTGGTGCTTGGCAATCCGCCTGCGCTGGCGCAAAACAAACGGTACCTGGTTAGCGACATTAACCGCATGTTCGGCGGTCGCTGGTCGCAGTTTCCGCAGAGTGACGAAACGGCGCGCGCGCAGTGGCTGGAGAACGTCGTGACGACGTTTTTTGCCGTGGCGGGACCGGCGCGCTGGCATCTGGATCTGCATACGGCGATCCGCGCCTCTTACCATGTCAGATTCGGCGTTCTGCCGCAGCGCAATCAGCCGTGGGATGAAGCGTTTCTGAGCTGGCTGGGGGATGCCGGGCTGGAGGCGCTGGTGTTTCATCAGTCGCCGGGCGGGACCTTTACTCACTTCACTTGCGAACGGTTTGGCGCGCTGTCCTGTACGCTGGAGCTGGGAAAAGCGCTACCGTTCGGACAGAACGATCTCACGCGCTTTGTGCCAACGGAGCTCGCGCTTCGGGCGCTGCTCGGTGGGACGGCTACCGAGCACGCACATCAGCCCGTTGAGCGGTACCGGGTCGTTCAGCAGATCACCCGCCGCAGCGAGGCTTTCCAGCTTCACATGGCCGCGCACACCCTGAACTTCACGCCGTTTCGCAAAGGGGCTCTGCTGGCGGAAGATGGCGAAGAGCGTTACGAGGTGCAGAAAACCACCGAATATGTGCTGTTCCCCAACCCCTCCGTAGCGTTTGGCCTGCGGGCCGGTCTGATGCTGGAAAAACTCACCTGAACCTTTCCCCTCTCACCATCCGGGAGGGGAAGTAAATATGTTTTCTTAGCGATTAAAGCGCTCTGATTTCTTTTACGGAATATTCCTGGCGAATTGCTTTATTATTCACCGTTACTTCGTTATACTTCTGCTTAATAGCTTTAAAATCATCGTATTGAATATTTCTTGTTGCAACTCTCCACGCTTTATCCTTATTTCCTCCACATTTGGCGAAAAATTGTTTTTTACACTTTCATTGTTTTACCGTTGCTCTGATTAATTGACGATAAACCCCGTAAAGTTAATCTCGTCAACACGGCATAGCGCCGAAGAATAACTGAAAGAAAGGAAATAAATTATGCGTAAGTTTACTGCACTGTTTGTTGCTTCTACCCTGGCTCTGGGCGCTACCAGCATGGCGTTCGCCGCAGATACCGCAACCACCACCGCCGCGCCAGCTGAAGGCAAAATGATGATGCATCATAAAGGCAAGCCGGGTATGCACCACGAGATGATGATGTTCAAAGATTTGAACCTGACGGACGCGCAGAAGCAGCAGATCCGCGACATCATGAAAAGCCAGCGTGACCAGATGAAGCGTCCTCCGCTGGAAGAGCGCCGCGCAATGCATGACATCATTGCCAGCGACAGCTTCGATAAGGCGAAAGCCGAAGCGCAGATCGACAAAATGGCCGAGCAGCACAAAGCCCGCATGCTGGCCCACATGGAAACCCAGAACAAGATCTACAACATTCTGACCCCGGAACAGAAAAAACAGTTTAATGCTAATTTTGAGAAGCGTCTGACAGAACGTCCGGCGATGGAAGGTAAAATGCCAGCACCAACCGAATAATCGGTTCACTCTCTTAAGACCGCCGGGATCCTGTCCACAAAAGCGAAATCGCTGTGGACAGGACCGGCGGTTTTTCTATTCTGCCCTCTTGCCTGCCGCCGCCAGCGCGGTATTCTCCTGTAGTCGCTTCAGAGAATGTCTGTAGAGTCATGGCGTTAGCATTTTTATTAACGTTCCGCTAAGGCCTGCCCGCTCTGCTGCCGATACTGTGTCTGTGAATACCTAACGATAACAAACAAGACTGCAGGGGTAGCGATATCCTTGCCCTGGCACGGGTTGTGCCATTCAGGAGTGGTGATGGAGTTCTTTGATATTCGTAAGATGCCGGTCAGCCTCTGGCGCAATGGTGCCGGCGAAACGCGAGAAATTTGCTGTATCCCTCCCGCGACGCGCGATTTTTACTGGCGTGCCAGTATCGCGACCATCGCCAGCAACGGCGAATTCTCCTCGTTTCCCGGTGTCGACCGGGTCATTACCCTGCTGGAAGGCGGGGAGGTGACGCTGGATGCCGGTCAGGCGTTCTGCCATACCCTTAAACAGCATCAGCCTTACAGTTTTGCCGGCGATTTGCCGGTGAAGGCGCTGCTTTCCGATGGCAGGATGGCGATGGATTTCAACATCATGACCCGGCGCGACTGCTGTCGGGCGAAGGTGCGGGTTGCCGATCGTACTTTTACCACCTTTGGCTCGCGCGGGGGCGTGGTGTTTGTATTAAGCGGGGCGTGGCAATTGGGTGATAAATTGCTCACGGCCGATCAGGGCGCCAGCTGGCAGGAGGGGACCCATACTCTGCGTCTGCTGGAGTCTCAGGGCACCCTGCTGTTCAGTGAAATTAACTGGCTGCCGGGTCACTGAGCGCGATGATCTCGAACTTGCCCGCTAATACGGGCTTGCAGAGGATTTTGTAGCCGTCGTGGTCGAATCCCGCGGGGGTGCGCAGCAGGGTTGCCGCGTCGCTTAAATCATCGACCGCCCCCAGCCAGAGCCAGTTATTGACGATGTGATACTGCGTCATGGTTTCACCCACTTCTTTTAGCGCAACGGCGCCGTCCCACGGCCAGCAGTTGACGCTGATCCCGGCCAGGCCCGCGAGGAGCCGGGCGTGATGCGCCTCAACGCTCTCTTTTCCGCAGCAGGCGCCTGCGCAGCGCTTCAGAGCGGAGCGGAAACAGGCGCGGCCCCGCGTGGTGCCCTCTAGCCCTAAAAGGCTATAGCAAAGCTGCAGCTCGTCCGCGAGCGCCTGCAGAGACTGTAGGGCGGCACGCTTGTTTGCGAACAGCCCGAAGAGATTCGGGGCGTGGGAGAAATCGACCTCGCGGGCGTAGACGACCTGCGGCTTGCCGTCGGCGATCTGCAGGGAGCAGAGCTGGCGGTTGCGGCGCAGGCGCTTATTGAAGAGCGGCTGCTGCTCTTTTATCAGCCGGGCTTCCAGCAACAGCGCGCCCATTTCTCCCGCCGTCTGGAACCAGGTAATGCGTCGCGACTGGCGCAGCATGGCGGCCTCGTCCGGGGTGCGCAGGTGGGATAACACCCGGCTGCGAATGTTAACGCTTTTGCCGATGTAGAGCGGCAGGGTCTCGCTTTCACCGTGAAATATGTACACGCCCGGCTGTTTGGGCAGCGCCTCAAGCCAGGGGCGAAGATGTTCGGGATATTCATAGATAGCCGCCGCTTCAAACTCAAGACGCGGGGCTGATTGACGCCTGCTCACATACTGCTCCATATACTGTTCAGGTATACAGTGTAGCAGGTGTGCTGTGGTTAAAAAAGAGCCGGGTAGCGTGATGCCCTCTCCCTAAAGGGGAGAGGGAGCAAAGATTAACGTTTTGCGTTTATTTCCAGAAATCGTCAAACACCGTAATTGGCGTGTGGCGCTTGTGCTCGGTTTTCAGGTACCAGCCCTCGATAATTTTCGCGGTACCTTCATCCAGCGTTTTGCCTTCCAGATAATCATCAATGTTGTCATAAGTGACGCCAAGGGCCGCTTCATCCGGCAGGGAAGGGCGATCGTCTTCCAGATCCGCGGTTGGCGCTTTCTTGTACAGATGCTCAGGGCAGCCCAGCGCGGCGAGCAGCTGCTTGCCCTGACGTTTGTTGAGACGGAAAATCGGGTTGATGTCGGTGCCGCCATCGCCGTATTTGGTGAAGAAACCGGTGATCGCTTCTGCCGCATGGTCGGTGCCTACCACAACGCCTTTGGTCATCCCGGCGATGCTGTACTGCGCTTTCATGCGCTCGCGCGCTTTCTCGTTGCCGCGCACAAAATCACTTAATTCAATGCCCGCTTCGCGCAGCGCCTGCTCGCTTGCCAGCACCGAGCCTTTGATATTGACGGTAAGCACGCGATCGGGCTGGATGAACGCGATGGCGTCCTGGCAGTCCTGTTCGTCCGCCTGAACCCCATAAGGCAGACGCACGGCGATAAACTGCAGCGCTTCGTCGCCCGTCTCTTCACGAAGCTCTGAAATCGCCATCTGGCAGAGTTTACCCGTCAGGGTAGAGTCCTGCCCGCCGCTGATGCCCAGCACCAGGGATTTCAGGAAAGCGTTCTTTTTTAAGTACGACTTTAAAAAATCCACGCTGCGGCGGATCTCTTCCTGTGCATCTATCGCAGGCTTAGCGCCCAGCGCCTGAATAATCTCTTGTTGCAGAGCCATCATGCCCTCCGTATGCAGAACATAAACAGAATGTGTTAACTGTTAAAACTAACCCTTTGGGCGGAAAACGACAAGGATCACAGTTTCGAGTGCGTTAATTTGCGGCGATTTAGCAGCTTATCGTTGTTTTATTAGAATTTTCCGAAATTCGTCTGGCGTAAATCACAAAGTTGAACAATAGTACTTTTTATCCCATGCTTAGATAACACGCTGATAAACAAGAGGACGGAATATGAACAAGAACGTAGCAGGAATTCTTAGCGCAGCGGCGGTACTGACGATGCTGGCAGGGTGTACGGCTTACGATCGCACCAAGGATCAGTTTACCCAGCCCGTGGTTAAAGACGTTAAAAAAGGGATGACACGTTCGCAGGTGGCTGCGATCGCCGGCAAGCCTTCTTCTGAAGTGACCATGATTCACGCGCGCGGTACGTGTCAGACTTATATCCTGGGTCAACGTGATGGTAAGGCAGAAACCTACTTCGTCGCGCTGGATGATACCGGACATGTGATTAACTCCGGCTATCAGACCTGTGCTGAATACGACACCGATCCGCAGGCACCTAAGGCGCAGTAACCCTGCTTGCCTGAAGATGTTAACAAACCGGCCTCTGGGCCGGTTTTTTTATTCATACGTTAATCTTATTTCTTTGCGCGAATTATTTGCCTGAAATGTGAAGGTAGTCAACAAGCCAGGTCAATGAGAGACAATTTAGGCCTATCCAGAATTATCTCCCCTCTGTACCATTGCGTATACTCACTTCAACGATAAACAACAGTACGCAAGCTACCTGTCTGCCGGGACAGCGAGTCGAGTGATAGCGCGACGGCAGGTAGTCATACAAGAGGGAAATTATGATGGAAAAGAAACATATCTACCTGTTCTGCTCAGCGGGCATGTCAACCTCGCTTCTGGTGTCAAAGATGCGCGCGCAGGCTGAAAAGTATGAAGTTCCTGTGGTGATTGAAGCGTTTCCGGAAACGCTGGCGGGCGAAAAAGGCCAGAAAGCCGATGTTGTGTTACTGGGGCCGCAAATTGCCTATATGTTGCCCGAAATTCAACGACTGCTACCGAATAAACCGGTCGAAGTGATCGACTCGGGGCTGTACGGCAAGATCGATGGTTTAGGTGTACTTAAAGCTGCTGTGGCAGCCATTAAAAAAGCTGCTAATTAATTTTTATTTTTCCCGTCAAAGAGTTATTTCACACACAATTACGCCGTAACATGCGTTACGGCATTTAAGGGTATTTTCCTATGAGTAAAGTCATCGCTTCACTTGAAAAGGTACTCCTTCCTTTTGCTGTTAAAATAGGAAAGCAGCCTCACGTTAATGCCATCAAAAACGGTTTTATTAAATTAATGCCGTTGACGCTGGCCGGGGCCATGTTCGTTTTAATTAACAACGTTTTTCTGAGCTTTGGTGAAGGTTCCTTCTTTTATTCATTAGGAATTCGGTTAGACGCTTCCACTATTGAAACCCTTAACGGTTTTAAAGCCATCGGCGGCAACGTATATAACGGTACGTTGGGTATTATGTCGCTGATGGCGCCTTTCTTTATTGGGATGGCGCTGGCTGAAGAGCGGAAAGTGGATCCGCTGGCCGCCGGATTATTATCCGTTGCCGCGTTTATGACCGTCACGCCTTACAGCGTGGGTGAAGCCTACGCCGTTGGCGCAAACTGGCTGGGCGGAGCCAACATCATCTCCGGTATTGTTATCGGCCTGGTGGTGGCAGAAATGTTCACCTTTATTATCCGTCGCAACTGGGTTATCCGCCTGCCGGATAGCGTGCCGGCCTCCGTTTCTCGTTCATTTTCCGCGTTGATCCCAGGCTTCATTATCCTCTCCATCATGGGGATTATCGCCTGGGCGCTCTCTCACTGGGGCACGAACTTCCACCAGATCATCATGGACTCTATCTCTACGCCGCTGGCGTCGATGGGTGGCGTGGTCGGTTGGGCGTATGTGATTTTCACCTCTCTGCTGTGGTTCTTCGGCGTGCATGGTTCACTGGCACTGGCCGCGCTGGACAGCGGAATTATGACCCCATGGGCACTGGAAAACGTTGCGCTTTACCAGCAGTACGGCTCCGTTGACGCGGCGCTGGCGGCAGGTAAAACCTTCCATGTGTGGGCGAAGCCGATGCTTGACTCCTATATCTTCCTGGGTGGTACCGGGGCGACCCTGGGTCTGATCATCGCGGTCTTTATTGTCTCTCGTCGCGCTGACTATCGTCAGGTGGCGAAATTGGCCCTGCCATCAGGCATCTTCCAGATTAACGAGCCGATTCTGTTCGGTCTGCCAATCATCATGAACCCGGTAATGTTTATCCCGTTCATCCTGGTGCAGCCGCTGCTGGCAGCGATCACCCTGACGGCCTACTACATGGGTATTATTCCACCGATCACCAACATCGCTCCGTGGACCATGCCGGCAGGTCTGGGCGCCTTCTTTAACACCAACGGTAGCGTCGCGGCCTTCCTGCTGGCGATATTCAACCTCGGGATTGCCACCCTGCTGTACATGCCGTTCGTGGCGATTGCGAACAAAGCTGCCACCATCATTGATGAAGAAGAGAGCGAAGAGGAAATTGCCCTCTCACTGAAATTCTAAGATTGACCGGCGCGGGGAAGCCCGCGCCAGCCACAAGGAGCTAAAACATGTTAGATTTGGATAGTATCGTCGCAGACGAAGCCGCAGAGAACGATCTCGAAGAAGTGGTGATGGGCCTTATCATCAACTCCGGGCAGGCGCGCAGCCTGGCGTATGCCGCACTGAAGCAGGCCAAGCAGGGCGATTTCGCTGCCGCGAAAACCATGATGGAGCAGTCCCGCACGGCGCTGAACGAAGCGCACCTGGTGCAGACAAAGCTGATTGAAAGCGATCAGGGCGAAGGGAAGATGAAGGTCAGCCTGGTGCTGGTACACGCTCAGGATCACCTGATGACGTCCATGCTGGCGCGTGAGCTGGTGGCGGAGTTGATTGAGCTTCACGAGAAAATGCACTAGGTCGGATTGAGCAGCAGGAGGTCAGCACGATGGAAATCAAAACCGCATTTGAACAGCAACTGTTTAATGGCAAAAATTTTCACGTGGTTATCTACAACAAGACGGAGAGCGCCAGCGGTCTGCACCAGCATGACTACTATGAGTTCACGATTGTTCTGACCGGCCGCTACTACCAGGAGATCAACGGTAAGCGCGTCCTGCTGGAGCGAGGGGATTTTGTCTTCCTGCCGATGGGTTCCTATCACCAGAGCTTTTACGAATTTGGCGCGACCCGCATTCTGAACGTGGGCGTCAGCAGACGCTTCTTTGAGAAGCACTATCTGCCGCTGGTGCCGTTCTGCTTTGTGGCGTCCCAGGTATATCGTGTGAAAAACGAGTTCATGACCTGGATTGAAACGGTCATCGCCTCGCTTAACTTCCGCGACAATGAGTTTGATGAATTTATTGAAACGGTGACCTTCTACGTGATGAACCGGTTGCGGCATCACCGTGAAGAGCAGCAGGTGACGGATGATGTTCCACAGTGGCTGCGCAGCACCGTGGAACTGATGCACGATAAAGGCCAGTTCAGCGAAAATGCGCTGGAAAATATGGTATCCCTCTCGGGGAAATCCCAGGAATATCTGACCCGCGCGACGCAGCGTTATTATCATAAAACGCCGGTGCAAATAATTAATGAAATCCGCATTAATTTTGCCAAAAAACAGCTGGAGATTACCAACTATTCTGTCACCGATATTGCCTATGAGTCAGGATATAGCAGTCCCAGCCTGTTTATTAAAACTTTTAAGAAGTTGACCTCATTCACACCGAACAGCTACCGGAAGAATTTAACGGTAATTAATTAACTTTCGGCGGATTACCCGCCATAAATATTGCTTTAATGGCTTGCCCAAATAGCGGGAAGAGTACGCTATACCTTGCAGGCGATTAACCTGATACGCTAAGGGAGATATTATGCAAAAGAAATTAAAAGTCGTAACCATTGGTGGCGGCAGCAGCTATACCCCGGAATTACTCGAAGGTTTTCTGAAACGTTATCATGAATTACCAGTCAGCGAATTATGGCTGGTGGACGTTGAGGAAGGTCAGGAGAAGCTGGATATTATTTTCGACCTGTGCAAGCGCATGGTTGAGAAAGCGGGCGTGCCTATGACCGTGCATAAATCCCTCGATCGTCGCCTGGCGCTGAAAGATGCGGATTTCGTTACCACTCAGCTGCGCGTCGGCCAGCTAAAAGCGCGCGAGCTGGACGAGCGTATTCCGCTGAGCCACGGCTACCTGGGGCAGGAGACCAACGGCGCGGGCGGCCTGTTCAAAGGCCTGCGTACCATTCCGGTGATTTTCGACATCGTCAAAGATGTGCAAGAGATCTGCCCGAACGCGTGGGTGATTAACTTCACTAACCCGGCCGGAATGGTGACCGAGGCGGTATATCGTCATACCAATTTCAAACGCTTTATCGGCGTCTGTAATATCCCGATCGGCATGAAGATGTTTATCCGCGACGTGCTGGAGCTGACCGACAGTGACGATCTCTCAATCGATCTGTTCGGCCTGAACCACATGGTGTTCATTAAAGACGTCATCGTGAACGGAAAATCGCGCTTTGCCGAACTGCTCGATGGCGTGGCTTCCGGTCGCCTGACCGCGGCCTCCGTGAAGAACATCTTTGACCTGCCGTTCAGCGAAGGGCTGATCCGCTCGCTGAATCTGCTGCCGTGCTCATACCTGCTTTACTACTTCAAGCAGAAAGAGATGCTGGCTATCGAAATGGGCGAGTACTATAAGGGCGGCGCGCGTGCGCAAATCGTTCAGAAAGTTGAGAAGCAGCTGTTCGATTTATATAAAGATCCGAACCTGAACGTCAAACCGAAAGCGCTTGAGCAGCGCGGTGGGGCCTATTACTCCGATGCAGCGTGTGAAGTGATCAACGCCATCTACAACGACAAGCAGGCGGAGCATTATGTTAACGTGCCGCATCACGGCCATATCGACAATATCCCGGCGGACTGGGCCGTCGAGATGACCTGCATTCTCGGGCGCGAGGGGGCTAAACCGCATCCACGTATCACCCACTTCGACGACAAAGTTATGGGCCTGATCCACACCATCAAAGGCTTTGAAGTGGCGGCGAGCAACGCGGCGCTGAGCGGTGAACTCAATGACGTGCTTCTGGCGCTGAACCTCAGCCCGCTGGTGCATTCCGACCGCGATGCGGAGCAGCTGGCCAGCGAGATGATCCTGGCGCATGAAAAATGGTTGCCGAACTTTGCCGCCACGATTGAGAAGCTGAAGTTCAAACAACACTGAGAGGACGCACAATGGAAAACCTGCTGATCGTTAATGCTGATGACTTTGGCCTTTCGAAAGGCCAGAACTACGGCATTATTGAAGCCTGTCGCCGGGGGGTAGTGACCTCTACAACGGCACTGGTGAACGGTGAAGCGGTTGAACACGCGGCGCAGTTGAGCCGCGAGGTGCCAGAGCTGGGTGTCGGCATGCATTTTGTGCTGACGCTCGGGATGCCGCTTTCGCCCATGCCGGGCCTGACGCGTGACGGTCTGCTGGGCAAATGGATTTGGGATCTGGCGGAGCAGGACGCTCTGCCGCTCGTAGAGATTGCCCGTGAGCTGGACTGCCAGTACAACCGCTTTGTTGATCTTTTTGGCAAGGCGCCGACGCACATCGACAGCCACCATCATGTGCACATGATCCCGGCGATTTTCCCGATTGTTGCGGCGTTTGCCCAACGCAAAGGCGTGGCGATGCGCGTGGATCGTGAGGCGCAGGGCGTGCTGGACTGTGCCGTGACAACAACTGAGGGGTTCAGCAGTGCCTTTTACGGTGACGAGATCGACGAAGCGCTGTTCCTCAAGGTGCTGGATGATTCCGCCGCGCGGGGGGAACGGTCGCTGGAGGTTATGGCGCATCCTGCCTTTGTCGATAACACCGTGCGTAAGAGCGCCTACTGCTGGCCGCGCCTGGCGGAGCTGGATGTCCTGACGTCGCCGTCGCTGAAATACGCCATTGCCGAGCGTGGGTATCGGTTGGGGACGTTTGGGGATCTGTAAGACGTGCCGGGTGGTGAGGTAAAAGCAAAACGGTAACCTGGGTTACCGTTTTTATTGTTTTCTCCCTCTCCCGTGGGAGAGGGGCGTGGTGAGGGCATCAGGCCGCACAACCGGGAATGGTTTTTACGCCGGAATCTGATCGATCTTACTGCTGCGCGACCAGACGCGGTGCGCGGCGAGCAAATCAAACAGCTTCGTCATAAAGGCATCGTCAACGTTATCGCCCTCGACAATGCCGTCCTCACCCTGATCGGCCACCTTCAGCTGTGCTTTAAACTGACGCGCGTCGCCGGATAGCGCAATGGGCTTCAGGTGCTTATAAGCTTCCAGCAGATAATAGATGGCATCACCGTTGTTGAGCAGGCTGGCAATATCCCCGCACGGCACAATCACCGCATCGACGGTCAGCGACGGCGCGCCGGCAAAGGTCGCCGCGACCGGCAGCACGGAGCCGTCATCGGCGGTCACTTCACCCATGCGGGAATAGAGCAGTTTGGCGTGTACGCCCTGGGTTTTTAGCGCCTGCATAATCCCCAGCACGTCGCTGGCGCGGGTTTTGTCGTTCAGCAGGATGGCGACTACGCGGCCCTTAATTGAACCACCCGGCACCGCATACAGGCTCAGCGATGGATCTTTCTTCACGCCGTTAACCTCTTTCGGTGGTGCAAGGTTACGCTGTTCGTCCGTTAGCGTGATACCAAGGTTATCCGCCACGCTCTGGGCAAGCTGAATATCAATGTGCGCCAGCTGATCGACCACGCGCTCGCGGATGTAGGTGCGCACCACTTTGCTCAGTTCGAAGCTAAAGCCGCCGATGATGTGCTGTTGCTCAATCGGCGTCTGGCTGTTCCAGAACAGGCGAGGGTGGGCGTAATACTCACCGAACGAGGGGCTGCGCTCGCGAATTTTGTTGCCGTCGATACGCTCCTGGTACGATTCGAATCCGCCGCGTTTCGGCCCCGGCGGGGTTTCTCGCGGCCAGTTGTCGTTGATGGAGTTCGGCTCATAGTTTGCCGGGTTGGTATCAATATCCTGACGGTGCATCCCGTCGCGCTGGAAGTTATGGTACGGGCAGGTTGGGCGGTTAATCGGGATCTCGTGGAAGTTCGGCCCGCCAAGACGGCTAATCTGCGTATCGGTATACGAGAACAGGCGTCCCTGTAAGAGCGGATCGTTGGTGAAATCCAGTCCGGGGACGATGTGGCCCGGGTGGAACGCGGCCTGCTCGTTTTCGGCAAAGAAATTATCCGGGTTGCGGTTAAGCACCATTTTCCCCACCAGCTGAACGGGCACCAGCTCCTCAGGGATGAGTTTTGTCGGGTCAAGCAGGTCGAAATCGAACTTAAACTCGTCTTCTTCCGGGATCAGCTGTAAGCCCAGTTCATATTCCGGGAAGTCACCCGCTTCAATGGATTCCCACAGTTCGCGGCGATGGAAGTCCGGATCGCGCCCGGTGAGCTTCTGCGCCTCATCCCATACCAGCGAGGCTTTGCCCGCTACCGGCTTCCAGTGGAAGCGCACAAACGTGGCTTTTCCTTCCGCGTTGATCATGCGGAAGGTATGAATACCGAACCCTTCCATCGTGCGATAGCTGCGCGGGATCCCACGGTCGGACATCGCCCACATCACGTTGTGTAAGGTTTCAGGCTGCAGGGAGACATAGTCCCAGAAGGTATCGTGCGCACTTTGTCCCTGGGGTATGGCCCAGTGGGGCTCCGGTTTTACCGCATGGACAAAGTCAGGAAATTTATGCGCATCCTGAATGAAAAACACCGGGGTGTTATTGCCCACCAGATCGAAAATACCCTCTTCGGTATAAAACTTGGTGGCAAAGCCGCGGATATCACGCACCGTATCTGCCGAACCTGCGCCACCCTGCACGGTGGAGAAACGCACAAAGACCGGCGTGATTTTATCCGGGTCGGAGAGGAAATCCGCTTTGGTGATCGCTTTCAGGCTTTTATAGGGCTGGAAGTAGCCGTGCGCCGCAGAACCGCGCGCGTGAACGATGCGTTCCGGAATTCGCTCGTGGTCAAAATGGGTAATTTTTTCCCGCAGGATGAAATCTTCCAGCAGGGTTGGCCCGCGCGCGCCTGCGCGAAGGGAGTTTTGATCGTCAGCAATGCGCACGCCCTGATTGGTGGTGAGTGCAAAACCTTCGCCGCCTTTACGGTGTGGCTCAAGCGATTTCAGCTTCTCGTTTCCGGTGTCCGGCGATTTCATGCTTCCCGGCGCGGTTGGTTGTTCGCCAGGGGCTGATGGGCCCGGCGAGGGGCGGTGAGAGCCGTCAGCAGGGGCGAGAGAGTCCATACCCGGTTGAGATTCTTCAGTGCCATGAATCGGTGATTGATGTGATTTATCTTTGTTCGACATTGCACGCTTCTCCTTTATCCATTGCTAAAAACCCTATTAAGGATAGAACAATGTCGTGAGATAGCTCGCTAACTAAGCGTTTTTCACATGACGTTATTAACGAAAGGAGCCATCTCACCCACTCGGAGCGCGACGTAAGGCAGCAGGATCGGCTATCATAGAATTTTCCTGCTTCAAGAATTTGCTTTAGTGAATCCGTCGCTTATGAAACCTCTTCGTCAACAAAACCGCCAGGTTATTAGCTATGTGCCCCGCGTTGAGCCCGCGCCGCCTGACCATGCCCTGAAAGTGGATGGTTTTCGTGATGTCTGGCTGCTTCGCGGTAAATATGTGGCTTTTGTCCTGATGGGGGAACATTTCCGCCGGTCGCCGGCGTTTTCCGTGCCGGAGTCAGCCCAGCGATGGGCGACGCAAATCCGCCAGGATGAAGAGGTTGAAGAATAACAGCCATAAAAAAACCGCCATCAGGCGGTTTTTTTATTTCTATCGAGATTAACGGTGCGCCAGCTCGGCGTCGTCTTCACTTTCCAGAATGGTTTTGTCGGTCTGCTTCAGCCACTGGCTGGTCAGCGTACCGGCAGTCATGGAGCCGCTCACGTTCAGCGCGGTACGGCCCATGTCGATCAGCGGTTCAACGGAGATCAGCAGGGCGACCAGCGTGACGGGCAGGCCCAGCGCGGGCAGCACAATCAGCGCGGCGAAGGTTGCACCGCCGCCGACACCTGCAACGCCGGCGGAGCTGATGGTAACAATCCCGACCAGCGTGGCGATCCAGACCGGATCCAGCGGGTTGATACCCACGGTTGGGGCAACCATCACCGCCAGCATCGCCGGGTAGAGCCCCGCACAGCCGTTCTGACCGATGGTAGCACCAAAGGAGGCAGAGAAGCTGGCGATAGATTCCGGCACGCCCAGACGACGGGTCTGTGCTTCAACGTTCAGCGGAATAGACGCTGCGCTGGAACGGCTGGTGAAGGCAAAGGTCAGTACCGGCCATACTTTGCGGAAGTATTTCAGCGGGCTGACGCCGTTCACGCCCAGCAGGATACCGTGCACCACGAACATAATGCCCAGGCCCAGATAAGAGGCGACAACGAAGCTGCCCAGCTTAATGATGTCCTGCAGGTTAGAGCCGGCTACCACTTTGGTCATCAGTGCCAGAACGCCGTATGGCGTCAGCTGCATGACCAGACGGACCAGCTTCATCACCCAGCTTTGCAGGGTATCAATCGCCGTCAGCACGCGTTCGCCTTTCGGCGCGTCGTCTTTCAGCAGCTTAAGCGCAGCCACGCCCAGGAATGCCGCGAAGATCACCACGCTGATGATAGAGGTTGGGCTTGCACCGGTCAGGTCAGCAAACGGGTTCTTCGGAATGAAGGAGAGGACCATCTGCGGAACCGTCAGATCAGCCACTTTACCCACGTAGTTGGTTTGAATTGCGGTCAGACGCGCCGTTTCAGCGGTACCCTGAACCAGACCTTCGGCCGTCAGGCCAAACAGGTTGGTAACCAGCACCCCCACCAGCGCGGCAATCAGCGTGGTAAAGAGCAGCGTACCAATGGTCAGAAAGCTGATTTTACCCAGCTGAGTTGCGTTGTGCAGACGGGCTACGGCGCTCAGAATAGAGGCGAACACCAGCGGCATAACGATCATCTGCAGCAGCTGGACGTAGCCGTTACCGACAATGTTGAACCACTGAATGGACTCTTTCAGTACCGGACTATCGGAGCCGTAGACGGCGTGTAAGGCCAGACCAAACGCCACACCCATGACCAGACCGACCAGTACTTTTTTCGCCAGGCTCCACTGTTTGTGGCGCGCCTGCGCGAGAAGCAATAGTAATACGACGAACACGACTATGTTCGCGATGAGTGGAAAATTCATCCCCGTTCTCCTGATTTATTATGTGGGATCGGTTTTTCCCGATCCTGTTGGCGGAAGGTTAGCAGAAGTGTGATGTGGCGCTTATATCCAAATGGAATGGTTTATGACAAATGGAATGATTTTGTTGGTTTACTGTTCAATCTGGTGATGAATAAAACGATTGAACTGAAATTGCAGCGAATTGATCATCTGGGAAGACCAGCGCACTGCACTGTTTTCGGGCAAGGTTTGCGGCATCCAGACGGCGTAGGCGAACAGCGCCATGCACAGCACGCGTTCAAGCTGATTCCCTTTCTGCGGCGCAAGGATCGGAAAACGGAAACGCCAGCGGCAGGGCCAAAGCAACGGCACGCCCGCGGGCGTCAGCATATCGGCGAGGATATGGCTTAAATAACCCAGCACCATGCCCTGAATGGCATCGCCCGGCACTATCCAGCTTTCAGGGACTTTTAAATAGAAAAGCGTGAGCAGGCCAAAAACGGCCAGCAGGCTGTGGGTAAACCCGCGGTGGCCGAACGCGCGGGCGATGGGCTTCGACACCCACTTCAGGCGCTGTCCGAGGAAGGATTTTGGGTGGTCAATATCGGGCAGCAGACAGGTTAAAACGGCAGAAGGGACAATATGCCACCAGTCTCCCTGTGCAAGCACGGGAGTAAGTTCTGCGTTTTTGGCAAATACTGCGCACGCAATTGAAAAAAGCAGGTGGCCTTCCGCCGTCATGATAAAACCCACGAAACTGTCAATTTATACAGTATAGGGTTTTTATACAGTGGACGAAAGAGGTGACGGTGTAACTGTTTGTCACAAAGGCGCCTCAGCGCGCCAGCCAGCCGCCATCGACGGCTAAGGTGTGACCATTCACGTAATCTGATGCGGGGGAGGCTAAAAAGACGACCGGCCCCTGAAGGTCATCCGGTACTCCCCATCGACCCGCCGGGATGCGGTCAAGGATCTCCGCGTTACGCTGTTCGTTATCGCGCAGCTGCTGCGTGTTGTTCGTCGCCATGTAGCCCGGCGCGATGGCATTCACGTTGATGCCATGTAGCGCCCACTCATTTGCCAGCAGGCGCGTGATCCCCAATACGCCGCTTTTCGAGGCGGTATACGACGGCACGCGAATGCCGCCCTGAAAGGAGAGCATAGAGGCGATATTGATAATTTTGCCGCCCTGGCCCTGGGTGATAAATCGCTTAGCGACCGCCTGAGAGAGGAAAAAGAGCGACTTGAGATTCAGGTTCATAACGTCATCCCAGTCTTTTTCGCTGAACGTCAGAGCCTCCTCCCGGCGAATCGTCCCGGCATTGTTCACCAGAATATCAATTCGTCCCATCTCCGCCACGGCGGTGTCCACGACGTACTGAAGATTTTCCTGCTGGCTCAGATCGGCCCGAATAGCCACAAAACGTCTTCCCAGGGCGGTGACGGCGCTGGCCGTTTTCTCTGGAGCTTTGCGATTTACCCCAACGATATCGCAACCTGCCTGCGCCAGCGCAATAGCCATGCCTTGCCCCAGCCCGGTATCGCACCCGGTGATGAGGGCCACTTTGCCTGAAAGAGTAAAGGTGTCCAGTATCATACGCGCCTCAGAAGCTGGTTATCGTCGTGTTGACGTTAAAGATAGGAGGCAGGGATGAGAAAAGCAAACAAAATGAAACTGTGTTTTGTTTTTATCAGGCAGCATGACGCTGCCTGTAGGAGGGGCGCTATTCGCCGCGCAGGTGTTGTACCGTCAGTTCAGCCAGCGAATTCAGCTTAACGTCGGCAAGAGCATACCGGGGATCGTGGCGGTTTTCTTCATCGGGAACCACAATGGAGCGCATACGCGCGGCTTTGGAGGCCACCATGCCGTTTACTGAATCTTCCAGCGCGACGCAGGTAAGCGGATCAAGACCCAGCTTCGCGGCGCAGTCCATATAGACCTGCGGATGCGGCTTGCTGTAGGGCAGTTTTTCCGCAGACGCCAGGGCGTCAAAACTGTCGCGCAGCTCAAACATGATCAGCACTTTTTCCAGCATATGCAGCGGTGAAGCGGAAGCCAGGCCAACCTTCAGCCCCTGAGACTTGCACAGCGCGACAGCCTCATGTACGCCCGGCAAGAGCGGCTTGTTCTCCTCCACCAGCGCGATGGCGCGGCTGATAATACGCGAGGTGACTTCGTCGCGATCGGGCCCAACCCACGGCTGTTGGGCGTACCACAGGTCAACGACCATATCAATACGCAGGCCCAGCGTGTCGGGAAGTTCATTACGGCGACTGATATCAACGCCCAGGCTGGCCATCACGTCCAGCTCGGCGCGATCCCACAACGGCTCGGAATCAATCAGTAATCCATCCATGTCAAAAATAGCGGCAAGTATCTGGCGCGGTGTCGACATCACAACGTCTCCTTATCCAGGTGTTCGACAGACGATAAGTGCTAAGCACAGTCTGCAATTTAGCATATTGCTTTTAAAGAGCGGGCGAAATTGATGTCCAGCAGGTAGACTTAGGCTCAAATCACGCGTCTTTATGAAGAGGAACTGATGACGTATCAACAAGCTGGACGCATTGCTGTCTTAAAACGTATTGCAGGCTGGGTGATTTTTATTCCTGCCGTCATTTCTACGCTGATATCCGTGCTGAAGTTTATGTACGATCACAGCGAAAAACAGCCGGGCATTAATGCGGTAATGCTTGATTTTGCGCATGTCATGATTGAGATGGTGCGGTTTAACACCCCGTTCCTGAACGTCTTCTGGTTCAACTCGCCAACGCCGGACTTTCACCAGCAGCTGAATATTGGGTTCTGGATTATCTATGCGCTGATTTTTATTGCGATGGCGCTGCAGGCATCGGGCGCACGAATGAGTCGCCAGACCCGTTTTTTACGGGAAGGGGTGGAAGATCAGCTTATCCTTGAGAAGGCGAAAGGTCCTGAAGGAATGAGCCGGGAGCAGATTGAATCCCGCATTGTGGTGCCTCGTCACACCATTTTCCTGCAAATTTTCCCGCTCTATATCCTGCCGGTTATCATCATCGTGGCGGGATATTTCTTCTTCTCACTGCTCGGTTTTCTGTAACGAATTAGGGTGGCGGCAAGGCCACCCGTTTTGTCTTTAAGCCGCAAGCACGCGTTCAAGCGCGCGCTGGGCGTTGACCAGATG
The DNA here is from genome assembly GCF_014895705.1 of Enterobacter cloacae complex sp. P27C. Classification (NCBI taxonomy): domain Bacteria; kingdom Pseudomonadati; phylum Pseudomonadota; class Gammaproteobacteria; order Enterobacterales; family Enterobacteriaceae; genus Enterobacter; species Enterobacter cloacae complex sp. P27C. Next base: position 402,275 of record NZ_JADBQB010000001.1, read on the forward strand.
TTGCCCGCCAAAAAGAATGGCTCGGTTCATCAGCGTATAGAGCTGATACACGGGCTGGCGCTCAAGGAAGTCCGGCGGCAGGGGGGAGACAGACTGATACCCATCGTATATTTGCGGCGGTTGTTCGGGATGCAGGGGCAACATGGCCAAATCGCACTCTCTGTCGCCCCAGTAGCAGGCCGGGTCGAAGATATACGGGCCGTTGGGGCCCAGCGCGCAGTTATCGGACCATAAATCACCGTGCAGCAAAGACGCCTGAGGCTGGTGGGAGGCCAGGCGCTGTTGCACATGCTCGACGATGGCATCAATATTGCCAAATTCCAGCCCTTTCTCTGCGGCCAGTTCAAGCTGCCATCCGATGCGCTGCTCGGCAAAGAACGTCGACCAGCGGCGCTGCCAGGCATTGGGCTGCGGCGTGGTGGAAAGGTCGTTGTCGAAGTCGAGACCAAACTGGGGCTGGTCGCTCCACTGGTGCAGACGCGCTAACTGTTGCCCGAGAATAAAGGCATTATGGGCGTCCAACGGGCGGGCAGGGAGATAGTCCATCACCAGAAAGCTGTAGTCCCGGTCACTGCCCACGGCCAGCACCTCAGGTACCGTCACCGTTTTACTGCGGGACAACAGTTCAAGCTGATCGGCTTCAGCGGTAAAAATCGGGAGCAGCTCTCGCTCGTCGCATTTAACGAACAGATCGCGTCCTGCGTAGCGTAAATGCCACGCGGCGTGAATTTCCCCGCCCGGCAGCTCGTTACGCAGTTCAATTTCACCTTCACCCAATTGCTCATGTAAAAGATGACTGATAGCCTGCCACATGTTGACTCTCCCATGTTGTCTGCCAGATCATAAAGTTAGCGCATAACTGCGGTAAAAAAATACGAACTAACGCACACCTGAGCGGATTAATTTCATGCAGGGCACTTATTGTTCTTTTTTCTGCCAGCGTTCCCACGTCTCCACGGTGATGTCGGCAGGCTTGTCGGTCACGCTTTCCACCAGGCTGGCGGCCAGCGCATGCACCTCTTCTTCACTCAGGGCTGCGATCAGGCCAAACGCCAGGGTGCCTAAATCATGAATATGACCTTCGTCATCCGTTAGCGTGAGCAGGAAATTCGCCCGTGTAAAGGCATTGTTGAGCTCGTTAAGCTCGGTCAGCGATGCTTCATGAAGGCTGATGGTCACGACGTAGCGGGTGATATCACCACTGCTCATAATTCACCTCGTTGTTATCCTGAAAGTTTTTTTAGCATAGTCGATACGCCATATTTGGCGACTTCCACAGATATTCCCCCTCGGTCAGGAGGGGGATATATCGGTTAGCTTCGTGACAGGTAATCGACGATTTTCTGTGTATCGGCAAGCGAACACAGGCGCGTTCCCTGATTGATGGTGGCGGCACTCCCCGCCGCGACGCCATAGCGCGTCATCTCCAGAAGTGATGCACCCTGCGCCAGCTTCAGCGCCATCGCGCCGACCATACTGTCGCCTGCGCCGACGGTGCTCTGGCTCTTCATTGGGGGCGGAACAACCTGCACAAAGCCCGTCTTGTCGACGGCCAGCGCACCCTGAGGACCGAGAGAGACGACAACGCGGTGCGCTTTGCCGCTGCGAACCAGTTCTTCTGCGGCAGTACGCACGTCATCCGGCTGGCTAAGTTCGCGATTAACAAGCGCACTCAGCTCTTTCTGGTTAGGCTTAACCAGCTCAAGCTGTCCGGGTTCTAATGCCGCCTGCAGGGCTTCGCCTGAACTGTCGACAATGCAGCGAATGCCGCGCTGAAGTACGGCATCAACCAGTGCTGTCAGCTTTTCTGTTTTGACGCCTGGCGGCAGGCTACCGCTGACGACCAGCAGCGAGCCGCTTTCAATGGTTAGCACCTTCTCTTCCAGCTGACGAAACTCATCATCGCTCAGCCTGGCGCCTGGCATAACGAAACGATACTGTTCCCCGCTGGACTCAACGTGGACATGCAGGTTCTGCCGGGTCCAGTCTTTGGCGTCTACGGTATCCACGGCAACCTGTTCATCGGCCAGCAAGGCAACAAGATGCTCCCCCGTGGCACCACCGGCCGGAAAGATGGCAGTCGCTTTACCGCCGAGGTGGGTAATCGCGCGCGCAACGTTAATCCCGCCGCCGCCCGGCTCAAATACGGGTGCGCTACAGCGTAGTTTACCTTCCGGGTAAATCTGCGGCGTTATGGTCGCGGAGTCGAGGGAAGGGGAGAGCGTCAGCGTATAAATAGAAGCCATCATAACCTCCTTTTAGCATGGGTTCTTTTAAGCCTGGCACCGATCGACAGGAAGGCAATGTAAATAACAGTATGATTTTAAAAATGAATGCTGACATAAATGCGATGAGGGATATATAAAATAAAACGCGTTTTGAGATCGTTCTTATTCAAAAAATGAAATAAGAAAATATTGCTATGTTATTTGCGCCTTTTTATAATTTGTTACCTTTCTCTGGACGCCTTGTCATTGATCCTCAAGAAAGTTTCCGAGACCGTGGTGGTCTCTTTTTTTGTTGTACGGACTCCTTAAATAAAATGAAGCTTTTGAAGACAGTACCCGCAGCACTGATGCTGGCGGGTGGCGTTTTTGCATCACTGAATGCAGCCGCCGATGACACCGTTTTTACTGTCATGGACGATCCCTCCACTGCCAAAAAACCGTTTGAAGGTAACCTGAACGCCGGGTATCTTGCGCAATCGGGTAACACGAAAAGCTCTTCTCTGACGGCGGACAGCACCCTGACCTGGTACGGCAATACCACTGCATGGTCGCTGTGGGGGAATGCCAGCAACACGTCCGCTAACGATGAACGCTCATCCGAGAAATACGCGGTCGGTGGACGTAGCCGTTACAACATGACCGACTATGACTACATCTTTGGTCAGGCAAGTTGGTTAACCGACCGCTTTAACGGCTATCGCCAGCGCGATGTGTTCACCGCCGGTTATGGTCGTCAGTTCCTGAATGGTCCGGTACACAGCCTCCGTTTCGAATTCGGTCCTGGTGTCCGCTATGACGAGTACACCAATGGCGAAAATGAAACCCAGCCGCTGGGCTATGCTTCCGGCACGTATGCCTGGCAAATGACCGATAACACCAAATTTACGCAGGGTGTTTCTGTGTTTGGTGCCGAGGATACGACGCTGAACTCCGAAAGCGCTTTGAATGTGGCTATCAATGAACACTTCGGTTTGAAATTGGCCTACAACGTGACCTGGAACTCTTCACCGCCAGAAACGGCACCGGATCATACCGATCGCAGAACCACGATTTCGCTGGGCTATAAAATGTAATCATAGCGGGCCGATGAAAGTGTCGGCCCGTTTTCATTATTATGGTTAACCTGCGCCAATAAATTCTCATCACGCGCAACGGCATTTATTTTTATTTGTACTTAGCCCCAAATCATTGCCGCCCACCGAAATAACAGCATTGCACCGCAGATGGCAACCAGCACCAGCACCATTTTCCAGTGTTTTACGGCAAATCGTTTTGTTGGCATAACCTAATCCTTGTTCGTTGATACGCATAGTCTATCAAACGGGGCCAAAAGATGCGCCTTCCCGGGAGCGATCGAGTTATGCCAACAAGGGGTCGGCTCAGAACCAGTGGAATCGTTCGGCGAGGATCAACACTAAACCTGTTGCGGAAAGGATGTTCAGAATCACAACCGTTCTACTGGATACATTCATGGTATGCACCTGTTGATATAAAAGGCATGTTCAAGAGTAGCCCAGCATGTCTGAAATGCGAGCGCCGGAGAGATGCAATCTGCAAATTTACGCTACGTGCCAGCCCATCATTCTGGCTGCAGAGGGTGCAATCTCCTTGCTGATAGTGTTAACATTACGTCGCTTGCCGTAAATCCGCATTAATCTGAATTCGGCAGGTGCATGATGACGAACCAATTTGACGATTGTTGGTCAGATGGTGTCGTAATCTATTGTCAAATCACGATTATTTTCTTTGTATATGCTCTTATGTGTGGGGCATCACTGCAAATAAGGATATAAAATGCCTGTAATTACTCTTCCTGATGGCAGCCAACGCCATTTCGACCACGCTGTTAGCCCTATGGATGTCGCCCTGGACATCGGTCCTGGCCTCGCGAAAGCGACCATCGCCGGCCGTGTTAACGGTGAGCTGGTTGATGCGTCCGATCTGATTGAAAACGATGCGACGCTTGCAATCATCACCGCGAAAGACGAAGAAGGTCTGGAGATCATTCGTCACTCCTGCGCACACCTGTTGGGTCATGCTATCAAGCAGCTGTGGCCAAACACCAAAATGGCGATCGGTCCGGTTATCGACAACGGTTTCTACTACGACGTTGATCTTGACCACACCCTGACCCAGGAAGATATCGACGCGCTCGAAAAACGTATGCACGAGCTCGCCGAGACCAACTATGACGTCATCAAGAAGAAAGTCAGCTGGCACGAAGCGCGTGAAACCTTCGTCAAGCGTGGCGAAAGCTATAAAGTCTCTATTCTCGATGAAAACATTGCTCATGATGACAAGCCTGGCTTGTACCATCACGAAGAATACGTCGACATGTGCCGTGGACCGCACGTGCCGAACATGCGCTTCTGTCATCATTTCAAACTGATGAAGATCGCCGGCGCCTACTGGCGTGGCGACAGCAACAACAAGATGTTGCAGCGTATCTATGGTACCGCGTGGGCGGATAAGAAAGCCCTGAACGCGTACCTGCAGCGCCTGGAAGAGGCCGCGAAGCGTGACCACCGTAAAATCGGTAAGCAGCTTGACCTGTACCACATGCAGGAAGAAGCGCCGGGTATGGTGTTCTGGCATAACGATGGCTGGACTATCTTCCGTGAACTGGAAACGTTCGTACGTTCCAAGCTGAAAGAGTACCAGTATCAGGAAGTGAAAGGCCCGTTCATGATGGACCGTGTGCTGTGGGAAAAAACCGGCCACTGGGACAACTACAAAGATGCGATGTTCACCACCTCGTCCGAGAACCGTGAATACTGCATCAAGCCAATGAACTGCCCGGGCCACGTTCAGATCTTCAACCAGGGTCTGAAATCCTACCGCGACCTGCCGCTGCGTATGGCGGAGTTCGGTAGCTGCCACCGTAACGAGCCATCAGGTGCGCTGCACGGTCTGATGCGCGTGCGTGGCTTTACTCAGGATGATGCGCATATCTTCTGTACTGAAGATCAGGTACGTGATGAAGTTAACGCCTGTATTCGTATGGTCTACGATATGTACAGCACCTTTGGCTTCGAGAAGATCGTGGTCAAACTCTCAACGCGTCCGGAAAAACGTATCGGTAGCGATGAGACCTGGGATCGCGCAGAAGCGGATCTCGCCGTAGCGCTGGAAGAGAACGGTATTCCGTTCGAATACCAACTGGGCGAGGGCGCATTCTACGGTCCGAAAATTGAATTTACCCTGTATGACTGCCTCGATCGCGCATGGCAGTGCGGTACTGTACAGCTGGACTTCTCCCTGCCGCAGCGTTTAAGCGCCTCTTATGTTGGCGAAGACAACGAGCGTCAGGTACCGGTCATGATTCACCGTGCTATTCTCGGTTCTCTGGAGCGCTTCATCGGCATCCTGACCGAAGAGTTCGCGGGCTTCTTCCCAACCTGGCTTGCGCCAGTGCAGGTCGTGGTGATGAACATTACCGATTCTCAGGCAGATTACGTTAAAGAATTGACGCAGAAACTACAAAATGCGGGCATTCGCGTAAAAGCAGACTTGAGAAATGAGAAGATTGGCTTTAAAATCCGCGAGCACACTTTACGTCGTGTCCCGTATATGTTGGTCTGTGGTGATAAAGAGGTGGAAGCAGGCAAAGTTGCCGTTCGCACCCGCCGTGGTAAAGACCTGGGCAGCCTGGACGTAAGTGAAGTGATTGAGAAGCTGCAACAAGAGATTCGCAGCCGCAGTCTTCAACAACTGGAGGAATAAGGTATTAAAGGCGGAAAACGAGTTCAAACGGCACGTCCGAATCGTATCAATGGCGAGATTCGCGCCCAGGAAGTTCGCTTAACAGGTCTGGAAGGCGAGCAGCTGGGGATTGTGAGTCTGAGAGAAGCAATCGAAAAGGCTGAAGAAGCTGGAGTAGATTTAGTTGAAATCAGCCCTAACGCCGAACCGCCAGTTTGTCGTATCATGGACTACGGCAAGTTCCTTTATGAAAAGAGTAAGTCTTCTAAGGAACAGAAGAAGAAGCAAAAAGTTATCCAGGTTAAGGAAATCAAATTCCGTCCTGGTACCGACGATGGCGATTATCAGGTAAAACTCCGCAGCCTGATTCGCTTTCTGGAAGATGGCGATAAGGCCAAGATCACGCTGCGTTTCCGCGGTCGTGAGATGGCCCACCAACAGATCGGTATGGAAGTGCTTAACCGCGTCCGTGACGATCTGAGTGAACTGGCAGTAGTCGAATCCTTCCCTACGAAGATCGAAGGCCGCCAGATGATCATGGTGCTCGCTCCTAAGAAGAAACAGTAAGGCCTTCAAGCAGCAAAATCTGTGGAGCCTTCGGGTTTCATAGGTTTTGTTCGCCTATGTTTCGTTTATTTAACAATGCGAAGTGGAAGTTATTAAGATGCCAAAAATTAAGACCGTACGCGGTGCTGCTAAGCGCTTCAAAAAAACCGGTGGTGGTGGATTTAAGCGTAAGCACGCAAACCTGCGTCATATTCTGACCAAAAAATCTACTAAGCGTAAACGTCACCTGCGTCCAAAAGGCCTTGTTTCTAAAGGCGATCTGGGTCTGGTTATCGCGTGCCTGCCGTACGCATAAGCCGTTAACGTTTAATTTTTTACTAAGAATATAGATACAGGAGAGCACATATGGCTCGCGTAAAACGTGGTGTAATTGCACGTGCACGTCACAAGAAAATTTTGAAACAAGCTAAAGGCTACTACGGTGCGCGTTCACGCGTATACCGCGTTGCCTTCCAGGCTGTTATCAAAGCAGGTCAGTACGCTTACCGTGACCGTCGTCAGCGTAAGCGTCAGTTCCGTCAACTGTGGATTGCGCGTATCAACGCAGCAGCACGTCAGAACGGTATTTCTTACAGCAAATTCATCAACGGCCTGAAAAAAGCCTCTGTTGAAATCGACCGTAAGATCCTGGCTGACATCGCAGTATTCGACAAAGTAGCGTTCACCGCTCTGGTCGAAAAAGCGAAAGCAGCACTGGCATAAGCCAGTTGAGAGAGGGGGCCTGGCTCCCTCTTTTCATTTAACACCATCAGAAGATTGACATTTATCCGTGCAGGCTTTTCAATAAGGTCTTACCGGTTTTTACCCAACAAGGTAACGCAAGCATGAATGCTGCTATTTTCCGCTTCTTCTTTTACTTTAGCACCTGACTCCAGGAGGCTAGCGCGTGAAAGATGAAACGAAAAACAGCGCCAGATAAGCCTCCCGATGGAGGCTTTTTTTGTGCCTGAATTTGAGAGAATAACTCCACCAAATCGGTGTCTGCACCGACATAATGAGGAAAATCATGTCACATCTCGCAGAGCTGGTTGCCAGTGCAACAGCCGCCATTAATCAGGCCTCAGATGTTGCCGCGTTAGACAATGTCCGCGTCGAATATCTTGGGAAGAAAGGGCACCTGACCCTTCAAATGACAACCCTGCGTGAACTGCCGCCAGAAGAACGCCCGGCAGCGGGTGCGGTGATTAACGAAGCCAAAGAGCAGGTTCAGCAGGCGCTGAACGCGCGTAAGGCCGAGCTGGAGAGCGCGGTACTAAACGCGCGTCTTGCGGCAGAAACCATCGACGTTTCTCTGCCGGGTCGCCGTATTGAAAACGGTGGTCTGCATCCGGTTACCCGTACTATCGATCGTATTGAAAGTTTCTTCGGTGAGCTCGGCTTTACCGTGGCGACTGGCCCGGAAATCGAAGATGATTACCACAACTTCGACGCCCTGAACATTCCTGGCCATCATCCGGCACGCGCTGACCACGACACTTTCTGGTTTGACGCGACGCGTCTGCTGCGTACCCAGACCTCTGGCGTTCAGATCCGTACCATGAAGGATCAGGAACCACCAATCCGCATCATCGCGCCGGGCCGCGTGTATCGTAACGACTACGATCAGACCCACACCCCAATGTTCCACCAGATGGAAGGTCTGATTGTTGATAAAAACATCAGCTTCACCAACCTGAAGGGCACGCTGCACGATTTCCTGAACAACTTCTTTGAGGAAGATCTGCAGGTTCGTTTCCGTCCGTCCTACTTCCCGTTCACTGAACCGTCTGCGGAAGTTGACGTGATGGGTAAAAACGGCAAATGGCTGGAAGTGCTGGGCTGCGGCATGGTGCATCCAAACGTGCTGCGCAACGTGGGTATCGATCCGGAAGTATACTCCGGCTTTGCGTTCGGCATGGGCATGGAGCGTTTGACCATGCTGCGCTACGGCGTGACCGACTTACGTGCATTCTTCGAAAACGATCTGCGTTTCCTCAAACAGTTTAAATAAGGGCAGGACAGAACAATGAAATTCAGTGAACTGTGGTTACGCGAGTGGGTGAACACCACGCTGGACAGCGAAGCGCTTTCCAACCAGATCACCATGGCGGGCCTGGAAGTTGACGGCGTTGAGCCGGTTTCCGGTGCCTTCAACGGCGTCGTGGTGGGTGAAGTAGTCGAGTGCGGCCAGCACCCTAACGCTGACAAACTGCGCGTGACTAAAGTGAACGTAGGCGGCGACCGTCTGCTGGACATCGTCTGCGGTGCGCCAAACTGCCGTCAGGGCCTGAAGGTGGCCGTGGCTACCGTCGGTGCCGTACTGCCGGGTGATTTCAAAATCAAAGCGGCCAAGCTGCGCGGTGAGCCGTCTGAAGGCATGCTGTGCTCCTTCTCTGAGCTGGGTATTTCCGACGACCACAACGGCATCATCGAGCTGCCGCTGGATGCGCCAGTTGGCACCGATATCCGTGAATACCTGAAGCTTGATGACAATACTATCGAAATCAGCGTTACGCCAAACCGTGCCGACTGCTTAGGTATTATCGGCGTGGCGCGCGACGTGGCCGTACTGAACCAGACTGAACTCAACGCGCCGGAGATTGTCCCGGTTGAAGCGACCATCAGTGACGTGCTGCCGATTCAGGTTGACGCTGCTGATGCCTGCCCGCGCTACCTCGGTCGCGTGGTAAAAGGCATTAATGTTAAAGCGCCAACCCCGCTTTGGATGAAAGAGAAGCTGCGCCGCTGCGGTATCCGCTCAATCGACGCCGTGGTTGACGTCACTAACTACGTTCTGCTGGAGCTGGGCCAGCCGATGCACGCGTTCGATAAAGATCGTATCGACGGCGGCATCGTTGTGCGCATGGCGAAAGAGGGGGAAACCCTGGTGCTGCTGGACGGCACAGAAGCCAAACTGAACGTCGACACCCTGGTGATTGCTGACCACAGCAAAGCGCTGGCGATGGGCGGAATCTTTGGTGGCGAACACTCTGGCGTCAACGACGAAACGCAAAACGTCCTGCTCGAATGTGCGTTCTTCAGCCCGCTCTCCATCACCGGCCGCGCGCGCCGTCACGGCCTGCACACCGATGCGTCTCACCGCTACGAGCGCGGCGTTGACCCGGCGCTGCAGTACAAAGCGATGGAGCGTGCAACCCGCCTGCTGATCGACATCTGCGGCGGCGAAGCGGGCCCGGTTATTGACGTCACCAACGAAGCGACTCTGCCGAAGCGTGCGACCATTACCCTGCGCCGCAGCAAGCTGGATCGCCTGATTGGTCACCACGTTGCCGACGCGCAGGTGACCGACATCCTGACGCGCCTGGGCTGCGAAGTGACCGAAGGTCAGGACGAGTGGCAGGCCGTTGCGCCGTCATGGCGTTTCGACATGGAAATTGAAGAAGATCTGGTGGAAGAAGTGGCCCGTGTTTACGGCTACAACAACATCCCTGACGAGCCTGTGCAGGCGGGTCTGGTGATGGGCACCCACCGTGAAGCCGACCTGTCCCTGAAGCGTGTGAAAACCATGCTGAACGACAAAGGCTACCAGGAAGTGATCACCTACAGCTTCGTTGATCCTAAGCTGCAGCAGCTGATCCACCCGGGTCAGGAAGCGCTGATCCTGCCAAGCCCAATCTCCAGCGAAATGTCCGCGATGCGCCTGTCCCTGTGGACGGGCCTGCTGGGGACTATCGTTTACAACCAGAACCGCCAGCAAAACCGCGTGCGCATTTTCGAAAGCGGTTTGCGCTTTGTGCCGGATAATCAGGCAAATTTAGGCATCCGTCAGGATCTCATGCTGGCTGGTGCCATCAGCGGTAACCGCTACGAAGAGCACTGGGACCTGGCAAAAGGTACGGTTGATTTCTACGATATGAAGGGCGATCTGGAAGCGATTCTGGATCTGACCGGTAAATTATCTGAAATTGAGTTCCGTGCGGAAGCGATTCCTGCGCTCCATCCGGGCCAGAGCGCGGCGATTTATTTAGACGGCAAACGCGTTGGTTTCATTGGCGTTGTCCACCCAGAACTGGAGCGTAAGCTGGACCTGAACGGCCGTACCATCGTGTTCGAGCTGGAGTGGAGCCCGGTTGCAGACCGCATCATTCCTCAGGCGCAGGACGTCTCCCGCTTCCCGGCGAACCGCCGTGATATCGCGGTTGTGGTCGCTGAAAACGTGCCCGCAGCAGATATTTTGGCCGAATGTAAGAAAGTTGGCGTAAATCAGGTAGTTGGCGTAAACTTATTTGACGTGTACCGCGGCAAGGGCGTAGCAGAAGGTTTCAAGAGCCTCGCTATCAGCCTTATCCTTCAGGATACCAGCCGTACACTCGAAGAAGAGGAGATTGCCGCTACCGTCGCCAAATGTGTAGAGGCATTAAAAGAGCGATTCCAGGCATCATTGAGGGATTGAACCTATGGCGCTTACAAAAGCTGAAATGTCAGAATATCTGTTTGATAAGCTTGGGCTTAGCAAACGGGATGCCAAAGAGCTGGTAGAGCTGTTTTTCGAAGAGATCCGTCGTGCTCTGGAAAATGGTGAGCAGGTAAAACTCTCCGGTTTTGGCAATTTTGATTTGCGAGACAAAAACCAACGTCCGGGCCGTAACCCGAAGACGGGGGAAGATATTCCCATTACAGCCCGCCGCGTGGTGACCTTCAGACCCGGCCAGAAGTTAAAGAGCCGCGTCGAAAACGCAACGCCTAAAGCAGAGTAATATGAACTAACCAAAAAGGCCGCCCACGCGGCCTTTTTTCTTTGCGCTCTCCGGCAAACACGCCGTAAAATCAATTACATCACTCGCTAACAAACCGTACACATGCTTGATTATGCTCATCGCCAGCACCGTTCCGATCGGCGTCGCCTGCTTCTGCTGGCGCTGCTGCTTATTCTTGCCGCGGGTATTAGCCTCTGCGCAGGCGACAGCTGGATCGGGCCTGAAAGCTGGCTGGGGCCTGACGGGCAGCTCTTCGTCTGGCAAATTCGCCTGCCGCGCACCGTCGCGGTGATCCTGGTCGGCGCCGCGCTGGCGCTGTCTGGCACCATTATGCAGGCGCTGTTCGAAAACCCGCTGGCGGAGCCCGGCCTGCTGGGGGTGTCGAACGGTGCAGGCGTCGGGCTGATTGCGGCGGTGATGCTGGGCGGGGGAGAACTCTCCGGCTGGAGCATTAGCCTGAGCGCCATTCTCGGCGCACTGCTGATCACAGTCATTCTTCTTCGCTTCGCCAGACGGCACCTGTCGACCAGCCGGCTGCTGCTTGCCGGCGTCGCGCTGGGGATCATCTGTAGCGCGCTGATGACCTGGGCGGTCTACTTCTCGACCTCCTTTGACCTGCGTCAGCTCATGTACTGGATGATGGGCGGCTTTGGCGGCGTTGACTGGCACCAGGGCTGGCTAATGGCGCTGCTGGTGCCGGTCATCGCGTGGGCTGCGCTGCAGGCCCAGCCGCTGAATCGGCTCGCGCTGGGGGAAATCTCTGCCCGCCAGCTCGGCATGCCGATTGGTTTCTGGCGTAACGTACTGGTCATTGCCATTGGCTGGCTGGTAGGCGTGAGCGTGGCCCTGGCGGGGGCGATTGGCTTTATCGGGCTGGTCATTCCGCACATGCTGCGTCTTTGCGGCTTCACGGATCATCGAACCTTGCTTCCGGCCTCGGCGGTTGCCGGGGCAGCCACGCTGCTGGTGGCCGACATCATCGCCCGTCTCGCCCTGACGGCCGCAGAATTGCCTGTTGGCGTGGTGACCGCAACGCTGGGCGCGCCAGTCTTTATCTGGCTACTATTAAAAGCTGGACGTTAAATCGACAACCTGAGGAAATGCTATGCAGTCAGATATCCTGAATACCGAAGTGACCACCATTGATGGGGATAACACCACGCTGGAAAGCTACAAAGGCAAGGTGTTGCTCATCGTCAACGTGGCATCGAAATGCGGCCTGACGCCGCAGTACGAGCAGCTGGAGAATATTCAGAAGGCCTGGGAGAAAGACGGTTTTACCGTGCTGGGCTTCCCGTGCAACCAGTTCCTGGGCCAGGAGCCGGGCAGCGAAGAAGAGATCAAAACCTTCTGCAGCACCACTTATGGCGTGACGTTCCCGATGTTCAGCAAAATTGACGTCAACGGTGAAGACCGCCATCCACTGTATGCGAAGCTGATTGCCGCCGCGCCGAAGGCCGTTGCGCCGGAAGAGAGCGGTTTTTACGAGCGCATGGCCAGCAAAGGCCGCGCGCCGCTCTATCCGGACGATATTCTGTGGAACTTCGAAAAATTCCTGATTGGTCGTGACGGCCAGGTCGTTCAGCGTTTTTCGCCGGATATGACGCCTGAGGACCCGATCGTCATGGAATCTATTAAGCTGGCGCTGGCGAAATAATGTCGCTGCTGATGCAGCTCACGGACGTCGCCGAGAAGGGGCGTCTGGAGCCGGTAACCTGCGACATCAATTTGGGTGAAATCCTGCATCTCGTCGGGCCAAACGGCGCGGGTAAAAGCACGCTGCTGGCGCGGATGGCGGGGCTGACCACCGGGCCAGGGCAGATTACGCTGCTGGAACATGCTTTGGTCGACTGGTCACCCGCCTCGCTGGCCCACCGGCGCAGCTACCTGGTGCAGCAGCAGGTACCGCCTTTTGCGATGCCGGTCTGGCATTATCTGATGCTGCATCTGCACGACAAACAGCATACGGCACTGCTGGAGGAAGTGGCTGCGGCGTTAGGGCTGGAAGATAAACTGTCCCGGCATGCCAGCCAGCTTTCTGGAGGGGAATGGCAGCGGGTGCGTCTGGCGGCGGTCATTCTGCAGATCCATCCCGCGGGCAATCCTCACGGGAGGATGCTGCTGCTGGATGAACCGATGAGCGGTCTGGATGTTGCCCAGCAGGCGGCGCTGGATAGCCTGCTAAGCGCTCTGAGCAGAAAAGGTATCGCCGTAGTGATGAGCAGCCACGATCTTAACCATACGTTACGTCACGCCCATCGCGTGTGGCTCCTGTCGCGCGGCAGGATGATCGCCAGCGGTACGCGGGATCGGGTTCTTACGCCGCCAAATCTTGCCCGCGCCTACAACATGTCGTTCCGCAGGCTGGATATAGAGGGACATAAGATGCTGATTTCTACCGGGCAGGAGTAACCGTTTCTTGCCTGTGAACACAATTGCACGCTAAATTACCAAAAGAACAATAAAAGCAGAGGATTCGTCTGAAAATGCGATTCTGGTTTCTCTTCGTGGCGGCACTCTTTCTTGCGGGATGCAGCAGCCATCGTGCACCGCCGCCTAATCCGCGGCTATCGGATTCTATCACCGTTATTGCCAGCCTTAACGATCAGCTGAGCAACTGGCGCGGCACGCCTTATCGCTACGGCGGCATGAGCCGCGGCGGGGTGGACTGCTCAGGCTTTGTCCTGATGACGTTTCGTGACAAGTTTGATTTACAGCTTCCGCGTGACACGCGCAAGCAGGCGGAAATAGGCACTGAAATTGATAAAGACGATCTCCTTCCCGGTGACCTGGTCTTTTTCAAAACCGGATCGGGAGAAAGCGGCCTGCATGTTGGGATATATGATACAGACAATCAGTTTATTCATGCCTCTACCAGCCGCGGCGTGATGCGCTCTTCTCTCGATAACGTGTACTGGCGTAAAAATTTCTGGCAGGCGCGACGTATTTAGACTGCCCGAACACGTTTCTTATGTCGGCATGGTAACTATTAAACCATGCCGTTTTTCTCAAATAAGCTGATTAAAGTTAAATTTACCTAAATTAGCAACATCCTTATGTGTCTGTTTTATCTAAAACTGGCTATTATTCAGTAACCAGGATAAGATTATTTTAGATTCAGGGATAAATCTGAAAATTAATACGGAACTAATGAAATTAAACTTATTAAAATCAAGACAGTGGAATTGTGTCAGCAATTGCTCCAGGATGTCCTCTCTCATCTTTAATGCGGGGCGAGTGCAATGATTATTACGCTAGATAATGCTTACCAGTCTGAACTGATGCTTCTGCCTGCCCGTAATAGCGCAGGCGAGCTAAAAGGTTTAGAAATACTGGTTAACTTTACTGGCGTCGGCACCGATGTGAGGATCCCCACTGAGCTCGTTATCCCTCGGCTTTCAGCGGCAGAGGAGTTAGCGCTGTTTAACGAAAAACTGCAATTGCTTGATACCTGTAAACTGTTTTTTATTCAGCATCAGTTAATTGCATGGATCAATATTACACCAGCAATTGTTGAGTTTTTATTAAGTAATGGGAATGCTGTTTCAATTCTTGAGCGTTATCCGTTTCTTGAGTTTACTGTTAATGAGAACTATCCAGGTTTAAATAACGGAAAGGACGATCTGCAGCTGGCAAGAATGGCGATCCATTTTCCGCTGGTGCTGGCAAACTTTGGAGCCGGTGCTGCATCGCTCAAGGCCGTCTATGATGGATTATTTAAACGGGTTATTCTTGATAAAGGATTCATCCAGCAGCGTGCTTCTGAGCTTTCTTTCGAGCCTTTTATGCGCGCGATCCTCTGGCAAATAACGCCGCACTGCCAGTCGGTGATCGTCTCCGGCATTGACGACCACGGTTTGCTGCAGCGCGTTCTGTCCTTCAATTTTGGTGCCATGCAGGGTGCGCTCTGGCCAGCCGTCTCGGCGGAGCACGTCACGACGCTCGTTCAGCAGCGATAACCCTGCCTTTCGCCCGTGTTTAAGTCCGGGTAAACCCTCTACACTAAAGGCAGGAGGACTTATGACCCTGTCTTTTACTGCTCACTGGCATGACGAGTTGCCTGGCTTTTACACCGCACTCAAACCAACACCGTTACATAATTCACGTCTTATCTGGCATAACGATCGGCTGGCCGATGAGCTGGCCATTCCGCCCGATCTGTTTCAGCGTTCAGACAATGCTGGCGTCTGGGGAGGCGAGACGCTTCTCCCCGGTATGCAGCCTCTGGCTCAGGTCTATAGCGGACACCAGTTTGGCGTCTGGGCGGGGCAGCTGGGTGACGGCAGGGGGATCCTGCTCGGCGAACAACGGCTTCCCAACCGGGAGACGGTTGACTGGCATCTGAAAGGCGCAGGTCTTACCCCTTACTCACGAATGGGCGACGGGCGCGCGGTATTGCGGTCAACGATACGCGAAAGTCTGGCATCCGAAGCGATGCATGCGCTGGGGATTCCCACCACCCGCGCGCTGTCGATCGTCACCAGCGACACGCCGGTGACGCGCGAAACGGTGGAAAAGGGGGCTATGCTGATGCGCATAGCGCAAAGCCATCTCCGCTTTGGTCATTTTGAGCACTTTTACTATCGCCGCGAGCCGGACAAGGTTCGCCAGCTCGCGGACTTCGCCATTCGCCACCACTGGGCGCATCTGCAGGATGAGGCGGATAAATACGCTCTCTGGTTCCGGGACGTGGTTGCCCGTACCGCCACGATGATTGCGCGCTGGCAAACGGTAGGCTTTGCTCACGGGGTCATGAATACGGACAACATGTCGATTCTCGGCCTGACCTTTGATTACGGTCCGTTTGGTTTCCTGGACGATTATCAGCCGGGGTATATCTGCAACCATTCCGACTATCAGGGGCGTTACAGCTTTGACAATCAGCCGGCGGTTGGGCTGTGGAACCTCCAGCGGCTTGCACAAACCTTATCGCCGTTTATCGACGTTGATGCCCTGAACGATGCGCTCGACAGCTATCAGGACCTTTTGCTGCGGGAATACGGCACGCTGATGCGTAACAAGCTGGGGCTGATGACCCAGGAGAAGGGCGACAACGACATCCTCAACGGCCTGTTTACCCTGATGGCGCGTGAAGGGAGCGATTACACCCGCACCTTCCGAATGCTGAGCCAGACGGAGCAGCACAGCGCCGCCTCGCCGCTGCGCGACGAGTTTATTGACCGTCAGGCGTTTGACGACTGGTTTGCACAGTACCGCACGCGGCTGCAGCAGGAGCAGGTAGACGACGCTACCCGTCAGGCGCAGATGAACGCAGCGAATCCCGCGATGGTATTACGCAACTGGCTGGCGCAGCGGGCGATTGAGCAGGCAGAGCAGGGTGAGTACGACGAGCTACACCGTCTGCATCTGGCGTTGCGCACGCCGTTTGCCGACCGGGATGATGATTACGTCAGCCGCCCGCCTGACTGGGGCAAGCGGCTGGAGGTCAGCTGCTCAAGCTAGCGATTTTAGCCGGGCGGCGACGTTGCCTTTCCCGGCCTGTTCATCACTGAGCAACCCAGCCGCCATCCATATTCCACGCGGCGCCGCGAACGTTCACGGCGCCGTCGCTGCACAAAAATAGCGCCAGCTCGCCCAGCTGTTCCGGGGTAACAAACTCCCCTGAAGGCTGTTTCTCCGCCAGAAGCTGTTCGCGAGCCTGCTCCGGCGGTACGCCGTCCGCGATACGTTTGTCGATTTGCTGCTGCACCAGCGGGGTCAGTACCCAGCCGGGGCAGATAGTATTGGCGGTAATACCCGTGCGGGCGATTTCCAGCGCCAGGGATTTGGTAAAGCCCACCACGCCGTGCTTGGCCGCAACGTAGGCCGATTTCTCTTTCGACGCGACCAGCCCGTGAACGGAGGCGATATTGATGACGCGCCCCCAGTTTTTATCCCGCATGACCGGCAGCGCCAGCCGGCTGGTGTGAAACACCGCGGAAAGATTAATGGCGATAATGTCGTTCCATTTCTCTACCGGGAAGGCGTCAACCGGAGCCACGTGCTGGATCCCGGCGTTGTTCACAAGAATGTCCACGCCGCCAAACTGCGATTCGGCGTAGCGCATCATGGCCTCAATCTGCAATACGTCCCGCAGATCCGCATCGTGATAACCCGGCTTTTTGCCCAGTTGCGCAATCTCTTCCCGTGCCGATGCGCTGTCGCCGAAGCCGTTGAGGATCAGCTGCGCGCCCGCCTTCGCCAGCACGCGGGCGATCCCCAGACCAATGCCGCTGGTTGAGCCGGTGACCAGGGCGGTTTTACCGTTCAGATTCATTTTTCTCTCCTTACACAATGCCGGTCAGATAGAACACGGCAATGACAAAAAGTACTGCCAGACTTTTAATGATGGTGATAGCGAAAATGCCGCCGTAGGCCTGGCGATGGCTCAGGCCGGTGATAGCCAGCAGAGTAATCACCGCGCCGTTATGGGGAAGGGTATCCATCCCGCCGCTCGCCATCGAGGCCACGCGGTGCAGCACCTCAAGCGGGATATTGGCCGCATGGGCGGCGGCGACAAACGAGTCGGACATGGCGGCAAGGGCAATACTCATCCCGCCGGACGCCGAACCGGTGATCCCCGCGAGCACGGTAACGCTGATGGCCTCATTTAGCAGCGGATTCGGAATGGCAGCCAGCGCTTTGGATAACACCAGGAACCCAGGCAGCGCCGCGATAACCGCGCCGAAACCGTATTCCGAGGCGGTATTCATCGCCGCCAGAATGGCTCCGCTCACCGCCGTTCGGCTGCCTTCAGCCAGACGCCCCCGGATATTGCGAAAGCCAAAAATCAGCACCAGCACGATACCGGCGATCAGCGCCGCCTCCACGGCCCAGATGGCGGTGATCTTGCTCACCTCGGTCACAATCGGTTTCGCCAGGCCAGGCAGGGTAAGCTCGTGACTCACGCCGTACCAGCCGGGGATCCAGCGGGTAAACAGCAGGTTCAGTATGCCCACCACCAGCAGCGGGGAGATAGCAATCAGCGGATGCGGGAGATTAATGTTATCCGGCGTCTCGGGTTCATTTTTTAGATCCGTGCCGTAACCTTCATTATTATTGAGCGCCTTCCGGCGCTGGCGCTCCAGCCAGAGCAGGCCAAAGATGATAATAAACAGAGAGCCGATAAGCCCCAGCCACGGGGCCGCCCAGGCGTTCGTGCCGAAGAAGCTGGTGGGGATGATATTCTGGATCTGCGGCGTGCCGGGCAGGGCGTCCATGGTAAACGAGAATGCCCCCAGCGCCACGGTGGCCGGGATCAGCCGCTTAGGGATGCCGCTCTGGCGAAACAGCTCGGCGGCAAACGGGTACACCGCAAACGCCACCACGAACAGCGAAACGCCGCCGTAGGTTAACAGCGCGCATACCAGGACAATCACCGGGATGGCGTGTCGACGCCCGAGGATCTGGATTGCGGCGGCGACGATGGAGCGTGAGAAGCCGGAAAGCTCAATCAGCTTGCCAAACACCGCACCCAGCAGGAACACCGGGAAGTAGAGCTTGACGAAGCCCACCATCTTTTCCATAAACAGGCCGGTAAACGTCGGGCCGACGGCACCCGGATCGGTCAGCAGCACGGCACCGAGCGCCGCGATCGGCGCAAACAAAATAACGCTGTATCCGCGGTAGGCCGCCAGCATCAGCAGTGCCAGCGCCGCCAGGGCTATTAACACACTCATTATGACTCCTCACTTTACTTATTATTCGGGTACCAACGAGAGGTTTAACGCTCGACGGTCAGGGCAATGCCTTGTCCGCCGCCTACGCACAGGGTGACGAGCCCTTTTTTAACGTCACGGCGCTGCATTTCGTACAGCAGGGTCACGAGGATTCGGCAGCCGGAAGCACCAATCGGATGGCCCAGGGCGATGGCACCGCCGTTAACGTTGACCTTGTGCTCATCCCAGCCGAGCTGCTGGCCCACCGCCAATGCCTGGGCGGCAAAGGCTTCATTGGCTTCAATGAGGTCCACCTCGTCGAGCGTCCAGCCCGCCCGCGCCAGCGCCGTCCGGCAGGCGCTGACCGGGCCCATGCCCATTACTGACGGGTCAACGCCCGTCACGGCGTAACTCACGATGCGGCCAAGGACAGGCAATCCGCTCTCCCGCGCCTTTTCCTCGCTCATCAGCAGCACCGCGGCGGCACCGTCGTTGAGCGTGGAGGCATTCGCCGCCGTGACGGTGCCTTCCTCGTGCAAAAAGGCGGGGCGCAACTGCGCAAGCTGCTCTGCAGTAGTGCCTGGTCGGGGCTGTTCGTCACGATCAATAACCAGCGGCGGCTTTTTACCTTGTTTCACCGTCACCGGCGCTATCTCGGCGTCAAGCCGGCCGGACTCAATGGCGGACGCCGCTTTTTGCTGCGAGCGGGCGGCGAAGGCGTCCTGCTGCTCGCGGGAAATGTCATACTCGCGGGCGACGTTTTCAGCGGTGATCCCCATGTGGTAATCGTTGAATGCGTCCCACAGGCCGTCGGTAATCATGCTGTCCTTGAGGCCCGCATGCCCGAAACGTAGCCCGGCACGTGCGCCGTCCAGCAGATATGGGGCGTTGCTCATACTCTCCTGACCGCCGGCGATAACCACCTCCGCGTCGCCGCAGCGGATCGCCTGGGCGGCGAGCTGGACCGCTTTTAAGCCCGCGCCGCACACCAGGTTGACGGTGGTCGCCGGCGTGCTGACGGGCAACCCGGCGCCGATGGCCGTCTGGCGGGCGGGGTTTTGCCCGCATCCGGCCGTCAGCACCTGGCCGAAAATCAGTTCGTCTATCTGTTCGGCGCTGAGACCACTGTTCTCCAGCAGGTGCCGTACCGTGACGGCCCCAAGCTCAACCGCAGAAAGGGACGAGAGCGATCCGCGAAAACTGCCAATGGGGGTTCGCGTTGCCCCGACAATCATGACCTTTTTCATGCTGACCCCTCAGGTGAAGCGCATCTCGCGCACGTCGTCCGCCACAATGATTTTCCCTGCCGTTTTACGCACGATCTCGTCAATACTGATGCCCGGGGCGTATTCCCGCAGGATGAACGCGCCGTCCTGAATTTCCAGCAGCGCGAGATCGGTCAGGACCCGACGGATACAGCCCGCGCCCGTGAGTGGCAGCGTGCAGCGCGGCAGCAGCTTCGACTCACCGCTCTTTGAGGCGTGGGTCATCACCACGATGATGTTCTGCGCCCCGGCAACGAGATCCATCGCGCCGCCCATGCCCTTCACCATCTTTCCGGGGATCATCCACGAGGCGATGTTGCCCTCCACGTCCACTTCAAATGCGCCCAGCACGGTCAGGTCCACGTGGCCGCCGCGGATCATGGCAAACGACTGGGCCGAGTCGAAAATGGCCGCGCCGGTCCGCGCGGTCACGGTCTGTTTACCGGCGTTGATCATGTCAGGATCAAGGGTCTGCTCGTCGGGAAAAGCCCCCATCCCCAGCAGGCCGTTTTCCGACTGCAGCATCACGTCCATCCCGTCCGGAATGTAGTTCGCCACCAGGGTAGGGATGCCGATCCCCAGGTTGACGTAATAACCGTCGCGCAGCTCGCGGGCGACGCGCATGGCCATCTGTTCACGGGTTAACATCGTCACACTCCTTGCGCGCGCAGGGTGCGCTGCTCAATGCGTTTTTCAAACTGGCCGACAATCAGCCTGTCGACGTAAATTCCCGGGGTATGAATTGCCGACGGGGGCAGTTCACCCGGCGGAACAATCTCTTCCACCTCCACCACCGTGATCCGGCCCGCCGTTGCCATCAGTGGATTAAAGTTTTGCGCGGTATGGCGATAGATGACGTTGCCGTACCAGTCCGCTTTCCACCCCTTGATCAGCGCGAAATCGCCGACGATCGCCTCCTCGAGGATGTAGTGCTTGCCCGCGAACTGGCGCACGTCCTTGCCGGTCGCCACGGGCGTGCCGTAGCCGGTGGCCGTATAAAACGCCGGAATACCGGCCCCGCCCGCGCGCACCTTTTCAGCCAGCGTGCCCTGCGGCGTAAGCTCAATTTCCAGCTCGCCGCTCAGCACCTGCTGCTCAAACAGCGCGTTCTCGCCGACGTAAGAGGCCACCACTTTGCGAACCTGCCGCGTTTCGAGCAGTATCCCCAGGCCGAATCCATCCACGCCGCAGTTGTTTGACACCACGGTCAAATCTCTCACCTGACGGCGTCGGACCTCCGCAATCAGGTTCTCCGGAATGCCGCACAGGCCGAAGCCGCCCGCCAGCAAGGTCATTCCGTCCGTCAGCCCGTCCAGCGCCTGCGCATAGCTGCCGACGCGCTTATCCAGTCCTGCCATAGTCATCCCTCCCGTTAACCGTGCCGGTATCATTAGGGGCGGCGACTCATTTGTTAATTTTGAATTTGTGACCCACTCATTTGGTTTTCTTATTAATTTCCTGTTAACTAATTCTTTTCAATTAGTTAACAGGATGAAAAATGAGAATGAGTGTCAAACAGTTACGCGCGTTTTTAGCGGTAGCTCACACTCTCAATTTCGCGCACGCCAGCGAACGCTTAAATCTCTCCCAGCCGGCCCTGAGCCTGACGATTAAAAGTCTGGAAGACGCGCTCGGCGGCCCGCTGCTGCAGCGGAGCACGCGCAAGGTTGCCCTCACACAGGAAGGGGAGACGTTTCTGCCGATGGCGCGGCAGCTGCTTGCCGACTGGGATAATGTGGAGGAGGCGATGCACCAGTGCTTTACCCTGCAGCGCGGCAAAATCTCGGTCGCGGCGATGCCGTCATTTGCCGCCAACGTTTTACCGGAGGTGCTCAAGGCGTTTCGCGATCGCCACGCCGGGATCAACGTCACCGTGCATGACGTCATTAACGAGCAGGTGATTGAGATGGTGCGGGAAGGGCGGGTTGAGATGGGGATCGCCTTTGAGCCGGCCCCCACGCACAACCTGCTGTTTACGCCGCTGGGGCTCGACAGGTTTGTCGCCATTGTGCCGAAGGACTCCGCGCTGGCGGGCAAAAAGCGGCTGGCCTGGGAAGAGCTACTGACGCTGGATTTTATTACCCTGCAGCGCCCGTCGGCGGTACGTCTGATGATGGAGGAGGAGCTGGCCCGAAGCGGCAGAAAGCTGGACGTGGCGCTGGAAAGTCATCAGCTGGTGACGGTAGGTCGCATGGTCGCCAGCGGGCTGGGCGGCAGTGCCGTACCGGCGCTCTGCGAAGCGCAGATGACGGCGCTGGGCGCGGTCTGTATACCGCTGGATAACCCGCCCATTGAAAAGTGCATCGGAGCAATCCATCCGGGGCACACGCAGCTCTCTAAAGCGGCGCATGCCCTGCTGGAAACGCTGAAGGATTTTTACCAGCCCGCTCACGGGGCGAGAAATATCTGCGGTACGGGGTGATCCGGATGGCTGCCGACGCGCACCTGCGCGCCGTACCAGCGCGCCAGCGTCCCGGCCTGCAGCACGTCCTCCGGTGTGCCACTGGAAACCAGCCTGCCGTTGTGCAACAGCAGAATGCGATCCGCCCACAACGCCGCCAGATTGAGATCGTGCAGCACCACGCACACGTGGAGATGACCCCGACGGGTCAGGGATCTCATCAGGCGCAGCAGATGCTGCTGGTGGTAGAGATCCAGCGCGGAGGTGGGCTCATCAAGAAACAGCCAGCCGCGCGGGGCTCCGTCGCACCAGAGCTGGGCCAGCGCGCGGGCGAGCTGGATCCGCTGCTGCTCGCCGCCGGAGAGCGTCGAATAACGTCTGCCCGCCAGCGGTAGACAGCCCGTAATCGCCATCACTTCCTCAACTACCGACGCTTCAGGGGAGCGAGTCCAGGGCGCGCGTCCCATACCGACCACCGCGTCCACCGGCCAGTCGAATCCGGGCTGAGTATTCTGGCGCATCACCGCCCGGTAGCGCGCGAGGGTATCCGGTGGCCAGTCCGCAAGCGGCGTTCCGGCCAGAGTGCAGCGTCCGCTTGCGGGCTTGAGATAGCCGGTAAGCAGCCGCAATAACGTCGATTTCCCGGCACCGTTGGGGCCAATCAGGGCGACCAACTCACCCTGAGAGAGGGTAAGCGACACATCGTCTATCAGCGTCCGCTGCCCGGCGTGAAAGAAAATCTTCTCTGCACAATAGCGTTCAGCCATGCGTACCTCCGCGACGAAAGATAAGCCACAGGAACCACGGCGCGCCGAGAAGGCTGGTCAATAACCCGACGGGCATCTCCGCCGGAGAGACCAGGGTGCGCGCCAGCGTGTCGGCAACCAGCAGCAGCAGCGCACCGGCCAGCACCGAGCCGGGTACGACGGCCCGGTGGTCGGCCCCCAGCCACATGCGAATCAGGTGCGGCACCACAAGGCCAATAAAGCCGATCACGCCGCTGACGGCTACCGCCGCGGCAACCAGCAGGGCGCTGCACAGCAGCAGGATCCGCTGTACCATCGCGACATCCACCCCGAGATAGTGCGCCTCTTCATCGCCCAGCTGCAGCAGGTTAAGCGGGGCGGCCAGCCGCCAGATAATCAGCACCGCGGGCACCATCAGCGACGTTACCGCCAGCAGGGTGGACCACTGCGCCTGCCCGAGGCTGCCCATTCCCCAGAGGGAAAGCTGGCGAAGCTGGGCATCGTTGCTGAGCCATGAGAGCACCCCGACGGCCGCGCCGCACAGGGCGTTGATGGCGATCCCCACCAGCAGCAGGCGGGACAGGGAGCCGTGACGCTGCTGGCTGAGCAGGAAGATAATGACGGTTGCGGCCAGCGCGCCGAGGAACGCCGCGAGCATCGGGGCATACAGCATCAGCAGGGCAGGTAACGCGGCGGGAATGACCACCCACAGCGCCACCGCCAGCGCCGCGCCGCTGCTGATCCCCAGCAGACCCGGGTCTGCCAGCGGGTTGCGGAACAGCCCCTGCATCACACAGCCGGCCAGCGCCAGCGCTCCGCCAATCACCAGCGCCAGCAGTACGCGCGGCAGGCGAATGGTAAGCCAGATCTGACGCATGGCCTCATCGCTACCGCTCCACAGCAGGCTGACCGGCAGGTGCAGTGCCCCAAACCCGGTCGCGGTGAGCGTCATGATGCTCAGGATCGCGGCCAGCATCCACAACGACAAGGCGATCCGCCGGGACATCAGGGCAGTTGCTCCGCTTTGGCGCGCAGCTGCTGGATGGCATCCGGCGTTCGCACGCTGAAGCCCAGCAGCGCCATATCATCAATCGCCAGCACCTGCCTGTTCCGTCCCGCCGGGGTCTGCGCCAGACCGGGCAGCTTCCACAGGTTTTCTTCGCCGCCCAGCGCGTTCACGCCGTCCTGCGAAATCACCACCAGATCGGGCTGGCTGGCAATGACCCCTTCCTGAGACAGCGGCTGATAGCGGGTGAATCCCTGCATCGCGTTCTGCAGCCCGGCGGCACGGATGGCGGCGTCTGCGCCGGTCTGCTGCCCGGCGGCCATTGCGGTCATTCCCCCGTGGTTGAGGATAAACAGCACCCGCTTGTTGAGGGGCGCGGAGGGCAGGGCCGCCAGCGCCTGACGCAGCGTGTGGCGCAGGGCTTCCCCCTCGGCTTCATGGTGCGTAGCGTTGGCAATCACCCGAACCTTTTCGTCAATGACGCTCAGGTCGTTGCGGCCGGGAACGGTTACTACCCTGACGTGACTTTGTTCAACCTGCTTCAACGCCAGAGACGGCTGCGCCTGGTCGCTGGCCAGCACCAGCGTGGGGCGCATGGACAAAATGCCTTCGGCGTTAAGCTGGCGTAAATATCCCACGTCAGGCAGATCGTTTGCCGCCTGCGGCCACTGGCTGGTGCTGTCGCGCGCGACCAGCGAAGACTGCGCGCCAAGCGCGTAGACAATCTCCGTCACGTCGCCGCCAAGGGCGACAATTTTCTCCTGCGCGGCGGCAAACGCCACCAGAGGCAGGGCGCTCAGCAGGGCTAACCACGTTTTCATGCGGCCAGCCCTTTTGGCGTCAGGGCGTCAATCTGGCTGCGCCACTGGCTCTGCTCCGGCTCACCTTCGGTACGCTGGCCGTAAAGCTGGGCGATTTGCGTGCCGTCGGCGGCAAACAGCTCCAGGCTGGTGACATGGCCGTCAGCCGTGGGCTTGCGCGTCACCCAGCTCTCTGCGATCGTCTCCTCCAGCAGATGCAGGGTAAAGGCAGGGTTAAAGACGTTCAGCCAGCCTTTCATCGGCACGACTTTTTCCACCGCGCCGGTGAAGATCTGCACGCAGCCGCGGTTGCCGACGAAGACCATGATTTCGTTGCCCTCCCGGCGAGCCGCTTCCAGCAGCTGTGCCAGCGCGCTGTTCTCCACCTTACAGGCCAGGTCGTCGCCCACCAGGCGAAACGCCTGCTGACGGCTGAGATTGTGGCGTTTGAGCAGGCTGAAGAACTGATGCACGTCGGTCATGGCGCGCCACTCTTTGTCCACGAGAGCGGCATCCGCGTTTTCGGCGTGAGCCGGGACATCCCCAGCGCTCAGCTCAAGCGGCGGGTTATCGGCAAAGATAAAGCGGGTCAGCACGTCGCCCCAGGCGGCGAGGTCGGTGTTGTCCGTGGTGTAGACCTTCAGCACCGCATCGCCCTGACGATCGAAGAACTGAATGCTCTGTCGCTCGCCGCGGGCGGTGGTTTCGCTGAGGTGAAACGCGCTCGCCCACTGGTTGAGGAACAGGCGCAGATCCAGCGCGCGCGGGTTCAGCACCAGCCCGGCGTGGCCGTTCAGGTGCTGGTTGGTGAAGCTGCCCACCTGCTCGTGAACGGCATACTCGTTGCGGCAGATGCACTTGGTTTCACCCACGGCTTCCAGCGCGCCCAGAATATCGCGGATTTCGCCGCGCAGTCGCCAGGCGTCATGGCCCACGCGGGAAAAGGTCAGCTCCGCTTCGCTGATGTTCATTAATCCTGCGATGTCTCGCGCATACTTACCCGGATTTTCTTCTTTTAGCTCAAGCCAGCGTGCGTAGTGATGCATTGTCTTATCCTTCTGATGAGTGGCCCCGAAGGGAATTACCACTGATAGCTTACGAAAATCTTGCCGTTACGACCGTCCTGCGGAATACCCTGCGGAGACCAGTACTCCTTATCGAAGGCGTTGCCGAGCACCAGCGTGGTGGTGACGCCTTTGAGCTGCTCCTGGCCCTTATAGCTGACGTAGAAATCGTTAACCGCATAGCCCGGCTGCTTGCTGTAGCTGCTGCTGACGTGGGTTGAGCGATCGACAAAGGTGCCGATCCAGCCCACGGAGAAACCGCTTTGCGCCACCGGAACGTCCAGCTTGCTGGTGACGGTGTCCGGGTTGATGCTGGAGATGTACTCCCCGGTATCGGTATCTTTCCCGCGGGTGCGGTTATAGGCCACGTCGAGGCTAAACAGATCGGCCGAGTATTTTGCCATCATGTCCCAGCCCCAGATTTTGGCGTTCGGAACGTTGTACGACATGGTGGTCGCGGCGGCAAAATCGACGGTGGTGGAGATATAGTCTTTGGCTTTGGTATCGAAGTAGCTGGCCTTAAACTCCAGCGCGTCGTTGGCGAGCATTAGATCGTCAAAGCGCAGGCCAAAACCAAACTCCTGCGTTTCGTTGGTTTCCGGGCGCAGGTTCGGGTTCGGCACCCAGTAGTTGGTGTAGAAGCGGCCAATGGAGAAGTGTTTGGCGTCGTTGTACATTTCGCCCATGGTCGGCGCGCGGAACGCCTGCGCGTAAGAGCCAAACAGCATCAGCCAGTCGGTCGGGCTGACGGTCAACCCGGCGCGGGAGGACCATTTATCGGCGTTGACGTCATCGTAGCCATTGCTGCTGCCGCGGTAGTTGTCATACCGCGTGCCACCCAGAAGGGTGACGGGCAGATCGCGCAGGGTGATTTCATCCTGCAGCCAGCCGGAGCTGAAGTCGATTTTCGCCTCCGGGAAGCCGGTCGTGGACCCGCCCGGACGCTGCTCCTGACGATAATATTCTCCGCCGTAGGTCAGCAGGTGAGAGGCAAAAGAGTCGCTGAACAGGCGGGTACGGTTTTCCACCTTGCCGCCTTTGGTGGTCTGCTTGCGGAACTCGCCGGTGCTGTCGATGTTCTGGGCATTAATGCGCGCTTCGGACCAGTAAACCTTCGCATCGGCGTTCAGCCAGTCGTATCCTTCCGGCGCAATGTGGTAGCCAACCTGCGCATCGCGCTGGATGGTGGAGCGGTCGGTCATCGGGTTGCTGCTATTGGCATCAGAGGTTTGCGGGTTTTTCGGCTCCTGCGCGGCGTTGTTGTAGTAGCGCAGGGCGCCGCTCAGCGTCTGGGCCTGGTCGATTTTCCAGCTGCCTTTTGCCAGCATGTTATTGATGGATTCGTCGTTCGGCGCCGTCGCACCGTCGCTCTGGCGGATATCGCCGCGGTCGCGGCTGGACCACGATACCAGGCCGTCCAGGGTATCGGTACGACCATAGGCGCTGGCCCCCAGGCCGAGGCTGTGGTCCCCCGTTGCGCCGGTACCAAACACGCGATAACCGCTGTTTTTGCCCGGTTCCAGCAGATCTTTGGCGTCAACGGTGTCATAGGAGATGACACCACCCAGCGCGCCGCTGCCGTAGAGCAGCGCAGACGGACCGCGCACCACTTCAATACGTTTAATCAGCGCCGGATCGAGGAACGTGCTGTTGAGGTGCCCGGTATCGGTACCCTGGCGCACGCCGTCGACCAGCACCAGAACGCCGCGGCGGTCGTAGCCGCGCAGGTTAACGTCCTGACCGTTGGTGCGGCCGGTGCCGTCCAGCGTCAGACCGGGCACGTTGCGCAGCAGGTCGGCGGCAGAGCTGGCGGTCTGTTTTTCCGGGGCGGTGGCTTCAACCACGCTCACCATCATCGGTGCTTCGAAGGCGCTACGGGCGTTGCCTGTGGCGGTGACGGTTATTTCATCTGCGGCAGCAAACGCGGCGCCCGGCAGGGTGCTGACAATCGCCAGCGCCAGAAGGGACGGGCGTAAACGTGCGGTATGCAGGTGTAGCATAGCAACTCTCCATAAAGTATCGAAAGCGCTGGCTGCCTGGGTATCACCTGGGTGGCTGGCGAAAGTTTTGGTTTATTTTGTGAGGATCAGTTTTCCGGCATTCGTCTGGCGCAGCAGATACTGCTGGCCGTCATGCTCAATAATCACCCGGCCTTCCTCACCCAACAGGCTTTTGCTGTCGATGCGGCGATCGGTGGAAGCAGGGGATGGCGCTGTGTGTGTTTTTACTGGCGTTGCCGCGCTGTTATCGGTCGGTGACATAATGTTTATAAATAACAATCAATGTAACAATGATAATCATTATCAATAAACTGCAAATTCACGGCAAGCGTTTTTGTGAAAATTGTGTGACGGGATCAAATTCAGGGGAAGGAGATGCGGCCTGATGCCCTCACCCCAACCCTCTCCCACCGGGAGAGGAAGAAGGGCGCGAACCGTAGGTCGGGTAAGCGCAGCGCCACCCGACAATAACATCAGAAGCGAGAATCAACCGCAGCTGCCAGCTTCTCCAGCAGCAGCTCGCTGTCTTCCCAGCTCAGGCACGGGTCGGTGATCGACTGGCCGTATACCATCTGCTGGCCGGCAACGATTTTCTGCGTGCCTTCTTTGATAAAGCTTTCGGCCATGATCCCGGCAACGGCGGTCGAGCCGCTGCGGATCTGCTGACAGACCTCATCGCAGACGTCCAGCTGGCGGCGATGCTGCTTCTGGCAGTTGCCGTGGCTGAAATCCACCACCAGATGTTCCGGCAGGTCGAATTCGGCCAGCGTTTCACAGGCGGCAGCGATGTCTTGTGCATGGTAATTAGGCTTCTTCCCGCCGCGCATAATGATATGCCCATACGGGTTACCGCTGGTCTGGTAGATGGTCATATGGCCGTTCTTGTCCGGCGACAGGAACATATGGCTGGCACGCGAGGCGCGGATCGCATCGACCGCAATCCGGGTGTTGCCGTCGGTCCCGTTTTTGAAGCCGACCGGACAGGAGAGGGCTGAGGCCATCTCGCGGTGGATTTGGCTTTCGGTAGTGCGCGCGCCAATCGCGCCCCAGCTGATCAGATCGGCGATAAACTGCCCGGTCACCATGTCGAGAAACTCGGTGGCCGTCGGCACGCCCAGCTCGTTGACCTGCAACAGCAGCTTGCGCGCCAGCTCGATGCCGTGGTTTACGCGATAGCTGCCGTTAAGGTCAGGGTCGGAAATCAGCCCTTTCCAGCCCACCACGGTACGCGGTTTTTCAAAGTAGGTGCGCATCACAATCTCAAGGCGATGCTGGTATTTTTCCCGCAGCCCCTGAAGCCGTTTTGCATAATCCATCGCTGCATCCAGATCGTGGATGGAGCAGGGCCCAATCACCACCAGAAGACGCTTGTCTTCACCATTGAGGATTTTTTCAATGCGGCGGCGGGAGGCCGTCACATGTTCCGCGACCGCGGCGGAAACGGGGTGCCGCTCGGCCAGTTCAGCCGGGGTGACCAGACTGTCTATGCGCGCCGTGCGGAGTTCATCGGTTTTATTCATGACTTGTCTCAGAAAATTTTTGCTTCATCGGCAGACTACCGGGAAGTGATGGGCATCACATTAAACCAATCCCTGCTGATTTCAAGTTCGGGGCGACACCGCCCCGCTGTTGAAAAGGATGATACATGAATCTGAGCTAATGTACTAGCTTGTTAGTACATGCGGCGGTTAAGCCCCATGATGTCGAGAATTTTGGTGGCAATTTCTTCCACCGAATAGTTCGTGCTGTTCAGCCACGGGATCTGGTTTTTGCGGTACAGCGCTTCCACTTCGGAAACCTCCATGCGGCACTGGCGCATCGAGGCGTAGCGGCTGTTCTCGCGGCGCTCTTCGCGGATCGCCGCGAGACGTTCCGGGTTAATCGTCAGGCCAAACAGCTTGTGCTGCAGCGGCTTGAGCGCAGCGGGCAGCACCAGGTTATCCATATCGTCGGCAATAAAGGGGTAGTTTGCGGCGCGGATGCCGAACTGCATCGCCAGATAGAGGCTGGTCGGCGTTTTGCCGCAGCGCGACACGCCGAGCAAAATCACCTGCGCCTGGTCGAGGTTGCGCAGCGAGATCCCATCGTCGTGCGCCAGGGTGTAGTCGATGGCGGCAATACGCGCGTCATATTTGGTCAGGTTGCCGGGGTTCAGCCCGTGGGTGCGGTGCGCGATAGGCGTCGGGTCAAGCTTTAGTTCGCTCTGGAGCGGGGCCACCAGCGCCTGCACGATATCCTGGCAAAAGCCTTCACTTTGCAAAATGATGTGGCGAATCTCAGGAATAACGATGGAGTAGAACACCAGCGGGCGCACGCCGGTCTGCTGGAAGATGGCGTCAATCTGGTCCTTCACCGCTTTGGCACGGCTCTCATTTTCCACAAACGGCAGCGTGATGCTGTTAATCGAAACGGGGAATTGCGACATCACCGCGTGGCCCAGCACCTCGGCGGTGATCGCCGTACCATCAGAAATATAAAAAACGTGACGATCGACAGCATTATCCATTTTACCCACCCTGAATATCGGACCTAATTGTCTGAAAGCATAAATTAAAAAAGTTAATTGCACAGCAAAGAAGTTATCTGAATTTAAAATGAAATGATGTTTTTGATTTTCCTGAAAAGCGGATTTCATTTTTCAAATAGCGACTTTATTTTTGTGGTTTCTGGCTGAATATAGAGGAATCATCAGCTTATTGGCTGGTGGGAAACTATCCGAAAAGTTGAAAATTTAAATTGCTTACACGATTCACCGTTTTTTTAGCGCAAATAATTATGCCAGTATAAATACGTAGTCAGGTGTTACTTACTCCGATCAAATATCACAAAAGGATTGTTTCGATGTCCAACAATGGCTCGTCACCGCTGGTGCTTTGGTATAACCAACTCGGCATGAATGATGTAGACAGAGTTGGGGGCAAAAATGCCTCCCTGGGTGAAATGATTACAAATCTGTCCGGTATGGGTGTCTCCGTACCAAACGGGTTTGCCACGACCGCCGACGCGTTTAACCTGTTTTTAGACCAGAGCGGTGTAAACCAGCGCATTTACGACCTGCTGGATAAAACGGATATTGATGACGTCACCGAGCTTGCTAAAGCCGGGGCGCAGATCCGCCAGTGGATCATCGACACACCTTTCCAGCCGGAACTGGAAAAAGCTATCCATGACGCGTACAACCAGCTCTCCGCTGACGACGCGCAGGCCTCCTTTGCCGTACGTTCTTCCGCGACCGCAGAAGACATGCCGGACGCGTCGTTTGCCGGACAGCAGGAAACCTTCCTGAACGTTCAGGGCTACGATGCGGTGCTGGTGGCGGTGAAGCACGTATTTGCTTCCCTGTTCAACGACCGCGCCATCTCCTATCGCGTGCACCAGGGCTATGACCATCGCGGCGTGGCGCTCTCCGCGGGCGTGCAGCGCATGGTGCGCTCGGACGTGGGTTCCTCCGGCGTGATGTTCTCCATTGATACCGAATCCGGCTTCGACCAGGTGGTGTTCATCACCTCCGCGTGGGGCCTGGGTGAGATGGTCGTGCAGGGCGCGGTGAACCCTGACGAATTCTACGTACACAAGCCTACGCTTGCCGCGGGCCGTCCGGCGGTGGTGCGCCGCACCATGGGCTCGAAAAAAATCCGCATGATTTATGCCCCAACCCAGGAGCATGGCAAGCAGGTTAAGATTGAAGATGTGCCGCAGGAGCAGCGCGACCGCTTCTCCCTGACCGACGCCGAAGTGCAGGAGCTGGCGAAGCAGGCGGTGCAGATTGAGAAACACTATGGCCGTCCGATGGATATCGAATGGGCGAAAGACGGGAACACCGGCAAGCTGTTTATCGTTCAGGCGCGCCCGGAAACCGTTCGCTCTCGCGGCCAGGTGATGGAGCGTTATACGCTGCACGCGCAGGGTAAAATCGTGGCGGAAGGCCGCGCCATCGGTCACCGCATCGGTGCCGGTCCGGTCAAAGTGATCCACGACATCAGCGAGATGAACCGTATTGAGCCAGGCGACGTGC
Organism: Enterobacter cloacae complex sp. P27C; assembly: GCF_014895705.1. Lineage (NCBI taxonomy): Bacteria > Pseudomonadati > Pseudomonadota > Gammaproteobacteria > Enterobacterales > Enterobacteriaceae > Enterobacter > Enterobacter cloacae complex sp. P27C. The sequence goes on from NZ_JADBQB010000001.1 coordinate 434,424, forward strand.
TGGTGACCGACATGACCGACCCGGACTGGGAACCGATCATGAAGAAAGCGTCGGCCATCGTCACCAACCGCGGCGGCCGTACCTGCCACGCGGCGATCATTGCCCGCGAGCTGGGGATCCCGGCGGTTGTCGGCTGCGGTGACGCCACCGAGCGCATGAAGGACGGGCAGAACGTGACCGTCTCCTGTGCCGAAGGCGACACCGGCTACGTCTACGCCGATATCCTTGACTTCAGCGTGAAGAGCTCCAGCGTGGATACCATGCCGGATCTGCCGCTGAAGATCATGATGAACGTGGGTAACCCGGACCGCGCGTTTGACTTCGCCTGTCTGCCGAACGAAGGCGTTGGTCTGGCGCGTCTGGAATTCATCATTAACCGCATGATCGGCGTTCACCCGCGCGCGCTGCTGGAGTTTGACGACCAGGACGCGAAGCTGCAGAACGAAATCCGCGAGATGATGAAAGGTTACGACTCGCCGAAAGAGTTCTACGTCGGCCGTCTGACCGAAGGGATCGCCACGCTGGGTGCAGCGTTCTACCCGAAACGCGTGATCGTGCGTCTGTCTGACTTTAAGTCTAACGAATACGCTAACCTTGTGGGCGGCGAGCGCTACGAGCCGGAAGAAGAGAACCCTATGCTGGGCTTCCGCGGGGCCGGACGCTACGTGTCCGACAGCTTCCGCGACTGCTTCGCGCTGGAGTGCGAGGCGGTGAAACGCGTGCGCAACGACATGGGGCTGACCAACGTCGAAATCATGATCCCGTTCGTGCGTACCGTGGATCAGGCGAAAGCGGTGGTGGACGAGCTGGCGCGTCAGGGCCTGAAGCGCGGCGAAAACGGGCTGAAGATCATCATGATGTGTGAGATCCCGTCCAACGCCCTGCTGGCCGAGCAGTTCCTGGAGCACTTCGACGGCTTCTCTATCGGCTCGAACGACATGACTCAGCTGACGCTGGGCCTGGACCGCGACTCCGGCGTGGTTTCCGAGCTGTTCGACGAGCGTAACGAGGCGGTGAAAGCGCTGCTTTCCATGTCCATCCGCGCGGCGAAGAAGCAGGGTAAATACGTCGGGATTTGCGGTCAGGGTCCATCCGACCATGAAGACTTTGCCGCCTGGCTGATGGAAGAGGGGATTGACAGCCTCTCCCTGAACCCGGACACGGTAGTGCAAACCTGGCTGAGCCTGGCGGAACTGAACAAGTAACGGCAACACGATCGCAAAAAGGCGAGGATTTTATTCCTCGCCTTTTTTATTTCACCTCTAATTTGCTCCCCATCACAAATAATCTAAAAAACCAAATATCATAATTTGTCTGTTAATTAAGACAATTGTTAGTGCGCAACGCGTTGCTAATACTTGAGCCTTACTGCGCATTTCCCTTCAGATGATGCGCAACTGGTTGAAATACGTTTTAACCTGATAAAAAGGCAAATAACAATGACACTCTCCTCTGTATTGCGTACCAAAGATAAAATAGGTTATGGCTTAGGTGATATGGCCAGCGCGCTGGTCTGGCAAACGGCCACATTATTTCTTGCTTATTTCTATACCGACGTTTTTGGTTTGCCTGCCGCGATCATGGGTACCATGTTTTTAGTGGTGCGTGTGGTCGATGCGTTTGTCGACCCGTGTATTGGCGCGCTGGTTGACCGCACGCAGACGCGTCACGGCCGTTTCCGGCCCTGGCTGCTGTGGTTTGCTATTCCCTTTGGCGTAAGCTGCCTTATTACCTTCTACGTACCGGACGTCGGGCCGACGGCAAAAATTGTTTATGCCTGCGCGACCTACGCGATTTTAAGTCTGATTTACTCCGCCATTAACGTGCCTTACTGCGCCATGCCGGGCGCGCTGACGCTGGATCCGCGCGAGCGTCACTCCCTGCAGTCCTGGCGTTTTGGCCTGTCATTTATTGGCGGGTTGATCGTAACGGTTATCGCTCTGCCGCTGGTCTCATTGTTGGGCCAGGGCAACGTGCAGAAAGGCTATTTCTTTGCCATGAGCCTGATGGGGCTGCTGGGAATTGTGCTGTTCTTTTGCTGTTTCCTGATGACCCGCGAGCGTTATTCCCCGCGCAATGATACCTCCGGCTCCATGCTCACCGATTTAAAACTGCTGGCCGGTAACAGCCAGTGGCGCATTGTGTTTGTGTTTAATATTTTGCTGTTAACGGCGGTGGTGACGCGCGGCTCTGCCACCATGTATTACGTCAACTATGTACTGTTGCGCCCGGAGCTGGTTTTTGCCTTTATTGTTTCTGGCATGGTGGCCTCGTTAAGCGGCGCGTTATTATCTGAACGCCTGCTGGGGAAATTTGACCGCGTACGCGCCTATCAGTGGACGATAATGTCCTTCGTCATTTTCGGCGCGCTGATTTTCTTCCTGCCGCCTTCGCAGGTGTGGCTAATCTTTGGCCTTAACATCGTCTTTAGCTTTATTCAAAACCTCACCACGCCGCTCCAGTGGACCATGTTCTCTGATGTGGTCGACTACGAAGAGCATCGTAGCGGCCGCCGTCTGGACGGGCTGGTCTTCTCTACCGCGCTGTTCGCCATCAAGTTTGGCCTTGCGCTGGGCGGGGCGGTGGTCGGCTGGGTGCTCGGCATTGTGGATTACGCCCCGGGCCAGGCAGCCCAGGCGCCGCACGTGCTCTCCACCATCAACGCCCTGTTCACCCTTATTCCGTGCGCGCTGTTCCTCTGCATGGTGGCGCTGCTTTCCATCTACAAGCTCAACAGCCGGCTGGTGGATTCCATCGCCCGCGAGCTGGCCAGCAAGCGTGAGGTAAGACCCGACGCGGGGCAGCTCAGCCCGGCAACCCCTTCCGCACTACAGGAGTAAAATATGACTGCTATCTATAAGGACGCGGGACGTCCCGTGCACGAGCGCGTCGCTGATTTACTGGCGCGCATGACCCCCGAAGAGAAGTTCGCCCAGATGCACGCCTACTGGCTGATCCTTGATGAAAACGGCAACCACCGGGAGCGCAGCGATTTGAGCGACGAATTCGCCGGCGTCAGCGAGCAGGCGGCGCTGAGCGAACGGCTAAAACTGGGCGTCGGGCAGATCACCCGTCCGCTCGGCACCCACATCGTTGACGCGAAAACCGGGGTGCGCGCGGCTAACCGCCTGCAGCGCATGATGATGGAAGAGACGCGGCTTGGCATTCCGGCGTTGTTCCACGAGGAGTGCCTGGTGGGGCTGCTGTGCAAAGACGCCACCCTGTTCCCGTCCTCGCTCAACTACGGCTCGACCTGGGACCCGGAGCTGGTGCAGCGCGCGGCAGAGCAGATCGGTAAAGAGGCGCGTTCCGTCGGTTGCCAGCAGGGGCTGGCCCCGGTGCTGGACGTTTCCCGCGACGTCCGGTGGGGGCGAACCGAAGAGACCTTCGGGGAAGATCCCTGGCTGGTGGGCGTGATGGCAACCGCCTGGGTGAAAGGGTTACAGGGCGACAAGCGCGATCTGCTGGCGACGCTCAAGCATTACGTGGGCCACTCGTTCAGCGAAGGGGCGCGCAACCACGCCCCGGTGCATCTTGGTTTTAGCGAGCTGAACGACACCTTCCTGCTGCCGTTTGAAATGGCGGTCAAGCTGGCAAACGCCGGTTCGGTCATGCCCGCCTACCACGACATCGATAACCAGCCGGGGCACAGCGACAGCTTCCTGTTGACCACCGTCCTGCGCGAACAGTGGGGCTTCGACGGCATTATTGTGGCGGACTACGGCGGAGTCAGCCTGCTGCACCAGCACCACGGGATTTCCCACGACGCAGCGGAGTCCGCCGCGCTGGCGTTTAACGCCGGGCTGGACGTTGAGCTGCCGAAAGATGACTGCGCACGCCATCTGGCAGAAGCGGTAGAGCGCGGGCTGATCTCTATGGCGAAAGTCGATGAGATCGTGGCGCGTACGCTGACCGAAAAATTCCGTCTCGGCCTGTTTGAGAACCCGTATGCCGATGAAAACGGCATCGATCTGCAAAATGAGATGACCCGCCAGGTGGCGCGGGAGGTGGCGACAAAATCGGTCACGCTGCTGGAAAACAACGGCATTCTGCCGCTGAACGGTAAACCCCGCGTGGCGGTGGTGGGGCCGACGGCAGACGATCCGCTGGCGTTACTCAGCGGGTATAGCTTCCCGGTCCATCTGATCATCAGCGATATGGTTGAGGAGACCTCGCAGGTGACGACGCCGCGCGCGGCGCTGGAGCAGGACCTGGGTGCATCGAACGTGCGCTACGCGAAAGGGTGCCACATTATTGAAAAACGGATGGCGGGCGCGCCGGTCTTCCCGGGCGACAGCGGCGGCAAGCCAATGCAGCAGTCTCCGGTGTCGCAAAGTACCGCACTTATCCCCGAGGCGGTCAGCGCCGCACAGGAGAGTGACGTGGTGGTGGCCTTCGTGGGCGATCTCGCCGGGCTGTTCCAGAGCGGCACGGTAGGGGAAGGCTCCGATACCGACTCCCTGAATCTGCCGGGCGTGCAGCAACAGCTGCTTGAGGCGCTGGTGGCGACGGGCAAACCGGTGATCGTCGTAATGACCGGCGGGCGTCCGTACAACCTTCAGGGGCTGGAGGAGAAGATTGCCGCGCTGATGATGGCCTGGGCGCCGGGACAGGAAGGGGGCTGGGCGATTGCCGATGTGTTAACCGGTCGCGCGGAGCCGCAGGGCCGGCTGGTGGTCAGCGTGCCGAAAAGCGCCGGGGCGATGCCGTTCTACTATAACCACAAGCTGAAAAGCGGCGGCACGCCGTTCGCGTTCCATTTCGGTGCGCGTTACCCGTTTGGTTTCGGCCTCGGCTGGACGCAGTTTAACTGGGGCACTGCCCGCGTCGCTGAAAGCAGCGTGCCGGTCGACGGTGAGGTGACGCTGAGCGTGGATATCACCAATACCGGCGAGCGCAGCGGCAGCGAGGTGGTGCAGGTCTACGTGCGGGACAAGGTCGCCACCCAGGTGCGCCCGCTTCAGGAGCTGAAGGCCTTCCAGCGCGTCACGCTCTCACCGGGTGAAACCGCCACGCTCACCTTCACGCTGCCGGTTGAGATGTTCAACTTCACCCGCCGTGACGGCAAGCGCGTTGTTGAGCCGGGCGAGTTTGAACTGCAGATTGGCGCATCGTCGGCGGATATCCGCCAGGCGGTGACGGTCAATGTGACGGGGGAAACGCGGGTGCTGCCTGCTGAGTGGCGGATGCTCAGTACCTGTGAGGTTAAGCGCGCGTAGTCAGGATAAAAAAAAGCCCATCGTGGGAGATGGGCAAAGACTACACACAGCAATTCGTTGTTTCACTCAGGGGATTTCCATGCTTATAAATCAAGGTGTTGATTTATAATCGTGAGCTAATAGTAGGCATTGTAATTTTTAGCGTCGATCAGATTCGTCTCAATAGTTAAAGAGACGTAAAGATTTCTTGAGAATAATAGCGGACTTAATGCTGAAAAAGCGGGTCTGACCAGTGTGCAACGAATAAATACTTTAGCAGTGTTAAAGTATTGTGCGGGATAATGTAGGCCGGGTAAGCGCAAGCGCCACCCGGCAACAAGGCTTAATGGGTATTCTTGTCTTCCAGCTCTTCCAGCTCGCTCAGAATCACGTCCGGGTCGGTTCCAGGCGGCGGCACTTCATGAACCCAGGCGGAGAACAGACGCCAGGTAACGGCAAGCAGCACCGGGCCAATGAACAGACCGATCATCCCGAAAGCAATCAACCCGCCGATAACCCCGGAGAGGATCAGGATCAGCGGCAGGTCTGCGCCCATGCGGATGAGGATGGGGCGAATGACGTTATCCATGGTGCCAACCACGCAGCTCCAGACCAGCAGCACCGTTCCCCACGTGGTATCACCCGTCCAGTAAAGCCAGATAATGCTCGGAACCAGCACCAGCAGCGGCCCCAGTTGCGCAAGGCAGGTCATTAGCATGACTACGGTAAAGACGGTGGCGTACGGTACGCCGGAAATCGCCAGGCCGATACCGCCCAGCACAGCCTGCACCAGCGCCGTCACCACGACGCCCAGGGCGACCGCGCGCACGGCCTGCGCGGCCAGCAGCACCGCGGCGTCACCGCGTTTTCCCGCGAGGCGGGTGGCAAAGTGACGAACGCCTAAAGCCACCTGCTCACCGCGCCAGTAAAGCAGGGCGCTGAAGACCAGCATCAGGGTACAGTGCATCATAAAGCGGCCGATATGTGCGGCCTGACCGACAAACCAGGTGGTGGTGGTGCCAATATACGGACGCACTTTCGCCATCAGCGCGCTGCCGCCCATCTCCAGCAGGCTATGCCAGCCGCTGTAAAGTTTAGCGCCCACGACCGGAATGCTGTTCAGCCAGCCGAGGTCCGGCAGCGTCAGGTCGCCGCTTGTCACGGCGCGGATCACCGGGCCGCTGGAGTCGACAAGGCTGTTTACCAGCAGCGCAATTGGAATAATAAACAGCAGGAACAGCAGCAGCGTCATCACCAGCACGGCCAGCCCGCGGCGGCCAAACAGCAGTTTCTGCAAGCGCAGCAGCAAAGGCCACGTGGCGACGACAACGGTCGCAGCCCAGGCGAAGCCGAGAATAAAGGGTTGAACAATCCACAGACACGCAATAATCATGAGGGCCAGGAACAGCACCGACAGCAGAATTTGCGCAACATCCCTGGGCTGGCGAAGATTGACCATAAATGAAACTTTCCTTAAAAGAACGCCAGTACCACTGGCGGGAATGGAAAACCGCGTCTCTCTTATCATTAGCGATCGCAGCGGTTTTTGACAGGCGAATTCTGCCTGTAATTCAGCAGAGATTATAAGAAAAAAATGTGATAAAACTTTTAAGATACACGCAAACGATTCCCACAACTCTAATTAGGGTCGACAGTAATGATCCCACAGATTTCTCAGGCACCTGGCGTCGTTCAGCTGGTGCTTAATTTTTTGCAGGCACTGGAGCAACAGGGTTTTACAGGTGATACCGCCACGAACTATGCCGACAGGCTGACGATGGCAACCGATAACAGTATCTACCAGCTTCTTCCCGATGCGGTCGTTTTCCCTCGTTCCACGGCCGACGTGGCGCTTATCGCCCGGCTGGCAACGCAGGAGCGGTTTGCCTCTCTGGTCTTCACGCCGCGCGGCGGTGGCACCGGAACCAACGGTCAGGCGCTGAACCAGGGCATCATTATTGATATGTCGCGCTATATGAACCGCATCATTGAGATCAACCCCGAAGAGGGATGGGTGCGGGTTGAGGCGGGCGTTATCAAAGATCAGCTTAATCAGTACCTCAAGCCTTACGGCTACTTTTTTGCCCCTGAACTCTCCACCAGCAACCGAGCAACCATCGGGGGGATGATCAACACCGATGCCTCCGGGCAGGGGTCGCTGGTCTACGGTAAAACCTCCGATCACGTGCTGGGCGTGCGGGCAGTATTGTTAGGCGGCGATATCCTTGATACCCAGCCGATGCCGGTCGAACTGGCGGAAACGCTGGGTAAAGATAACACCGCCAGCGGGCGCATCTACCGCACCGTGCTGGAGCGCTGCCGCGACAACCGCCAGCTTATTCTCGACAAATTCCCCAAACTGAACCGCTTCTTAACGGGCTACGACCTGCGCCACGTGTTTAACGACGACCTGACGCAGTTTGATTTAACCCGCGTGCTGACCGGCTCCGAAGGAACGCTGGCGTTTATTACCGAGGCGCGGCTGGATATCACCCGCCTGCCGAAGGTGCGTCGCCTCGTGAACGTCAAATATGACTCCTTCGACTCCGCGCTGCGCAATGCGCCGTTTATGGTGGAAGCGCAGGCGCTGTCGGTGGAAACCGTCGACTCTAAGGTGCTGAATCTGGCGCGGGAAGATATCGTCTGGCACTCCGTGCGCGAGCTGATTACCGACGTGCCGGACAAAGAGATGCTTGGCCTCAACATCGTGGAATTTGCCGGTGATGACGCGGAGCTGATTGAAAGCCAGGTGACGACGCTCTGCCAGCGCCTGGATGAGCTGATTGCTCATGGCGAAGGCGGCGTGATTGGCTGGCAGCTTTGTCACGATCTGGCCGGTATCGAGCGTATTTACGCCATGCGTAAAAAAGCCGTGGGCCTGCTTGGCAATGCGAAAGGGGCGGCGAAGCCGATTCCGTTTGCCGAAGACACCTGCGTGCCGCCCGAGCATCTGGCGGATTATATCGTGGAGTTTCGCGCCCTGCTGGACGGCCACGGCCTGAGCTACGGCATGTTCGGCCACGTGGATGCCGGGGTGCTTCACGTGCGTCCGGCGCTGGACATGTGCGACCCGCAGCAGGAGATCCTGATGAAGCAGATCTCCGACGACGTCGTGGCCTTGACCGCCAAATACGGCGGTCTGCTGTGGGGGGAGCACGGGAAAGGATTCCGCGCGGAATACAGCCCGGCGTTCTTCGGGGAGCAGCTTTACGCGGAGCTGCGCATGGTCAAAGCGGCGTTCGACCCGGATAACCGCCTCAATCCGGGGAAAATCTGCCCGCCTGAAGGGGTGGACGCGCCGATGCTCCGGGTGGATGCCGTTAAGCGCGGTACGTATGACAGACAGATCCCGATTGCGGTGCGCTCGTCCTGGCGCGGCGCGATGGAGTGTAACGGCAACGGCCTGTGCTTTAACTTTGACGTGAAAAGCCCGATGTGCCCGTCAATGAAAATCACCAGCAACCGCATTCACTCGCCGAAAGGGCGTGCGACGCTGGTGCGCGAGTGGCTGCGTCTGCTGGCGGACCGCGGCGTCGATCCCCTGAAGCTGGAGCAGGAGCTGCCGGAAAAACGGGCCAGCCTGCGCTCGCTGATTGAGCGCACCCGCAACAGCTGGCATGCCAATAAGGGCGAGTATGATTTCTCCCATGAGGTGAAAGAGGCGATGTCCGGCTGTCTGGCCTGTAAAGCCTGCTCTACCCAGTGCCCGATTAAAATCGACGTGCCGGAATTCCGCTCGCGCTTCCTGCAGCTCTACCACACCCGCTATCTGCGCCCGGTGCGCGATCATCTGGTGGCGACGGTGGAAAGCTACGCGCCGCTGATGGCGCGCGCGCCGAAGACCTTTAACTTCTTTATCAATCAGCCGCTGGTGCGCAAGCTTTCCGAAAAGCATATCGGCATGGTCGATCTGCCGTTGTTGTCGGTGCCGTCGCTGCAGCGCCAGCTCGTCGGCCACCGCTCGGCGAACATGACCCTGGAACAGCTCGAAACGCTTACTCCTGAGCAAAAAGCGAAGATGGTGCTGGTGGTCCAGGATCCGTTCACCAGCTACTACGACGCGCAGGTGGTCGCTGACTTCATCCGCCTGGTTGAAAAACTGGGCTATCAGCCGGTAGTGCTGCCGTTCTCGCCAAACGGCAAGGCGCAGCATATTAAAGGCTTCCTGAACCGCTTTGCGAAAACGGCGCAAAAAACCGCTGATTTTCTCAACCGGATCGCCGAACTTGGGATGCCGATGGTCGGCGTCGATCCGGCGCTGGTGCTTTGCTATCGCGATGAATACAAGCAGACGCTAGGTGATAAGCGCGGCGATTTCCACGTCATGCTGGTGCACGAGTGGCTGCCGGCAGCCCTGGAAGAGAAGGCCATTCAGGAGGCGGGCGGTGAACCGTGGTATCTGTTCGGACACTGTACGGAAGTGACGGCGCTGCCCGGCGCCCCGGCGCAATGGGCGTCTATTTTTGCGCGTTTCGGCGCGAAGCTGGAGAGCGTTAGCGTGGGCTGCTGCGGCATGGCGGGCACCTACGGCCACGAGGTGAAAAACCACGCCAACTCGCTCGGCATCTATGAGCTGTCGTGGCATCAGGCGATGCAGCGATTGCCAAGAAACCGCTGCCTGGCGACGGGCTACTCCTGCCGCAGCCAGGTGAAACGGGTTGAGGGTAACGGCGTACGCCACCCATTACAGGCTTTACTGGAGATAATTGGATGATCTGGAAACGTGCCGTCACGCTGCAGGCGCTAAACGCCATGGGCGAGGGGAATATGGTGGGGCTGCTGGATATCCAGTTCACCCGCATTGGGGAAGACGATCTGGAGGCGACGATGCCTGTCGATAGTCGCACCCATCAGCCGTTTGGCCTGTTGCACGGCGGGGCTTCCGTCGTGCTGGCGGAAACCCTGGGCTCCGTCGCGGGATATCTCTGCACCGAAGGCGAACAGAAGGTGGTCGGGCTTGAGGTGAATGCCAACCACATTCGCTCGGTGCGCAGTGGGCGCGTGCGCGGTATCTGCCGCGCGCTGCACGCTGGCAGCCGCCACCAGGTGTGGCAGATTGATATTCTCGACGAGCAGGACCGCCTGTGCTGCTCGTCGCGTCTGACGACGGCGGTCGTGTAAAGTTTTCAGATGAATTGCCTTTGGTCAAAAACTAGCCAGCATGTTGTGATATACTGGTCAGGATTTGTACATAAGCGAGGACATCATGGATACTGAAATAACCCCAACACAGCTGGCAATTGAATATTTACGTCGCGATAAGAGCAACCTGTCTCCGGCGCAGTACCTGAAAAAGCTGAAACAGCTTGAGCTGGAGTTCACGGATCTGCTGGCGCTCTCTTCGAATGAACTAAAAGAAGAGATCTACTTTGCCTGGCGGTTGGGCGTTCACGTCCATTGAGTGAGTGATGTTGAACAGGCCGCGAGTGCGGCCTTTTTTGTGTCTGACATTCAGTATTTAGCGGGAAGCTTGTTGATTTTAATAAGCCTGCCTTCTTCCATTTCGATAAATCCGCCGGTTTTTAAATCCGCCAGAATGCGCATCACGCCGCTGCGGGAGAGCTGGGTTTTCTCCCGAATATACCTTTCCGCCGTTACGCTGCTGCGATAACTTTCATCTTCCTCCATCAGCTTTATGAGCTGCTGGCGAATCATCTCATACGCCGTCGGTGCGCCCTGCGGCATCACGTTGTTATAAAGCCGGCTATAGACAAACATCAGTTGTCTGGAGAGCAGGCCCCATAGCCCTTTTTCTTTGATAATGTCAGCCACCTGTTCAGTAGGGATACTGCCAATCAGGCAAGGGCTTACCGTGACGAGGTAATCATTGAAATAGATGTCCGTCAGGTTAGCAAGACCAAACAGGGCAGGGCTGCGGGCGGTAGAAAGCATCATGCTATCGCTGCTGCGGTAGATGGCAATCGTCCCCTCCAGGATTAAATAACAGAGCCCCTGACCGTTAACCTCAAGGTTAAGTCGTTCACCGCGGCCCGTTCGACGCACGGTGCAATAAGGCTTCAGATGCGCGATCAGTTCCTGGGCGTAAGGGGAGCCGCGAGACGATTTATCTGTAGAGGACATAGCCGTAAACCTGGAAGATAATCTTATGCTTATAGTTTCGCTCTTCTCTCGCGCTATCTCCAGATATTATTGTGCTTTCAGTACTTCCGGGGTAAATGGTTAACTTCTATCAGCACGCCACGGTCCATGGTGATGTATTTCCCCGTACGCAGTTCTGCCAGAATCCTCATAATTCCGCTGCGGGAAAGGTAGGTACGGCTTTTAATGTAAGCCGCTGCGGTGATGTTTTGTCGAATTGCCTCAGGCTCCTGCATTAATTCAACCAGCTGAAAGCGGATGATATCGTAGGCGGACATCTGTGATATTTGCGCGCAGTGCTCGTACACCCGCGATGCCGTGTAGATCAGCAATTTAGAAAAGTGTTCCCAGAGATCGTGCTGTGCAACCACGTTGTTAAACGTTTCCAGCGGTACGCTTGCTAATTCGGATGTCTCCAGCGCCCTAACGTAAAGATGTTCCGATGAAAACTGACTGCTGACACCCAGTATAAAAGGCGCTGATTCTGAATTTAACACAATGCCGTCGCCGCGGCGGTGCAGCGCCACGCTGCCGTGTAACAGCATAAAACATTGGCGTTCGTCATTTCGGTAATATTGTACGACTTCGCTTTTCGAAAGAATGATTTTCTCTGCACCAGGAAGGACATTATCAATTATACGCTCTATGTGCCTTAAGGGTTTTAATCCCAGCACTGACGATTTCTCATTGTCTAATACGGCTGCAATTCGCGTGTTCATAATATACCTCACTTCAACAGATGCGATCGTTTTTCAATCAGCGTGGAGAATTATCTTAAAAAGCAGCGAAGCAGGGAATAATACTCGGAAGTCTAATAATAGACCGGAAGGGTTGAGTATCTTAACGTTATGAATTTTATCGTTAAAGGGCGAAAGTCTAAAAGTAGACTGGCGATAAAGTGAACGATCTAAATGTTTGTTTTTTGTTAAACTCCAGTCTACAGCTAGACCTGAAAATAGATTGTCTCGCACAAAAGAGTTGTATAAATTTTGACTCGTCGACAGAAACACCCATCTGAAACGCTCGACACGATGAGAGTGATATTTTGTTTCTGATGGCCTCTAAAAAAAGAATGGCAGAATGAGGAACGTCTGTTTTGCCTGAATATCAGTAATAAATAAAGTAATACAGGAAATGGCTTTATGAAAAAGAAAATTATTGTTGCCATGTTTGCGGCAGGCTCTGCATTGACAATGACTCAGGCTTTCGCGGCGGCAGGTACGGTTAATTTTAACGGTAATATTTTGGATAATGCCTGCGATGTGGATGTGGCATCCCAGAATCAGGTTGTGGTCCTCGGCGATTATTACAAAACGGAATTCCCGACAACGGGTTCCCGAACCGCAGCGACGCAGTTCAATATCGTACTGAAAAACTGCCCGGTGACCGTTACCTCCGCGAAGGTGCGTTTTGACGGCACGCCAGATTCAACCAACGCAAGCCTGCTGGCGATTGATTCCTCCGTTGTGGGAGCAGCAACGGGCGTGGCCATCAACCTGATGACGGCGGATAAGGCCGATCTGCCGCTGCATGGTAGCAACAGCTATACCTATGCGCTGAGCAGCACCGCTGATAATACGCTCAACTTCTATGCCCAGTATATTTCGACTGCGGCATCAGTGACCGCGGGCCCGGCTAACTCGGTTGCTAACTTCTCTGTGATTTATAACTAAGTCTTTTGCAGTAATCAGTATGGGGCCACCCGGCCCCTTTGTTTTATGAGGTATTCAATGCGTTTTATCACAACAATCGGTCTGGCCGCAGCAGCGTTACCGCTGACATTTTCAATCGCCAATGCCGGGGTCATTATTGGCGGCACCCGCGTTATTTTCGACGGTGCAAAAAAAGAAGCAACCATTAGCGTGGACAATGCCGATAGCGCGCCCTTTTTAATTCAGTCGTGGATTGATGCGCCGGAGGGAAAAACAGATAAAGCGCCTTTTATCATTACGCCTCCGCTTTATCGACTGGATGGTGGCCAGAAAAATATCGAACGCATTGTTATGACTGGTTCACTCCCTCAGGAACAAGAAAGTTTATTCTGGCTCAATATAAAAGCCATTCCTTCTGCAACGAAACAGGCTAACGCACTGCAAATTGCGGTGAAAACGCGTATCAAGTTGATTTATCGCCCGGCTAATCTTCACGCGTCAACGCCTGAAGGTCAGGCCGGAAAATTAACGTGGCAACGCAACGGGAATGAAATTCAGGTTACGAATCCGACACCTTATGTCATCAATTTTAATGAAATATCTGTGGGCGGAAAAAAGCTGGATGATGTTTCGTATGTATTACCTGGCGCGTCGGCCCGGTTCCCGTTACCTCATGGAACCAGCGGAAATACGTTGACGTTTAAAGTTATCAACGATTATGGAAGCCCCGGCGCGTTGCATCAAGCCAGTTTGTGATTTTGACAAACGGTAATACCCGCATTACTCAGGTTATCAGCAATGAAAATACAGCAATATAAAGTACGTCCTCGACGCCTGGCGACACTCATCGCCCTGGCAATGACGGGGTCTTCTCCCACGCTTTATGCCAGCGAAACGTTTAATACCGAACTGGTCGAGCTGGATAACCCAGGGATGGGGAAAGCCGATTTATCCGCATTTGAATCAGGCTCTCAGGCACCGGGGACGTACCATGTTGATATTATTCTTGACGATCAGCTCATGGAGACCCGAGATATTACCTTTGCCGCAGCAAAAACGCCTGATGGAAATGACGTATTACAGCCATGCCTGAGCATTGAACAATTAAAACAGTGGGGCGTTAAGACAGCGCTCTTTCCAAAGCTGGTCTCAGCGAAAAGCGACTGTGCCAATCTTAAGGCCATTCCACTGGCCTCGACGGATTTCCAGTTCAACGCGCAGCGTCTGGTTATCAGTATTCCGCAGGCGGCTATTGATATACCGGCGCGTGGCTATGTGCCACCAGAAATGTGGGACGAGGGCATCAATGCCGCCATGCTCAATTACAGCCTGAGCGGGGCCAACTCCTGGGCGAAGACCGGAGGGGCTGACAGAACGGACAGCCAGTATGCCAACCTGCGTCCGGGGATCAACATTGGGCCGTGGCGCCTGCGCAACTACACCACCTGGTCCCGGGATGCGTCGGGTCAGGATAAATGGGACACCGTTTACACCTATGCGCAGCGGGCCGTTATTCCCCTGAAAGCGCAGCTGACGCTCGGCGACAGCTCCTCCCCGGCTGACGTGTTTGACAGTATCCCTTTTCGCGGCGGCCAGCTGGCGTCCGACGATGACATGCTGCCGGATTCCCTGAAAGGCTACGCGCCCGTGGTTCGCGGTATTGCGCGCACGAATGCGCAAGTGGTGGTGCGCCAGAATGGCTATCAGATCTACCAGAGCTACGTCGCCCCTGGGGCGTTCGAGATAACAGACATGTACCCGACGGGCGGTGCCGGGGATCTGGATGTGACAATCAAAGAAGCGGATGGAAGCGAACAGCATTTCACCCTGCCTTACGCCTCTCTGCCGGTGCTGCAACGCGAAGGGCGTCTGAAGTATGCCATCACGGGCGGCCAGTATCGCGCCTATAACAGCAGCGTGGAAAAGACGCCTTTCGGGCAACTGACCGGTATTTATGGTCTCCCGCAGGGCCTGACGCTGTACGGCGGCGTGCAGGGATCGGGCAAGTACCGGTCGCTCGCCGTTGGGGTGGGTAAAAACATGGGGGATTTTGGTGCGATCTCCACCGACGTAACCCAGGCCTGGTCTACGCCGGATAACACGGCCAAAACCAGCGGCCAGTCCTGGCGCGCGCGGTACAGCAAGAACTTTATTGATACCGGAACAAACTTTTCGATTGCGGGGTATCGCTATTCGACCAGCGGCTACTACGGAATGCAGGAAGTGCTGGACTCCTGGGGAGACAGTACCGCGCTGCAGGACAGGCGGCGTAACCGCGCCGAATTGTCCATGAGCCAGACGCTGGGCGGGGATTTGGGGTCCCTGACCCTCAGCGCCGCGCGGGAAGACTACTGGAATTCGGGCAAATCAATGGCGTCCTGGAGCGTCGGGTATAACAACTACTGGCATAACATCAGCTATGGCGTGACCTGGACATACAGCAAAAACGCCAGCGCAGCCTCGTATGGCACCGGGAGCAGTAAAACGTACGACCACGACCAGCTTCTGGCATTTAACGTCAGCGTGCCGCTGGAGAAATTCCTCCCGCAGACGTGGGCGAACTATGGCATGAACGCCAGCAAGAATAACGGCACTACGCACAGCCTGGGCATGAACGGCGTGGCCCTGGAAAACAACGCCCTTAACTGGAACGTGCAGCAGGGCTACGGCACGGACGGCGTGGGATATACCGGCAACATGAACGGGGATTACAAAGGGACCTACGGCGAAGTGACGGCGGGCTATGGCTACGACAGGAACAGCGAGCGTCTGAACTACGGCCTGCAGGGGGGCATCCTGGCCCACGCGGACGGCATCACCTTTTCCCAGCCACTGGGGGAAACCAATGCCCTGATTAAGGCACCCGGCGCCCACGGGGTGGATATTCGAAACCAGTCCGGTATGCGAACGGACTACCGGGGCTATACGGTGGTGAGCAACCTCTCCGTGTACCGCAAAAACGACCTCACGCTCGATCCGGAAAATATGCCTGACGACGTGGAACTGGAAATCAATACGCGCGCGGTCACGCCAACGCGAGGCGCGGTGGTCAGGGCAGATTATCTCTCTAAAGTGGGGCGCAAGGTGCTGATGACCCTGATGGACGACGGTCGATTCGTTCCATTTGGGGCGATGGTGACGCTCGCCGGAGACGGTCACAGTAGTTTTATCGTCGGCGATCGCGGACAAGTCTATTTAACCGGCATGAGCGAGCAGGGGACGCTGGTCGTGGCGTGGGGAAATCAGTCCGGCCAGCAGTGTCGCGCGGATTTCACCCTGCCGAAACAGGCCACCTATGGTGGCGTCACCCTCGTTAACGCCCTTTGCCGTCGGGAACATTAAGATGAAAACGATGAAATTTTTGCTGTTGCTCTGCTTATTGGCGGGCTGGAATGGTGCCTGGGCCGGGACGTGCACGACGATCGTGCCGCAAACGTCTTCGCTGTCGGTGGGCACCCTCAACGTGCAGCGCGATGCGCCTGTGGGAACGGTGATATTCTCCGGTGCGGCGTCAAATACGGGGTCCTATCTGACCGGCTGCAGCAATCCATTAATGCTGGGTTTTAGCATGCGGTATAACGGCGCCACGCTCAGCACCTATGGGAATCATGTTTACAATACCAACGTCAGCGGGATTGGGATTCGATTTTCATCGAACAACTATTTTGATAACCCGAGCAATACCTTCTCATACAACGCGCAAACCTCCTACGTCGACTGGTATGGCGGAAAAATTGAACTGGTGGTGACCGGGCCGGTTTCATCCGGGGCGCTCACGCCCGGCGTCATCGGCGTGGTAACCCTTCAGGGCAGCGACGCTATTTATCGCGATGGCCTGACAACGCAGTTGACCAGCGGCACGATCAATGCCCTGACGTGTACGATTAATACGCCACAATTAACCTTCGCCATTGGAAATATACCCGCCTCTTCCTTTACTGGCGGTGTGGGAACGTCGCCGGCAGGCGCGCAAAATACGCAGAACCTCGGATTAAACTGCAGCGCCGGGACCAATATAAACGTCACGTTGAGCGGCATTCAAAATCCGGATAGCGGCAATACCAGCGTGATGGCCCTGACGGGGCAGGGTAATCCAGGAACGGCAAAAGGGGTGGGCGTTCAGCTCATCTATAACGGTACGCCGCTGGCCATGAACAGTCGCCTGCTCTTAAAACAGTCCGCGGGTGGAGTCGAAACGCTCCCGTTAACGGCCCGTTATTATCAAACGCTGGGGACCGTTGAGTCAGGAACGGCCAACGCCTCGGCCACGCTTAATATAACCTACCAGTAGCAGGTGAGAAGATGAAAATAGCGCACAAAAAAACGCTCCTGCTTGCCCTGTTGAGCTGGAAGGTGTTTTCCGCCGATGCGGTCAATATCGGCGTAACGGGGAATATCGTGGCATCGCCCTGCATATTTAATGGCGGGAATACGAATCTGGATATTAACCTCGGCAATATTCAGGCTTCCAATATGGCGACGCCAGGATCCACGTCCGATCCGGTTGCGTTCAATCTGCTCTTTACAAGCTGTCCGCTGGGAACCCGCAGCGTCACGGTGACGTTCGCAGGTAACCCGGATCCCGCAGCAGGCGCGGACTACTACATGAACAGCGGAACGGCCACTGGCGTTGCCGTCGCGATGAGTGACGCCGCGACCGGCTCGCTCAAAGGAACGGTCTCCAGTATCACAAAGGCTATTGCGGCAGACAGCACTGCCACGATGCCCATGCAGGCCTGGGTCAAATCCGCTTCAGGCGGTGTTACGCCCGGAAGCATCAGTGCCGTTGTTGTGATGACCATGCAGTACAACTAAATGACAGTGATACGTATCTATTAAAGACGTTGGTAGGAACTATGTTAAATATCCTGATTCAGGAAACGGATCTGTTTTTTCAGGCTGGGCTACAGAACTTTTTAGAGAATTTTTTTAAGCAAAACTTTAATCGCGTCATCACCTTTAATCTTGACCTGACCCATGAAAACGTCAGTCAGGCCGATATTATTGTTCTGTCATTGTGTCAGGGTGAAACACTGACCTGTTTTCCCGAGTTACTGGCCCGGAAAAAAGGGATTGTGATAGGCTTCGTCGACGACGAACTGCGATTTTCCGCGTCGCCCTCCTGCTTTCAGGACATCATTTTTCTCTCTCGCCGTGCATCGCTTGATCGTATCAGTGGTGAACTGTTTCTCGCGTGGTTCAGGACACAACTACCGGGTTACAAGTGGACTAAAAGGAGCTGTTTCGACTGCCAGCATAAAGGTTTATCCCGGCAACAAATTCGCATTATGGTGAATTTTTACAGAGGGCTGTCGGTTGTGCAGATCGCGCACGCGCTGGAGATGAGCGAGAAAACGGTCTTTACCCATAAATATATGATGATGCAAAAATTTAATCTGCGCAGCGATTACGAGCTGATCGTATTGCTGAGAAGGTTGATGGAGAAAAAGAGCCAACCCAACCAGCTTCGCGACTTCCTGGAAAACGATTATGTATAACCTGGCAATGCTCAATCAAAATTTTTCAGGCAACTTATTAATATTAAGTAACACACCTCTTTGCATGTCGATATAGCCCCCTTCTTTTAATGCCGAGAGTATACGCATCACGCCACTCCGGGACAGGTGGGTTTTATCTCTGATATAGCTTTCAGCAGTGACACTGAGCCTGAACGAGGGTTCTTCGTTTGAGAGCGCATAAAGTTGGGCGATGACAATATCATAAGCGGAAGGGCCCGTTAAATCTTCATAACTGTGAAAGAGCTTACCTGCCAGGCTCATCAGATGATATGCCAGGGGCTCCCAAAGGTTATGACGCTTAACCGTCTCATTAACAAAATCCATTTTAAGGATGACGATGTCACAGTTATTGAATGTCTTGATATAGCCGCGCATCTGGGTCTGATGCAAATTGCTGAGGCCGATCACCGCGGGCCCTTGAACCGTAGCCATCGCTAAATCGTGGTTGCTACGGTGTATCATGACACGTCCTTTGAGCAATACATAACAGAGACGCTCATTGCCAACCACAAAATTTAATCGACGGCGTGGCAGCACTT
Organism: Enterobacter cloacae complex sp. P27C; assembly: GCF_014895705.1. Lineage (NCBI taxonomy): Bacteria > Pseudomonadati > Pseudomonadota > Gammaproteobacteria > Enterobacterales > Enterobacteriaceae > Enterobacter > Enterobacter cloacae complex sp. P27C. The sequence continues at coordinate 453,431 of NZ_JADBQB010000001.1, forward strand.
TTTTTAAATCTGAACCGTGTTGAAGATAATCGATCAGCAAATTTGTCGCTGATGAAGGATCACATACCCATTTTGTGGAGAACTCATCGAGCATACGCGCGCCTGTCCGTCAAACCTTCCAGTAGTCATGGGGTTCAGTATAGCGTGGATCCTGCCGAGTCTCCCTAAGCGCCAGTTTTGTTCAGTATTTCAAAGGTAAGTGATTGATAGAAATCAGGATACCGCGTTTAAGTTCAACGCATCCCGCATCCCGAAGTTCTGCAAGGATCCGCATTATGCCGCTCCGAGACAGGTAGGTTCTGCTTTGGATGTAATTCGCTGCGGTAATATTGCTGCGGATACGCTCCGATTCGTTCATCAGTTCAAGCAACTGGAACCGGATTATCTCATATGAGGACATTTGTGAGATCAATGTGCAGTGCTCGTAAACGCGAGAAGCGGTGTAAATCACTAATTTGCACAAACTCTCCCACAGTCCAAAACTCTCGATCAGCAGATTGAAACGTTCCAGAGAAAGGCGGCTCATCACAGCATTTTCATTCACTCTGACGTACAGGTTTTCGGTCTGTGAGAACTGATTACTGATACCCATAATGAAAGTCGCTTGTTCAGAGTTAAGCACCATACCATCCCCTCGACGGTTCAGCGTGACACCACCTTGATGAAGTATGTAACAGGTTCTTTTTTTACCGGAATGATAGCGCAGGACTTCGCCTTTATTCGCATTAAAACGCGTGGCAAAGGGAGCGATTTGTTCAATAATTTTATTGATATCATCAACGGGCTTAAATGCATGCGCACGAGTAACCTCAGTGATTTCTCCCGTTGACATTTTAGTATTCATATTAATCCCTCCAGACGCTCTTTATGTTTGTCAAAAGATGCGTCAGAGATTATCTATCCGAGGGGAGTATAAATAAATAATAGGTTGATTTCATAATGGACTCGACCATTAACAAATATTTAATAATTTGAAATGGCCCAATTAAACAAATTTTACGTGTTAAAGAATAGTTAAGATTAAAGTCTACTGTTGGGCTAAAAATCAATTGTCGAAAAAATTAAACTTCTGTAAATTTCGCTTCAGCAAGTGAGAGGGTGAAAACAAAGTTATCGAATAAATATCTTTGCGTTCTGCTTACTGCACGTTGGAAATGAGATATCTGGCGCAAAAAATAAATGGCCTAAATCCATCTGGATGTTGCTGCCTAAATTTCGGTAATTTATAAAGTTATTAAGGAAATCAAATCATGAAAAAGAATATTATTGCTGCTGCTTTCGCTGCGACTGCTGCTCTGACCATGTCTAATGCATTCGCTTCTGCTGGTACCGTCAATTTCACCGGTGAAATCATCGATGCAGCGTGCACCGTTGACGCGGGTTCTGTAAACCAGACCGTTGATCTGGGCCGTTACAGCAAATCTGAATTTACCGCTGCTGGCGATAAAACTGCTGCGACTAAATTCTCAATCGTGCTGACCGACTGCCCGGCAACCGTAACAGGCGCAACCATCAAGTTTGACGGCTCTGCGGACCCAGCAAACTCCAACCTGCTGGCTGTAACCGGTGGCGCAACGGGCGTTGCTATTAACCTGATGACGGCTGACAGCCAGGACCTGCCGCTGGCGGGCGTTAACTCCCACGTTTACAGCCTGGCTGAAACTGTACCAAACACGCTGGACTTCTTTGCTCAGTACGAAGCAACGTCTGCAACTGTTGGCGTAGGTCCAGCAAACGGTGTAGCGAACTTCTCCGTTAGCTACCAGTAATCTTCCTGACCGGAAAAATATATGAGGGCCGGTATACGGCCCTTTTTTATCGAGGTGTAAAATGAATTTTCTTAGCAAAACTTTAATTGCCTGCGCAGTGATTTCAGCAAGCGTGTCCGCCGCCAATGCGGGTGTTATTATTGGCGGAACGCGTGTCGTCTATGATGGCAATAAAAAAGAAGCTTCCATTGATGTTAACAACCCGGATAAGACGCCGTATCTTATTCAGTCATGGGTTGAGACATTAAATGGTGGCGCTGAGAAAGCTCCTTTTATTATTACCCCTCCGTTGTATCGACTCGATGGCGGTCAGCAAAACATTGAGCGTGTCGTGGTGACCGGCAACTTGCCGCAGGATAAGGAAAGTCTCTACTGGCTGAATATTAAAGCGATACCGTCAGCGCCCAAAAAAGATAATACGCTGCAAATAGCGATTAAAACGCGCATTAAGCTGATATACCGTCCTGCAGGCTTAAAGTCTCAGCAGCCGCAGGAGTTGAGTCATCAGTTAACCTGGCGTCGAAATGGTAATCAACTTCAGGTTACCAACCCAACCAGCTATGTCATTAACTTTAATGAAATCAGTCTGGGCGGTAAAAAAATTGAAAATGTTTCGTATGTACTTCCTGGGGAATCAATGAATTTAACGCTGCCTGCTGGCGCTAACTCAACCTCTGTTAATTATAAAGTCATTAATGATTATGGAGCGGTGAGTGACGTGCAAAGCGCAAGCTTGTGAAAATAATTGGTTTTGGAATGTCGTTTCCAAGGTGACGTGAATGATGATAGTAAGGGAATATAAAAATTTTAAACCTGCGCGATTGGCTTTACTGATTGCATTTGCCCTTGCTGGCTCAATGCAGAATGCCATGGCGCGTGATTACTTCAACCCGGACCTGGTTGAGCTCGATAATCCGCAAAATGGAGGTAAAGCCGATCTCGCTGCGTTTGAAGCGGGCTCGCAGGCGCCGGGAACTTATCACGTCGATGTGATGCTGGATAACGAACTTGTTGATACGCGCGATATCGAATTCAAAACCTCTGGTGCTCCCAATGATGAGGGGAAATTAGAACCTTGTCTGACCGTGGAGCAGCTTAAAGAGTGGGGCGTAAAAACCGAGCTTTTTCCGGCGCTTGCGGTGAACAACGAACGTTGTGCAAACCTGCACGCGATACCTTCCGGATCCACTGAATTCCAGTTTGGCGCACAGCGTCTGCTTATCAGCATCCCGCAGGCGGCCATTTCTCGTCAGGCGCGTGGATACGTTCCACCAGAACAGTGGGATGAAGGAATCACGGCTGTGCTGCTCAACTACAGCCTGAGTGGCGCCAACAACCGCTCGCGCAACGGGAGCAGTGATATCAGCAACACGCAGTACGCTAATTTGCGTCCGGGAATCAATATCGGGCCATGGCGTCTGCGCAACTACACGACCTGGTCACGTGATGAAGATGGCAAGGACAAATGGGACAGCGTTTACACCTACGCCCAGCGCGCGATCGTTCCGTTAAAAGCGCAGATGACCCTCGGGGACAGCACTGCGCCTGCTGATGTTTTCGACAGTATGCCGTTCCGCGGTGCGCAGCTGGCCTCCGATGATGATATGCAACCCGACTCCCTCAAAGGGTACGCACCCGTCGTGCGTGGTATCGCGCGTACCAATGCGCAGGTCATTGTTCGTCAGAATGGGTATGAGATTTACCAGACCTACGTTGCGCCTGGCGCCTTCGAGATCACGGATATGTATCCGACCGGGGGGGCAGGCGATCTGCAGGTAACAATTAAAGAGGCTGACGGTAGCATTCAACAATTCACCGTCCCTTATGCCTCACTGCCCGTACTGCAGCGAGAAGGGCGATTTAAGTACGCCGTCACGGGTGGGCAATATCGTTCCTATAACGGTAGCGTAGACAAGACACCGTTTGCGCAAATTACGGGCATCTATGGCTTACCGTATGGCTTAACGGCGTACGGCGGTGGTCAAACGTCGAGTCACTACCAGTCGATCGCTGCCGGTATGGGCAAGAATATGGGTGACCTCGGCGCAGTTTCTGTCGACGTCATTCAGGCATGGTCTAGCCCGCAAAATCTGCCGAGCGATAGCGGCCAGTCCTGGCGCGCGCGCTACAGTAAAAACTTTGTCGAAACAGGCACTAACTTTGCTATTGCAGGCTACCGCTATTCGACCAAAGGCTTTTACGGTATGCAGGAAGTGCTTGATTCCTATGGCGATACGGGTGTGATGCAGAACCGGCGTCGCAACCGTATGGAGCTGACTATGAACCAGTCTCTGGGTGGGTCATTAGGCTCGATTATGGCCAGCGCCGTTCGCGAAGATTACTGGAACTCCGGGCGAGCGATGGAGTCCTGGAGTCTGGGGTATAACAATTTCTGGAACGGCATCAGCTACGGTTTGACGTATACCTCAACGCGTAACGGGACGCCTGGTACATACGGTAACCCTACGAGCTATGACAAAGATCGGATGGTGGCATTTAACATCAGCGTGCCGCTGGATAAATTCCTGCCGCAGACGTGGGCAAACTACAGCGTCAATAACAGTAAAAATAGCGGAACGACCCATACGGTTGGCATCAACGGCACCGCTCTGGAAAACAATGCCCTGAACTGGAACGTTCAGCAGGGCTATGGCAGCGATAATGTCGGATACAGCGGCAACGTAAACGGTGATTACAAGGGTACCTATGGTGAGGTGACGGCAGGGTACAGCTACGACCAGAATAATGAGCGTCTGAACTATGGTATTCAGGGTGGCGTCATCGCGCATGCTGACGGTGTGACGTTATCGCAACCGCTGGGTGAAACGAACGTCCTGGTTAAAGTGCCTGGGGCGAAAGGTCTGACGGTGCGAAACCAAACGGGCGCGAAAACGGACTATCGGGGATATACAACGGTAAATAACGTCAACGTCTACCGTAAAAACGATATCGTAATCGACCCAGAAAGTATGTCCGATGATGTAGAACTGGATCTCACGACCCGGACCGTTGTGCCGACTCGCGGAGCTATTGTTCGCGCTGAATATACTGCCAACGTTGGTCAGCGTGCATTGTTTACGTTATTGCGCGGTAACGGACAGCCCATTCCCTTTGGGGCGATTGTCAGCGTGGGTGGTATTAAAAATAGCGGCTTTATTGTCGGCGATAATGGGCAGGTTTATCTCACAGGCTTAGGCGAGAAGGTCGACCTTATCGCGCAATGGGGTGAGGGTAGTGATAAGCAGTGTAAAGCCTCATACGTTTTAAAACCTTCCGATGTTAAAAATAACATTGCGGTTGTCAGTACTGTTTGTCGATAGGAAACAAAATGAATCTGCTTAAAATTTTTTTGCTGTTGATTTTGACGTTAATATCCGTAGAAAGCTTTGCTGGCTGCACAAACAATATCTCTGCGCAAAACTTTAATTTAAATTTTAGTAACATTACTGCGCAGCGCGATGTGGCGCCGGGAACGGTTGTTGCTGCACAATCGGGTATTTACAATGTGAATTACTCATGTACTGATTCTGCGAATACTTACCAGGAAGCGATGAGCGGTAGTTCTCTGGGGAACAGCCTCTATGATATAGGCGTGAGTGGCTATGGTGTGCGTGTTTCAGAAAATGATACAGGCGGCGGTTTCCACCACTACTTTCCAATGTCGTTCACTATTGGCAGCTATAGTGCGTCTTATATGTATAAAGTTGAGTTGGTAAGGACAACCGCTCCCGCTGTATCCGGTGCACTTCGCAGTGGACAAATTGCTAACGTATCTATTTCGAACCAATTTTTCATCGCGACATGGAATATTACTGGAGGGAGCATTACAACACTTGCTTGTAGTACTTCTTCGGGATCGCTGAGTTTCCCAATAGGTAATATCCCCGCGACAAGCTTTGGTTCAACAGTAGGTACTACGCCAGCCAATGCTCAGGTTACCCAGACTCTCGGACTAACGTGCAATCCTGGAGCAAATATCAATATTTCTTTGAGTGGACAGCAAAATCCTGATGTGGTCAATACAAGTGTTTTAGCCTTATCGGGTCAAGGGGGGCCGGGAGTAGCGCAAGGTGTCGGGGTGCAAATATTATATGGAGGTACACCTCTCAATCTTAATAATACTGTTTTCCTTAAGCAATCTGGCGGTGGGTTGGAGTCATTCCCAATCGTGGCACGTTATTATCAGACTAAATCAGCTGTTTTACCCGGAACAGCAAATGCAACAGCAACGTTGAACATTACCTATCAATAAGGGGATAAATGTGAATATTAAATGTTTAGTCCTGAGCTTGTCCGCAATGATACCGATTTTGTCTTATTCAGCAGATGCGGTAAATATTAACGTGACTGGTAATATCGTGGCGTCACCCTGTATTGTCAACGGAGGAGCAAACAGCCTTTATGTTGATTTAGGTAATATTCAGGCAACAGCACTCGCAGCTCCTGGCTCATCATTTACTGCAGTGCCGTTTACATTGACAGTCACAAACTGCCCAACAGGCACAAGTACTGTCAGAGCAGATATTGGTGGTCTTGCATCCCACGACTCACCTAACCTTTATGAGAATTCAGGTACGGCAGGGAATGCCTCTGTTGTTTTGTATGATGGCGTAACTGGTGATTATTTAGGTCCTGGCACTACAGTCTTTAAAACTGTCCAGAGTGACCGTACAGCATCGATGGCGTTTAAAGTTGGCGCATATTCTCTTCATGGTAATACAACGCCTGGTTCAATTAATACGGCGATAGTTATTACAATGAGTTATCAATAAAGACTAGATCATATGAATAATAAACTCTTTTTATTTGCCTTCCTCCTGAGTTCAGCCCCTTTAATTACCTGCGCTGATACCACTATCATTGTTACTGGCCAGGTCATTGCCAGCCCGTGTGTCGTTGACACGGGCACCGTTTCTAAAGTGGTCAATCTGGGGGAAGATACAAAGCAAAATCTCATCAATGCCGGTGACGGTGGCGTCTGGTCTGACTTTGATCTGCTGGTGCAAAATTGTCCCACAGGCACCAGCAGCGTAACGGCCAAATTTACCGGTAATGCAGATACGCAAGATCGCACGGCGTGGAAAAACAGCGGGACCAGCAACAATGTGGCATTACGTATTGCCAGCAGGGATCATGCGACAGCATATAGCGTGAACAGCACAATGCAGGTGAATGTCGACAGCAGCACGCGCAGTTCGACATTCCCGTTGTCAGCGAGAATGTTTACGCCACAAGGAAATTCCACTGCCGGAACATTCCAGGCAGTAATGAATGTAGATTTTACTTATCAGTAACGGCTGAAATATCTTTTTTAAAATAATAAGTTTGAGACATCCATGTTGATTAATTCCATGCTTGAGCATGCTATATGCGGTGTTCGGTTCCAGCCTATCTATTCTTCACAGGAAAAGAAGATAAAGGCTTGGGAGATGCTAAGTACCTTACGTCAGGGAATTGATTGCGAAACGTTTTTTGAAAAGATGTCTTTAAGTGCAAGCTCTCGTTTGCTGCGCTGGCAGTTGCGTATAATTCCTCTGTGTGAAGAGGAGGGTGACTATTTTATTAACGTCCCCGCAAGATTATTATGCCAATCAGAATTGCTCAGTGAAATATTGCCCAGCCTGCGTTCTGGTATCGTTATTGAGGTACAAGATCCGTGCAATTTTATTTTGCTAACAAATGAAGAGCGAGAGAGTTTTGATATAATGCATCAGAGAATAAAAAAAACAGGTGCAAAGATATGGTTGGATGATGTTAGAAGTGAGCATTTAGCGTCGCTGGGTGAACGTATTTGCATATTTGATGGTGTTAAAGTAGATAAAAATAGCCTGTGGGAAAACAGATTGACACCCCGGGCCTTACAATCAATGATAGCCTACTGCGCTATGATGGTAGATCAGGTGCTTATTGAAGGCATCGAAAATAACGAACTGTTTTCTTTGGCTCAGAATACTGGATGCAATTTAATGCAGGGATTTCTTTGGCCTGAAAAAAAGTTGAATGTCGATTATGTCTCGGTCTGATAAATGATAAATGTTTTAATTAAAGAAGATGATTTTTTATATCACCATAGCCTCAGGTCATTTGTTGAAGATTTTTTTAACAATGAATGTACAAAAAAAGTCAATTTTCTCAATGGCTATGATGTGGAGAATATTGCTCGGGCGGGAATAATCGTTTATGCGTTCAGCAAGGGCGAACATTATACCTGTTTCCCGGAATTAAAATGCGCGCGTAAATGCGTCATAATTGGTATTATCGAAGCGGAAGAGCCATCGTCATCGTTTTTACCGCTCTGCATTCAGCAGACCTTTTTTGTGTCGCGCTCAGCGTCACTCTATCTGTTGAAGAGGGTATTGCGCCAGGCCTGGAGTGCATACAGTGCGCCTGTTATCCCTGTCCTTTCAAAAGCCTGTTTAAGCTGTAAGCATAAAACGTTATCACAGCGTGAGCTCAATATTATGGCCGGTCTTTTCAAGGGGGAATCCGTCAAAAACATAGCCAGGGAGATGATGCTTACGCCAAAGACGATCTATGCCCATAAGTATGCGGTTATGCATAAGTTTAACCTGAGCAGTGAGCATGAGTTGCTGGAGCTCCTGAACCGCTTGCTTGAAAAGCGCTGTAACCCCAATTTGTTTCGTGATGCATTAGATCTGTTTCATTAGGGAATTACCCGGCCAAAAAGATGATCATCCTGGTGCCGGGTAAACCTGATGCTATTTACGCTGTTCCTCAGACTTTCGCCGCGCTCATCAGCCGCGACTTCATGGACTGATACGCCGACGCCGCATAGTCCTCCGCCCAGCGCTGATCCTCAATCGCCTCCAGCTGCACCGCGCAGTACTTCGTTTCCGGGGTTTTCGAGACGGGGTCGAGATTATCCTGCGTCAGCTCGTTGCAGGCCCCGATCCACCATTGATAGGTCATATAGACCGCCCCGGCGTTGATGCGCTCGCTAATGCTGGCGCGGGTGATCACTTTACCCCGGCGCGAACGTACCCAGACCAGTTGACCGTCGCTAATACCTAGTCTGTCCGCATCGGCAGGATTCACCTGCACCCGTCCCGGCTCATCGGCGAGGCTTTGCAGCGCGGCACAGTTACCCGTCATCGAGCGGCAGGAGTAGTGCCCAACTTCGCGTACCGTGCAGAGTACCAGCGGATAATCATCATCGGGCGTCTCGGCCGGCGCGCGCCACGGTGCGGCAAAGAGCTGCCCTTTACCGCTCGGGGTATCGAACTGATTATCTTTGTAGAGGTACGGCGTGCCGGGGTGATCGAGCGTCGGGCACGGCCACTGCACGTGGCCCATCTCGCCCATTTTTTCATACGTCACGCCGTAGAAGAGCGGGCACAGCTCGCGCATTTCATCCCAGATCTGCTGGTTATCGTCGTAATGCATCGGATAGCCCATCTCGGTGGCGAGCAGGCTGATGATCTCCCAGTCGCGCTTCACGTTGCCTTTGGCCTCAATAGCCTGGCCAAAACGCTGGAAACCCCGGTCGGCGCAGGTAAAAACGCCGCCGTGTTCGCCCCATGAGGTGGCAGGGAGCAGAACGTCCGCCACTTCCGCCGTTTTGGTCATAAAGATGTCCTGAACCACCACGAAGTCAAGCGCCTCGAAACCGCTACGCACCAGGCCGAGATCGGCTTCCGTCTGCAGCGGATCTTCCCCCATGATGTAATAGGCTTTGACCTTGCCTTCCAGCGCAAGGTGAGGCACTTCGGTAATGCGCGTCCCAACGCGATCGTCCATGTTATTCACGTCGATCCGCCAGGCATCGGCGAACTTCTGCCGGACAGCCGGATCGGTCACATCCTGATAGCCGGGGAACATATTCGGCAGAACGCCCATATCGCAGGCGCCCTGAACATTGTTTTGCCCGCGGACGGGACCGACACCGACGGCAGGGCGGCCGAGGTTGCCGGTCAGCAGTGCCAGGCTGGAAAGCCCTTTGACGACATCGACGGCCTGGCCAAACTGGGTCACGCCCATTCCCCACATTACGGTGGCGGAAGGGGCCGCCGCGAAGGTGCGCATTGCCTGACGAACGTCGCGGGCGGGGATGCCGGTGAGGTGTTCTACGCGCTCTGGGGCATACTCTTTCACCGTCTGCCGATAGGCCTCAAGTCCTTCGGTAAACCGCGCGACGTAGTTCTTGTCGTACAGCTCTTCTTCCAGAAGCACATAGCCAAAGGCGTTCACCAGCGCCATGTTGCTACCGTTCTTCAATTGCAGATGCTGATCGGCAATGCGCGCCGTTTCGATGCGGCGCGGGTCGCAGACGATGATTTTCGCGCCGTTTTCACGGGCTTTTAGCACGCGCCGGGCGACGATAGGGTGGGAGTCTGCGCAGTTATAGCCAAATACAAGCAGGCATTTGGAGTGTTCAATATCGTTGATAGAGTTGCTCATTGCACCGTTGCCGAGGGTCTCCTGAAGTCCGGCGACGGAAGGACCGTGACAAACGCGCGCGCAGCAGTCGACGTTGTTGGTGTGCAGCACCGCGCGGGCAAATTTTTGCATCACGTAGTTGGTTTCATTCCCGGTTCCGCGCGACGACCCGGTGGTCATAATCGAACGCGGGCCGAACTGGGCTTTAATGCTGCTGAGCTTCCGGGCGGTGTAGCGGATAGCCTCTTCCCAGGTCACGGGAGTGAATGTCTCTCCCTTGCGGTAGCGGATCATCGGCTGGGTCAGGCGTGGGGTGAGCAGGCGGGTATCGTTAAGGAAATCCCAGCCGTAAAATCCTTTCAGACATAAGGTGCCCTGGTTTGTGGCCCCCTCTGCCGCTTCGGCACGGATGATACGGTTATTTTCAACGACAAGGTTCAATTTACAGCCTGCTCCGCAGTACGGGCAGACGCTGGCGATCTTTTTCATCAATAACAGACCTGTTAAGAAATGAAGCAAAATGACTGGTAAGCCCAGTCTCGTAACAGGGAGTAAGCAGAAACCATGCCATCTTTATAATGCTTCTTTACAGGGGGTTATGAAGAGAGGGGGGTGTCATCGTCAGCCTGTTCGACAATTCTGACGATGACACGATCGCTGAATGGCAGGGCGTTTAAACGTCATCCATGGTGTAGCCCACCACGATTTCCAGCGTCTTGCGAATCACATCCGCCTGAACTACGTCGTGAGTGGCTTCCAGCGTTTGAATGAGCCAGAGGATGATGGCTTTATTGGAAATATGACCTTCGGAGGCCAGAACACAGCGTACTGCAGTAGAAAAAATAGCGGACTCTTCAGCAAAACGATCGCCTGCGTGACGGAAATATTCCGCCAGCGCACTGTCTAAAAAAGCAGAGTGGTATTCGGGTTGAAGCTGAATATTTTGTCTCATTTGTTCTCACCGTAGCTGTTAAAATGCAGTCAATGTATTTTTTTGGGATCGGACGGCTTTCCCTTTCCAAACAATGACACAACATTGCCTCTGTTATCATTGAGAGGTCCCTCTCTGCTTATTCGTCCTTGCGCGGTTCTGCGACGTTTTAATCCGAGGCTTTTTGATCCGATATCGGCAATCGCCTTCGCCAGTGTCTCCCGCCGCCGGGGATTCTTTTCATGTGTTTTCATCTGCCGCAGACGCTGAACCAGAGCTTCAGTTGTAACGGGGCCACGCTCTCTCAAAAGAGAAAGAACGGCTTCGCCAATCAGCTGATCGGTCAGTTTGTCTGCGTCACTGCGGTTCATCACGTTATCGTTCGAAGAGCAAACCAAGCAGCATATGGTAATGCTGTTCCTCTTCGGGGCCCTCGGCCCTTTCAAGGCGACTTAACAGTTTGGTACAGAGCGATTTGCGATTGAGATTTCGCCCGTCGCTAAGGATCTCAACAACGACCTGACCCAGCGTTTCCTGTTGGGTGGGAAGCGTGGCTTTTTCGAAGTACTGTGCGATCGCTGCTGCGGAATCTGCGACGTAACCTTTCTGCTGCATGTTTCGCTCCTGTAAAATTTTGTAATCAGTAACGTTACATTTAAGGTATACACTTTTTCCAAATCTGTACATTAAAAATGTACAATTTTTTAATAAAATCAGGATATATTTTATAAATGCTCTATTTTTCAATTGCTTGTTTGTTGTTCATGAAACGGTAATGCTACAGAATATATTGTACAAAACGCACGGCCGCTGTTAAGTTGTACAACACTTGTGAGAGTGCCATTAACGGGCGTAAATGATTGAGATGTAAATTATTTGTGAGGCAATTAATGTGCTATAAGAGAAGTCTCTCCACATGTTTTTGTGGTCAAAACCCTTAACCCCCAGGAATCGCATGCTTACAACCATCATTTACCGCAGTCATATCTGCGAGGACGTTCCAGTGAAAGCACTGGAAGCTATGGTCGCTGCTGCAAATAATAAAAACCGGCAAGCCAACGTCACGGGGATCTTGCTGTTTAACGGCACACATTTTTTTCAATTGCTTGAGGGGCCAGTGGAGCATGTTTCTGCTATTTATGAGGAGATCTGCAACGACCCGCGACACCATAACGTAGTCGAGCTGATGCGCGATCACGGCCCCGTCCGGCGTTTTGGCAAGGTGGGGATGGAGCTTTTTGATTTGCGCCAGTTCGACAGGAATGAGGTGCTGCAACAGGTGCTGAACAAGGGAACGACACGCTATCAGCTGACTTACAATGACCGTCCGCTGCAGTTTTTCCGTACCTTTGTCGAGGCCACGGAAAAAGCGAACTATTTTGAACTGCCGCCTGCGGATTCCTGGGAGTTCGTTCGCGAAGAAACACGCTTGTCAGCGCAACCCGAGGTAGTCGCGAAAGGAGCGGATTGCAGCTTTGCTTTCCAGCCGATAGTCGATCCGTTTATGCAGCAGGTTGTCTCCTGGGAGGCGCTTCTCCGCACGCCTGACGGCGGCGCTCCGGGGATCTACTTCGCCAATCTGCCGCATGACGACGTGTATACCTCTGATTTGCACAGCAAGCAGGTAGCACTCTCAATGGCCAGTGCACTCGGGTTGCAGAACCAGACGTTATCCCTCAACCTGCTGCCTATGACGCTGGTTAACATTCCTAATGCCGTTGATTTCTTGCTCACCGCAATTGAAGCAAACGGTTTTGTCCCTGAGCAAATTGTGGTGGAATTCACCGAGAGCGAAGCCATTTCCCGTTTTGATGAATTCACGGATTCGGTCAGACAGCTAAAAAGTGCAGGCATCAGCGTGACGATCGATCACTTTGGTGCCGGCTTTGCGGGACTACAGCTACTGGCCCAATTCCAGCCCGACAGAATTAAGATTAATCGCGATCTCGTCGCGAACGTGCATAAAAGTGGCCCTCGACAGGCCATCATTCAGGCGATTATCAAATGCTGTTCCTCGCTTGAAATTCAGTTCTGCGCGGTCGGCGTGGAGAAGGCAGAAGAGTGGATGTGGCTGGAATCTGCGGGCATTTCCCAGTTCCAGGGCCATCTGTTTGCAAGCCCCCGGCATGGCGGAATTCCGGCGATTGCATGGCCGGAGAAGAAATTCGATTTTTGATAAAGCTGTACAAAATTCGGCAGACTTAGCTGTACGAGAAGCAAACTTTAGACAACAATGTATTAACAGGTGAAGGGAGAACGACCCCTTTCACCTGAGCAAAATGCGGTCTTAGTTATACAAATGGTTTGTACAATCTGATAAGGTTGGTGTAGTTAGGTATGGAAGTTCTGAGCGTGAGGGAGTTAATGGCCTATTACAGTATCGGCGAAGTGGCCGAACGATGCGGTATCAACCCCGTTACGCTGCGTGCCTGGCAGCGACGTTATGGATTGTTGAAGCCGCAGCGCAGCGAAGGGGGTCATCGTCAGTTTGACGATGAAGATATCCTGCGTATTGAAGAGATCAAACGCCTGATGAAAAGCGGCGTTTCGGTCGGAAAAGTAAAAGCCTTGCTGGAAAATAAAGAAGTCCTGACTCAGGGTAACTGGGTCTCGTTCCAGGAAGAGATGATGACCGTTCTGCGTTATGCCAGCCCGGCAAAGCTGCGCGCCAAAATCGGTGAGTTCCGCCGGGAGCATGCCATGGATGCGCTGATTGATAACATCATTTCCCCCGTCCGCCAGCGAATGAATCAGGATCAAAATACTGTACGCCACATGGCGAGCATGCTTGACGGCGTCCTGATTGAATTCGCGGTTCTAAGCCTGGCGGAGTCGCGCAAGAAAGCGGGTAAAGATGCGTTGCTTATCGGCTGGGAATGCGATGACCGTACTCATCTTTGGCTTGAAGCCGCGCGGCTGGCGCAGCAAGGCTGGCACATTGACGTGCTGGCGGACCCGATTGATTCCCCGCGTCCTGAACTTTTCCCGGGGCAAAAAATCTTCGTCTGGACGGGAAAAACGCTAACACCGCGTCAGCAGGAACAGCTCGACCACTGGCGTGAGCAGGGTTTTAGCGTTTCATTTCACCAATAATAATCAGAGGCCTTGAGGGCCTTTTATTGTTTTAGACACTTCCAGAACAAAAGCTATCTCAAAAATAGGCATTTCCGATACATATTTTACTTTTCCTCTCTTCGCTGTTTTCTCCAACAGATAATCCATTAATTTTCAAAGTATTGAACAATTAAATCCATCCTGCCTGCATCCTGCCACAGGGTCTATGCTTAATAAAAGTAGACAAAAAGGGCGGTTTAGCCGAATGCCCCTGCTGACAGAGGGTTGAAGTGATAATCGTTATCACTAACATGGTGTTATGCCCTGATGGCTAATCAGATGAGGTGGACCTATGGAACTGCATTCAGAAACCTTCAATCCTGCCGATTTTGCCTGGCGAGGATTAACGCTCACGCCTGCGGCGGCGGCGCATATCCACGAGCTGGTAGCAAAAAATCCCGACATTCTCGGCGTGCGCTTAGGCGTTAAGCAGACCGGCTGCGCGGGCTTTGGCTACGTGCTGGATACCGTCACCGCACCGGAAAAAGATGACCTGGTGTTTGAAACCGACGGCGCAAAGCTGTACGTCGCGCTGCAGGCTATGCCGTTTATCGATGGAACTGAAGTGGATTACGTGCGGGAAGGTTTAAACCAGTTATTCAAATTTCATAACCCGAAAGCCCAGAACGAATGCGGCTGCGGCGAAAGCTTTGGGGTATAGGCGGTACTATGTCTCGTAATACTGAAGCAACGAGTGATGTAAACACCTGGAGCGGCGGACACCTCAACTATAAAGAGGGTTTTTTCACGCAGCTGCAGACCGACGAGCTGGCGAAAGGCATTAATGAAGATGTGGTGCGCGCCATTTCGGCCAAACGTAACGAGCCCGAGTGGATGCTCGAATTTCGCCTGAGCGCGTTCCGTGCCTGGCTGGAGATGGAAGAGCCGCACTGGCTGAAAGCCCACTACGACAAGCTGAACTATCAGGATTACAGCTACTACTCCGCGCCCTCCTGCGGCAGCTGTGACGATACCTGCGCCTCGCAGCCCGGCGCGGTCCAGCAGACCGGTGCCGAGAACAGCTTCCTGAGCAAAGAGGTTGAAGAGGCGTTTAACCAGCTGGGCGTGCCCGTGCGCGAGGGGAGAGAGGTGGCGGTAGACGCCATTTTCGACTCCGTCTCGGTCGCGACCACCTACCGTGAAAAGCTGGCCGAGCAGGGGATCATTTTCTGCTCCTTTGGCGAAGCCATTCATGACCATCCCGATCTGGTGAAAAAGTACATCGGCACCGTGGTACCGAGCAACGATAACTTCTTCGCCGCGCTGAATGCCGCGGTAGCCTCTGACGGCACCTTTATCTACGTGCCGAAAGGCGTACGCTGCCCGATGGAGCTCTCCACCTATTTCCGCATCAACGCCGAAAAAACCGGACAGTTTGAACGCACCATTCTGGTAGCGGACGAAGGCAGCTACGTCAGCTATATCGAAGGGTGCTCCGCCCCGGTACGCGACAGCTACCAGCTGCACGCGGCGGTGGTAGAGGTCATCATTCACAAAGACGCCGAGGTGAAATACTCCACGGTGCAGAACTGGTTCCCCGGCGACGGCAATACCGGCGGTATCCTGAACTTCGTCACCAAGCGCGCGCTGTGCGAAGGCGAAAACAGCAAAATGTCCTGGACGCAGTCGGAAACCGGCTCCGCTATTACCTGGAAATACCCGAGCTGTATTCTGCGCGGGGATAACTCCATCGGTGAGTTTTACTCGGTGGCGCTGACCAGCGGGCATCAGCAGGCCGATACCGGCACCAAGATGATCCACATTGGGAAAAATACCAAATCGACGATTATCTCGAAGGGGATCTCTGCCGGGCATAGCCAGAACAGCTATCGCGGGCTGGTGAAAATCATGCCGACGGCCACCAACGCGCGTAACTTCACCCAGTGTGATTCAATGCTGATCGGTGCCGACTGCGGGGCGCATACCTTCCCGTACGTCGAGTGTCGCAACAACACGGCTCAGCTGGAGCACGAGGCGACCACGTCGCGCATTGGGGAAGATCAGCTCTTCTACTGTCTGCAGCGGGGCATCAGCGAAGAAGATGCCATTTCGATGATTGTGAACGGCTTCTGTAAGGACGTGTTCTCTGAACTGCCGCTGGAATTCGCCGTTGAAGCACAAAAACTCCTCGCCATTAGTCTTGAACACAGCGTCGGTTAAGGAAAGCACATGTTAAGCATTAAAGATTTACAGGTTAGCGTGGAAGAGAAAGCGATCCTGCGCGGTCTCAATTTTGACGTCAAGCCGGGTGAAGTTCACGCCATCATGGGGCCAAACGGCTCCGGGAAAAGTACGCTTTCAGCGACGCTGGCGGGACGCGAAGATTACGAAGTGACAGGCGGCTCGGTCGAATTTAACGGCAAAGATCTTCTGGAGATGTCGCCGGAAGACCGCGCGGGCGAGGGCATCTTTATGGCCTTCCAGTACCCGGTGGAAATTCCGGGCGTCAGCAACCAGTTTTTCCTCCAGACGGCGCTGAATGCGGTGCGCAAGTATCGCGGCCAGGAGGCGCTGGATCGCTTCGACTTCCAGGATCTAATGGAAGAGAAGATCAAACTGCTGAAAATGCCGGAAGACCTGCTGACCCGCTCGGTCAACGTCGGCTTTTCCGGCGGCGAGAAAAAGCGTAACGACATCCTGCAGATGGCGGTGCTGGAGCCCGAGCTGTGCATTCTGGATGAGACCGACTCCGGTCTGGATATCGACGCCCTGAAGATTGTCGCCGACGGGGTGAATTCCCTGCGCGACGGCAAGCGCTCGTTCATTATCGTCACCCACTACCAGCGCATTCTGGACTACATCAAGCCAGACTACGTCCACGTGCTTTACCAGGGACGTATTGTGAAATCCGGTGATTTTACGCTGGTTAAACAACTGGAGGAGCAGGGCTATGGCTGGCTTACCGAACAGCAGTAATGCGCTCCAGCAGTGGCACCGGCTGTTTGAGGAGCAGGGTAATACGCGCTCCGAGCAGGCGCAGCAGCACCTGCAGCAGATGCTGCGCCTCGGCCTGCCGACGCGGAAGCATGAGAACTGGAAATACACCCCGCTCGACGGCCTGCTGAACGGCGAGTTTGTGACGCGTCTGGCGGAGATTGACCCGGCCCGGCGCGACGCTCTGGCGCTGACGGTGGATGCGGTGCGTCTGGTCTTTGTCGACGGCGTCTGGCGTCCAGAACTGAGTGATGACGCCCGGGATAGCGGGTTCGATATCGTCATTAACGACGACCGCCAGAGCCTGAGCACCCCGGTTCAGCCGGAAGTCTTCCTCCACCTGACCGAGAGCCTGGCCCGCAGCGTGACGCATATTCAGGTCAAGCGTAACCAGCGTCCGGCAAAACCGCTGCTGCTGATGCACATCACACAGGGCGTGGAGGGCGATGAGATCAACACCGCGCACTATCGCCATCACCTTGAGCTGGCGGAGGGGGCGGAGGCCACGGTAATCGAACATTACGTCAGCCTCAACGAGACCCGCCACTTTACCGGGTCGCGGCTGACGATGAACGTTGCCGCCAATGCGCAGCTTCACCACATTAAGCTGGCGTTTGAGAATCCGCAGAGCCACCATTTTGCCCATAACGATCTTCTGCTGGGCCTGGATGCCGCGGCGTTCAGCCACAGCTTTCTGCTCGGCGGCGCGGTGCTGCGCCACAACACCAGCACGCAGCTTAACGGTGAAAACACTACGCTGCGCATCAACAGCCTGGCGATGCCGGTGAAGGCAGAAGTGTGCGACACGCGCACCTGGCTTGAGCACAACAAAGGCTACTGCAACAGCCGCCAGCTGCACAAAACCATCGTCAGCGATAAAGGGCGGGCGGTGTTTAACGGCCTGATTAACGTCGCCCAGCACGCCATCAAAACCGACGGGCAGATGACCAACAACAACCTGCTGCTGGGGCGCCTGGCGGAAGTGGACACCAAGCCGCAGCTGGAGATCTACGCCGACGACGTAAAATGCAGCCACGGCGCGACGGTCGGTCGGATCGACGACGAGCAGATGTTCTACCTGCGCTCGCGCGGCATCGACCAGCAGGCGGCGCAGAAAATGATCATCTACGCCTTTGCGGCGGAGCTTACGGAAGCGCTGCACGATGGCGTATTGAAGCAGCAGGTGCTGGCCCGCATTGGTCAGCGTCTGCCCGGAGGCGAAGCATGAGTTTTCCCGTAGAGAAAGTGCGGGCCGATTTCCCGGTTCTGACCCGTGAAGTGAACGGCCTGCCGCTGGCCTATCTCGACAGCGCGGCCAGCGCGCAGAAGCCGAATCAGGTGGTGGATGCGGAAGCCGAGTTCTATCGCCACGGCTACGCCGCCGTGCATCGCGGTATTCATACCCTGAGCGCCGAGGCGACCCAGCGCATGGAAAACGTGCGCACGCAAATTGCAGCCTTCCTCAATGCACGCCTGCCGGAAGAGCTGGTATTTGTGCGCGGCACAACCGAGGGGATTAACCTTGTCGCCAACAGCTGGGGCAACGCCCAGGTGCGCGCGGGGGATAACATCATCATCACCCAGATGGAGCACCACGCCAATATTGTGCCGTGGCAGATGCTCTGCGAGCGTGTCGGCGCGCAGCTGCGGGTCGTTCCGTTGAACGACGATGGCACGCTGCAGCTGGAGCAGCTTGACGCCCTGCTGGACGATAAAACGCGGCTGGTGGCGGTCACCCAGGTCTCTAACGTGCTGGGCACCGAAAACCCGGTGACAGAGATTATCGCAAAAGCCCATCAGGCCGGCGCGAAGGTGCTGATTGACGGCGCGCAGGCGGTGATGCACCACGCGGTGGACGT
This sequence comes from Enterobacter cloacae complex sp. P27C, assembly GCF_014895705.1. Lineage (NCBI taxonomy): Bacteria > Pseudomonadati > Pseudomonadota > Gammaproteobacteria > Enterobacterales > Enterobacteriaceae > Enterobacter > Enterobacter cloacae complex sp. P27C. The sequence continues at coordinate 472,435 of NZ_JADBQB010000001.1, forward strand.
GCAGGCGCTGGACTGCGATTTCTACGTATTCTCCGGGCATAAGCTCTATGGCCCGACCGGGATTGGCGTGCTGTATGTGAAAGAGGACATCCTGCAGGCGATGCCGCCGTGGGAAGGGGGCGGATCGATGATCGCCACCGTCAGCCTGACGGAAGGGACGACCTACGCCCGTGCGCCCTGGCGCTTCGAGGCGGGCACCCCCAACACTGGCGGGATTATCGGCCTGGGGGCGGCGGTGTCTTACGTCTCCGCAATCGGCCTCGACGCCATTCAGGAGTACGAACAGCTGCTGATGCACTACGCGCTGCAGGAGCTTGCCAGCGTGCCTGACCTTACCCTGTATGGCCCGGCTGACCGGCAGGGCGTGATTGCCTTTAACCTGGGGAAACACCACGCCTATGACGTGGGCAGCTTCCTCGATAACTACGGCGTGGCCGTCCGTACCGGCCACCACTGCGCCATGCCGCTGATGGCTTTTTACCAGGTGCCGGCAATGTGCCGCGCATCGCTGGTGATGTATAACACAATGGAAGAGGTCGACAGGCTGGTGGCGGGGCTTAAGCGCATTCACCAGCTGCTGGGCTAAGAAGAGGCACAAGATGGCAGAACTGCCGGACAGAGACAAATTGCTGCGCAACTTTGGGCGCTGTGCAAACTGGGAAGAGAAGTACCTTTATATCATCGAGCTGGGGCAGCGTCTGCCGCAGCTCGGTGAAGAGGCGCATAACCCGGAAAACATTATTCAGGGCTGCCAGAGCCAGGTGTGGATTGTGATGGAGCAGTCTGACGACGGCACTATCGCCCTGCACGGCGACAGCGATGCTGCCATTGTAAAAGGGCTGATTGCGGTCGTCTTTATTCTTTACCACCGGATGTCGGCGCAGGATATCGTCGCGTTCGATGTCCGCCCGTGGTTTGAAAAAATGGCCCTGACCCAACACCTCACCCCGTCCCGCTCCCAGGGGCTGGAAGCGATGATTCGCGCCATTCGCGCCAAAGCTGCAATCCTTAGCTAGACTTACAGAACAGCATTCATTCTGTTTCGCGAGGTGGTTCCCGCCTCGCTGGTTTTTCAGCTTTCTGGCATCCTGCCAGTGAATAAGGAATCTCAGCATGAAGCGCGCGTCTCTAATAACTCTTTTACTCCTCAGTTCGCTCGGTACGTTTAATTCGGCCCGCGCGATGGACTATCCGTTGCCGCCCGCAGGCAGCCGTCTGATTGGGCAAAATCAAACCTACACGATACAGGAAGGGGATAATAAGCTTCAGACTATCGCCCGTCGGTTTAATACGGCGGCGCAGGTGATCCTTGAAACGAACAATACTATTGCGCCAGTAAACCCGGCGCCGGGCACCGTTATCACGATCCCGTCGCAGATGTTGCTGCCGGATACCCCGCGCGAAGGCATTGTGGTTAACCTGGCCGAGCTTCGGCTCTACTACTTCCCGCCGGGAGAAAATATTGTCCAGGTATTCCCGCTCGGCATCGGACAGTTGGGGCTGGAAACGCCGGTGAGCACCACCCGCGTCAGCCAAAAAATCCCTAATCCAACCTGGACGCCAACGGCGGGCATCAGAGCGCGTTCCCTGGCCCAGGGAATTAAATTGCCACCCGTCGTCCCGGCGGGGCCAAATAACCCGCTGGGGCGCTATGCGCTGCGTCTGGGAATTGGTAATGGGGAATATCTTATTCACGGCACCAGCGCGCCGGACAGCGTAGGTCTGCGCGTCAGTTCCGGCTGCATGCGAATGAACGCCCCGGATATTAAAGCCCTGTTTGAACAGGTGCGGGTCGGCACGCGGGTACAGATCATCAACGAGCCGGTGAAATTCTCGGTTGAGCCGGACGGTAAACGTTATATTGAGGTCCACCGTCCGCTGGCGCAGGTGGAGGGCGAGAACCCGCAGATTTCGCCCATTACCCACTCGGCAGACTTTGCCACTTTTGTTTCTCAGGCCGGAAGCGATAAGGCGTTAATTGATAAAGCCCTGGCGCGCCGTGCCGGGATCCCGGTTGTCGTATCCGCGGGTAGCGGCCCGTCGGCCAGCAATAGCGTGTTGTCAGTGCAGAACAGCCGGGTGTCTGCTGCGGTAGTAGAAGAGGAAGGGGAAAAGGTAACGCAGTAGCAGTTTGACGCAGGCAAAAAAAATGGCGCACAATGTGCGCCATTTTATTAACAGGTACTATTACTTACGGTATTTAGTAGCCTGGTTGTCCAGACGCTGGTTAGCGCGAGCTGCGTCGTCTTTAGCAGCCTGAACGTCGGAACGCATTGCGTTCACGTCGTTGCTCAGCTGGTCAACTTTAGCGTTCAGAGTCTGAACGTCAGAAGACAGCTGATCGATTTTAGCGTTGCTGGAGCAACCAGCCAGCAGAGTAGAACCCAGGATTACCGCGCCCAGTACCAGTTTAGTACGATTCATTATTAATACCCTCTAGATTGAGTTAATCTCCATGTAGCGTTACAAGTATTACACAAACTTTTTTGGGTTGAGAATATTTTTTTGATGGGAATACGCCTATTTTTGATCGTTCGCTCAAAGAAGCATCGAATCAGTGCGTTTTGAGTAAAAAGCTATGTAAAAAAAGGCATTTTTCATCGGATTCATCTTAGATAAATCGCATTTAAATAGAAAAACCCGATTTGCTTTTTGAATGAATTTGGCTAATGCCGGGAATAAAAAAAGCGCCCATTGGGCGCTTTTTATCAAATTTAATTCGTTCGTGAATTATTACAGCACGTGAACGGAGGCAGTATTGGTTGTTCCGCTTGGTACCAGAGCACCAGAAACCATTACAACCACGTCGCCCTTCTGCGCCAGACCGCTTTCCAGAGCCATTGCTTTACCCTGAATGTAGAAATCGTCAGTAGAGGCGATCTCTTTGACCAGGTGCGCAACCACGCCTTTGCTCAGCACCAGCTGACGTGCGGTGGTTTCGTTGGTGGTCAGGGCCAGGATGGTGGCATCCGGGAAGTATTTACGCACTGCGCGCGCAGATTTACCGCCCTGGGTCGCAACAACAATCAGTGGCGCTTCCAGTTTCTCAGCGGTTTCTACCGCACCGCGGCATACTGCTTCAGTGATGCGCAGCTTGCGGCTGTCGTTGTTGAAGTCCAGACGGCTGGTCATCACGCGGTCAGTACGTTCGCAGATGGTCGCCATGATGCCGACCGCTTCCAGAGGATATTTCCCTTTCGCGGATTCACCGGACAGCATTACTGCATCGGTACCGTCGAGGATGGCGTTCGCCACGTCGCCTGCTTCAGCGCGGGTAGGGCGTGGGTTTTTGATCATGGAATCCAGCATCTGCGTGGCGGTGATAACCACTTTACGCGCGCGAACACATTTCTCGATCATCATCTTCTGCGCGAAGATCACTTCTTCAACCGGGATTTCAACGCCCAGGTCGCCACGAGCAACCATGATGCCGTCAGACGCTTCGAGGATTTCGTCGAAGTTGTTCAGGCCTTCCTGGTTTTCGATTTTGGAGATGATCTGGATCTTCTCGCCGCCGTGGGCTTTCAGGTGCTCACGAATTTCAACCACGTCGGAACGCTTACGGATGAAGGACGCCGCAACGAAATCAACGCCTTGCTCACAGCCGAAGATCAGGTCCTGCTTGTCTTTTTCAGCCAGCGCTGGCAGCGCGATAGAAACGCCCGGCAGGTTAACGCCTTTGTTTTCGCCCAGGTCGCCGTTGTTCAGCACTTTACAGATAACTTTGTTGCCTTCGATAGCGGTGACTTCCATACCGATCAGACCATCGTCGACCAGCACGGTGTTACCCACGGACAGATCGCTGGTGAAGCCTTCATAGGTGACCGCAACGATTTCGCTGTTACCAACAACGGATTTGTCGGTAGTGAAGGTGAAGGTCTGGCCCGCTTTCAGAGAGACGTCGTTACCGCCTTCCAGTTTGATGGTACGGATTTCCGGACCCTTGGTGTCGAGCAGGATCGCCGCTTTTTTACCGGTCTTGCTCATCACGTTGCGCAAGTTCTGAATACGCTGACCGTGTTCTGCGTAGTCACCGTGGGAAAAGTTCAGACGCATCACGTTCATGCCGGCGTCCAGCATTTTGCTCAGCATCTCTTCGGATTCGGTTTTCGGGCCGATAGTACAAACAATTTTCGTCTTTTTCATGACAGTCTTAGTCTTTAAGTTGGGAAGGATATGGAAATCTCGCTCCGGGGGCGCACCGCCGCGGAGTCAAACCTGTGTTGCAAAAGAGTATATGACACGCACTAAGGATAGGAGACATCAAATGAGCGTGCAGAAGAAAGTGTGCCTGAGTGACAGCCCAACGAAGGAGAGGAGAAGTTGTACGTTGTTTTTTGTATTCCAAGCGCTGAAACCATTCACTAGGGATTTGGCGCGCATTATACGCTAATTTTAAGATAAAAGGAAAATGGAAACGGTGTTTCAGAATTAATCAATGCCGTTTCACATAATATTGTTATCAAGGCGTTAAGCCATGATGACAACTTTTGGCGGCAGGTGAGCGACCTGCCGCCGTTTGCTTATTTTTGCAGCGCCTGGCTGAGGTCGGCAATCAGGTCTTTTGGATCTTCAATGCCTACCGAGAGGCGGATCAGCTGCGGCACAATACCGTTTGCCAGCCGTTGCTCCAGCGGAATCGAGGCGTGCGTCATGCTGTAAGGCTGGCTCACAAGGCTCTCCACCCCGCCCAGGCTTTCCGCGAGGGTGAACAGCTTCAGGTTGCGAATCACCTCGGTGGCGCGTTGCGCATCGCCTTTTACCACGACGGAAATCATGCCACCGGGCAGCGCCATCTGCGTGCGGGCTAGTTGGTACTGCGGATGTGATTCCAGGCCGGGATAGAATACCTTTTCGACCAGAGGATGCTGCGCCAGCCATTGCGCAATCTCCAGCGCGTTGCTGCTGTGCTTTTCTACCCTCAGCGCAAGCGTGCGGATACCGCGCAGGGTCAGGAAGCTGCTGAACGGATCCAGGACACCACCGACCGCATTTTGCAGATAGCCAAGCTGGTCCGCCAGCGCCGGATTATCTCCCACCACTGCCAGCCCAGCCACCACGTCAGAGTGGCCGTTAAGGTATTTGGTGGCGGAGTGCACCACGATATCGAAACCGGACTCCAGCGGACGGTGGATCACCGGCGATGCGAACGTGTTATCCGCCACGCTGATGACGTTATGACGACGGGCGATCGCCGCAATGGCCGCCAGATCCGCCAGCTTCAGCAGCGGGTTGGTCGGCGTTTCGACCCACACCATGCGGGTCTCCGGGCGAATGGCGGCCTCAAGCCCGGCCAGGTCGTCCGGCTTAACCCAGCTGACCTGCAGGCCGGTGCTGCGTTTGCGCACGTTTTCAATCAGGCGATACGTCCCGCCGTAAACGTCATCAATGGCGACGATATGGCTGTCTTTATCCAGCAGCTCGAGCACCGTGGAGATGGCCGCCAGACCGGAAGCAAAGGCGTAGCCGCGCGTGCCGCCTTCCAGTTCGGCGATGGCGGTTTCCAGCGCATGGCGCGTTGGGTTGCCGCTGCGGGAATACTCATAGCCGGTATGCTCGCCCGGTGACGGTTGCGCAAACGTCGACGTGGCGTAAATCGGCGGCATGACGGCGCCGTGCGGGTCGTTGAATGCGCCGCTGTGGACGCTCAGGGTTGCCAGGTTTTTCATCGTTTAATCCTTTATTGCTGTAGACGATTGCGCCACGCGGTCAGGACGTCGCTGCGCGTAATCAGACCGAGAAAACGGTCATTGTCGTTAATGACGGCCACCAGACCGCGGTCGAAGATGGCGTGCAGGGCACTCTCCGTGGCACGTTTATTGAGAAATTCCACCTGACGGGTCATGGCCGCCGTGACCGGCAGGGCAAAGCGGTCGCCGTCGCCGCCGATATGCCGCAGCAGATCCCACTCGTCGATAATGCCCACCACCTTGCCGTTCTCCAGGACCGGCAACTGAGAGATGTCATACAGACGCATGCGTGCCAGTACGGTGGAAAGCGTATCGTCCGGCGCGGCGGTGACGGTAGCGCCTTCATCATGGCGCAGGGCAATGTAGTCAGAGAGGTCGCCCGCCTGAGGGCGCGTGATAAGCCCCTGCTGGCGCATCCAGTCGTCGTTAAACATCTTCGAGAGATACTTATTGCCGCTGTCACAGGCAAAGGTCACCACGCGCTTCGGCGTGGTCTGCGCCTGGCAATACTTCAGCGCCGCCGCCAGCAGCGTGCCGCTGGAGGAGCCCGCCAGAATGCCTTCCGTCTTCAGCAGCTCGCGCGCGGTGGCGAAGGCTTCGCGGTCGGAGATGCGCCAGGCGCGATTCACCCCTTCGATGTGGGCCAGCGGGGGAATAAAGTCTTCGCCAATGCCCTCCACCAGCCAGGAGCCCGCGTCGTGGTAGCGTCCGGTTTCCACCTGGTCAGCGAGAACGGATCCGGCCGGGTCAGCCAGGACAAACTCCGTGTGCGGAGAGTGCTCGGCGAACCACGCCTGCAGGCCACCGAGCGTACCACCTGAGCCGACGCCGACGACGATGGCGTCAATCTTGCCGTCAAGCTGTTCATAGAGTTCCGGTGCCGTGGTGGTGCGGTGCGCCAGCGGGTTGGCCACGTTATTAAACTGGTCGATGTAAAACGCGCCGGGCAGCTCGTTGGCCAGACGCCGGGCGTAATCCTGGTAATAGGCGGGGTGGCCCTTATTCACGTCCGAGCGGGTCAGCACCACCTGAGCACCCAGCGCGCGCAGGTGGAAAATCTTTTCGCGGCTCATTTTGTCGGGCACTACGAGGATCAGCGAGTAGCCTTTCTGGGCGGCGATCAGCGCCAGGCCGAGGCCGGTATTGCCCGCCGTGGCCTCAATAATCGTGCCGCCCGGCTGCAGCTGGCCGGTACGCTCCGCTTCGTTAATCATCGACAGCGCAACGCGGTCTTTAATCGAGCCGCCGGGGTTCTGGTTCTCCAGCTTCAGAAACAGTGAGCAGGGACCGGTATCAAGCTTATGTAGCTGGATCAGCGGCGTGTGGCCAATCAGTTCGGTGACGGAGTGGTAAATCGTCATGATGTTTTCCTTTCGGGATGTCATGACGGGATGATAGGGCGATGAAATTTTCTCAATAAAGAACCATTCACTGCCGTTTAGAACAGAAAGGAATATAAATACCGTTTTTGGATGTCAGGACAGCAAGACGTAAAGTTGTCTGGATGTGGAGATGGCTATATCGGGATAAAATGCTGCAAAAATGACCGTTTTTTACGCGCGTCCGCCAGCAGATATGCATCCGGCAGATAATCATTGCTGAAATTGGTCTAAATGCTTCCCACCCGGTAAATCCGGTGTTTATTTCCGAAAGTTATAACACATTCTTTTTTGTTCATTTAAAAGCTGATAACGCCTGTTTACTATCGTTTGGACATCCATACTTCTAAACCGCCGAGGGCGGCACGGATAACGAATAAGAATGATTGTACTGAGCAATATTTCGAAGGTTTTTGACAACGGAAAGGTGGCACTCACAGCCGTTGATAACGTCAATTTGACGATAGAGCAGGGACAAATATACGGCATTATCGGTTACAGCGGCGCCGGGAAAAGCACGCTGATTCGCCTGCTGAACGGTCTGGAGAAACCCAGCGCCGGGAGCGTCACCATTAACGGGCAGGATATCTCCGCCGCAAAAGGTGAAGCGCTGCGCCAGGCGCGCCTGAAAATCAGCATGGTGTTTCAGCACTTCAACCTGCTGTGGTCGCGCACGGTGAGTGAGAACATTGCTTTCTCTATGCAAATTGCCGGTGTGCCAAAAGCGAAGATTAAGGCGCGCGTCGCCGAACTGGTGGAGCTGGTTGGCCTGAAAGGACGCGAAAATGCGTATCCGTCGCAGCTGAGCGGCGGGCAAAAGCAGCGCGTGGGGATTGCGCGCGCGCTGGCCAACAACCCCGACGTGCTGCTCTGCGATGAGGCTACGTCCGCGCTCGACCCGCAGACCACCGATCAGATCCTCGATCTGCTGCTGGACATTAACCGCCGCTTCAAACTCACCATCGTGCTGATCACGCACGAGATGCACGTGGTGCGCAAAATCTGCGACCGCGTGGCGGTAATGGAGAACGGCAAAGTGGTAGAAGAGGGCGACGTGCTGAGCGTCTTTACCCATCCACAGCAGCCGATTACGCAGCAGTTTGTCCGCCAGGTGAGCCAGTACGCCGAGGAAGAGACCTTCAATACTGAACTCGCAAACGATCTGGAAGGCACGGTGATCAGGCTGACCTTTAACGGACACAGCACGCATAAGCCGATTGTCGGGGAACTCACCCTGCGCTACGGCCTGCCGTTTAACATCCTGCACGGAAAAATGACGCAGACCGCCCACGGTGTTTTCGGGCAGCTCTGGGTCCACGTGGCAGCATCCGATGAACAACTGAACAATATCCTCGCCGACCTGCAGCACAGCGATATTGAAGGCGAGGTAATTAAACATGTCTGAGAACCTCTTTCCGCATCTCAAGTGGGATCAGCTCTGGGCTGCAACGCTGGAGACGCTGTACATGACCGCGCTGTCCGGCGTGGCGACCTTTGTGCTGGGCATCGTGCTGGGGCTGGCGCTGTTTTTAACCGCGCGCGGTGGCTTGTTCCACAACCGCACGGTCTACAGCGTCATTTCGATAGTGGTGAACGTGTTCCGCTCTATTCCGTTCATCATTCTCATCGTTCTGCTGATCCCGTTCACCAAGACCGTCGTCGGCACCATCCTTGGCGCTAACGCGGCGCTGCCGGCCCTGATTGTCGGCGCCGCGCCGTTCTACGCGCGTCTGGTGGAGATCGCCCTGCGCGAAGTGGACAAAGGGGTCATTGAAGCAACGCGCTCGATGGGCGCACGACTGAGCACGCTCGTGTTTCGGGTTTTACTGCCGGAATCATCACCTGCACTGGTATCAGGTATTACGGTGACGCTAATTGCGCTGGTGAGCTACAGCGCCATGGCGGGGGTGATTGGCGCCGGCGGTTTAGGAAATCTGGCTTATCTGGAAGGATTCCAGCGCAACCATGGTGACGTCACGCTGGTGGCAACGGTGACCATTTTAATCATCGTTTTCATTATCCAGTTCTGCGGCGATGTCATTACTTCACTGTTAGATAAACGCTAATAAATACACACAGGAACCACATCATGAAAAAGACACTGACACTGATCGCCGCCGCAACCCTGAGCGCCCTGAGCTTCGCCTCCTGGGCCGACACCCTGACCGTGGGCGCATCCAACACGCCGCACGCCGAAATTCTGGAGCAGGCCAAGCCGATTCTGGCGAAGCAGGGTATCGACCTGGAGATTAAACCGTTCCAGGACTACATTCTGCCGAACACTGCGCTGGCGGGTCATGACATCGACGCGAACTATTTCCAGCACATTCCTTACCTGAACAGCGTGCTGAAAGATCATGCGGGCGATAAAGACTACGATTTTGTCAGTGCGGGCGCGATCCACATTGAGCCAATCGGCATCTACTCAAAAAAATACAAATCCCTGAAGGACCTGCCGGAAGGCGGCAAGATCATCATGCGTGATGCGGTTTCCGAGGAAGGCCGTATTCTCTCCATCTTCGAAAAAGAGGGCGTGATCAAGCTGAAGCCGGGCATCGACAAAGTGACGGCGCGCATCAGCGATATCGTTGAGAACCCGAAAAAACTGAAGTTCACGCCGAACGTGGAAGCGTCCCTGCTGCCGCAGATGTACAACAACGACGAAGGCGACGCGGTGGTGATTAACGCCAACTATGCGATAGACGCTGGTCTGGATCCGGTTCACGACCCGATTGCGGTCGAGAGCGGTGAAAACAACCCGTACGCCAACATCATTACCGTGCATCGTGGCGACGAGAAAAAGAAAGACATCGTCGCGCTGGTGAACGTGCTGCACTCCAAAGAGATTCAGGACTGGATCCGCACCAAATACAAAGGCGCGGTCATTCCAGTAAACAACTAATTATTTGATTTTCCAGAAGAAGCCCGGCGAGATCCTCGCCGGGCTTCTTTTTTGTATCCGGCGGGAGAATCATTTAAGCTCAACGTTTAACAGGCAATGGAGTGATGACGATGGGTAACGTGACCAAAGATGAAGCGCTGTACCAGGAGATGTGCCGGGTGGTCGGAAAGGTGGTGCTGGAGATGCGTGATTTAGGGCAGGAGCCGAAGCATATTGTCATTGCGGGCGTGCTGCGCACGGCGCTGGCGAACCAGCGCATCAAGCGCAGCGCACTGACAACCGAAGCGATGGAAACGGTGGTTAAGGCGCTGGCCGGCTAACGCGCCAGCGTTTCGCGACCTGTTCAAGCGAGCAGCAGAGCAGGTAATAGACCGCACCCGTAAAGATAAAGATGGCCGCTGGGTATATTTGCACCCGGTTGTTGACCTGTCCCGCCACCGTGGTCAGCTCCGGGACGTTGACGATGAATGCCAGCGACGTATCCTTCAGCAGGCTGATAAAAATTCCCACCAGCGACGGCAAAATATTTCTCAGCGTCTGCGGCAGCAGCACGCGCCACAGGGTTTGCTGCGTGCTGAACCCCTGAGACAGCGCGGCCTCGTGTTGACCCGCAGGGAGCGCCCTGAGCCCGGCAAAAACCGAATGCATCACCGATGCCGCCGTAAACCAGGCCAGCGCCAGCGTCACGGTCATCGCCCCCGGCAGATCCCCGCCGGTGATCAGCGGCAATAGGTACCACATCCAGAAAATCACAAAAATCAGGGGAATACCGCGAATCAACTCTGCCCACAGAAAAAGCCCCCTGCGCACCAGCCCAGGATAGCGCCAGGCGAGGCACGCCAGCGCCACGCCGCCGGGAAGCGCAAGCAGGGCGGCCCCTGCGGCCATCAGCAGCGAAAGCAGTACGCCGCCGGGTTCACCCGCTGCCGTTCGTCCCCACAGCAGATAATCCAGGTTTTCGACAATAACGTTAAATCCTGCAATCATCTTTCTTCCTCCCTGAATGCGGACCGACGCGCACCAGCACCATCCCCATGACAATGCCGGTAAGCAAATAGAGCACCGTACCGACGATAAACGCCTCCATGGCGTGGGCGTTGTAACTTTCAATCTGCCGGACCTGGTAGGTTAGCTCAGCGAAGCCAATCCCGCTGGCGAGCGAGGAGAGCTTCATCAAATTGAGGTACTGGCCGACAACGGGTTGCCAGGCGTTGGCGAGCCCCTGCGGCAGAAGGATGTAGCGAAATAAACGCCACGACGAGAACCCTTGCGCCAGCGCCGCTTCCTGCTGTCCGGCAGGAACAGAACGCAGTCCCGATGCCGCTTCCTCAATTAAAAACGCCGAGGTAAAAACGCCCAGCCCCCAGGCAGAACATAAAAACTCAGGGGTAAACCACCAGACGTCGCCGGGCAGAATTGACCAGCTGTGATCCGCATTCACCGCGTCTCGAAAGCCCTGCGGTAACCCGTTCCAGGCGGCGAAATACCAGAACAGCAGCTGCACCAACAGCGGCGTATTGCGAAACAGCGATACCCAGCCGCTGACGACCGCATTCCCGATGCGTCCACCGGAAAGACGCAGGAGCAAAAAGGTCGGTGCAAGCAGGCTGGCGATCAGGCCCCCCGCCAGCGTCACCCACAGGGTGGTGAGAAATCCGGAGAGTATCCACTGCAGAGGCTGTCCGGCCAGCACGCCCTGCCAGTCGAGGGCGGGCATCAGAGGTGCTCCTGGTGCAGCGGGTTCAGCACTTTTTGCAGGAAACGCTGCGCCCGGGGATGCGACGGTTGACTGAAAAATTGCCCCGGCGGCGCGGTTTCAAGAATCTGCCCGCCGTCGATAAAGACAATCCGGTCGGCAATTTCCCGGGCGAACTGCATCTCATGAGTCACGACAATCATGGTGATCCCGCTATGGGCAAGGGCTTTCATGACGAATAACACTTCGCCAATCATCTCCGGATCGAGCGCCGACGTCGGCTCGTCGAAGAGGATGATCTGCGGCGACGAGGCCAGGGCGCGGGCAATCGCCACGCGCTGCTGCTGGCCGCCGGAAAGCTCAGCGGGGAGGTGGTGAGCCTTTTCCTGCATTCCGACCTTCTCCAGCAGTGCCAGCGCGCGCTCCTGAGCTGGCTGCGGCTTCCAGCCGTGCACATGCTCCAGTGCGAGGGTGATGTTCTGGCTGGCGGTGAGGTGAGCATACAGATTGAACTGCTGAAACACAAATCCAACGCGGCTGCGCAGCTGACGCAGCCTGCTGCCGGAAAGCTGCCCGGTCGGCTTGCTGTCGACCAGGATTTCCCCGCCGCTCAGGGTTTCAAGCTGATTGATAAGACGGATCAGCGTTGATTTACCCGAACCGGAAGGGCCGAGAATAGCAACCACTTCACCGGGCGTGATGGTGAGGTTAATGTCGCGTAAAACCTGATGGTCGCCGTAGCGTTTGTCCACGTGACGAAACTCAACGCTGGCCTGTTCCAGATGTGAAAAATCCGCGGCACCGGCCGCGGAGTGGGAAAATAAACCTGAGAGCATAATTACCTGGCTTCTATTTTAAAGGCGCGAGGCTGTGGAGCGGGCGTATTTGGGCCAAACCAGACGTCATAGATTTTTGCCGCCTGACCGTTCTTCTCGAGATTAACCAGCTCATCGTTGACGGCTTTCAGCAGCGCTGTTTCACCTTTCTTCACCCCGACGCCAATTTCTTCTTTACTGAGCAGATCGGGCAGGATTTTGAAGTTCGCTTTATCCGGGGCCTGTGCCAGCAGGCCTGCAAGAATTGTGCTGTCCTGGGTAATGGCCTGCACGTTGCCGTTGCGCAGCGCCGTCAGCGCCAGAGGAATGTCGTCATAAGCCAGCACGCGGGACTGCGGAAAACGCTGGTGGAGCGCCTGTTCACCCGTGGTGCCTTTGACCGCGCCAATGCGCGCCCGGCTGTATTCATCCAGCTTATCGGGCGATTTGGCGGGAACCAGGAACTGTTGTCCGGTCACGAAATAGGGGGTGGAGAAATCAATCACCTGCGCGCGTTCCGGGGTGATGGTGATATCCGCTACGATCAGGTCTGCTTTACCGGACTGAAGCAGCGGAATTCGGTTGGCCGGATTGGTGGCAACCAGTTCAAGCTTCACGCCGAGTGATTTTGCCAGTGCTTTGGCAAAGTCCACGTCGTAACCCACGATCTCGTGCGTTTTTGCATCAATTGAGCCAAACGGTGGGTTGGCGTCAAACGTGGCGACTTTCACCACCCCCGCGGCCTTAATATCTTCCAGCCGATCGGCCAGCGCCTGCGCTGAAAACAGGCTCCCGGCGGCCAGTAATCCCAGAACTGCCGTCCCTTTTTTAAACCTTTTCATCTTTGCTGCCATAGTCATCGTTCGTCCCGTTGTTTTTGTTTTGCACCGTTACGCTCCCATAAGCAAAAGCTATCGCCAAATAAGAAAATGTTCTTTGCTCTATACAAAAAAGCATTAGTGAACAGTGTGTTACCGGCAGGTAAATGTAAGGAGCTATTTGCACTTCCTGCACATTGACTGCCGGAATTGATATTTCCGCGGCCAGGAAACGCGTGCTTAACTCAGGGCTGGTGAAGCGAGAGGGGTAAAGGCAATGAAAAAATGGATCGGCACGCTACGGCGGTTTTTTGCGACCCGGCCAGCGAATGCGGAGAACAGCGCGCAGCGTGTTCTGGAGTCAATACTGCCTGTTGCCAGCCTGTATGGCGTGGACGTCGCTAACATCGACCCGGAGTGGTTCCATGATAAAACGTCACGCTGAACTTCGCCGCACGCGCGAAACGTACTGGAATGAACTGTGCGTGATCCGTGTAAAGCAGGGATGACCGGAAAAATACGCGGGCAAATCCTCGGTAAACCCTGGTCGTTTTGATACCAATATCTCCTTTCTCAGAAGGAGATGATAATGAAACGGACAGTATTAACCCCGGCACTTTCTGCCACCGCACTACTGATTGCCATGCAGGCGGCGCACGCTGCGCCACAGGCGCACGTCGTCTGCGGTTACTCCCACACGCTCGGCGACGATGCCATTATGATGCACGGCATGCCCAACGAGGCCATGCTGCACGATTTTTTTGGCAACGTGCAAACGGATGCCTTCTCCAGCCGTGAATCGCTGCGTAAAGATGAAAAGACCACCTGCGATAACAAAGCAGACAGCTCGGCCTACTGGGCACCCTCTCTGAAATTGCCTGACGGAACGGTGGTCAAACCCGCCTATCAAAAAACCTATTATCAGGCATCGAACGTCGACACCTGGCCGCTGCACCCGTTCCCGGCGGGGCTGTCGCTGCTGGCGGGCGATCATCACGGCACCGCGCCGAATCCACATATCACCTTCCTGTGCGCTAACGGCAAGGGCTACACCACCAAAACGGGTGAGGTCTGCGGCTTACGCAAGGCGAACGATGCCGTGCAGTTTAATATCGGCATTCAGTTTCCGAACTGCTGGGACGGGGTAAATCTTAAGCCCGCTCACGGTCTGGCCAACGCCACCTACGACACCAAAGGGCAGTGCCCGTCCGACTTCCCGGTGAAAATTCCCACTGTGAACATGAACATTGCGTACGTGCTCCCGACGATTAGCTCGCTCGATACCAGCAAAGCGCAGCTTTCTCTCGACCCCATCATGCACGGCAACGAGCGTGAAGAGCGGTGGGGGAGCCTGTATACGGCGCATGCTGATTTTATGAACGGCTGGACGGAAGACGCCGCGCGCTTTATGACCGATCTGTGCATGAACCGCGGTCTGGACTGCGGCACCACCGTTCCGTATGGTTATTCAAAAGCGAAGGCCAGCGTCTGGCTCAGCAGCCTGGAGCCCGCGCTTACCCAGCCAGAGCCCCAGGTCCTGCTGGTGCAGGATAACTGGCAGAACGGCGGGCGCACCAAAAACAGCGAAACGCTGTCGCTGGTGAAGTTTCACATTCCCCCGCTGCCTGCCGGACAGGATCCTTCGCAGTTTAAATACCGCGTGCGGATTTATGGCGGGAAAGTGGAAACCAACGGCGCGGATCAAATTTTCTTCTATCCGGCAAGCAACGACTGGGATCCGGCCAGCGTGAGCTGGCAGTCGCGGCCAGCCTGTAACTATCGTTCGGATGCGGTGCTTTACCTTAACCACTCCCGCGAATACCGGATGGTGGACGTGGATAAAGCGGTGCGCAAGGCGCTGGCAGAAGGGAAAACCGAGATTTCGTGGTACATCGGCGGCGATCGTCAGGGAAATCACTACCAGTTTGAGACGGCGTCTTCCCCGCAAAGCCTGATCCTGATGCTGACCGGCTTTAGCAAAACGCCTGAGATCTGATTACGCCCGCGTTTTTTTGTTCTCAGCAACGTTAACTGGTAATGTCGACAGTCTGAAAAATGAGAAGGGCATTCTGGTTACCCTGACCGTACTGCTGGAAGGGTGCAGTAATAAAGAGGTGGCTGCACGCCTGAATCTTTCCCCGAGAACCGTGGAAGCGCACCGTGCGGCGGCCATTGACGGGCTGAAAAAGTAAAATAAAAAAGCACCGGTTTACCGGTGCTTTTTTTATCAAATCTTGCAGGCATCACCGCAGTCGTCGTCGGCAACAATCGCCTGCGCTTTTTTATCCGCGTCGTCCAGACGTTCCGCGTTACGCTCTTCCGCTTCATCCAGACCGTTAAAAACTAAGTTATCGAGATCAATTTCCATGTTGCACCTGCTCTGTTCGGTTTTTGATACTGGCACAGTATAGGGTAAAAAACGTCGGCAATGTACCTCGCAGCACATAAGGATAATCCCTGCCATACTCAGTGCTTTATCACCGAGGAGCGCTCATGATTACACTCTGTAAAACCTGCGGTACCTCCTATGATGGAAAGCCGGAGAGATGTCCGATTTGCGAGGATGAACGCCAGTATGTCCCGGTCAGCGGTCAGGCGTGGATTGATTACGCGACGGTGACGGCCACGCACGTGAATAAATGGCAGCAGCTGGAGCCCGCGCTGTTCAGTATCAAAACGGTTCCCGCTTTTGCGATTAACCAGAGGGCGCTCCTTCTGCGCACCCCGCACGGCAATATTCTTTGGGACTGCATTGCCAACCTTGATCCCGCAACCCAAACGCTCATCACCGCGCTCGGTGGCCTTCACGCCATTGCGATTTCGCATCCGCACTATTACACCACGATGCAGGAGTGGGCCGCGGCTTTCGGTGCGCCAGTCTACCTGCACGCCAGCGACCGCGAATGGGTGATGCGCAACAGCCCGGCGATTCATTTCTGGGAGGGGGAGGCGCTGGAGATTTGGCCGTCCGTCACGTTGCTACGTCTCGGCGGCCATTTTGCGGGCGGAACGGTACTGCACTGGCAGGAGGGCGAGGGCGTTTTGCTGGCGGGGGATATTTTGCAGGTCACCCCGGGGAAAGATGCGGTGTCGTTTATGTGGAGCTACCCGAATATGCTCCCGCTGCCTGCCCGTACGGTTGAGAACATTACCCGGCGCCTGGCGGGAAAATCGTTCGCTCGTCTTTACGGCGCGTTCGAAGGGCAAAACATCCCGGCGAACGCCGACAACATCGTGCAGCGGTCGGGCCAGAAATATATTGCTTGTCTCAGGTAAAGTACGGTGGGTAAACTTTACGAGTGTGATCGCGATCATACCTAACGAAAACAGATAAAAGAGAAATTGCTATGCAACATATCATTGAAGGTTTTCTCAGCTTTCAAAAAGAGATTTTCCCGCAACGTAAAGAGCTCTTTCGCAGTTTAGCGTCCAGCCAGAATCCCAAAGCGCTGTTCATCTCCTGCTCCGACAGCCGTCTGGTTCCTGAACTGGTCACCCAGCAAGAGCCGGGACAGCTTTTTGTCATTCGTAATGCTGGCAACATTGTCCCGCCTTTCGGGCCGGAGCCGGGCGGCGTATCTGCAACTATCGAGTACGCGGTGGTGGCGCTGGGCGTGACGGATATCGTGATCTGCGGCCACTCCAACTGCGGCGCGATGAAGGCAATTGCCGATAACGCCAACCTGGAGCCAATGCCAGCCGTATCGCACTGGCTGCGCTATTCCGACGCGGCGAAAGCCGTGGTAGAGAAGAAAAGCTGGGACAAGCCGATCGATAAAGTGAATGCGATGGTGCAGGAGAACGTGTTTGCGCAGCTGAGCAACATCAAGACCCATCCGTCCGTCGCGGTGGGCCTGCGTAATAATTCGCTTCGTCTGCACGGTTGGGTGTATGACATTGAAAGCGGCAAAATCCTTGCCCTGGATAAGAACACCAAAACGTTCGTATCGCTGTCGGAAAACCCGGAGGTCTTCTTCGAGTAATCACCGATAGCAGGGCATGGAAGCCCTGTCAGTTCTCCACGTACGGTAACCGACGCCGTCTCCCCGAGGCAGGTTTTTCAGCCGCCTTCGCCATCGCCTCTGCAATTTCCGCACACTCCGCCAGCCCCTGAACGAAGGGACTATCGTGCATCAGCCACGGTATCGCACCGAAAGCAATGCGCCCGCGAACCGTTTCAGGCGCTTTAAGCGTGTAATCCTCACCAATGTCGGGTATCTCGTCGCCCGTCTCTGCCAGCTGTTTACGCAGCGTCGGGAAAGGCAAGTCCTTTGTTTTGAGCGGCTTTTGCCCGCGCGCGTCAATAAACACGTCGAAACGATAAACGCTCTCTTTGGTGGTAATTACCGTCCGATCGCTGCCAGCGTCGAGCGTGTAATCATCGCCAAGCGCCGCCACGCTAATGATGCCGGCCTCGCGAAGCGCAAGCAGCCTGCGGATAGACTGCGGCGGGATGGCGGCATAGTTGTCGATAAACACGCGGGCGAGGCCCTGCTTAAAGCGCTCTCTGTCGTCGTCGTTGAGGTGGGGTACAATCTCCTGAACAACCTCATGCAGTCGAAGGACGGTATAGCGCCAGGCCACGGTGCGCCGTTCGCGTTTGTTGCGTTCAACCTCACTGAGGTTCTCTTCCGCCCAGGTAAAGGGCCCGTGCCGTTTACGGTCCTCAAACCATGCCTCACGAAGGCTGTCGGCATCCTGGTTACGCAGGGAAATTTTCTCGCACCACGCCGGGTCAGCGAGCTCGAGCTCTTTCACCATCAGGGAAAATATGCGGTCAAGCAGGC
This sequence comes from Enterobacter cloacae complex sp. P27C, assembly GCF_014895705.1. Lineage (NCBI taxonomy): Bacteria > Pseudomonadati > Pseudomonadota > Gammaproteobacteria > Enterobacterales > Enterobacteriaceae > Enterobacter > Enterobacter cloacae complex sp. P27C. The sequence continues at coordinate 490,522 of NZ_JADBQB010000001.1, forward strand.
CGTCCGATCCTTTGGCTATCTCGTGTTCAACCACGAATTCGGTCAATACCGACAGCGGTTCGTAAGGGATTGGACAGTAAAAATCGGCTTCCGGCAGAATGCCCGTGCGGGACATCAGCGTAATGTTTAACCCTTCGCTGCCCTTGTCGAGGAGGAATTTACCGTCACGAAACTCACCGTGCTGCATTACCACCGCCATAGCCGCGTCCAGACCGCTCAACGACGTTCCCATAATGCCCACGCGGCAAGGGGGAATGCTGGCGTCCATCAACCCCGACCACGGGCTGGGGAAGAACGTGCGCGTGGCTTCCTCCTCATCTGGCCAGACGTGGCCGGTGGCGATAACCGCCAGGTCGAACCGATCGGGCAAAGTGGTGTCGTTGACGGAAAGCGTTACGCCGGTTGTCGAGGGGATGATGTCCGTTACCTTCGCGGATTCATGGACCGTAACCTGGAACCCCAGCTTTTTTGCCTCTTTCACGATTGAACGCAAGCTGTCGCGAAAATACTCTCCCAACAGGAGTCTGGGCAGGAACTGCCGGTCATGCAGGCTGGCTTTATCAACCTTAAAGCGCGCCAGATGGGTGTCGCTCTGTTCCTTGAGCCAGTCGAGGTAGGTCATAAAAATGGGCGGAATTTCTATGCTCGCAATGTTCGCCAGCATCAGCCGGGAATTATTGTCGTCGTTATAGGGCATGCCCACGCCGGCTTCATCGGCCTGTTCGAAGACGGATACGGAGAGCGGGGTGCTGTTATTAAGCAAATGATAAAAGGTGTAAATCCCTGTAGGGCCGGAGCCGATAATCGCGATTTTCTTCATCGACACGTTTCCTGTGTTTTTTCCATAGAAAAAGCGTAGCAGGAGAATAATAAAGAAAATAAGAGATTAAGAAAATTCAGGACAACAGGAGAGAATTTGCACCATTTCAGGACTGAAATGGTGCGTCCGAGTGGACTCGAACCACCGACCCCCACCATGTCAAGGTGGTGCTCTAACCAACTGAGCTACGGACGCAGAATGGTGCGTTCAATTGGACTCGAACCAACGACCCCCACCATGTCAAGGTGGTGCTCTAACCAACTGAGCTATGAACGCAACGTGTTGTCGGTGACAACGGGGACGAATATTAGCGGCACAGCACCGAGGTGGCAAGAGGGAAAATGCAATTTTCTCTCTGATTTCACGCGATTGCTGTATTACCGCGCAAAGTGAAGAGAAAGTAGCCGTCGGGTGGCGGCTACTGCGTAGTTAACGCGCAGCGCGCTGCAAAATTACCGTTGACGGCTGGCGCTGCAGGAAGCGCATGCGCATCATCATCATGATCGCCGCCGACGTCAGTCCGATGATAAAGCCCATCCAGAATCCGGCCGGCCCCATGCGATCAACGACCAGATCGGTCAGCGCCAACACGTAGCCAGTAGGCAGACCCAGCACCCAGTAGGCGATAAAGGTAATAAAGAAGATCGAACGCGTGTCTTTATAGCCGCGCAATACGCCGCTGCCAATCACCTGAATGGAGTCAGAAATCTGGTAAATCGCGGCCAGCAGCATCAGGTGCGATGCCAGCGTGACGACCTCCGGATTATCGTTATAGAGCAGGGCAATTTGCTCGCGCAGCGCCACGGTAAAAAGCGCCGTGCAAATGGCCATGCAGACGCCAACGCCTAATCCGGTGCGCGCGGCGGTTTGCGCATCAAGCGTCGAGCCTTGCCCCAGGCGGAAGCCCACGCGGATCGTCACTGCCGCGGCCAGCGACATGGGCAGAACAAACATCAGAGAGCTGAAGTTGAGCGCAATCTGGTGCCCGGCGACGTCCACAATGCCCAGCGGGGAGACCAGCAGGGCGACCACGGCAAACAGGGTCACCTCAAAGAACAGCGCAAGGGCAATCGGCAGCCCCAGCTGCACCAGGCGCGTCATGATGTTCCAGTCCGGCGTGCTGAATCTGTTCTCGTTACGAATATCGCGCATGGAGCGGGCGCGCTTCACAAAGGTAAGCATAGAGAAGAACATGACCCAGTAAACGGCGGCCGTCGCCACGCCGCAACCGACGCCGCCCAGCTCCGGCATGCCGAAATGGCCGTAGATAAAGATGTAGTTCACCGGAATATTCACCAGCAGGCCGATAAAGCCCATCACCATGCCGGGCTTGGTTTTCGCCAGCCCTTCACACTGGTTACGGGCGACCTGGAAAAAGAGGTAGCCGGGCGCACCCCAGAGCAGGGCGCGCAGATAGCCCACGGCTTTGTCTGCCAGCGCCGGGTCAATGTTATGCATGGCGCGGATGATATGACCCGCGTTCCAGAGCACGACCATAATCAGCACAGAGACAAACCCTGCCAGCCAGAAACCCTGGCGGACCTGATGGGCAATACGCTCGCGACGACCCGAGCCATTAAGCTGAGCGATAACCGGGGTGAGGGCGAGCAGCAGACCGTGGCCGAACAGGATGGCCGGCAGCCAGATTGACGTGCCGATGGCAACGGCCGCCATATCGGTGGCGCTGTAGCCACCCGCCATTACCGTATCCACAAATCCCATTGCGGTCTGGGCCACCTGCGCGACGATCACTGGTATAGCCAGTGCCAATAGCTGGCGCGCTTCATTCATGTACTTCTGCACGTGAACACCTTTATTTTGTAGTTATATGAGAGACTAAAAAAGCCGCCGAAACGGGCAGCAAGAAGAAAATGCAGGGGGGTGCCAGCTATTGTAGCGGGCTTTAGCTATTTATCTAGTGAAAAAATCGCCAGAAAATGCGCTCCGCTGGCAACCTGTTTTTCCAACTGTTATTGTGGTGGGATTAAACGGTGTCACCACCGTCCGGAAAAAACAGGAGTTGTAAGCATGTTTACTGGTATTGTGCAGGGCACCGCCAAAGTGGTGTCCATTGATGAAAAACCTAATTTTCGTACTCATGTTGTAGAGCTGCCGGAATATATGCTCGACGGCATCGAAACCGGCGCCTCGGTTGCCCATAACGGCTGCTGCCTGACCGTCACCGAAATTAATGGCAACCAGATTAGCTTTGATTTAATGAAAGAGACGCTGCGTATTACCAACCTGGGCGAGCTGGTGGTGGGGGACACCGTCAACGTTGAGCGCGCGGCGAAGTTCAGCGACGAGATTGGCGGCCATCTGATGTCCGGGCACATCATGACCACCGCCGAAGTGGCGAAAATCGTCACATCAGAAAATAACCGTCAAATCTGGTTTAAAGTGCAGGACCCGTCATTAATGAAATACATCCTCTATAAAGGGTTTATTGGCATTGATGGGATTAGTCTGACGGTGGGAGAAGTTACTCCGACGCGTTTTTGCGTGCATTTAATTCCCGAGACGCTGCAGCGCACCACGCTGGGTACGAAAAAACTGGGGCATCGCGTGAATATCGAAATCGATCCGCAAACCCAGGCGGTTGTAGATACCGTTGAGCGCGTGCTGGCCGCAAAAGAAGCCGCAATAATTAAAACTGTAGAAGAAGAATAAAAAATAACCCCGGCTGGCCGGGGTTATTTTTCTAGCGTGCGACCCGCAAGCCGTGTTCAATCCCACGGCTAAAAACAACCTGCCAGAGCTGAATATCTCGCGCGCGAAACGCCCCCGCGCAGGCATTCAGATAATAGCTAAACATCCGCTTGAATCGTTCAGAATAGTTGTCCGCAATTTCAGGCCAGGCTTCCTGAAAACGTGCATGCCACGCCATTAACGTGGTGTCGTAATCCGCGCCGAAGTTATGCCAGTCTTCCATCACGAAATGGGATTCGCTGGCGTTGGCAATCTGGCGTACGGACGGTAAACAGCCATTCGGAAAGATGTATTTGTTGATCCACGGGTCAACGTTATTGTCGGTCCGCTTAGAGCCGATGGTGTGCAGCAGGAAAATACCGTCCGGTTTCAGATTACGGTCCACCACCTCGAAATAGGTGTCGTAATTTTTCGGCCCGACGTGCTCGAACATGCCCACGGAAACGACCCGGTCAAACTGTTCGTTCAGGTCCCGGTAATCCTGCAGGCGGATATCCACATCAAGCCCCAGGCACCGCTCCTGCGCCATTTTTTGCTGTTCAGCGGAAATGGTGACGCCGACCACGCTGACGCCGTAGTGCTTCGCCATAAAATACGCCAGCCCGCCCCAGCCGCAGCCAATATCCAGCACGCGCATACCGGGCTGCAACTGCAATTTCTCGCTAATCAGGCGCAGCTTGGCCTGCTGAGCCTCTTCAAGCGTCGACGCCTCTTTCCAGTAGGCGCAGGAGTATTGCATGAAGGGGTCCAGCATGCGGCTGAACAGATCGTTGCCGAGATCATAATGCTCTTTGCCGACGATCCAGGCACGCTTTTTACTTTGCAGGTTAAAGAGACGGGCAGAGGCGACACGCAGGGTGTCTTTAAGATTACGGGGGAGCTGTTTTTCCAGACCAGCACGCAGCACGCTGGCGAAAAAAGTATCCAGCCGTTCGCATTCCCACCAGCCGTCCATATAGCTTTCCCCCAGGCCTAGCGACCCCTCGCGCAACACGCGTTTAAAAAAATCGGGATGTTTAACCTGAGGATCCGATGGGGATGATCCGTTGATAGTGATGCCTGCCCGACCTAACAGTTCACTGACGATCCGGGACCAGTTATCGTCCGGAACGCTGACTTCTTCTATACACGATGAACTCATAGCTTCTCCATCACCCTACTGTGATCAGAACCTTAAAACAGCGTAGACGCTTTTTTGGTTTGTGAGAAATCTCACGGTAAATACCGCGAGGCTAGTATCCGACGTAGAACAGAGGAAGGGAGATAACCCTTGCCGAAATGCCTTCCATGGTAAAACGGGAGCACTCCGGCTCCCGTTAACACATAATATTTATCGTATTTAATCGAACCAAATTTAGTATAGGCCTCAAAATTTGGTGATTCAATAGAAAATTCTTAGCAACCTAATCACTGAAAATTAACATAGTTTCTGGCGCGATTAGGCATGCGAGGTTTCTACCTGCGTGCTCTCATCCTGAGCGGAAGCCTGCATGCGATAGCCTATGACGGCCAGCACAACGGTAGCCAGCATCACGCTGGTTGTCGTCAGCAGCGGCGTGGCAATCAGCGCGGAGACCACCAGGCTTGCCAGGAAGCACAGCCCCAGCTGCAGGGTGTTCTGCAGCGCAGCCGCGCGGCCTGTCGCCTGCGGGAACGGACGCAGCGCCTGCGCCACAACGATTGGGTAGATCGCCCCGTTCGCGATGGCCATCACGCAGAATGGAATCAATATTTCGGCCAGACCCGCGCCCGGAATAAAGCCAACGACCCAGGTGCCAATGACGCTCAGCGCATAGAGCACCAGCAGCCACGGCAGCATCTGCTGGCCTTCCCATTTTTGCAGCGCCGCGCGACAGCCGTACCCGCCCACCAGGAACGCGATGGTCTGCGGAACGTAGCTCAGGCCAATGGCCGCCGGGCTATAGCCCATATCGTGCAGAATAAACGGCGAGCCGGTCAGCCACGCGAAGAAGCTCGCCGAGCAGGCGGCATAGATCAGAACGTTGCCGCGATACGCTTTCGCGCTCAGCAGGGAGGTGAAGGTAATCGGCTTCGCGTCTGCGGGCGCCTCTTTTTTATGCGCGGGCTTGAGGGCGAACGCCGGCAGCATCAGCACCAGCGTAATGGCAAACAGCGTGGCAAAGATGGCCTGCCAGTCAAAGTGCGCGAGGATCCAGCTTCCCAGCAGCGGGGCGAGGGCCGGTGAGAGCCCCACCAGCGGCATGATGGTGGCGAAAATACGGTTAGTGCGGTTCGCGGGGTAGTAGTCGGTGACCAGCGCCTGCCAGGTCACGGCCGCGGCACAGACGCCGACCGCCTGAACAAACCGCAGCACCAGCAGCCAGGTGGCATCGCGAACCCATAGCATCCCCAGGCAGCCCACGGCAAAAATGGCCAGCCCCAGCAGCAGCACCGGTTTACGCCCAAAACGATCCGAAAGCGGTCCCCAGAGCAGCTGCGCGAAGGCAAAACCGGCCAGGAACAGGCTCAGGCTGGCGCTGATGGCGGCGGCAGGGGTTTGCAAATCTTCCTGCATGGCGGCAAACGCCGGCAGGTACATATCGGTGGCCAAAAAGCCCAGCACGCTTAAGCCGCCGAGCCAGACTAAAAAACCTTTCCTGGGTTGCACTGTTTTATTCTCCTGAGGAGGCAGGTATATGTTGGCGCTGAGTGTAGGGAGTGCAAAGCCGCTTGTGAAACGCTAATATTTGGCGGGTGAATTCAAATTTTTTGCAGGCAGAAAATGTGGTCAGATTATTCTCTTGAAGTGGTCGATGCTGTCGCGCGTAACGGCAGCTTTAGCGGAGCGGCGCAGGAGTTGCACCGCGTCCCTTCAGCCATCAGCTATACGGTGCGACAGCTTGAGGAATGGCTGGCGGTACCGCTGTTTGAACGGCGGCATCGTGATGTTGAATTAACGCCCGCAGGGGCATGGTTTTTGAAGGAAGGGCGTTCTGTTATCAAAAAAATGCAGATCACCCGCGAGCAATGCCAGCAGATCGCGAACGGCTGGCGGGGGCACCTTTCCATTGCGGTGGATAACATCGTTAAGCCCGAGCGCACCCGGCAGATGATTGTCGATTTTTATCGGCATTTCTCTGACGTAGAACTGCGGGTCTCGCAGGAGGTGTTCAACGGCGTCTGGGATGCGCTGGCGGACGGCAGGGTAGAGATGGCGATTGGCGCGACCCAGGCGATCCCGGTCGGGGGACGTTACGCCTTTCGCGATATGGGGATGCTGAGCTGGAAATGCGTGGTGGCAAGCGATCATCCGCTGGCGGCGACGGAAGGGCCGCTGAGCAACGATACGCTGCGCAGCTGGCCGTCGCTGGTACTGGAGGATACTTCCCGCTCGCTGCCGAAGCGAATTACCTGGCTGCTGGACAACCAGCGGCGGGTTGTCGCCCCTGACTGGGGATCGTCGGCGACGTGCCTCAGCGCCGGGCTCTGCGTAGGCATGGTGCCCGCCCATTTTGCACGTCCGCGAATCGACACCGGTGAGTGGGTTGAGCTGACGCTGGAGAATCCGTTCCCGGATGCGGCCTGCTGCCTCACCTGGCAACAAAATGATGTCTCGCCGGCGATGGCCTGGCTGCTGGACTATCTGGGGGACAGCGAAACGCTTAACCGGGAGTGGCTGCGGGAGCCAGACTGACTGGCTCCGCAATGAAATTAACGACGGTAGTCGCGGAACGGGCCATCCGCAACGGAACGGCGTTCGATGAGGCGAGGGTGAACTTCAATGGACTGCGACTCTTCACGCTTGTTGACGATCCTGTCCAGCAGCATATTGAAGGCGGTTTCACCCAGTGAATCTTTCGGCTGGTGAATGGTGGTCAACGCTGGCGTGAAGAAGCGCGCGTTGCGCACGTTGTCATACCCGATCACGGAGATGTCCTGCGGTACGCGCAGACCCAGCTCGTCGGCCGCACAGAGGGCACCCATCGCCATAATATCGCCCCCGCAGAAAACGGCGGTTGGACGGTGCGGCTGGGAGACGATCTGCTGCATCGCGCGGTAGCCTGATTCCGGCTCAAAGTCGCCCTGCACGATCCAGTTTTCCGGCACGGTGATTAGCGCTTCTTCCATCGCTTTCATAAAACCGGCCAGGCGGCCCGCGCCGGTGTTGCGTTCCAGCGGGCCCGGGATCACGCCAATCTCGCGGTGGCCGCGTTCGATCAGATAACGGCCCGCCATGTAACCGCCTTCGAAGGCGTTATCGATAACGGAGTCGGTGAAGTCGGCGCGCGCTTCGCCCCAGTCCATCACCACCATAGGGATATGGCGATACTCTTCCAGCATCGACAGCACGGATTCCGGGTACTCTGAACACATCACCAGCAGGCCGTCCACGCGCTTTTGCGCCATCATCGACAGGTAGGCGCGCTGTTTTTCAATGCTGTTCCAGGCGTTGCCGAGAATCAGGGTATAGCCTTTCTGGAAGCAGTTTTTTTCTACCGCTTCAATGATCTCGGCAAAATAGGCCGCTTCGCTGCTGGTCGCCAGCAGACCAATAGACTTGGTGTGATTAACCTTGAGGCTGCGCGCAACCGCGCTCGGCGAGTAGTGCAGCTCTTTGATCGCTGCCCAGACGGCGTTGCGCGTCTCTTCCGCCACAAAACGGGTTTTGTTAATTACATGTGATACGGTTGTAGTGGAAACGTTTGCGCGTTTTGCTACGTCTTTAATTGTTGCCATTAAATGTCACTCCAGACCATATCCTAAACTCCTGAAAAACTTGAAGGTAAACGTTTGCCTTCTCTCACCCTTATCACGCAATTTTGAATTGCGGCACGCCGGGAAAACGACACGGGACGTCAGGAGGGGGTCAATGGCCGGTACGCTAATAAATTTAGCGTGGAATTTTGGCCTATCTTGATGAAAAGGGGAAGAGGTAAAGTGTTTATCAGCTTAAATCCAGGAAGATTTTTGACGTAAACTGTGCAAAAATGAGCAAGCTCACTTTTCGTGGGGGGATTAAAAGGAGAAAAATTGATGAGTTCCGATCTGAAGTTTTCGCTGTTCACCACCGTTATTGTGCTGGCGCTGATTGTGGCGGCTGGCCTGACGGCTGCGCTGCATTGATTTACGCGGGGGGAGAGCCTTCTCCCTCCCGAACGCTCCGATTGTTACTTCTCTGGCAAAAATCTTTTGCCATTTTGTTAACTTCTCATTTTTTGTGATTGATGTCATGCTTTCCGCTTCTTTGTTCTGTGTCACCACATGACACGGCATCCGGAGTTGACGCATGAAAATCAATTTTCCCCTGCTGGCCCTGGCGATTGGCGCTTTTGGGATTGGCACCACTGAATTCTCCCCGATGGGGTTACTGCCCGTTATCGCCCGGGGCGTGGACGTCTCGATCCCGGCAGCCGGGATTTTAATCAGCGCCTACGCCATCGGCGTGATGGTAGGAGCGCCGCTGATGACGCTTCTGCTTTCACACCGTGCGCGCCGCAATGCGCTGATTTTCCTGATGGCGATTTTCACCCTGGGCAACGTGCTTTCGGCCATTTCGCCGGATTACACCACTCTGATGCTGTCGCGCATTCTGACCAGCCTCAACCACGGTGCCTTCTTTGGTCTGGGCTCGGTCGTGGCCGCAAGCGTGGTGTCAAAACACAAGCAGGCCAGCGCCGTGGCTACCATGTTTATGGGGCTGACCATCGCTAACATCGGCGGTGTTCCTGCGGCAACCTGGCTGGGCGAGGTCATTGGCTGGCGGATGTCCTTCCTGGCGACGGCCGGACTGGGCGTGGTCGCGATGGCGGCGTTGTTCTTCTCCCTGCCAAAAGGCAGTGCGGGTGAACGCCCTGATGTACGCAGAGAGCTGTCGGTGCTGATGCGTCCGCAGGTACTTTCCGCGCTGCTGACCACCGTGCTGGGGGCAGGAGCGATGTTTACCCTCTACACCTACATTTCGCCGGTCTTACACGACATTACCCACGCAACGCCACTCTTTGTTACCGCGATGCTGGTGCTGATTGGCGTCGGCTTCTCGATTGGCAACTATCTCGGCGGGAAATTTGCTGACCGTTCCGTGAGCGGCACGCTGAAGGGCTTTTTAACCCTGCTGATTGTCATTATGGTCGCGATCCCGTGGCTGGCGCAGAATGAATTCGGCGCGGCGATTGCGATGGTTGTCTGGGGCGCTGCCACCTTTGCCGTGGTGCCGCCGCTGCAGATGCGCGTGATGCGTGTCGCCCATGAGGCGCCGGGTCTCTCGTCTTCCGTGAATATCGGGGCGTTCAACCTCGGCAATGCGCTGGGCGCCGCCGCCGGAGGCGCCGTGATTTCAGGCGGTCTGGGGTACAGTTTTGTGCCGGTGATGGGGGCGATTATTGCCGCGCTCGGCCTGCTGCTGGTGATGATGTCCGGCCGTAAACAGCCTGAAGCGGTTTGCACGGCTGAATAAGCAAAAACGCAGAAGGGTTACCCCTTCTGCGTGTCTCTTACGCGGCGAAGTTCTTCGCGACAAAGTCCCAGTTAACCAGAGCCCAGAAGTGCTCCAGGTAGTTCGGGCGCGCATTGCGGTAATCAATGTAGTAAGCATGTTCCCACACGTCCACGGTCATCAGCGGCGTAGCGCTGGTGGTCAGCGGGGTGCCCGCGTTAGACGTGGACACGATAGCCAGTTTGCCATCCGCCTCTTTTACCAGCCACGTCCAGCCAGAACCGAAGTTCTTGATGGCGGCATCGGTAAACTTCGCTTTAAACTCTGCAAAGCTGCCAAAGGCGGCGTTGATGGCGGCTGCCAGTTCACCGGCAGGTTCGCCACCGGCATTCGGCGCCAGGCAGTGCCAGTAGAAAGTGTGGTTCCACACCTGAGCCGCGTTGTTAAAAACGCCACCCTCTGAGCTGCGAACGATCTCTTCCAGCGTTTTGCCTTCAAAATCGGTGCCCTTGATGAGGTTGTTCAGGTTAGTGACGTACGTCTGATGATGCTTGCCGTAGTGGTATTCCAGGGTTTCCGCAGAAATGTGCGGTGCCAGGGCGTCTTTTGCATACGGTAGTGCAGGTAATTCGAACGACATTGCTTCTCTCCTTATTGTATTTTGTGTTGCCAATAACCCTACAGACAACAAGGACAGGATAGCAAATTGAAAGGGTATGCAAAAGAGGAACTTACCCTGCCGCAGATGCGGCAGGGCAGGGATTAACGAATGGTTTTTGGCGTCATGACGCGACGCGCGCCGACGTAATGACGTACCCAGTAATCTTCGCTGAGCGAGGTGATCTGAATGTCCTGACCGCTGCGCGGAGACTGGATGAATTTCCCGTTGCCGACGTAGACGCCCACGTGGTCAGCCGTACCGCGACCCTGCGTGCGGAAGAAGACCAGGTCGCCGTTTTCCAGCTCACCCCGGTTAACCGGTGACGCATCGCGCAGGTGATACATCTCATTGGCGGTACGTGGAATACGGAATTTAACCAGATCTTTATAGGCGTAATAGACGAGGCCGCTGCAGTCGAAACCGGTACGCGGCGAACTGCCGCCCCAACGATAAGGTTTGCCAATCTGCCCCATCAGTTTATTCATCGCGGTTTTTTGCGCTTTTTGCACACGCACTTTATGCACATCCGCCAGCTTTGTTACCTTCGTGCATTTTGCTTTATGGCCTTTACGGGTAATGCATTTTTCTGTAACGAGGTTAGCGGCGGTCTGCGAAGCTTTATTTTTGGCGGTGCGGGTAGTGCGGGAAGATTTTGTTTTCGTCTTGCTGGAAGCGGTTTGTTTAGTCTGAGCGGTAGTTTTTTTCTTGTCGTTCTTGCTGCTGGTTTTTTTCTTACGTTCTGTGGCTTTAACCAGATGGCTTTTTTGTACAGCAGATTGCCGCGCCTGCTGAGAGGCGTTTGCCGCTGGCGTTAACGTGAGTGATGTAAACAGTAAAGCACAGAGCGTGATCGAGATTTTAGTTATCCGCGCCACTGGGCAGTCCCCTGATATATGCAGGTCATCAATAATACCCGCGTGTGATTTACAAAGCCCGTCGATTCTAATCCATAAAAACCCGAGAAGTTAATAGCATTTTTCAATCTAAAAACGTGTTTCGTTAGCAAGTGCAAAAAAATTCATCGTTCTGACGCACAATTGTTCACTCCCTAAGCAAAACCCTGACGGGCGAAGGGGTAAACACCATTTGCAATGCAACTTTTGTGGAGTCGGGGTAAAATATATAAACGTGACGAAAATGTTATTTTCCGATGCCAGCCTGACCCGCTACAATGTCAGACTACTGCCGTAACAGAAGTTAAAGGAAGCAAGACATGAGCACCACTATTGAAAAAATCCAGCGCCAGATCGCTGAAAACCCGATTCTGCTGTATATGAAAGGTTCTCCGAAGCTGCCAAGCTGCGGCTTCTCCGCGCAAGCGGTTCAGGCGCTGTCAGCCTGTGGTGAGCGTTTTGCTTACGTTGATATCCTGCAGAACCCGGACATCCGCGCTGAGCTGCCAAAATACGCTAACTGGCCGACCTTCCCGCAGCTGTGGGTAGACGGCGAGCTGGTGGGCGGCTGCGATATCCTGATTGAGATGTATCAGCGCGGCGAACTGCAGCAGCTGATCAAAGAGACGGCGGCGAAGTACAAAACGGAAGAGCCGGACGCTGAATAATTTTCTGCGTTAATAAAAAAGCGACCTGAAGAGGTCGCTTTTTTTTATTCTTCACTGTCGCCCATCGGCAGCGGCCAGCCGCCCAGACGCTTCCAGCGGTTGACGATCTCACAGAACAGCTCTGCGGTGCGCTCCGTATCGTATAAGGCGGAGTGCGCCTGGGTACCGTCAAACGGTATACCCGCCGTAATGCAGGCTTTGGATAAAACCGTTTGTCCCAGCGCCAGGCCGCTTAGCGCGGCGGTGTCGAAGGTCACGAACGGGTGGAAAGGGTTGCGTTTGAGCGACGCGCGTTCGGCTGCGGCCATGGTAAAGCTGTGATCGAAGGTGGCGTTATGGGCAACCATGATGGCGCGGCTGCAGTTGCTCTCTTTCATGCCTTTACGCACCATTTTAAAAATGGCGTGCAGCGCATCATATTCACTGACTGCACCACGCAGCGGGTTATGCGGATCGATACCGTTAAACGCCAGCGCCTCCGGCTGTAAGTTTGCCCCTTCGAAAGGTTCAATGTGGAAATGCAGCGTGGTGTCCGGTGTAAGCCAGCCCTGTTCATCCATCTTCAGCGTGATGGCGGCAATTTCGAGCAGCGCATCGGTTTTAGCGTTAAATCCGGCTGTTTCTACATCAATGACAACGGGATAAAAACCACGAAAACGGTCGCACAGACCGCTAAATTGAGCGTTATCGGACATCAGGGTCTCTTACAAGGGGAAAAAGCAGTGCGCATTATGGCAAATTTTGCAGGGTGATGCAGTAAAACTACGGGCGCATGTTGCGCCCTGAGGGATCAGTTGCCCAGACCGCGACCCGCGTCTTTGGCTTCAATCAGCTCGATCTTGTAACCGTCCGGATCTTCTACAAAGGCAATAACGGTGGTGCCGCCTTTTACCGGGCCGGCTTCGCGCGTGACGTTACCGCCATTGCTGCGAATGCGTTCACACGCCTCGGCCGCGTTGTCCACTTCCAGCGCGATATGACCGTAGGCGGTGCCCAGTTCATAGCTGTCCACGCCCCAGTTGTAGGTCAGTTCAATGACCGCTTCATCCGTTTCCGGGCCGTAGCCCACGAACGCCAGCGAGTATTTGTATTCCGGGTTTTCGCTGGTGCGCAGCAGCTTCATGCCCAGGACGTTAGTGTAGAAATCGATAGAACGTTGCAGATCGCCAACGCGCAGCATGGTGTGAAGTAGGCGCATAATTTCCTCATTAACCAATGGAATAGACTATTTTTTTGAACAGAAACGATGTTTTAGTATAGCGGCGAAGTGTCGCCGCTATCAATGAACAATGGCGAGATTACAGAGAAGGGTAGTCGGTGTAGCCTTCCGCGCCGCCGCCGTAGAAGCTCTCAGGACGCTGCGGGTTCAGGGCCGCTTTCTGCTGCAGTCGAGCAACCAGATCCGGGTTGGCAATATAGTCGCGGCCAAACGCCACGGCGTCGATCAGCCCTTTATTAATCAGATCTTCGGCTTTCTCAGGGGTATAAGCACCCGCACCGATGATCACCCCGTGGAAGCGCTCGCGCACTTTCTGACGGAAGGCTTCCGTATAAGGCTTACCGCCGGCCCAGTCCGGCTCGGACATGTGCAGATAGGCAATGCCGCGTTTCGCCAGCTCTTCAATCAGATACAGCGCGTCCGCTTCTTCATTCGGACCGTTGTCGACGTTCTGGAACGTACCGATTGGGGAGACGCGGATACCGATACGGTCCGGGCTCCACTCCTGACAAACTGCGTCAACCACTTCCAGCACCAGGCGGGCGCGGTTTTCGACGCTGCCGCCGTACTGGTCGGTGCGATGGTTAGACGACGGTGACAGGAACTGGTGCAGCAGGTAACCGTGCGCGGAGTGCAGCTCAACCAGGTCAAAACCGGCTTCGCGGGCGTTAGCAACGGCCTGACGGAAATCGTTCACGATACCCGGGATCTCATCCAGCTCCAGCGCGCGTGGCGTAGAGGTGTCGACGCGGATCGCGTTGCCGTTTTCATCGCGCAGGGAGGTGCGGGTGTTCGCGTTCAGGGCAGACGCTGAAACCGGCGCCTGACCGCCAGGCTGAATGCTGCTGTGGGAGATACGACCGGTATGCCACAGCTGGACTGCAATGCGACCGTCTTCAGCGTGAACGCCCGCGGTGATTTTCTGCCATGCGGCGATCTGCTCCGGGCTGTGCAGCCCCGGCGCACCCGCATATCCCTTGGCCTGAGCAGAAATCTGCGTGGCTTCAGTGATGATCAGGCCAGAGCTGGCGCGCTGACGATAGTATTCACCCATCAGTGGGGTTGGGATATCACCCGGCTCAATGCTGCGCAGACGGGTAAGCGGAGCCATAAACACGCGGTTTGGCGCGGTGACGGCACCCACTTTTAAGGGGGTAAATAATTTTTCAGCTGACATAACGACTCCTGAGTAGACCAGTCGACTAGTAATAACGTAAATAAAAACGCCTGCTAAGCGCCAGGCGCAGTAATCGTACTTATCACATGTGCCAGCGCGCTTTCGAGCGGCACGGCACTGCGAGAAATTTTAGCCTGCAGGTTGGCGCCTAACCAGAGGGAGTAGAGCACCTGAGCCTGCGTTAAGGGATCCCCGGGGAAGGCGAGCGTATTTTCTTCGCGCCCCTTCGCCAGCGCCTGCGCCAGCAGGGCGATAACGCCGCTGGCGCCTTTATCCATTGCCGTGCGCATATCTTCTGAGAGATCGCACACTTCGGCAGAGAGTTTAACCGTCAGGCATCCGCTGATAATGCCCTGCTGACAGAACTGGTTCAGCGTTTCCTGGTAGTAGTTCAGAACACGATCCCGATAGTTACCTTCCCCCGTGGCGAAGTGGGTCGCGAGGCGCTGGTGGTAAGCAGCATAGTGCCGCTCCAGCATCGCCACGCCAAAGGCCTCTTTGGACCGAAAGTAGTGATAGAACGACCCTTTCGGTACCTCAGCGGTTTTTAATAGCTCGCTCAACCCCATACCGGTGAAGCCGCGGTGCATGCACAGCCGCTCGCCGGTCGCCAGAAGATGTTCGCGCGTGTCGTGTTCAGTATTTCTGCTCATGGATTCACTCTAATAGACCGTTCGGTCTAATGCAAGCGCTGTTACCGGCGACACGCATTCAGAATGTCCAACTGTTGCTGATAAACGCTTGATTTAACGTCCATCATGCCCAGCACGGTCGAGAATAAATTGTCCTGCGAAACCGCATTTTTTGCTGCGTGGTCGCGTAAACACTGCGCGTTGATGCCAAAGTTTTTCGCATAGTCCGGGGACAGCCAGAACATAAACGGAATGTGCGTCTGCTGCTCCGGCGCCAGCATGTACGGCGTGCCGTGCAGATAAATACCGCTTTCACCGAGCGATTCCCCGTGATCCGAGAGGTAAATCAGCGCGGTGTTCATGTTCGCCTGACGGGCTTTCAGCGCATCAATGGTTTTGCTGACCATGCTGTCGGTATACAGGATGGTATTGTCATAGGTGTTCATCAGCGCCTGATGGTCGCAATCCTGAATTTCGTTGGTGTCGCAGGTGGGGGTGAATTTACGGAAATTATCCGGGTAACGTCGATAGTACGCCGGGCCGTGGCTGCCCATCAGGTGGATAACCAGCACCGTGTCCTGCTTCAGACCGTCCAGCACGTTGTCCAGGCGGTAGAAATTCACGTCATCAATACAGGACTGGTCTTTGCAGAACTGATCCAGCTTCCACTGCGTCATGTCGGTATGGGGAATACGATCGCAGGCACCTTTACAGCCACCGTCGTTGTCGCGCCAAAGGAGGTTGATACCCGCATGGTTGAGTACGTCGAGCAGCCCTTCCTGATGGTGCGCCAGGTCGGCATCGTATTTGCTGCGCGTCATACCGGAGAACATGCACGGAACGGATACGGCGGTTTCAGTGCCGCACGAGGAGGCCTGCGGGAAGTTAATCACATCCTGCTTTTTCAGCTCGGGGTTGGTTTCACGCCCGTAGCCATTGAGGGAGTAGTTCGCCGCGCGCGACGCTTCGCCGATGACCAGCACCAGAACGGTTTTCTTCTGCTGACCCGTAATCAGCGCGCCTTTGTGCGCATCTTCGCCAATCCGCACCAGCGTTTGATCGCCGGCAAACCAGCGCATCTTGCTGTATTTCACCACGGCGCTGACGTAGTTCGCCGGAGTGACCATTTTGACGATGCTTTTGTTATTGCGGAACAGCGACGCGTAATCTTTATAAAACACCGCGGCGATAAGAATAATCACCAGCAGGGCACCGAGCATCGCGGCAACACGCGTCAGCAGGGCGTACCACCATTTGCCGGTACGAATGCGGGTCAGCGCCAGCATCAGGGATGGAACAAGACCGGCTATGACAATCCACAGAATCATCTGCGGGGTCACCAGCGCGGTGGCTTCCTGGGAGTTAGTTTCGAACACGTTCACAATCATGTTCTGATCGATGACCGCGCCGTAGGTAAACATAAAGTAAGTTGCCGCAGCGCACCCGACAGTTAAGACGATCAGCAGCGGCTTACGGATATACGGGATATTGAGCAGGCTAAATACAATGACCCAGCCACAAAACAGCACCACCGGTACGGATGCGGCGAAGAGAATATCGTGCAGATGCGCAGGGGCAATAATGGCCCAGCTGCGCTGGATAAACAGCCCGTTAAGCAGAGTAAAAAAGAGTGCACAGCCCAGAGTAAATTTTATGTCGTTACATTGTAACTTTTTACTTAACCACATCGATCGTAAAACCTGTCATTGTCATGATGTGGCGAGTATAAAGAGGGAAGATTAGTGAAACCTTAATGCCACAAAACTGTGGTAAAGCCCTTGCACGCGGCGCTTTTAGCGTCTTCACTGTAGGTGAGAGAGGTTAACCGGAGGTGAGTGTGGCAGAGCAACTGGAGTTTTTCCCCATCCAGAGCCCGTGCCGGGGGATTTGTCAGTCCGATGAACGCGGTTATTGCCGCGGGTGCATGCGTACCCGTGACGAGCGTTTTAACTGGCAAAACTTCAGCGACACGCAAAAGCAGGAGGTGCTGCGCCTCTGCAGACAGCGACTTCTGCGCAAAATCCGCGCAAACAAAGCCTCTGAGACCGAAGAACCCCAGCAACCTTCACTGTTTTAATGCGGTAATTGCGTATACTCATGACATCACGTCCTTGAGGAAAATGTTATGGTTCAGCGTATTACCCTTGCCCCCCAGGGGCCAGAATTCTCCCGTTTTGTGATGGGCTACTGGCGCCTGATGGACTGGAATATGTCCCCCCTCCAGCTGGCAAGCTTTATTGAAGAGCATATCGATTTAGGGGTAACAACCGTCGATCATGCGGATATTTACGGTGGCTATCAGTGTGAAGCCGCCTTTGGCGAGGCGCTCAAGCTGGTTCCGGCACTCCGGGAGCGCATGGAGATCGTTACCAAATGCGGTATTGCCACCACGGCCAAACCGGAGCATGCCCTCGGCCACTACATCACCGACAGCGCCCATATCATCAAGAGCGCCGAGCAGTCGCTGGTCAATCTGGCAACCGATCGTATCGACCTGCTGCTGATTCACCGTCCGGACCCGCTGATGGATGCCGACGAGGTGGCGGAAGCCTTCCTGAGTCTGCATCAGAGCGGGAAGGTGCGTCACTTCGGCGTCTCCAACTTTACCCCGGCCCAGTTTGCCCTGCTTCAGTCTCGTCTGCCGTTTACGCTCGCCACTAACCAGGTTGAGATCTCCCCGGTGCATCAGCCGCTGCTGCTGGATGGCACGCTCGACCAGCTGCAGCAGCTGCGCATTCGCCCGATGGCCTGGTCGTGCCTCGGCGGTGGACGCCTGTTTAATGATGATGCGTTCCAGCCGCTGCGCAATGAGCTGGAAACCATCGCCCGCGAGCTGAACGCCCAGAGCATAGAGCAGGTGGTTTACTCCTGGATCCTGCGTCTGCCGTCAAAACCGCTGCCGATTATTGGCTCCGGGAAAATTGAACGCGTCCGTTCCGCGCTGGCCGCCGAAGAGCTGCAGATGACCCGCCAGCAGTGGTTCCGCATCCGCAAGGCCGCGCTGGGTTACGACGTGCCTTAAACCGCAAGAAGGTGACTTTCCGGTGAAATCTGTGCCCCTGGTATACACTTAAGGGGCAAAAAATAACCAGCGGAGGTCATATGAAGCGTTTTACTCTGGCATTGGTCACGCTGGTTGTTTGCGCAGGGGCGCAGGCAGCCAGCGACGAAGTAGAAATGAATCTCGTCACCTCACAGGGTGTGGGTCAGTCCATCGGGACGGTGAAAATCACCGAGACCGATAAAGGGCTGGAATTCGCACCCGATCTTAAAGCACTCCCGCCGGGCGAACACGGCTTCCATGTTCATGCCAAAGGGAGCTGTCAGCCAGCCATGAAAGAGGGTAAACCGTCGGCAGCGGAAGCAGCAGGGGGCCACCTCGACCCGCAGAATTCAGGTAAACATGAAGGGCCTGAAGGTATGGGACACCTGGGCGACTTGCCGGTGCTGGTGGTAAACAATGACGGTAAAGCCACGGATCCGGTCGTGGCCCCGCGGCTGAAAAAGCTGGATGAGGTCAAAGGCAAAGCGCTGATGATCCATGTGGGCGGCGATAACATGTCCGATCAGCCTAAACCGCTTGGCGGCGGCGGGGCGCGCTATGCCTGCGGCGTAATCTGATCCCCAATCGTTCCTGGCGGGGGCGCCTGTTCCAGCTGCGACAGCGAGCAGTGCAGGCGCCAGATTATCGAGGCCAAATCGCGGGCTGCGGGAAGATGATGCCGGGCAAGGGTGTCGCAGATCCGCTGCAGTTCAGCCAGCGTGGCCTCCAGAGGCCGCTGCTGAACGCCGCGCTCGCTCATCACATCGCGTAGCAGAGAGATACACACATCACGTACCTGCGACAGCGGATCGGAGCGAGTTTCCCATGCGCGAAGCTGCCAGACCACGTGCGAGCAGTTCAACAGCACCACCCCCCAGCGCAGCAGCCAGCGTCGGGACAGCGCGTCCTGGCTGTTATTTAACTGGCTAACGTGGTGATAAACCAGCGATTCATACTCGCTTTCTTGCAGATGCGGCTTGCGGCTGAGCTGGTCGACAAACCCTCTGCGCAATTCACGGATATGTCGACGGCTTTTGCGTGCGTCAGAGCCGGGACGCAACACCGCGAAGGCCAGCCACGCCAGCCCGACGCCAAGGATCTTTGCCAGGTTGTCATTCAGAAAAGCGGCGTAATCATACACAGGCGGATTCGTCACGGAGATAAACGAGCCCATAAAGACAATCAGCTGCCCCCACAGACCCGCCAGTTTCGGCATTTGCAGCTTAAGGAGCTGCATCGTAGTTAACAGCGGAAACAGGAACAGCAGAAACTGCCAGAGATCGCTTATCTGCACCATCAGGCCAAACTTCACCACAAAACTGAACAGTGATAGCAAAACAAGCGTTCGCAGCAGCAGCGTAAGCGAGTTAAACGGCGAGGCCGCGACGGAGTAAAGCACGCAGCTGATAGCGGCAAGCGTTAACGCCGCAGAACCTGACTCCCACTGCGTGGTAATGCTCCACGCCCCCACCAGCATCAGTGCGCTGAAGGTGCGAAAACCGCTCCACAGCGCTTCCAGATAATCGGTGTGACGTGCGAGAGCCGGGCTGCCGGGAACGGCGAACTCCGTGACCGGGGTAGCATTCTCAACCGCCTTAATCCAGCGGCTGCTGCGCAGGTATAGCCGACAAAAGTAATTCAGCCGCTGCCAGAAGGCGCGATGGCGATAATCAAACTCATCCACCGGGGCGAGCGGGGCGATAATCTTCGCGACGGTATAGATGTCCGCATCCGGTCGCGCGAGCGCCGCGAGCAGGGTTTCGATTACCGCGCGAGTGTTTTCTGGCGGTGTCGGCCAGTTGAGCAGCATTCGGCGCAGGCTGGAGATAGCGCTGGTCATGCGCAGCTGCTGGTGCAGCAAATAGTTAAGCAGCGTGTTCTGACGGCGAAAACGGTAATGGCTCCAGAACGCCTGAATTCGCAACAGATTCATGGTCAGGATCTGCCCGATAACCTTTTCATGCGCGAGGCGGATGTCATCGCTTGTATCCGGTTGCCACAGCAGGCTCGCATGTTCCAGCAGCCGGGTATGCATGGTTTTCAGCGCAGTGATAAGCGCAGTGCCGTCAGAGGTGCTGGGCAGGATCATCATCATAAATCCGCCGCAGAGGATCCCGACAATGACTTCGCAGACGCGCGCCTGTGCGATATCCCATAGCTCGGTGGTGTCGAGCACGTTGACGACCGGGAAGGCGATAATGGCGGCGGTATAGCCCGCCAGCTGGAAAGCATAGGCCACGTTATTGGTGAAATGGGCGCAGGCCCAGGTACAGCAACCCAGCCATGCCGCCATGCTCAGCAGGAACAGCCACGGATCGTTCAGCGTGTGGCCCGCAATAATTAACGCCGCGGTGGCGCCCAGCAGGCTACCTGCGATACGGCCAAGGCTTTTGCTGATCACCCCGCCAACGGTGGGGAAGCTTACCACCGCCGCGGAGGTCATCGCCCAGTAGGGTTCATCCAGGTTCAGATAATAGGCGACAGTCAGCGCCAGGCACATGGCAATGCCGTTACGCAGCGCGTAGCGCCACTGGGGGCGCGTCGCTTTCATCCACGGCGTGTTTTGCCAGGAGAGCGCCTGCAGGTTCATTAACGGGTTCCGATAGAGACAGTGCAGGTGGTGCCGGAAACCAGCGTGATGTCCTCCGGTAAACGGTCAAACTCCACGCGCACAGGCACGCGTTGAGCCAGGCGCACCCACGGTACGTTCGGCTTGATGTCCGGCACCAGCCCGGAATCCGTTTCAACGCTTTGATCGTAAATGGCGCGGCCAATGCTGGAAACGTGACCCTGTAACTTTTGTGGGCCACTATACAGCGTTATGGCGGCGGGTGCGCCTTCATGTATATGACGAAGCTTGGTCTCCTCGAAATAGCCCACTACGTAGAACGAGTGGCTGTCGACGAGAGCAAAAACCGGCTGACCGGCGGTGGCATAATTTCCCACCCGGGCGGAGAGGTTGGTCACCCATCCGTCGACGGGGGCGGTGACCACGGTTTGGGTTAATTCCCACTGCGCCTGCTTCAGCGTGGCCTCAGCCACGTTGACGCTCGCCTGCATGGCCTTGACGTTGATATTGGCGGTATCTAAATCTTCCGCGGAGATGTAGTTTTTCGACAGGTGACGGCGGCGATTGGCCTCATTATTGGCCTTTGCAAGGTCAGACTGGGCTTTTGCCAGCTGCGCCTGGGCGTTCAGAATTGCAATGTGATACGGGGTGTCGTCGATGCGGAATAACACCTCTCCCTTTTTAACGTACTGGTTATCCTTAACCAGCAGCGTTGTGATACTTCCCGAGACCTGGGGGGTGATGCTGACCTGCTCAGCGCGAACTTTGCCATCACGGGTCCAGGGGGACTGCATATAATAATTCCACAACCACCAGCCAGCAGCCAGGGCGAGGACAAGAACGAACAGGGTGGAAAAGTACTTCAGCGTTTTCAGAGGCATATTCACCACACGATCAGAACAGCAAGGCCCAGGCATACGGAGAGGGCAAACAGGGAGAGATCCATCAGCATGGGGTGCCAGATTTCGCCGGAGTACATCCAGTCGCGAAGCAGGCGATGCGCGATGAGCCAGAGAACAAAGCCCACCAGCACGGCTTTAAACAGGGGAGGAAAGTAGACTGACGCACCGAAGATCAGGTCCTGAAGGGGTAAACCTTCTGAGCGATGAAAAAAGATCACAGGCAGAAATCCTTTGCAGTGAACAGAATGCCGCGTTGGCTTGTCTGAGTATGAAGAAGCATCATAATTCAGTGTAAGTCATACTTTTGAGTCCGATGAATGCAGTATTGCATTTGTTTTGCCAATACAAATGCTGCACACTATTCTAAAATCAGTATAATAACTTAGCAAGCTAATTATAAGGAGATGAAATTGGAATCGCCATTAGGTTCTGATCTGGCAAGGTTGGTACGCGTCTGGCGTGCTCTGATTGACCATCGCCTGAAACCTCTGGAACTGACGCAGACGCATTGGGTCACGTTGCACAACATTCATCAGCTGCCGCCCGACCAGTCGCAAATTCAACTGGCTAAAGCGATAGGCATTGAGCAACCGTCGCTGGTGCGCACGCTTGACCAACTGGAAGAGAAGGGACTGATCTCCCGGCAAACCTGCGCCAGCGATCGTCGCGCCAAGCGCATTAAGCTGACGGAGAAAGCGGCGCCTATCATCACTGAAATGGAAGCGGTGATCACCAAAACGCGCGGTGAAATCCTTTCAGGGGTTTCACCGACGGAGCTGGAAATGCTCATCAGCCTCATTGCGCGCCTTGAGCAAAACATTCACGAGCTACAGTCTCGCGACTGACCAGACAACACGGCCTTGCATCTGCAAGGCCTTGTTTTTACTTAAAGACAACGACGCGGTTACGGCCCGTCTCTTTCGCTTCATACATCGCCTTATCGGCACTTTCCACGCACGCTTCTGCGCTTACCGACGAAGAGGTTGCCGTAAACACCCCCATGCTGATGGTAATCGGCTCTGGTAACTGACCCTCGCTGCTAATTTTATCAAAACCGCTTAGCTTCAACCGAATGCGCTCCGCCACCTGATATGCGTCTTCTGCGGAGGTGTTTGCCAGCATCAGGACAAACTCTTCGCCGCCGATTCGCGCTGCGATATCCTGCGGACGTACGGAGTCCATCAGCAGATTGGCGACAAACTGCAGGACTTTATCTCCCTGCAGGTGACCGTAGTTGTCGTTGATACGCTTGAAACGATCGAGATCGCTGACGATAACCGAAACCGGGCGGCTGGGTTTGGCGATGCCCAGCGCCTGGTTTAACGATTCATAAAAGTAGCTGCGGTTATAAAGGCGCGTGAGCGGATCGCGAATCGAATTTTGATACGACTGCTGATACTTCAAATGGGAGTCACGATACAACCTGAAGACATCATAGAGCAGCACAAAAATAATAATCAGCGTCGCGACGGTTTCAAATAATCGAGCACGATACCAGGATATATCTTCTGCATGTCCGCCTACCAACAGCATAGCGAGCGTGACGACATAGCAGACACACAGAAAATTACCGCCTACCCAGAACAGATTACGCACGCGCGTAATAAACATCAGCGTGGCTAGTGTCACGACCCAGAAAACGATTAATGAAATATTAATGCTGTGGCTCCAGAGAACCATAAACTGCCGCGTTTCATTATCAACCAGATCGAGGGATAAAAACGGGGAATGGCTGGAATACATCCAGGCCAGAATCACCATACATGCGGTAAAAAGAAATGAACCGCTAACGATGATGATATGCGCCAGCCGTGAAAGGGGCAGATTGCGCGTGGGATAAAGTAATGCCGAAACGATCATCAGCACCGCCATTAAGAGGTGGCGGAACATATAGTAGATCATCGCATCGTTGTAGTTCACAACGTTGAATTGATAGAGATCCAGCCACGCCGGAAAGCTGGTCAATGTTCCGACCATCAGCAAGGCCGAACCGGCAAAGGCAAATGAGATGGCAATCAGATAGAGCCGCCGCTTATCACACCAGTATTTCATCGCCATAAAACAGGCAATAAACAGGTGAAACACGAGTAAAAAAATGGTGAGTGTGGGGAACAAAAGAGGCGAAAAGGACGGAACCCAGTCAACCAGTTTTGAAAATAAAGCCTGTAATATTCCGATGACGACAAAGCAACCGAAACAGAACGAGATATAACGACCTTTTACAGAACGACTATTCGCAAGCATATAAAGTTATACAAATTAAAATAATTATGAAGAGATGATTGCGAAGAGTTTAATCAATTAGCACGCTAAATACTTTGCGCAGAAACAATATATGGCGCGTTTAATAATGTGTGGGGTGAATGTATTCTGTAAATATATTTGTGAGAGTGATATATATTGTAAATGGATGTGGCCTGATGACCACATCCATTTTTAATTAACGCGGAGAAACGGTAACCTGGCTGCCGTTGCTCGCCAGCACGACGCGTTGACCCGCAGAGAAGCGGGTGTTGCCCTGCTTCTGAACAACCATAATGGTGCTGCCGTCGTCTTTACGAATTTCCAGCTCTACACCCTGGGTTTTGTTCATCGCGCCCTGAACGCCCTGACCCGCGACACCACCCGCTACAGCGCCCGCTGCGGTTGCCAGAGAACGGCCCGTGCCGCCGCCAACGGTATTACCCAGGAAACCACCCAGTACAGCACCGCCGATTGCGCCCATCACGTTGTTTTCATCACCACCCTGAATTTGTACAGGACGGGCGTTAACAACGGTACCGTAAGTCACGCTCTGAACCTGTTTTGCTTCAGAAGCGCTGTAAACGTCGCCAGACAGCGAGCTGTCGTTCACACAGCCAGCCAGGGTTAAACCAATCAGCGAAACGCCCAGTACACGTACAATCATTTGAATCTCCTGTTCACCAAAAACGCCCATCTGGAGGCATCCGTTATGGCTAAATTATATGGCATAAAGAGCCATAGTTCATATCTTTGCACTAACAATAAGAAAATTGTACTTGAATTTGACTTAACGAGACATAAACAGGAGCCACTCGCCATACCGGCAAGACATTGTTAAAAAATATTATCGTCGGATGGCAAAGGAGCGCTGTTTATGGTTGAGTGGATATCCTTAGCCCACGCAACGTAAGGAAAGCGCATGAAATCGGGTCGCTACATTGGTGTGATGTCGGGCACCAGTCTGGATGGGGTAGATGTCGTTCTGGCCGCCATTGACGAACATATGGTGGCACAGCAGGCGAGCCTGACCTGGCCAATCCCCCTTTCGCTAAAAGAGGACATTCTGAGCATCTGTCAGGGGCAGCAGTTAACCCTCTCCCAGCTTGGTCAACTTGATGTTCGGCTGGGGGCGCTGTTTGCGGATGCGGTGCAGGCGTTAATGCAAAAAGAACATCTTCGTCCCCAGGATGTGGTCGCCATCGGGTGTCACGGACAAACCGTCTGGCATGAGCCGACTGGCGACGCGCCGCATACGTTGCAAATCGGCGATAACAACCAGATTGTGGCGAAGACGGGCGTAACGGTCGTCGGGGATTTTCGTCGCCGCGATATTGCCCTTGGCGGACAGGGCGCACCGCTGGTGCCCGCGTTTCATCAGGCACTACTGGCGCACCCTTCAGAACGCCGCATGGTGCTCAACATAGGCGGGATTGCTAACCTCTCGATGCTTATTCCGGGGCAGCCCGTTCGCGGCTACGATACCGGCCCGGGAAATATGTTAATGGATGCCTGGATCTGGCGGCAGTGCGGTCAACCGTATGATAAAAACGCCGAGTGGGCGAGTGAGGGGAAAGTGGTTCTCCCGCTGCTGCAGTCCATGCTCAGCGACCCTTATTTTGCTTTACCGGCGCCGAAAAGCACGGGACGAGAATACTTTAACTTTGGCTGGCTCGAGCGCCAGCTTGCGCTGTTCCCGGCACTCGCCCCGCAGGACGTCCAGGCGACGCTTGCCGAATTAACGGCCGTGTCGATCTCTGAGCAAGTGCTGCTCAGCGGCGGCTGCGAACGCCTGCTGGTGTGCGGCGGGGGAAGCCGAAACCCGCTGGTGATGGCGCGTCTTGCCGGGCTGCTGCCGGGCACTGAGGTGACCACGACGGACGAGGCCGGCATCAGCGGGGATGATATGGAAGCGCTGGCTTTCGCCTGGCTTGCCTGGCGCACCATCGCCGGGCTGCCAGGGAATTTGCCGTCGGTAACCGGCGCGCGTGAGGCCAGCGTCCTCGGGGCGATTTTCCCTGCAAATCCTCGTCATAATCAGAGTTAACTGAAATTCAGCGCGGCGCCTCGTCGTTAGAATGGAATAAAACAGGGGGGCAGCCATGCCCTCCAGGACCAGGAAAGTCTTCGGAATACGCCCATGAAAAAACTTCTTCTTATTGCCGCGCCTTTATTGCTGTCAGGATGCAGCGTCTATAACCAGTTCCTTGAGCGCATGCAGACCGATACGCTGGAGTATCGCTGCGATGAAAAACCGCTGACCGTGAAGCTGAATAACCCGCGTCAGGAAGCCAGCTTCGTTTACGATAACAAGCTGCTAACCCTTAAGCAGGGTATCTCGGCCTCCGGGGCGCGTTATTCGGACGGCATCTATGTCTTCTGGTCGAAAGGCGACAGCGCCACGGTCTACAAACGAGACCGCATTGTGCTGAACAACTGCCAGCTTGAAAATCCGAAGCGTTGAGATTTTTACAGGGGCGGCGCACAATAGCGCCACCCAATCTCAAGATCAGCTAACGCCATGTCAGATAACGACGAACTGCAGCAAATTGCGCATCTGCGCCGTGAATACACCAAAGGCGGCCTGCGTCGCCAGGATCTTCCCGCTGAACCCCTCGTGCTTTTTGAG
Source organism: Enterobacter cloacae complex sp. P27C (assembly GCF_014895705.1). Lineage (NCBI taxonomy): Bacteria > Pseudomonadati > Pseudomonadota > Gammaproteobacteria > Enterobacterales > Enterobacteriaceae > Enterobacter > Enterobacter cloacae complex sp. P27C. Next base: position 517,079 of record NZ_JADBQB010000001.1, read on the forward strand.
CGCTGGCTGAAACAGGCCTGCGACGCGAAGCTGGCCGACCCAACGGCCATGGTCGTCGCGACGGTAGATGAAAACGGTCAACCGTATCAGCGCATCGTCTTGCTTAAGCATTACGACGAGAAAGGGCTGGTGTTCTATACCAATCTGGGCAGCCGCAAGGCGCACCACTTAGAAAACAACCCGCGCATCAGCCTGCTGTTCCCGTGGCATATGCTTGAACGTCAGGTGATGGTCACCGGGAAAGCGGAACGTCTCTCGACCCTTGAGGTGGTGAAGTATTTCCACAGCCGCCCGCGCGACAGCCAGATTGGTGCCTGGGTATCAAAACAGTCCAGCCGGATCTCTGCCCGCGGCGTGCTGGAAAGTAAATTCCTGGAGCTGAAACAGAAGTTCCAGCAGGGGGAAATTCCGCTGCCGAGCTTCTGGGGCGGCTTCCGCATTCCGATTGAGCAGATGGAATTCTGGCAGGGTGGTGAGCATCGCCTGCATGACCGCTTTTTATACCAGCGCGAGAATGGCGGCTGGAAAATCGACAGACTGGCCCCGTAATCCCCGAAATTTGTTGATTTAAGCGCTAGCGCACACCGCGCTTGCGCTTTATTCTATGGTCCTTTCGCATCAGGCGAAAAGTCGTGTACCGGCAAAGGTGCAGTCGTTTATACATGGAGAATTTGATGGCAAGCAGTAACTTGATTAAACAATTGCAAGAGCGGGGCCTCGTGGCCCAGGTGACGGACGAGGAAGCGTTAGCAGAGCGACTGGCGCAAGGCCCGATCGCGCTCTATTGCGGCTTCGATCCCACCGCTGACAGCTTGCATTTGGGGCATCTTGTTCCATTGTTATGCCTGAAACGCTTCCAGATGGCGGGTCATAAGCCTGTTGCCCTGGTGGGCGGCGCGACCGGTCTGATTGGTGACCCGAGCTTTAAAGCCGCGGAGCGTAAGCTGAACACCGAAGATACCGTGCAGGAGTGGGTGGATAAGATCCGCAAACAGGTTGCACCGTTCCTCGACTTCAACTGTGGTGATAACTCTGCCATTGCTGCTAACAACTACGACTGGTTTGGCGGCATGAACGTGCTGACCTTCCTGCGTGACATCGGCAAGCACTTCTCTGTTAACCAGATGATTAACAAAGAAGCGGTCAAGCAGCGTCTGAACCGTGACGATCAGGGTATCTCCTTTACCGAGTTCTCCTACAACCTGCTGCAGGGCTATGACTTTGCCTGCCTGAACAAGCTGCACGGCGTCTCTCTGCAGATCGGCGGCTCTGACCAGTGGGGGAACATCACCTCCGGTATCGACCTGACCCGTCGTCTGCATCAGAACCAGGTCTTCGGCCTGACCGTTCCACTGATCACCAAAGCAGACGGCACCAAATTCGGTAAAACCGAAGGCGGCGCGGTGTGGCTCGATCCGAAGAAAACCAGCCCGTACAAATTCTATCAGTTCTGGATCAACACGGCGGATGCCGATGTTTACCGCTTCCTGAAGTTCTTCACCTTCATGGACATTGCAGAGATCAATGCGCTGGAAGAGGAAGATAAGAACAGCGGTAAAGCGCCGCGTGCCCAGTACGTTCTGGCGGACGAAGTGACCAAACTGGTTCATGGTGAAGAGGGCCTGGCCGCGGCAAAACGCATCACCGCAAGCCTGTTCAACGGTACGCTGAGCGATCTGAGCGAAGCGGACTTCGAACAGCTGGCGCAGGACGGCGTGCCGATGGTTGAGATGGAAAAAGGAGCTGACCTGATGCAGGCGCTGGTGGACTCTGAGCTCCAGCCTTCCCGTGGTCAGGCGCGTAAAACCATCGCCTCCAACGCTATCACCATCAACGGTGAAAAGCAGGCTGATCCGGAATACACCTTCGTTGACGGCGATCGTCTGTATGGCCGCTACACGCTACTGCGCCGCGGTAAGAAAAACTACTGTCTGGTCTGCTGGAAGTAAGTAAAAGTCTCGAGGGGCGTGGGAAACCACGCCCTTTTTGTTTGTTCAGGGTTTGGTAAGAAAAAGATGAAGAACATCCTCGCCATTCAGTCCCACGTTGTGTTTGGACATGCTGGCAATAGCGCAGCGGAATTCCCGATGCGCCGCCTCGGTGCCAACGTCTGGCCTCTCAATACCGTGCAGTTCTCTAACCACACGCAATACGGCAAATGGACCGGCTGCGTGATGCCGCCTTCGCACCTCACAGAGGTTGTGCAGGGTATTGCGGATATCGACCAGCTCAAGCGCTGCGACGCCGTTCTGAGCGGCTACCTCGGCTCAGCGGAGCAGGGGGAACACATCCTCGGCATCGTCCGTCAGGTGAAAGCGGCAAACCCGGCGGCAAAATATTTCTGCGACCCCGTCATGGGACACCCGGAGAAAGGCTGCATTGTGGCGCCTGGCGTAGCGGAATTTCACGTTCGCCATGCGCTGCCCGCCAGCGATATCATTGCGCCCAACCTGATTGAGCTGGAGATCCTCTGCGGGCATCCGGTTAACAGCGTAGAAGAGGCTGTACGCGCGTCTCGCGAGCTGATTGCCCAGGGGCCGGAGATTGTGCTGGTAAAACATCTCGCCCGCGCAGGGCTGACCCAGGAGCGTTTTGAGATGCTGCTGGTGACGAAAGATGACGCATGGCATATCAGCCGTCCGCTGGTGGATTTCGGCACGCGTCAGCCGGTGGGCGTGGGTGATGTGACCAGCGGGCTGCTGCTGGTGAAACTGTTGCAGGGTGCAACGGTGAAAGACGCGCTGGAGCACGTGACGGCAGCGGTGTACGAAATTATGATTGCGACGAAAGAGATGCAGGAATATGAACTGCAGGTGGTCGCGGCACAGGATCGTATCGCGAAGCCGGAGCACTATTTCAGCGCCACACGGCTATAATCGTCCTGAGTTCGTAGGCCGGGTGAGCGTCAGCGCCACCCGGCAACACAGACGCCTCGCTTAATTCAACCCTTCCGCTTTTAGCGCAGCGGCCACTGCTGGACGCTCCGCCACGCGCGCCATATACGATGCGATATGGTCCAACCCTTCCAGGTTCAGCTTAACCGCACGCGCCCAGCGCAGTACGGTAAACAGGTACGCGTCGGCAATGGTGAAGCGTGAACCACAAATCCACTGATCGTCTTTCAGCGATTCGTTAACATACTGCAGCTTTTTCTCCAGCAGAGCTCGCACGGTCGGCTTGTACTCCTCCGGCGTATCCGGGCGGAAGAGGGGGGTAAAACCTTTGTGCAGCTCGGTGGCGATATAGTTCAACCACTCCAGCGTTTTATAACGTGCGACGCTGCCGGTAGGGGCAAGGAGCTGGCGATCCGGTACGTTGTCCGCCAGGAATTGCATAATCGCCACGCCTTCGGTCAGCAGAGTTCCGTCATCCAGCAGCAGGGCCGGAACCTGCCCTTTTGGGTTAATCGCAAAAAAGTCATCCCCGTTTTCCAGGCGCTTTTTCATCAGATCAACGCCATCCAGCGTGAAATCTTTGCCGCTCTCGCGCAGGGTAATATGGGAAGCAAGAGAGCACGCGCCCGGTTTGTAGAACAGTTTCATCGGTAACTCCTTTTTGCTGAGGTTTCAGCTATGTTAGTGCGCGAAGGGACAAAAAAAAAGCCGCTAATCTCTTAGCGGCTTCTGTTCTGTCGTTTCTCTCAAATATCACGCGGTAGCGGTTTTGTTCGCTTCCGCCGTCTTGTCGTCGTCCTGAGTCATTCGATTCAGTTTCGGCGCTGTCAGCAGCATCAGCGCCGCGATAACCGCCGTAGCGATACCAATCTGCATGAACACGGTACCGTAGACGTTCAGGGAGAGCAGCGGATCGGTCACGTTTTCTGGCACAGCCATCAGGTTTGCGATCTTACCGGCGATGATCGCCGCACCGGCAGTGGTCAGGAACCAGCTACCCATAATGAAGCCCATCAGACGCTGTGGAACCAGCTGTGCAACCATCGCCAGACCCAGACCGGAGATCATCAGTTCGCCGATAGACTGCAGCGCGTAGCTCAGGATCAGCCAGTTAACGGACACGATACCGGCGTCGGACGCAAACTTTGTCCCCAGCGGCAGCACCAGGAACGCACCAGAACAGAGCACCATACCCACCGCGAACTTGTGCGGCATTGGCAGACGATCGCCCATCTTGTTATAGATTGCGGCCAGAATCGGGGAACCGATCATGATCCAGAATGGGTTCAGCGCCTGGAACTGCTCGGGTTCGAATGCGATACCCAGGATAGAGTGCTCAACGTTACGAATAGCGAAGAAGTTCAGAGAGGTTGGCATCTGGCTGTACAGCACGAAGAAGATAATCGCTTCCAGCATCAGAATGAACGCCACAATCATCTTACGACGGGCTGCACCCTTCATAGCGAACGCTTCTTTCGCGAAGATGACCACGATGCCCAGCGCAACTACGCCCAGAACGGCACGAGCGATACCCTGGTTGTGCAGCAGCCAGGTGGCGATCGCCGCCAGGACGACAACGCCCACGATGGTAGCCAGCAGCTTGCCCATGTGGACAGGCTCGAAGTCAGGTTTTGAACCGTAGTCTTTCACCCAGTTGCGGCAGAACAGGAAGTTTACCACGGTGATCAGCATACCCACGAAGCTCAGCGCAAACGCCACGCTCCAGCCGAATTTCGCGGCCAGCCATGGGGTTGCCAGCATGGAAAAGAAGGAACCGATGTTGATGGACATGTAGTACATGGTAAATGCACCGTCCAGACGTGGGTCATCTTTGCTGTAGCAGGTTGAGAGCAGGGAAGACGGGTTCGCTTTGAACAGGCCGTTACCTACGGCGATGGTTGCCATGCCCATGTAGACCACAGCCGCATCATGTCCTGACCATGCAACCAGACCATAGCCAATAGCCAGAACAATGGCACCCAGCATAATGACGCGCTTAGTACCGAGAACTTTATCACCCAGCCAGCCGCCGATAGCAACCAGACCGTAAACGAGGGCACTAAAGGAGGAGAACAGCGTGATGGAATCGGCTTCGGACATACCCAGCTGTTTAACCAGGTAAACCGCCATGATCCCTTGCAGGCCGTAGTAACCAAAACGCTCCCATAACTCGATAGAGAAGATGAGATAAAACGCTTTCGGTTGTTTAAAAGCGTTCAGACTCACGCTTTCATCTGTTGGTTTATTGTTTGCAGTCGACACATATACCTCTTTTTTTACATCCCATATTAACGGGGGTGTTCATCGCGTGATGGCCGTAGCCCATCCGCCTTATAGTTATATTGGGAGGAGAAACGGCGGGTAATGTTCACTATCCTGCCCCGTCTGGCAATACGTTTGTAATAATCTGTTACATATATCTTGAGCGGTATAATTGTCGGTTTCTACAAATGTTATTTAGCGTTAAATTTTATACGATAACTAAAGGTAGTTTTTTCGACTGGTATACACCCAGTGCGATGGGGTTTTGGCGATATGTTCTGCTATTTGCCGCTTGTTGTAGTGATATAGCCCATATTCTGAAAAATAGCTGGTCTTATCTTCCGGGTAAACGCATTTAAATCTTGCCCGGCAAAGGGTTTGCGATGACTTTGACTACAAAAAATCAACATGACGTTATCAGAGTGATCGCGATCACAGATGTATAGAAATTTTTGGCTATGAAAAAAGTATTAACCTGTTTGAGCGTTATAGAGCCGAACAAGTGACAAGTCAGGAGAAAGTAAGAGCGGACAAATAACGGCCAAAAGAAGAACGAACGGTAGTCCTTCTTTTGGTAAGGGGATTATGACGGTCAGGGATAGACTTTTTCTTTATATTCGCAGAGATCTTCAATAACGCAGGAGCCGCAGCGCGGCTTTCGGGCTATGCAGGTATAACGACCGTGCAAAATCAGCCAGTGGTGGCAGTTAACCTTGAATTCGGCAGGAACCACTTTTAATAGCTTCTCTTCTACCTGCTCGACATTTTTCCCTGGGGCGAAGTTGGTCCGGTTTGAGACGCGGAATATATGCGTATCAACGGCGATGGTCGGCCAGCCAAACGCGGTATTGAGCACAACGTTCGCGGTTTTACGCCCCACGCCCGGCAAGGCTTCCAGCGCGGCGCGATCTTCCGGTACTTCGCCTCCGTGCTGTTCCAGCAGGATCCGACAGGTCTTAATCACGTTCTCGGCTTTGCTGTTAAACAGGCCGATGGTTTTGATATAAGACTTAACGCCTTCCACGCCCAGCTCCAGCATGGCCTTCGGCGTATTGGCGACCGGATAGAGCAGGGCAGTGGCTTTATTGACGCTCACGTCGGTCGCCTGCGCAGAGAGCAACACCGCGATCAGCAGCTCAAACGGGGAGGTAAAATTCAGCTCCGTCGTCGGGTGCGGGTTCTCGTCCCGCAGACGGGTCAGGATCGCAATGCGCTTTTCTTTATTCATGAGGCCTTCTCGGGTGTCCCTTCCAGAACGCTGCGCTCAGCCGCGCGGCGCTTACGTTTCTCATCAATCAGGTATTTTATCGCCAGCATCATGCCGAGGCCAATAAACGCGCCGGGCGGCAGCATCGCCAGCAGGAACGGCGTATCGGTGTGAAACACCTCAACGCGCAGCGCTTTAGCCCAGCCGCCCAGCAGCGCATCTGCGCCGTCGAACAGCGTACCGTTGCCGAGGATTTCACGCAGCGAGCCCAGCACGAACATGGCGCACGTGGCGCCCATGCCAATGGAAAAACCATCCAGCGCCGACATGGCCGGGCTGTTTTTCACCGCGAACGCTTCCGCACGCCCGACCACGATACAGTTGGTGACGATAAGAGGAATGAAGATCCCGAGCGACTGGTACAGACCAAACGCGTAGGCGTTAATCAGCATCTGGACAATACTGACCACCGACGCAATGATCATGACGTAAATCGGAATACGAATTTCCGACGGCGTCCAGCGTCGCAGGGCAGAGATGGAGAGGTTGGTCAGGGTCAATACCAGCGTGGTTGCCAGACCCAGACCGAGCGCGTTGGTGGCGGTGGATGTCACTGCCAGCAGGGGGCACATGCCCAGAAGCTGTACCAGCGCGGAGTTGTTCTTCCACAATCCCTGGACAATAACCTCTTTAACCTGGCTCATGATTACTCCTCACAGGCCGGAAGATTGTTGATCTGCGCGGGCAGCGTTTCAGCGTACAGCCCGGCTCGTTTTACGGCGTTTACCACCGCCCGCGGGGTGATGGTTGCGCCCGTGAACTGGTCAAACTCGCCGCCGTCTTTCTTCACCGCAAACGCGGTGTCATCTTCACCATGGATCACTTTACCGGCAAAGTGCAAAATCCAGTCGCTCAGACGGGTTTCAATTTTGTCGCCAAGACCCGGCGTTTCATGATGTTCCGTCACGCGGGTGCCCAGGATGGTACCGGAGAAATCGCTGCCCACGAGCAGCTGAATGGCGCCGGAATAGCCGTCAGGGGCGGTCGCTTCCATCACCGCGCCGACCGGTTTATCCCCTTTGCGGGCGATAAAGAGGCGGTGCGGGCCTTTCCCAAGCTGCGGCGCATCTACCACAAAGCAGCTTTTTTGCAGGTCATTATCGTAGAAATCGGACGGGATCACCTGATCGAACAGCGCCTTTTGCTGCTTCGAGGCCTGTTCTTCGATGGTCGTTTTGGTCAACGCATTAACCAGTGCCGTCAGCCCCGTCAGGACCGCGGCGAAGACAGCCAGCGTGACGCCGTGTTTTTGCATCGTTTTTAACATGGCGAAACCCTTAGCGATGGCCGTACACGCGCGGACGCGTGTAATAGTCGATGAGCGGAACGGTAATATTGGCGAGCAGGACGGCAAAGGCCACGCCGTCCGGGTAGCCGCCGAAGCTGCGGATGAGCCAAACCAGCAGGCCAGCCAGCGCGCCGAAGATCAGGCGTCCGCGGTTAGTCGTTGAGGCCGTCACCGGATCCGTCAGGATAAAGAAGGCACCCAGCATGGTCGCGCCGGAGAGCAGGTGCATCTGCGGGCTGGCCAGCGATTCAGGAGAGAATACCCAGCCCAGCGTGGCGCAGACCGCCAGCGTCACGAGGAAGCTGACCGGAATATGCCAGCGGATGGCCTTCTGCTGCAGCAGGAACAGGCCGCCCAGCAGATACGCCAGGTTGACCCACTGCCAGCCGGCTCCCGCCAGCACGCCGCTGTAGATGGCCGATTTCATAATTTGCTCAACGCTGTGCCCGGCATGCAGCGACGTTTTAAACGTATCGAGCGGCGTCGCCTGGCTGATACCGTCCACGCCCATACGCAGCGCGTTCATATCAGCACCCAGCGCCGTATGGCCGGTAAAGATCACCTGCAGAGCATCCATAAAGCCGGGAACCGTGGCTGCAATCTCGTGCGGTGGCAGCCAGCTGGTCATCTGTACCGGGAAAGAGATCAGCAGCACCACGTAACCAATCATCGCCGGGTTAAACGGGTTATGACCGAGGCCGCCGTAGAGCTGTTTGGCAATAATCACGGCAAACACGGTGCCGAGCACCACCATCCACCACGGGGCAAGCGGGGGAATGCTAATGGCCAGCAGCAGGCCGGTCAGCAGAGCGGAGTTGTCCGCCAGGATGCGGGAAACCGCCATCTTGCGCAGCTTCAGCACGAGGGCTTCCGCCGCGACGGCGCTGGCGCATCCAAGAGCTATCTGGAACAGAGTTCCCCAGCCGAAAAACCAGCACTGAACGGCAATGCCCGGCAGCGCGGCCAGGCAGACCAGCATCATGATGCGCGAGGTCTGGCGCTGATTGTGGGTGTAAGGGGAACTTGCGATTCTGAAAACCATTTAATCCTCGTTTACGGCTTGCTGTGCGGCTTTCTTTGCCTGAACGCGCGCAATGGCGGCGGCGACGGCGGCCTTGCGCGGGTCATCGTTGGCGGCCTGCGGCTGCTCTTCCTGCTGCGCTGCTTTGCGCGCTTTGGCGCGGGCTATCGCCGCTTCAACGGCGGCTTTGCGTGGGTCGACCGGTGCTTCAGGTTCTGCGGCTGGCGCCTGCTGCGCTGCTTTGCGCGCTTTGGCGCGGGCAATCGCCGCTTCAACGGCAGCTTTACGCGGATCGACCGGTTCCTGTTCAACCACCACTGGCTGCTCCCCGGCCTTGCGCGCTTTGGCACGGGCTATTGCCGCTTCGACGGCGGCTTTGCGTGGATCGATTTCAGCTTCCGGCTGCGCCGCTTGCGCTTTTTCCGCCTGACGGGCGCGGGCCGCAGCTTTACGCGCTTCGCGGGCGGCAATCGCTTCGCTGTTATCCGGTTTTTCACCGGCCTGGATCACCAGCGTCTGGGCGGCACTGGCTTTTTTCTCGCGAACGCGCGCCAGTGCGGCGTTGATTGCATCCTGATCTTTCCCGGCAGGCTGAACGGCGGCCTGCTTATGTCGCTCCTGACGAGCCATCTTCTCACGTTCGAGACGCGCCTGACGCGCTTCGAAACGTGCCTTGGCTTCTGCGGCGCGTTTTTCTTCCATGGAGATGGCATAAATCTCGGCCTTCTCCTGGCGGAAGTACTGCACCAGCGGAATATTGCTTGGGCAGACCCAGGCGCAGGCGCCGCATTCGATGCAGTCGGCCAGGTTATGGGCTTTGGCTTTATCGTGCAGCTGGCCTTTGCTGTACCAGTACAGCTGCTGCGGGAGGAGATCCGCCGGGCAGGCATCGGCACAGGCGCTGCAGCGGATGCAGCCTTTCTCTTCCTGCTCCTCCCCCATTTCGGTTGGGGAAGGGGCGAGCAGGCAGTTGGTGATTTTCACTACCGGAACGTCGAGCCACGGCAGGGTAAAGCCCATCAGCGGACCGCCCATGATCACCATCTGGTCGCTGGCCGGGCAAAATTCAGCCTGTTCCAGCAGATGGCGCACCGGCGTGCCGAGGCGCGCCCAGACGTTACCCGGACGAGAGACAGACTCTCCGGTCAGCGTTACCACGCGCTCGGTCAACGGCTCGCCGTCAATCACCGCACGCTTGACGGCGTAAGCGGTGCCGACGTTTTGCATCAGCACGCCGATATCCGACGAGCGTCCGCCGTGCGGGACCTGCTTGCCGGTGAGGATTTGCGTCAGCTGTTTTGCGCCGCCAGAGGGGTACTTGGTCGGAATAACGCGCAGGGCGATATCATGGCTACCGGCCAGCACGGCGCGCAGCATTGAAATAGCCTGCGGTTTATTGTCTTCGATACCAATCAGCACTTCCCGCGGCTGCAGAATGTGCGCAAGGATGCGGATGCCTTCCACCACTTGGGCGGCACAGTCCTGCATCAGACGATCGTCGGCGGTGATGTACGGTTCGCATTCGGCGGCGTTGATAATCAGCGTCTGAATGTTATCGCCACCGCCGCGCAGCTTGACGCCGGTCGGGAAGCCCGCGCCGCCAAGCCCGGCCACGCCGAACTGATGAATGCGCTCGATGAGCGCTTCGCGGCTCTGGCTGCGGTAGTCGCTCCAGCCGTCACGGTCAATCCAGCGGTCTTCGCCGTCGGCTTCAATAATCACGCTCAGTTCCGACAGCGCGGACGGATGCGCCACCGTATGCGGCGCAATGGCGACCACCTTACCGGAGGTGGGGGCGTGTACCGGCAGCATACGTCCGCGTCCGAAGGTCAGCGGCTGACCGCGCAGCACCGTATCGCCTTCTTTCACGCACAGCTCGCCCTCAGCGCCAATATGCTGCTTGAGCGGCATGACGTAACGCGTCGCCAGCGGAATTTGACGCAGCGGCGTGCCGTTGGACTGGGTTTTCATCTCTGGCGGATGGATACCGCCGTCAAAGTCCCAGATCTTCTCTTTTCTGAAAGCAGAAAATAACTTAAGCATGTTGTTCCACAGGAATATTGCGAACCGGAATGGTTTGAAGATCCCACTTCCAGCTTTCGGTAGTCGTTTCAACCGGGCGCAGCTCTATACATTGCGTCGGGCAGGGGGCCACGCAGAGGTTACAGCCGGTGCAGAGATCCGCCACAACGGTGTGCATGGCGCGCGTTGCGCCAACAATGGCGTCGACCGGACAGGCCTGAATACATTTGGTGCAGCCGATGCAGTTTGCTTCGTCGATCACCGCGAGGGCACGGACCGGCTCCTGCACGTCCGCATCGCCATCAACGGGCTGCGGATCGACGTTAAGCAGGGCGGCAATTTTCAACATTACCGCTTCACCACCGGGCGCGCAGCGGTTAATTTTTTCACCCTGAACCCCTACCGCTTCGGCATAGGGGCGGCAGCCGGGGTAGCCACATTGGCCGCACTGGCTTTGCGGCAGAAGCTCATCAATTTTCTCTACAACGGGATCGTCCTCTACCGCGAAACGGCGGGAGGCGTAGCCCAGGATAAGGCCAAACACCAACCCCAGGACGCTGATAGAGGCGATGGCAATCCAGATAGCACTCATTACAACTTCACCAGACCACTAAAGCCCATAAAGGCCAGAGACATTAAACCCGCGGTCACCAGCGCAATGGCATTACCGCGAAATGGCGCAGGGATGTCCGCTGCTGCGAGACGTTCGCGAATCGACGCGAACAGCACCATAACAAATGAGAAACCGACAGCGGCGGAGAAACCGTACAGCGCCGACTGCATGAAGTTATGGCCAAGGTTGATGTTCAGCAGCGCCACGCCAAGCACCGCACAGTTGGTGGTGATCAGCGGCAGGAAGATACCCAGCAGGCGATAGAGCGCCGGGCTGGTTTTACGCACCACCATTTCGGTAAATTGCACCACCACCGCAATGACCAGAATAAACGCCAGCGTGCGGAGATAGATTAACCCCAGCGGGATGAGGATCCAGGTGTCAATCAACCACGCGCAGATGGACGCCAGCGTCATGACGAAGGTCGTCGCCAGCCCCATGCCCATCGCCGTTTCCAGCTTTTTGGACACGCCCATAAACGGGCACAGGCCAAGGAACTTCACCAGAACGAAGTTGTTAACCAGCACGGTGCCGACAAAGAGCAGTAAGTAATCGGTCATTATTTAGCCTGAAATAAAAAAGCCGCCTATTATCGGACAAACCGGGGCAGGCGACAACAGGTTATCTGTAAGGTTATTACGGGTTCACGAAGGTGTTTTTCACACGCGTCGAACGTTTGAAATAGGGCACCAGCAGCGCCGCAGCCAGTAACGGGAAAAGCAGCTGGCGGACAGCAAGCGCGTCAGACACGGGCGAGAAAGCAAACGCTTTAACCGCCAGCAGAACCGAAATGAGCAGCCAGATAATGTAGTGCTTAGGCACACTCTTGCGGCGCTTAAAGAAAGCGATAGTCAGCCACAGGGTGTAGTACCACATCCCAATCGCGAAAACGAACGACACAAACCACATCGCTATATTCAGCACGCTTTGCGACATCAGGGTCTGAATAGCGTGAGGGGTAATCAATGCGGTGGTATAAAGCAGCAGCGCAAGCGATGCGCTTAATAAGGCAACCAGCAGCCATGCCAGTGGGGCGATTAACCAGCCTCCGATGCGTTCTCCAGGCGTTGCGGTCATGAACTCTCCCATTATCTGCGCGAAATGTTGTACAGCCAGTTTGCAGGGCGGAGAGTATATAACATTTCGCGCGGATGGCTACTTTCTTATAAAACGTAACGCCATACGGACTTCGGCACCTCGCCGACGTTGAACAAGCGTCCGCCGGAGACCAGCTCCGCACGGCGATGGTCAGCGGCGCGATACATATTGATAATGTCCTGATTATCCGACAGGGTGTAGTTCAGATGGTCAAACAGTTTTTCCAGGCTCTCAAGCGAATTGATCTTGCGAAATTTTAATAAATAGTCCTGAACTGTCATATTAATAATTTTCCATATAAAAGTGAGTAATACCAGTTAAGGTAATTCGGTCGAATAATAAACGGATTAATACAGACGTAAACAGCCCACTCAGATAACGCGACGAAATTAGGAGTTTTCTTTGCTGAAATTCAGGCACCGAAGGTGATGCCTGGAAGAGAAGGTTAACCGTGTTCACCAGGGCTGGCAATACGAAACTGACACATTATGTCACTCTTTAAAGCAGCAACCGGTTACTTAGGATGGGTGACGGCAGCAGGCTCCGGCGGCTGGTAGTTATCAATATGGCTGGCTACGCCGAGCAAAATGACCGAAACTCCAAGAACAATCCATCCCGCTAATTCAATGATTCGATTAATAATTGATGCCATGATTCACTGTTGTAATTTATCCATAAATACAGGTCGCAAATGTTACAGCGCTGTTTCTCTGACAGCAAGCGCTTTGGGAACGATTCCCTTAAACAAAATCAGAAGGTTAATACTATGTAACAAAAATAGCCGGTACAGCCTGCTATTTTAAGCGCCATGGCTCATTATTAATGAGGGCAATGCCAGAAAGGCCAGTATGAAATAAGAAACGCAAAAAGAGGACAACACGATGAGTGATAACATCCGCGTCGGGCTTATAGGCTACGGGTACGCGAGCAAAACGTTTCATGCGCCTCTGATAGCCGGAACGCCGGGAATGGCGCTGGCGGCGGTATCCAGCAGCGACGCCGCCAAAGTCCACGCTGACTGGCCCGCAGTGCCGGTTGTCTCCGAGCCTAAACACCTTTTCAACGATCCGAATATCGATTTAATTGTTATTCCCACCCCGAACGACACGCACTTCCCGCTGGCGAAAGCCGCGCTGGAAGCCGGGAAGCACGTCGTTGTTGACAAACCCTTTACCGTGACGTTGTCACAGGCGCGTGAGCTGGAGGTGCTGGCAAAAAGCCTGGGCAGAGTGCTGTCCGTTTTCCATAACCGCCGCTGGGACAGCGACTTCCTGACGGTTAAAACGCTTCTCGGGGAAGGCACGTTAGGAGAGATCGTTTTTTTTGAATCGCATTTTGACCGTTTCCGTCCGCAGGTGAGAAACCGCTGGCGCGAGCAGGCCGGTCCGGGCAGCGGCATCTGGTACGATTTAGCCCCGCATCTGCTGGACCAGGCCGTGAATCTGTTTGGGCTGCCGGTGAGCATGACGGTCGATCTGGCCCAGCTCAGGCCCGGCGCGCAGACCACCGATTACTTCCACGCGGTGCTCAGCTATCCGCAGCGGCGGATTGTGCTGCACGGGACGATGGTCGCGGCCGCGGAATCTGCCCGCTATATCATCCACGGCACGCGCGGGAGCTACGTGAAGTTTGGCCTCGATCCGCAGGAAGATCGCCTCAAAAACGGTGAACGTATGCCGCAGGAAGACTGGGGCTATGATATGCGCGACGGCGTCGTGACGCGGACGGAAGGTGAGGAGCTGGTTAAGGAAACCCTGTTAACGATCCCGGGTAACTATCCGGCTTATTATGCTGCCATCCGCGATGCGCTGAACGGAACGGGGGAGAACCCGGTTCCGGCCAGCCAGGCGATACAGATTATGGAGCTGATTGAGCTGGGGATTGAATCTGCCAAACATCGCGCCACGCTCTGTCTGGCATAAGTTTTTGACGTTGTTGTAGGCCGGGTAAGGCGTAGAAGCCACCCGGCAAAGGGTTTACGCGGTTGCCACCTTATCCCGCAGCGCCTGCTTCTCTGCTGGCGTAAGGAAGGCGATCTCCAGCCCGTTGATCTGCGCCTGGCGGATCTGCTCGCGGCTCAGGCCCGCCTGCGGTGCGGCGATGTTGTACTCGTGGATGATATCCACGCCCTGAACCGCCGGATCGTCCGTGTTCAGCGAGGCCAGCACGCCGTGCTCGAGGAACGTTTTCAGCGGGTGCTGCGCCAGCGTTGCCACGGTGCTGGTCTGAATGTTGGACGTCAGGCACGACTCAATGCCGATGCGCTGCTCCGCCAGGAAATCCATCAGCGCGCGGTCTTCTACCGCCTTCACGCCGTGGCCGATACGCTCGGCGCCCAGCTCGCGGATGGCCTGCCAGATACTTTCCGGGCCCGCTGCTTCACCCGCATGGACGGTAATGTGCCAGCCGGCATCGCGCGCGCGGTTGAAGTGGGAGAGGAACAGGCTGCCGGGGAAGCCTAGCTCATCGCCGGCAAGGTCAACGGCGGTGATGGCATCGCGGTGCGCCAGCAGCGCTTCCAGCTCCTGCAGGCAGGCGGCTTCGCCGAACGTGCGGCTCATAATGCCGATCAGGCGGGCCTGAACGTCGAAGGTTTTACACCCTTCGCGGACGCCTTCAATGACGGCTTCCACCACGCCTGCAACGGGCAGGTTGTGGGTCATCGCCATATAGCCCGGCGAGAAGCGCAGCTCAACGTAGTGCAGGCCGTTGCGGGCCGCGTCTTCAATGTTCTCAAACGCCACGCGGCGGCAGGCATCCAGCGAGGCCAGCATCATCACGCCCCAGTCTAGTTTGCTCAGGAAGCTGACCAGGTCTGGTTCATTGGAGGTAACCTGTACGTGTGGGATCAACGACTCAAGCGTCTGAGCGGGAAGCGTTAAGTTGAACTGGCGGCCAAGATCGAGGATGGTTTGGGCACGAATGTTACCGTCAAGGTGACGATGAATATCAGTTAAGGGCAGGCGTGTATCAATCATGGTCGCACTCTTTTCGGATTAAAGTGCGCCATATTATAAAAACAAAACGGGGTAAAAAGCTATTTGCGCAAGGGAATATTCCGTTGCGCAAACAAATTACAGGAGCGTGTTGATCCCGGCGATGAGGCGCTGAACCCCTTGTTCCAGCTTGCTGCGTGGGCAGCCCGCATTTAAGCGCACGAAGCCATTTCCCTCTTCCCCGTAGGTATATCCCGGCATGATGGCGACTTTTTGCTGCTCGATCAGTACTTTTTGCAGTGCCCTGTCGTCAATGTTCAGCGGGCGCAGATCAATCCAGGCCAGATAGGTTGCTTCCGGCGGCTGCCAGTTCAGTTTCGGAAAAGCACTGTTTAATTCCTGTGCGATATACAGCAGATTCTCTTCCAGATAACGACGCAAGGCATCCAGCCACGGCTCTCCCTGCTGATAGGCGGCGATATGGGCCGTCAGCGCCAGCACGGAAGGGGAAGAGAGCCCATCCCGTCCTTTTAGCGCGCTGAGATAGCCGTTACGGCTCTCTTCATCGCCGATCAGGCCGTATGCGCCCGTCAGTGCCGGAATATTAAAGCTTTTCGAGCCGGAGGTGAGAAGCGCCCATTTGCCGCGCGCTACCGCATTCCACGGGGTGTGGCGATGCGCCCCCCAGACCATGTCCATATGAATTTCATCGCTGATAACCGCCACATCATAGCGCTCACAGAGTTCCGCCATCTGCGTCAATTCATCCCGCGTCCAGACCTTGCCGGTCGGGTTCTGCGGGCTGCACAGCAGCAGAATTTTGTTTTCCGGTTTCGCCAGGGCCGCTTCAAGCGCCGCCATATTGCCCTGCCAGCCAGCAGCCTGCTTTTCCATCTCAACGGCCACAATCTGACGCGCATTGCCTCCAATGGCGTTGTAAAACGCATCGTACGCCGGTGTGTGGACCACCACGCCGTCACCGGGCTTTGACCAGAGGCGGATCAGCTCTGACACCATGTAGATGACGGAAGGGCCATAAACGACGGTTTCTTTATCAATGCGGCTGTTAAAGCGCTGCCGAAACCAGTGCTCAACAGCGGAAAGAAACTCGTCGTTTTTCCAGCGGCTGTAGCCCAGCACGCCGTGGTTGATGCGCTGATGCAGCGCGTCGGTAATGCAGGGGGCGGTGGCGTAGTCCATATCCGAGATGGTGAAGGGCAGCAAATCCGCCGCGCCAAAGCGGTCGGCGACGTAGTCCCACTGCGTACACCAGGTGCCGTGACGATCCACGACGGTAGAAAAATCAAACATGACGTTAATCCTTAAAGTAAAACCCCCTCATGAGAGGGGGTTGAGGCATCAGGCTTCTACTGTTCGCATCAGGGTTGCCAGCTCATCTTTCACCGACTGAACCTGCGGGCCGATAACCACCTGCAAATTATGCTGATTTAACTGTACCACGCCGATGGCCCGGTTGGCTTTCAGGGCGTTGGTATCCACTTTTGACATATCCGCCACCGACAGACGCAGGCGGGTGATGCAGTTATCCAGCGAGGTAATGTTATCCGCACCGCCCAGCGCAGCCAGAATGGCAGGGGTGTTATACCCGGATTTGCCCACGGTACCGGCCACCGCCTGCTCAACGCTGGTGGCGGTATCGGTATCGCGGCCCGGCGTTTTCAGGTTAAAGCGGGTGATGGCGAAGCGGAAGATACCGTAGTACACCGCGAACCAGATAGCCGCCACGACCGGCACCAGATACCACTTGGTTGACAGGCCGTGCAGGATCCCGAACACCACGAAGTCAATCACGTTGCCGTCGGTGTTGCCGATGGTGACGCCGAGCACTGCCATCACGGTAAAGCCCAGGCCGGTCAGCAGCGCGTGGATGAGATAAAGCACCGGCGCAACAAACAGGAACAGGAATTCGATAGGCTCGGTGGTACCGCCCACGACGCAGGCAATCACGCCGGAGATCAGCAGCCCTTTAATTTTATGTCGGTTTTCCGGGCGCGCGCAGTGGTACATCGCCAGCGCGGCACCCGGCAGGCCGCCGAGGAAGGCCGGCATTTTACCCTGAGACAGGAAGCGGGTGGCGCTTTCAGAGAAGCCGTGGGTAGTCGGACAGCTCAGCTGCGCCTGGAAGATGGTCAGCGCACCGCTCACGTCGTGACCGCACACCTCCATGGTACCGCCCGCTTCGGTGAAGCGAATCAGGGCCACCAGGATATGCTGCAGGCCGAACGGCAGCAGCAGACGCTCGCCGGTGCCGAAGATCATCGGACCAAAATCTCCCGCGCCGTTGATGATGCGGCCAATGCCGTTGATGCCCATCGCAAAGACCGGCCAGATCAGCGGAATGATCAGGCCGAACAGACCCATGACCACCAGGGTGACAATCGGCACGAAGCGGGTACCGCCGAAAAAGGCCAGAGCATCCGGCAGGCGGATATTGTGGAAGCGCTCGTGCAGCATCCAGATAATGACCCCGGCGATGACCGCTCCGAGGATCCCGGTATCAATAGATTGAATACCAATCACGCTCTGAATGTTGTTGGCCTTCAGCATGGCAGCATCGGTCGTCGGCAGAATGCCTTTCGCGGTCAGCCAGAAGTTAACCGCCAGGTTCATCACGGCGTAACCCACAAACCCGGCAAACGCCGCGACGCCTTTATTCTCGCGGGCCAGGCCCAGCGGGATGGCGATGCAGAACATCACGGGCAGGAAGCTAAACGCGAAGGAGCCGACCTTACTCATCCAGATAAAGATCGCCTGCAGCACGGGAGTACCGAGGAACGGGATCAGCGTGATGACGTCTTTACTGCTCAGCGAGCTGCCGATCCCGAGCATGATCCCGCAGAACGAGAGGAGCGCCACGGGCAGCATAAAGGTTTTACCCAGTTGCTGGAAAAACTCCCACAGCGATATTTTTTGTGCTGTTTTCGCCGTCATAAAACGACTCCTTTATTGTTAAAATCAGTTTGCCTGCTTCAATGCTGCGAGAAGATAAAACGTTTTATCAAAGTTTAGTGCGCGCTAAATCACATTCTCAGGCTTTGACTGGTAGTATAAAGATAACGTATTGATAAAACGTTTTACCGATCTCATTTCAGGGAGTCACGCTGACACATGGCTGTAGCGAAAAAAGTCACCATCAACGATGTCGCGCTGGCGGCGGGGGTTTCCGTCAGCACCGTTTCTCTCGTGCTCAGTGGTAAAGGGCGCATCTCGCCCGCAACCGGCCAGAGGGTGAACGAGGCGGTTGAACAGCTGGGCTTTGTGCGTAACCGTCAGGCGTCGGCGCTGCGCGGTGGGCAAAGCGGGGTGATTGGCCTGATTGTCCGTGACCTGACGTCACCTTTTTATGCGGAGCTGACCGCCGGGTTAACCGAAGCGCTGGAAGCGCAGGGGCGGATGGTCTTTCTGCTGCACGGCGGGCGCGAGGCCGGGCAGCTTCTCTCCCGTCTCGATATGCTGCTGACCCAGGGGGTTGACGGAGTGATCGTCGCCGGAGCGTCGGGCGTGGGTAGCGATCTGTGCGAGCGCGCCGCCGAAAAAGGCGTGCCGCTGGTGTTCGCCTCGCGCGCCAGCTATCTGGACGAGGCCGATACGCTGCGCCCGGATAACATGCAGGCCGCGCAAATGTTGACCGAACATCTTATTCGCCGCGGGCATCAGCGCATTGCCTGGCTGGGAGGGAAAAGCTCCTCCCTGACGCGCGCCGAGCGGGTCGGCGGCTACTGCGCGACGCTGATTAAATACGGCCTGCCGTTCCACAGCGAATGGGTCGTGGAGTGTGAATCCAGCCAGAAGAAAGCGGCGGAAGCGATAGGCGCGCTGCTGCGAAGCAATCCGACGATCAGCGCCGTGATTTGCTACAACGATGTGATTGCCATGGGAGCCTGGTTTGGCCTGATCCGCGCCGGGCGTCAGAGCGGCGAGGGCGGGGTGGAAACCTTCTTCGGCCATCAGGTGGCGTTAGGGGCGTTCGCCGACGTTGGTGAAAACGCGCTGGACGATCTCCCCATCGTCTGGGCTACCACCCCTGCGCGGGAGATGGGCTACACGCTGGCAGACAGAATTATGCAGCGCATCGACAACACGGATGTCCAGTCCGGGCACCAGATCGTGGCGGCGCGGCTGGTGACGGTGAAATAACTCAGCTCTGCTGCGTAAGCGGGTTGAGCGTCAGATGTGTCTCCAGGGCTTCTACAAATTTTCGTACTTTTGCCGGGATCAGCCGGGAGGTCGGGTAAACCGCCCAAATGGCCAGCGATTCCGGCTGAGCATCTCCCAGGACGATCCGCACGAGTTTACCCTCAGCAATGGCAGGCTCTACGTACCAGCGAGATAAATTTGCGATGCCGAGTCCCCCCAGGCAGGCCTCGAAAATCGCCTCAATAGAGTTAGCCGAGAATCGGCCTGACACCTTTTGTTTGTAGCGCTGTTCACCCTTCTCAAACGACCAGTGTGTCGTATCTGAGGTGGTCAGGCAGCTATGTCCAGCCAGATCGTTAAGTAATTTCGGTGAACCGTACGCGGCGAGATACTCCGCGCTGGCGCAAAGCTCGCGGGGGTTATCACAGATGCGGTGTGCAACTAACCGGTTATCGCGCAGCGGTGCAATGCGTAACGCCACGTCTATGCCTTTCCCGACAATATCAATTTGCTCATCGGTTGCCAGTAGGTCGACCTGCAGGGCAGGATGTTGCTGCATAAACAGCGGCAACATCGGTGCAACGATCTTGCGTCCAAACGCCGCTGAGGCGGTAATGCGAAGGCGTCCGGACAGGTGCGTACCATCGGGAAACAGATCGGCCAGCGCGTTATTTTTATCTTCCAGCAACGTCTGCGCATGAGGCAAAAAAACGTCACCATCGCTGGTGGGTGAGAGGGATCGCGTGGTGCGATGCACCAGCCTGACCCCCAGCTCAGCCTCAAGATTGTTAAGAGAGCGTGACGCCGCCATGGCGCTCATTGAGAGCCGACGCGCGGCGCCCGCCAGGCTACCCGTCTTAATGGCTTCGACAAACACTTCAACGTCTTCCAGTTTCATTGTATCGCTTTTCGTTATGCTGCCTTATCAAAGTACATATCTACAGTATTTATCGTTACGCTGCCATAGTCTCTTCACAACCTGAAAAATACCAATCTGGAGTGAAGATGAAAAAGTTGAAAACGGTTCTGGCATTCAGCAGCCTGTTGCTGGTAAGTGCCGCCTGGGCTGACGCACCTGCGCAGGTGAAGCAGCAGGTCCCCGGATATTATCGTCTGGCGGTAGGGGAATATGAGGTCACGGCGCTGTTCGACGGCTATAACGACCTTTCGCCGTCTTTACTCCACGGTCTTTCAGACGACAAGGTTCGTAAACTGCTGGCTCAGCATAAAATCGATGCCGACCGCATGCCGACCGCCTTTAACGCTTTCCTGGTTAATACCGGTAAACATCTGGTCATGATTGACAGCGGAGCGGGGCACTGCGTGCCGGAAACGGCCGGCCAGCTGGTTAACAATATGAAAGCATCAGGCTATCGTCCCGAGCAGGTTGATACCATTTTCCTGACTCACCTGCATCTTGACCACGTGTGTGGCCTGAGCGATGCAGACGGTAAAGCGTTGTTCCCCAATGCCACCGTCTATGTACCGCAGGGGGAGGCCGACTACTGGCTTGATCCTGCAAAAGAAGCGAGCGCGCCGGCTAATGCGAAAGAGTATTTCGCTATCGCCCGAAAAGCACTGTCTGAGTATAAAGCCTCCGGACATCTTAAAACCTTCGTTCCGCCAGCTTCGCCGATCCCGGAAGTCCAGACGGCCTATGCCGTTGGCCATACGCCCGGCAGTACCGTTTATCGCTTTGCGTCGCAGGGGACGGCTATTAACTTCATTGGGGATCTGATTCATGCGCCAGCCGTCCAGTTCCCGCATCCTGAAGTGTCTATTCGCTTTGATGTCGATTCGAAAAAAGCCATCTCGTCCCGGGCGCAGGAGTTTAACGCCCTGGCGAAAGACGGCGAGTGGATGGCAGCTGCGCATCTGCCTTTCCCCGGTATTGGGCATATCACCGCCTGGCAGCAGGGCTATAGCTGGAACCCTGTAAATTACGGTCCTTATCAACGTGCGGCCAACGTGCCTCTGCTGAAATAAAGTGAGGTTACGAATATGAAAAGTTACACCGTAACGGCAAACGGCATTCGACAGTTTGTGGTTGAAGAGGGTGAAGGCGCGCCGGTTATTCTTCTGCACGGTTTTCCTGAAACAAACTATGCCTGGCGCTACCAGATACCTGTATTGTCCCGGCACTACCGCGTCATCGCGCCGGATTTGCGAGGATATGGCGAAACGGATAAACCGGCTTCTGGCTATGATAAACGGAACATGGCCCGGGACATCCGGGAGCTAATGCGTGCGCTGGGGTTACAGAAGGTGGTGCTGGTGGGGCACGATCGCGGGGCGCGCGTCGCGACGCGGTTCGCAAAAGATTACCCTGAGCTGGTGGATCGTCTGGTGGTCATGGATAACGTGCCAACGCGTATCGTGGCGCGCGATTTGAATGCCTCCATCGCCCGCGCATACTGGTTCTTCCTGTTCCATCTTGTGCCCGATCTGCCGGAAGCGCTGATTGCAGGACGTGAAAATATCTGGCTGCGCCACTTTTTCTCGGACTGGACCTACGATCCGTCAACCATCAGCGGCGAGGCGTTTGACACCTATGTTCGCGCGTATCAGGCGCCCGGAGCCGTGCGAGGCGCGATGGCTGACTATCGCGCCAACGCGGAAGACGTGGCGCAGGATCTTGCCGACGCTGACGTGAAAATCGCCTGTCCGGTAATGTCGCTGTGGGGCAATGATTTTCACGCGGTTGGCAAGCTTTTCGATATGCAAAGCGTCTGGGCTGAAATGGCGGATAACCTGCGGGCGCAGGGTATCGACGAGTGCGGCCATCTTCCTCAGGAGGAACAGCCTGAGAAAGTTAACGCCTTGCTGCTGGATTTCCTGGAGGGATGGAAAGGATAAGGGCAATAAAAAACCCCTCTTGCGAGGGGTTTTCTGCTTACTGCTGCGGTGCCGCCGGTACGGCTGGCGCTGCGGGTTCAGCCGGTTCCGGCATTCCCAGCGTCGGCATACCAAACATGCCAACAAACTCTTCCAGCGGCATTTTGTCGCCGTTCAGCGTTACCTGGCCGTTGGCATACTGCAGGCTGGTGGAAATGGTGTTGTCTTCCACTTTGGTGATGCGGAACATTTGACCCATCGCCGCCAGACCTTTCACCTGCTGGTTCGCCAGCTTGCCGGCATCTTCATCGCCGTAGCCTTCCAGCTTCGCAATCTGGGTCATAAACTCGGTCGCCATATCCATCGGGATGGTCAGCTTGCTGTCGAGCGACTTCACGCTGCGATCCACTTCCTGCGCCAGCGTCTGCGGTTCACCCGTGGCGGCTGCAGGATCTTTCAGGAACAGCGACAGGTTAAAGCTGGTTTCGCCTTTGCTGTTTTTCCAGCTTAGCGGCGCAACGGTGACCACCGGCTGGCCTTTCAGCAGGATTGGCAGGTTATTGAACAGCACCGACATCGCCTGCTGCTGGTACACTTCCGGGTTCTGTTGCAGCGCGGCGTCGGTCAGCAGCGCCTGGCTCTCTTTGCTGTATTTCTGGCTAAATTCGTGCCATGCCTGGCCGTCGATATTGCCGATCTTCAGCGACAGCTTGCCGGTGCCCAGATCCTGATTCTGCACTTTCAGGCTCTTCAGCGTGTAATCCAGCTGGGTATCGATGCTCTTACCGTCTTTGGATACGTCGGATTGACCGTTAACGTCCATGCCTTCCAGCACGGCCATCTCTTTTCCTTCAATTGCGATAGCAATTTTATCCACGGAGAGCTTCTGATCGCCGATACGCTCTTTAAAGTCGGTCATACGGCTGTTGCCGTCGGCTTTCAGGTTGTTGAAGGTGAGCTGAACTTTTTGGTTATATTCGTTCACGGCGTTGACCAGGCCGCTTTCCGCTTCACCCGTCATGGAGAAGACGTTGCCGTCCCGATCCGCATCAAGTTTGAAATGGCCGCCGCTGAAGGCGACTTTTTCGTTCTCTTTCTCGTAGTTCAGCGGTTTCAGCGCGATATCAGAACTGGTATCACCGGAGTAGCTAATACGGGTGTTAATGTCGAAAGGTGATTCATTCTTCGCCAGGTCAAACAGCGGTTTGGTGACGTCGTTATTCACCAGTACGGTATGAACGGACGCCATGGACGGGATCAGGTTAAACGACTTTAACTGCGCCAGCGGCAGCGGACCGTGGCTTACCACTTCATCCAGCACCACGCTCTGCCCCGGCTTCAGCCAGCCGTTTGCCGCACCGGCCACCGGCTTCACCACCAGCTGCATGCGGCTGGTGAACACGCCGCGCTGATAGTTCTGGTAGCTCAGCTCCAGACCCGCCTCCGGCGCGCTGCGCTTAATTTCTCCGTTAGCCTGCGCCACCATCTCAGCCAGACGGCCTTCCAGCTGTTTCCCGGTAAACCAGGAGGCACCCGTCCAGACCACGCCTAACGCTACAATCACTCCAACCGCTACGACCGATTTTTTCATTGCGACTATCCCTAAAATGAAACCAGGCGGTAAAAACCGCCCGGAGATATTAAGCCTTCAACTAGCTTAGCAAGAGTTGTTAAAAAATTCAGTAAGTGCTTAAAGCTTATTAAAAACGCGCGCCAGGCGACCGGTGCCGCTCACGCTGACCGGGGACTCATTGGCTGCAACGAATGCTGACTCGCCAGGCTGAAGAACCAGACGCTGCTCGCCTTTGCGCAGCGTTGCTTCGCCCTCGACGCAGAACAGGATCGCCGCGCTCTCCTGTGCGATTGTCGTTTCCGTCTGATTGAGGTCATGCAGGGAGAACGCAAAATCCTCAACCGGAATCGGGAAGTCCAGCTCTGCACCGTTTTTCACCGGCTGAGTCAGCAGCTCCGCGGCAGGCTTCGCCACAAACTTCACGTTGGCAACCAGCTCAGGGATGTCGATATATTTCGGCGTCAGGCCCGCGCGCAACACGTTGTCAGAGTTGGCCATCACCTCCAGCGCTACGCCCTGCAGGTAGGCGTGCGGGGTTTCCGCGAACAGGAACATCGCTTCGCCCGGGTTCAGCTTCACCACGTTCAGCAGCAGAGGGGAGAACAGGCCGCTGTCGTCAGGGTAAAACTCGGAAATCAGGCGGATGGTCTCCCACGGTTCCCCTTGCTGGCTGTTCAGGGCCGCTTTCAGCACCGCCAGCGCGTGAGATTTCTCTTCACCCTGCATATTCAGCAGGCTGGCAAACAGCTGGCTGAGCGCGTCCGCGTTTGGGTTTTCGAGGAAGTGGGCAATAGCCTTGTTGGCACCCGCGACCGGCTGCAGCAGGGAGATAATCTCTGAAAACTCGCGGAACGCGTTCATCGCCAGGAACGGGGTCAGCGCGAACACCAGCTCCGGCTTGTGGTTAGGATCTTTGTAGTTACGCTCGGCGGCATCCAGCGGGATGCCCGCCGCGTTCTCTTTGGCAAAGCCGATTTCAGACGCTTTCTTGTTCGGGTGAACCTGGATGGAGAGCGGCTGGTCGGCGCACAGCACCTTAAACAGGAACGGCAGTTCGCCAAAGCGCTGAGCCACCTTGTCGCCCAGCAGTGCGGCTTTATCGGCATCAATCACGTCACGCAGGCTGCGTACCTGGCCGCTGGCGTCTTCAATTTTTGAGCTGCTCTTCGGGTGCGCCCCCATCCATAGTTCCGCCATCGGCAGGTTGTTCGGGTTCGCGATACCGTAGAGATCCGTTAACGCAGTTTTACTTCCCCAGGCGTAGTTTTGCACTGAGTTAATGAGTTTTTGCATTATCAAGCCCTGATTCAAATGTGGAATTAACTCCGGGTATTAAAGCAATAAACTACGTGGAAGTAACCTGTGGATGTAAAAAGTCGTACTAGTCTCAGTTTTTGTTAAAAAATTGTGTAGGATAAGCTGACTCGCTTTTAAGCCGGGCAGCGGAACATCTGCCCTGAATAAACAGACCGAAGCAGTAAGTGAGAGAACAATGTCGAATAAACCCTTCCATTATCAGGATCCTTTCCCCCTCAGTAAGGATCAGACCGAGTATTACCTGTTAACCCGCGATCACGTCTCCGTCTCTGAGTTTGAAGGACAAGAGATCCTCAAGGTGGATCCGCAGGCGCTGACGCTGCTGGCGCAGCACGCTTTCCACGATGCCTCCTTTATGCTCCGCCCCGCGCATCAGCAGCAGGTTGCCGATATTCTGAGCGACCCGGAAGCCAGCGAAAACGACAAGTACGTTGCCCTGCAGTTCCTGCGTAACTCCGACATCGCGGCGAAAGGCATTCTGCCCACCTGCCAGGACACCGGTACGGCGATCATCGTCGGTAAAAAAGGCCAGCGCGTCTGGACCGGCGGCGGTGACGAAGCGGCGCTGGCTCACGGCGTCTACAACACCTACACCGAAGACAACCTGCGCTACTCGCAAAACGCGGCGCTGGACATGTACAAAGAGGTCAACACCGGCACTAACCTGCCTGCACAGATTGACCTCTACAGCGTCGACGGTGACGAGTACAAATTCCTCTGCATCGCCAAAGGCGGCGGTTCAGCCAACAAAACCTATCTCTACCAGGAAACCAAAGCGCTGCTCACTCCGGGCAAGCTGAAAAATTACCTGGTTGAGAAGATGCGTACCCTCGGCACCGCGGCGTGCCCGCCGTACCATATCGCCTTCGTGATTGGCGGAACCTCGGCTGAAAGCACGCTGAAAACCGTCAAGCTGGCCTCAACCAAATACTACGACGGACTGCCTACTGAAGGTAACGAGCACGGTCAGGCGTTCCGCGACGTGCAGCTTGAGCAGGAGCTGCTGGAAGAGGCGCGTAATCTGGGACTCGGGGCGCAGTTTGGCGGTAAGTACTTCGCCCACGACGTGCGCGTGATCCGTCTTCCGCGCCACGGTGCCTCCTGTCCGGTCGGGATGGGCGTCTCCTGCTCTGCGGATCGCAACATCAAGGCCAAGATCAACCGCGAAGGCGTGTGGATCGAAAAGCTGGAAAATAACCCGGGCAAATACATCCCGGAAGCGCTGCGTAAAGCGGGTGAGGGGGAAGCGGTTCGCGTTGACCTGAACCGTCCGATGAAAGAGATTCTGGCGCAGCTTTCTCAGTATCCGGTCTCGACCCGTCTCTCCCTGAACGGCACGATCATCGTGGGCCGCGACATTGCGCACGCGAAGCTGAAAGAGCGTCTGGACAACGGCGAAGGGCTGCCGCAGTACATTAAAGATCACCCGATCTACTACGCGGGGCCGGCGAAAACGCCTGAAGGCTATGCCTCCGGCTCGTTAGGCCCAACCACGGCAGGGCGTATGGACTCGTACGTTGATCAGCTGCAGGCCAACGGCGGCAGCATGATCATGCTGGCGAAAGGCAACCGCAGCCAGCAGGTGACGGACGCGTGCCACAAGCACGGCGGCTTCTACCTCGGCAGCATCGGCGGCCCGGCGGCGGTTCTGGCGCAGGGCAGCATCAAGAGCCTGGAGTGCGTGGAATACCCGGAGCTGGGTATGGAAGCGATCTGGAAAATCGAAGTGGAAGACTTCCCGGCGTTTATCCTGGTGGATGACAAAGGCAACGACTTCTTCAAGCAGATCCAGTCGTCCCAGTGTTCGGCGTGCGTGAAGTAAATTGAAAAAAACGGGTGGCGCCGCCGCCACCCGACATCAAAAAGAGCGCACAAAGCGCCATACCGTTTCTCAGAAGTCATCAATACTTATCCCTTAAGCATGTGAGCAATCCCTCTTTTGTTATCAAGGAGAAAGTAATGACCACGGTACGCCATGAGAAAGACTCGATGGGCGCCATCGACGTCCCGGCCGACAAGCTATGGGGCGCGCAAACCCAGCGTTCGCTGGAGCACTTCCGTATTTCGACCGAAAAAATGCCCGTCTCGCTGATTCAGGCGCTGGCGCTGACCAAACGCGCCGCCGCGAAAGTGAACCAGGATTTGGGCCTGTTGGACAACGATAAAGCCACCGCCATTATCAACGCCGCAGACGAAGTGCTGGCGGGAAAGCATCCTGACGAATTTCCCCTTGCTATCTGGCAGACCGGTTCCGGTACCCAGAGCAACATGAACATGAACGAAGTGCTGGCGAACCGGGCGAGCGAGCTGCTGGGCGGCGTGCGCGGCATGGAACGTAAGGTCCACCCGAACGATGACGTCAACAAAAGCCAGAGCTCTAACGACGTCTTCCCGACGGCGATGCACGTGGCGGCGGTAATCGCCATTCGCGAGCAGCTTATCCCGCAGCTCAACGTGCTCAAATCCACGCTTAACGAGAAAGCGCAGGCCTTCCGCGACATCGTCAAGATTGGCCGTACGCACCTGCAGGACGCCACGCCTTTGACGCTCGGCCAGGAGATTTCCGGCTGGGTGGCGATGCTGGAACACAACCTGAAGCATATCGAGAACAGCCTGCCGCACCTGGCGGAGCTGGCGCTCGGTGGGACGGCGGTCGGTACCGGGTTAAACACCCATCCAGAATACGCGGTGCGCGTGGCGGAGGAGCTTGCTGCCATCACCGGACAGCCTTTCGTCACGGCGCCCAATAAGTTCGAAGCGCTGGCGACCTGCGATGCGCTGGTCCACACCCACGGCGCGCTGAAGGGGCTGGCGGCCTCGCTGATGAAAATTGCTAACGACGTGCGCTGGCTGGCCTCGGGCCCGCGCTGCGGCATCGGTGAAATCAGCATCCCGGAAAACGAGCCGGGCAGCTCCATCATGCCGGGTAAAGTGAACCCGACCCAGTGCGAAGCCATGACCATGCTCTGCTGCCAGGTTATGGGCAACGACGTGGCCGTCAACATGGGCGGTGCGTCCGGCAACTTCGAGCTGAACGTCTATCGCCCAATGGTGATCCACAACGTGCTGCAATCTGTTCGTCTGCTGGCGGACGGGATGGAAAGCTTTAACGAGCATTGCGCGGTAGGGATTGAGCCCAATCGCGAACGCATCAGCCAGCTGCTCAATGAATCTCTGATGCTGGTCACCGCGCTCAATATCCATATTGGCTACGACAAGGCCGCCGAGATCGCCAAAAAAGCGCATAAAGAGGGGCTGACGCTGAAAGCCTCCGCCCTGGCGCTGGGCTATCTCACGGAGGCGGAGTTTGACGCCTGGGTTCGCCCGGAAGCGATGGTCGGTAGCCTGAAATAATCATCCCGCCACGTACAGGTGCAGCCGAGGAATAATCAGCTGTAGCGGCTGCGCCTGAGGTCTGTAACGGTGCTGAACATTGTCAGCATCGTAATTCAGCAGTTCCCCGATATCGGGTACCACCGCGCCCTGAGCGGCATCGTAAAGCGCAATCAGCGGCGTCGGGCAGGCATATTGCACCTGCTTTTGCTGACCGGAATACCAGACGCGAGCGATAGGCTGCACCTTCACCGGGCGCTTTATCTTCAGGCGCGCATCCGCTGGCAGCGAGGCGATGCTGTGGTACTCCTGCTCCAGGCGCTCAATCCACTGCTCCCGCGACCACGGGGCGACCGTGCGCGGCGATTTCAGGCTTTTTTCCAGCTGGGCCAGAATCTCATCCCGGGTGAAGTTTTTAATGATGTGCTTATTCGCCCAGCCGAAGCGCAGCGTAGCGGGGTGACGCAGTACCGTCAGCGTCCGATAGGCGTTCAGGGTAATCAGCCCCGGAAGCTGGCGGTGCACCCACTCGAACCGCGCGGCAGGCGCGAGGCCGGACTCTTCGGTGATGATCTTTTCAAAGGCCGCTTTCAGGGTGTTGATATGCGCAATCTGGCTTTCCAGCGCTTCGCGCGATGTCGCATCGGTTTGCAGGCAGATGACCCCCGGCAGGCGCACGGCGGCCTTGCTGCTGCGGTTTTCTGACTGCTGCTGGATAAACAGGCGACGATAGTGTTTTAGCGCCAGCTCAAGGGCCGCGCTGCCGATGTGCTGTTCGACCTCGATGGTGTCCAGCGGATCGTGCTCGGCTCCCTTAGCCACATCGGGCAGGGTAAAGACGCGCGCGGCCAGCAGGCGGCAGGCCTGCAAACGCTCGGTCAGGGTCAGGAGTTCGTGTTCTATTTCCCGAAACGTGCCGTTAAGCCGTTCGATGAGATCGTAGTTCGCCATAAACACTCTCATTAGTTACAACATACTTATCATATAGCACAGCACGCCGGGTCAGGCCAGCGTGCGTTTGAGGTCAGGCAGGGACGGGAAGGGCGATGTTATGGTACACCGGCCAGCTAAAGCAGAAGCGCGCGCCGCCGAGCTCGCTCTCCTCGCAATGCACCGTGCCGCCCATCGCCTGCGCGATAGAGTAGACAATCGCCAACCCCAGGCCGCATCCGCCGGTGGCGCGATCGCGGCTGGGATCGAGGCGGACAAACGGTTCAAACACGGTTTCTCGCGCTTCCGGGGCAATTCCCGGTCCGTCGTCCTCCACCGTCAGGCTGGCCCGGTTGCCCTGCAAATCCAGGCCAATCTGGAGCGTACTTTCGCTGTAGCGCATGGCGTTGTTCATCAGGTTGTCCAGCACGCGCTCCATCAGGCGCATATCGAGCGCGCCGTAGTCACCCGGCGTGACGCGCGTCAACAGCGTGCGCTGCGGGTTTACGCTCTGAACGTCATCAATGTGGGTTTGCAGCCAGGCGGGCAGATCCGGCGTGGTGAGGTTCAGCTCGTTTTGCGGGCGGTCGAGACGCGCGTAGGTCAGCAGCTCCTCAATCAGCGCTTCAAGCTGGCCAATGTCGCGGTTAAGCGCCTGATTCTCTGCCTCGGTCAGATTCTCGCTCATCTCCAGACGGTAGCGCAGGCGAACCAGCGGCGTGCGCAGCTCGTGCGCAATTCCGTCGATCAGCTGCTTCTTGCTGGCGATCAGGGCGTTGATGTTATCGGCCATCTGGTTAAAGGCCACGCCCAGACGCTCAAAGCTGGAACCGCTGTCGAAATGAATGCGTTCGGTAAAATGCCCCTCACCAAAACGCTGCGCGGCGGATTCCAGCTTCAGCATGTCCTGCCAGTGGGGCCGCATCCAGATAAAGACCGGAAATGCGAGCGAAATGGCGATAAAGGCCATCAGCGCCATGTCCAGCAGGCGCATCTGGTGCAGATAATAGAGATAGGGCACCGGCCCGACGGCCAGCACGTAATGGCTGCGCGGAATACGCTGAATAAACGTGTATTTCTCATCCAGCGCGACGATGTCCCCGTCGCGCAGACGCTGCATGGCGGGCGGATCCAGCTCAAAATCTTTCAACGGCTCAATGCGTAAATCGAATGACAGATTAAGATCCAGCTCTTTCAGGGTTTTCGCCCAGTCGTGTGGCGGGATCTCTCTCAGCTCGCTGCGCATCAAATAGAGCGAGCTTTTCATCAGATCGTCCAGCGACTGCCGGCCCGCACGTTCGGCGGTGAATTTATAAACCAGGCCGACCAGCATGGTCATCACCAGGAAGCAGACAAACAGTAAAAGATAAAACTGCACAAACAGCTTTTTCATTAAATATCACCGGGACATCAAGTAATTAACTACTTTGTTTTTACCTTAAGGGGCACTATAGGGGCATTTGCATATCCGCCAAAGCGCTGATTCAAAAATGGTACCTGATCGCTATCGAGAACATTTATCCACGCAGAGTATACATGGAAGACCATCTCTGCATTCTCATCACCCATCTGATTCGCTATAAAAGCAGGATTAGCACCTGCCGACAACATCCAGCACGCGTATGTATGACGCAGTTGATAGGGGCGTCTGCGGCGAATGCCCGATCGTTTTATCGTTCGGTAGGCCTGTCTTCTCTTTGAGTTTTGAAGCAATTTCTCGGCTGAACAAGCTTGATCATATTATTAATACCGAAACGAAAGAGGTTAGTCATTGCGCCAGCAAAATGGCCCGGTGGGAAGCTGGTGGTAGGAAACAATTTCTTCGTGTGGCTCGTGAGTGGATGATGAGCGAAGTTCAGATTTATTTGTCAGGCTTCAAATAAGTATTCACAGAGAGCCACTTTCACAACGGCTCCCAGATAAAATTACTTCCTGTAAAGGTCGCCTTGACCGGACCTTGCTCTTCCCCAGATTTCATCATCTGAGAGTGTAGTTTCTATGAGTTCAATCGGTGCGCCATTGTCATTAATCATGGCAACAAAGAAACCGTCAATGGGCTCATAGGGACCAAGAATTACTTCTTCATCTTCGATAGCTCTTAGCAGGTTGTCCACTTTGAAGGCGACGTGAGGCACAGTTTTTATCAGATTGTGGAGTGGAGAACTATCTTTAAATCTATGCCACTGCACACGAAACTGGCCTGGGTTATCAACTGTATACATCCCGGCTTTTTCGCTGTATGCACCTTCAAAAACGCCATCTTGTAACGGGATGCCGAAGTGATGAAAGGTATACTTTACATTTGATTTCATTCTTATCTCGCTAACTAATTAATGACAATGTAA
Source organism: Enterobacter cloacae complex sp. P27C (assembly GCF_014895705.1). Lineage (NCBI taxonomy): Bacteria > Pseudomonadati > Pseudomonadota > Gammaproteobacteria > Enterobacterales > Enterobacteriaceae > Enterobacter > Enterobacter cloacae complex sp. P27C. Next base: position 548,971 of record NZ_JADBQB010000001.1, read on the forward strand.
TTGAGCATAGGATGTAACTACTGTGGGCAATGTACTAAATATAAACAACTAAAGAATACCATACATGAAATTCTTCCAACACGAGCGCATTTGTAAGTGGATTTAAAAGGGATATCCCTACAGCGGAAAAATCATCTGCTATTCCCTTGAGTGGATAAATAGACGTTCATGACTTACATCGACAGATGCATTAAACCTGTAAGGGAATCGATTTAACTGCTGGTAATTTTGAAATGATCAATCTGATGCGAGCGTTTGTTCTGAAGGTGTTGAATTTTTTACAAACTTATGCAATTCGCCGCTGATGCCGAAATTCTTAGCAAATTGTACTTAAGCTGCGAAATCTAGATTTATATCTTCCCCGAATCCGGAGAAAAACTCTTTGGTACCGGATGGATAAGACGCAATGTGATGCAATGTGGCTTCACTGGCATACTGTCAGTTGACCGGAAGGAGACTTTCGCACTATTACTCTTATCCGAACATCCCCATGACTGAATAGTACCTGATGCCCCCATCAGGTACTATTCAGTCTGTCCGTTATCAGCCTTGCCAGCGAGACTGTCGGATAATGCTGCAGAAATTCATAGGCTTGAAGAGTGTGTCCTTGTCTGCAAGTACATCCGCTTTTACGTTACCAAATGTCGTGTGCGGCTTGTGTTTGATGCCGTCATAAAAGGCCTGAATAATGTCCTCCTTAAAATGCGGTGTACGTGGGAAACGCTGGGTAACTGCGCTGATTTCTTCCTGTGAGAATACTTCAAAATCAATTCCCAGCACGTCCATTTCTACTCCTGCCGTAAGTAGCGCTATTTCCGGTGCCATGAATTCCGGAATACCCGGCGTGGTGTGGAGGGCAATTGCTGTCCAGACCTTATCAATATCCTGAGTTCCGATGCCATATCTTTCCAGAAACTTCCGTGCTTCGTTTGCACCATCTACTTCAAAACGTTTATCGCAGCTACAGTATTCGCGAGTCAGGCCAATGTCATGGAACATACATCCAATGTACAAAAGCTCAGCATCGGCTTTAACCTCTCTTTTCTGACCGGCCAGAGCCGCCCATTGGTAAACGCGGCTTGAATGGTTAAAAAGCAGATCGGATTCCGTGTCACGAATGAACTCGGTGGCTTCACGGGCCATTTTGCTGTCCGGGATACTGATATCTTCGGTTGTGCGAATCATGAAATACTCCTCTTCTCTGTTGTAGGTATACAGCATAAGGTTTACCTTGAATGTCCCAAAATGTATTTTAAAGACTTTATGGGACATAGAGATGATTCAGGACTCCGGAGACTTAAAATGAGTCATAACGTTTTTATTCTGGCGGTGCCAGGCGTTCAGATGCTTGATGTCTGTGGCCCCATAGATGTGTTTGCTGAGGCTAACCGGGTTCTTAAGCGCAGCTTTTACTCGCTGCGCGTTGTTTCGGTTACCGATCCTGTGATTCGGTCTTCGTCAGGCGTAAAGATAACGGCAGATGCAACCCTGTCAGACTGCGGTGGGCTTACGGCAGATACATTCCTTGTTGCCGGCGCGCCGGATATTGCTTATTACCAGCCGGACCCCCTTGTGCTGGATGGAATTAACGCACTCTGCGAGTCAAGCAAGCGGTTTGGTTCAGTTTGTACGGGGGCATTACTCCTGGCGCTCACCGGAAAGCTAAATGGAAAAAGAGTGACCACGCATTGGGCATGTGCGAAAACCCTTTCCGCCAGGCATCCCCAAATAATCGTAGAGGCAGATGCGTTGTATGTTGACGATGGGCGAGTGAGAACGGCGGCGGGCGTTACTTCAGGCCTGGATTTGGCACTGCGACTTGTTGAAGAAGATCTCGGTAGGGAGGTTGCGGCAGAAGTCGCCGATCAAATGGTCATGTTTTTCCGGCGTCCAGTTAACCAGTCTCACTTTATGAGGAGCAATACGCTTTCGCTTGATGGCCGTACAGCTCTTCAGGAGCTCCAGAGATGGGCAATCGCGAATATTAAAGACGTGACAACGGTTGCTGTGATGGCAGAGCATATTAACTTCAGCCAGAGGCACCTTACGCGGATATTTCGGCAGGAAATTGGCCTTACCCCGGCGCAGTGGCTCGAACGCGAGCGCGTATCTAGAGCAAAAGTACTGATTGAAAAGGAAAAAATGCCAGCGAAGAAACTTGCCGTTGAATGTGGCTTTTCTGGGCCGGATGTTATGAGGCGAGTATTTTATCGCCTGACAGGAATAACACCTAATGATTACCAGAAAATGACGAGCCGTGAATAGCTTTGCGAACGGGAGAGAAGCTATAGCCTTTCCAGTAAATTGCAGGTTTTCTGCACACTAAACTGCACAAACAGCTTTTTCATTGGATCTCACCGAAAAAACGCTATGTGCAGAATATACATGAAAACCCTTCGGGTTTTTCACGTCTGTCGAGCGTTTTATATGGCTTTCGCGCTGTTTTTTACCTTGGCGATGAATTTTTCGGTCACGGCCAGGCCTTCCGCAATGTGCGTATCAATCACATCCGGCCCGTATTCGCTGATGAGATCCAGCAGTATTTCATAAGACTGGATGAGTTCCAGCAGGTCAAAGAGCGCTTTTTGATCGGTGCGTGAGGGTGAGGTGTGGTTAAGGGTTGCCTGATTAACAATCCACTCAAGATTGGTTTTTATCGCTTCTACCTGACCGTAGCTATACATAATTCATGGGCTTAAATCCTCATTTCAAGATTTCTGGGAGCGATGTCGTGAAAGCTTCACGGCGAAAATGAGTAAAACGATCGCAAGAGCGGGATGAGCTGAAGACAGGAGAGTCGAGAAGCTAATTATGGAATAGTTTGCGTGCTTAGCAAGTTAAATGTTGCGCAAACGTAAAAATAAATGCGCGAAAGGAGGGCGTTTTCGCGCAATGCCTTCAATTCGCGCAGATTATCCTATCCGACGATCAGGTTTCCCAGGCGTGTGGGGCGAACAGATAACCCTTGTTACGCACGGTTTTAATGCGGTAGGGCTCGGTGGCGTTATCCTGCAGTTTTTTGCGTAATCGCGAAATCGCCACGTCAACGCTGCGATCCATACCGTCATAGCTCACGCCACGGAGGTTTTTCAGCAGCGCGTCGCGGTCCATGATTTGCCCGGCATGCGTGGCCAGCTCCCACAGCAGGTCAAAGTCTGCGGTAGAAAGGGCGATAAGCTCGCCGGAAAGCAGGACCTGGCGGTTAACCGGGTCAATAGACAGCGTACCGAAGCGCAACGCTTTGTGCGGCGTCAGGGACGGCGCGGGCGCTTCGCGTTCGATGCTGGCGTGCTGGCGCAAATGCAGGCGCAGGCGGGCCAGCAGGACGGCAGGCGGTGTGGTTTTCAGAATGTAATCATTGGCGCCCATCTCCAGCGACAGAATATGGTTCATATCGCTGTCCAGTGAGGTAAGCAGAACGATAGGACCGTCCCAACGGGCGCGCAGGTCCCGGCAGAGCGTCATGCCGTCTTTGCCTGGCAGCATGATGTCCAGCAGCACTAAATCCGGGTTTTCACGGACGACCACCTCTTCGGCACGATCGCCGCGAGGCTCAACAATGACGTCCATATCATGTTTACCCAGATAGGCGGCGATCAATTGCCCGACTTCGGGTTCGTCTTCAACATATACAATCTTATTCATACAGCGTCTGTTTTCGTGAAAAAAGCCAAAATACACCGCGGAACCTTAACCTTCCATTAATCTTTCAAAATTAACGCCGCTTCCGTTATTCTGACGTTTCTTGTTATTTGATTGTTATAGGAAAAAATATGGGGCTGGTGATCAAAGCCGCGCTGGGGGCGCTGGTGGTGTTACTGATTGGCATTCTGGCAAAAACCAAAAACTACTATATTGCCGGGCTTATCCCGCTGTTCCCGACCTTTGCGCTGATTGCCCACTATATTGTGGCCTCTGAGCGGGGTACGGAAGCGCTACGCACGACCATCGTGTTTGGCATGTGGTCAATCATTCCGTACTTTCTCTACCTGCTTTCCCTGTGGTATTTCACCGGTTTTCTGCGGCTTCCCCTGGCGCTGGGCGGGGCAGTGGTCTGCTGGGGGCTCAGCGCCTGGGTGTTAATCTTCTTCTGGAGCCGCTTTCACTAGCGCAGCGGGCGGCCGCCGTCCACGGCAAAGGTTCTGCCGGTGACGTAGCAGCTGGTGAGCAGGTAATCCACCAGGTCGATCACCTCTTTCTCACCGGGCGCTATTTTCATGAGCGACTTATTCAGCGCCTGCTGGCGATACTCAGCATCATCGTGTTCGTTAAACAAAATCATCGCCGGGGCGATGGCGTTCACCTTTACCTCGGGCGCGAGCTTGCGGGCAAAGGAGCGCGTCATGTTATCCAGCGCGGCTTTGCTGGCCGCGTAGGCGATATGCTTATCGCTGCCGCGCTCCACCACATAATCGGTAAAGTGAATAATGTCGCCCGCCGCATGCCCGTGGCCGCGCAGCAGATCCTGCAGCGCGTGGTTAAGCAGATAAGGGGCGTTAACGTGGATCTGCAGCATGGCGGAGAGCGTATCGCTGAGGGACGTGCCGGACTTCTCGGCACACCATGCGCTGGCGTTATGGATCACGGCGCGCAACCCCGTCGCGGTGGATTTAACCTGTTCGGCAAAGGCCAGAATGCCTTCGTCGGTGGAAAAATCAGCCTGAATGCAGATCGCTCCGGCTTTGCGCAGCCCCTCAATCGACGGGTATTCCGTACGGTAGCTGACAATGACCGGATGGCGAAGGTTGAGAAAGTGATGGGCGAGGGCGAGGCCGATACGGCGGCCTCCACCGGTGATCAGTATTGGGCGAAGCGGTGCATTTCCCATCGTATTCTCCTTTACAGTTCAACAATGGGAAAGACAGTGCTATCCCATTAACATCCAGGTTGCCGGTACGGCAGCAACCAGTAACAGCCCGATTAAGGCCATTTCACGGCGTTTCAGCGCGTTCTCCAGCTGATGCGTGCGGCGGGCATAGATAAACACCAGCAGACCCGGCGCATACAGCACAACCGACAGCAGCAGATGCATCGGCCCGGAAGCATACAACAACCACAGGCCGTAAATACAGGCCCCTACGCCCACAACATAGTGCGCCGGACGCGTGGCGATTTTTAACAAATACGCACCCACTAAGAAATAGGGTACCAGAATCATCTCCGAGGCGATGGTCAGCAGGGTGTTATAGTCTGAACCTGTGAGCCAGATCAGCACCAGACAGACCTGAACGCTGATGTTGGTCAGCCAGAGTGAGGCTGATGGCGCATTATTTTGGTTTTGACGAGCAAACAGTCGTGGAAACGCCTTGTGCGTCGCGGCCAGGAACGGCACTTCAGCCGCCATGATGGTCCAGCTCAGGTAAGCGCCGCAGACGGAGACGATCAGCCCTGCGGCAATCACCACGTCGCCCCACGGGCCGAGCATTTTCACCATCAGGCCTGCCATGGACGGGTTACGCATTTCGGCCAGTTCAGGACGCGCCACCACGCCCAGCGACAGCAGGGTCACCAGCAAATACACGCCCAGCGCCGCCAGGACGGCCAGCAGCGTGGCGCGTCCCACATCGCGCTTATTACGCGCGCGGGCAGAAACCACGACGGCACCCTCAACGCCGATAAATACCCACAGAGTAATCAGCATCGTGTTTTTCACCTGCTCCCAGACCGGAACGCCCAGCGCAATGCCGCTGAAATCAAGCGAAAACACGTCGAGACGGAACGCAATGAAGGCCAGCACGATAAACAGGCCAAGCGGCACCAGCTTCGCCAGCGTCGCCACCAGGTTGATGCTGGCGGCGGTCTGGACACCGCGCAAAATCAGCCAGTGAACAATCCACAGCAGCACCGAGGCGCCGACGATAGACTGCCAGGTATTACCGTCGCCAAACAGGCGCAGCTCAGGGGTATCGGTAAAGAAACTGAGCGCCGAGAAGACAATCACCAGATAAGAGACGTTGGCGATGACCGCGCACAGCCAGTAGCCCCAGGCGGAACAGAAGCCGATCAGCTCGCCGAAACCTTCACGTGCATAGGTGAAAATGCCGCCGTCCAGATCCGGGCGAATGCGCGTCAGCAACAGCATGGCAAACGCCAGCAGCAATATCCCGACACCGGTAATGCCCCAGCCAATGAGCAGGGCGGCAGGGCTTGCGACGGCCGCCATGTTCTGCGGTAAACTGAATACGCCCGCGCCCAGCATTGAGCTCAATACAAGTGCAGTTAAAGCACTCAGGCCAAGTTTCTTTTCCATTGGCTTCCTGTTATGAAAAGTCCCAATCCAGAATAATTATTTCGCTAAGGCGCATAAAAATGGTGGATCACACTAAGGCGCGGGATTTTACGGAGTGTAACGAAAGCATGCAATGATGTGTGGCAGATTTTCAAAAAAAGTAACAAAAAAAGGCGGCATTGCGCCGCCTTTCATCAACGGTTTTGTTACTTGTACAGATCGGCGCTGATGGTCACGTTGTTACCACGTTCCTGCCACTGGCGGGTGATGTGGTAATACTTCGCCCCTTTCTTCGCCGCACGCTTCGCGACCTGATAAGAGACTTCCGTCATATTGCCGTAGTTGCCGGTAAACTTGATGCTGTCGAACGGCACCATCTGCGCGGCAGTGGCTTTGTTCAGCTCTTCAATTTTAGTGCCGTCCGGCAGCGTCACGGAGTAACGGCCACCTTTCGTGGACTGCGTTTCAAAGAAACGTCCCACTTCAGCGCTTGGCGCCGCAGTGGTCGCTACGCCCGGAATTTCAACTTTCTTCGCTTCTTCGCCGCCTTTGGCTATCGCCGCGCGACCCGCTTCAGAATCCGCAGGGATGGCATCCGGACTCTGCAGAACGCGTTTTTTCGCATCTTCTTTGTAGATGAATGCGGTAATACGCTGGTTGCCGCCCTGGTTAGCATCCACCTGACGCACGATATAGAAAGAGTAGGCACCTTTCTCTTTCGCGGCTTTGGTGATGGCATCGTTCACTTCTGGCTGGCTGCGATAGAAGCCCTGAACGGTAACGGTGTCGTAAGGTTCCAGCTCAATGGCCTGATCTTTCGGCAGCTCAACGATACCGTTGATCACGCGGTTTTTCGGCGCGTCAGCCTTTGGTGCATTATCTTTATACAGCGCAATGGTCACGCGCTGGTTACCGCTGTTGCCGTAATCGGACTGGTCAACTACGTAAAACGAGGCCGCCCCGTTTTTATCCGCGGCTTTTGATGCGGCGGCGACGGCATCGCCAATAGAATTATAACGACCCACAATGACCGTATGGTCAAAAGGTTTTAACGCTGCCGCTTGCTCTGGCGTTAACTCTGTTGCGGCATTCGCAGACAGGGCGGTCGCACAGAGAAGTGCGGACGCCAGGAGTGTGTTCTTAAGCTTCATAAAAATAATCCTTCGCCTTGCGCAAACCATGTACTGGTATTGTTGTTAATTTGAGACGGCCCCGATTATGGCATTTAAAACCCGTCGCTGTCTGCGCCATTTTTCACTGCCTGTGCTCACTCAATTACCGAATTCGATAACATTTAGTGATATGTTGAAAAAACAGGCGTTTGACAAGCAAAACTGATAAAGCATATGACTTTTACAAGTTAATTTAATGTTAATAACTTGTTCTCTTATGGCGCTATATCATGTTTTTACCGCTTCGCTTGCGCGATTTATCGGTTCTGGCGATGAATTTAAGGTAAATATCACTGTCAGTGACGCCGATCGCTTATTTTTCACAGATAAAGTAAGAAATAGTGTTTTCTGGCGGTAGATCACAAGCGCTATTTTCAGTAGGTTATAGACAGTTTGTTACTGTTTTATTTTGCGGGGTTACTCATTTCTCGTCGCTATCATGCTGGCGAAAATTGATACAAACCGCGGGCATTTATCGACAAACCATCATCAAAAACCGATGGAAGGGAAAACTATGCGTATTGGGGTACCAAAAGAACGGTTAGCCAATGAAACCCGCGTAGCGGCAACACCGAAAACGGTGGAGCAACTGCTTAAGCTGGGTTTTACCGTCGCGGTTGAAAGCGGCGCAGGCAAGCTGGCGAGTTTCGATGACGAAGCCTTTATTCAGGCTGGCGCGGAAGTGGTGGACGGTGCTGAAGTCTGGCAGTCGCCCGTGATTCTGAAGGTCAACGCGCCGGAAGAGAGTGAGATTGCGCTGCTGAATCCAGGCACCACGCTGGTGAGCTTCGTCTGGCCTGCTCAAAATCCTGAACTGATGGAGAAGCTGGCGGCCCGTGGCGTGACCGTGATGGCGATGGACTCCGTGCCGCGTATTTCGCGCGCGCAGTCGCTGGATGCGCTGAGCTCCATGGCAAACATTGCCGGCTACCGCGCCATTGTTGAAGCAGCCCACGAATTTGGACGCTTCTTTACCGGCCAGATCACCGCGGCGGGGAAAGTCCCACCGGCAAAAGTGATGGTAATTGGCGCGGGCGTGGCGGGTCTTGCCGCAATCGGTGCGGCAAACAGCCTGGGCGCTATCGTGCGCGCGTTCGACACCCGTCCCGAAGTGAAGGAACAGGTCCAGAGCATGGGGGCCGAATTCCTTGAGCTGGACTTTAAGGAAGAAGCGGGCAGCGGTGATGGTTACGCGAAGGTGATGTCCGAAGCCTTTATCAAAGCCGAAATGGAACTCTTCGCCGCGCAGGCGAAAGACGTCGACATTATTGTTACCACCGCGCTTATTCCGGGTAAACCGGCGCCGAAGCTGATCACCCGCGAGATGGTCGACTCCATGAAGCCGGGCAGCGTGATTGTCGACCTGGCGGCGCAAAACGGCGGTAACTGCGAGTATACCGTTGCCAATCAGGTGACCACGACCGCTAACGGCGTGAAGGTGATCGGCTATACCGACCTGCCTGGCCGCCTGCCAACCCAGTCGTCTCAGCTGTACGGCACCAACCTGGTTAACCTGCTGAAGCTGCTCTGCAAAGAGAAAGACGGCAACATCACCCTCGATTTTGACGATGTGGTGGTGCGCGGCGTCACCGTCGTTCGCGAAGGTGAAATTACCTGGCCTGCGCCGCCTATTCAGGTTTCAGCCCAGCCCCAGGCTGCGCCAAAAGCGGCACCCGAGCCAAAAGAACCGGCTAAACCGGCTTCTCCGTGGCGCAAATACGCCATCATGGCGCTGGTCATTATTCTGTTCGGCTGGCTGGCTGACGTCGCGCCGAAAGAGTTCCTCGGACACTTTACCGTCTTCGCACTCTCGTGCGTTGTGGGTTACTACGTGGTGTGGAACGTCTCCCATGCGCTGCATACGCCGCTGATGTCGGTGACCAACGCTATCTCCGGGATCATCGTGGTAGGGGCGTTGCTGCAGATTGGACACGGTGGCTGGATCAGCTTCCTGAGCTTTATCGCGGTGCTGATCGCCAGTATCAATATTTTCGGTGGTTTCACCGTGACTCAGCGCATGCTGAAAATGTTTCGTAAAGGCTAAGGGGTAGCATATGTCTGGAGGATTAGTGACAGCCGCATACATTGTTGCTGCAATCCTGTTTATTTTCAGTCTGGCGGGGCTTTCCAAACACGAAACGTCTCAGCAGGGAAATAACTTTGGTATCGCCGGGATGGCGATTGCGCTGATTGCCACCATCTTCGGGCCGGATACCGGCAACGTGGCGTGGATCCTGGTGGCGATGATCATCGGCGGCGCGATTGGTATTCGCCTGGCGAAGCGCGTTGAAATGACCGAGATGCCGGAGCTGGTGGCGATTCTGCACAGCTTCGTGGGCCTGGCGGCGGTGCTGGTGGGCTTCAACAGCTACCTGTATCACGAACCGGGCATGGAGCCGATTCTGGTCAACATTCATCTGACCGAAGTGTTCCTCGGTATCTTCATCGGTGCAGTAACCTTCACCGGTTCTATCGTCGCGTTTGGCAAGCTGCGCGGTAAGATCTCTTCTAAACCGCTGATGCTGCCTAACCGTCACAAGCTGAACCTGGCGGCGCTGGTGGTGTCGTTTGTGCTCCTGGTGGTCTTCGTGCGTACCGAAAGCGTGGGCCTGCAGGTACTGGCGTTGCTGGTGATGACCATCATCGCGCTGGCGTTTGGCTGGCATCTGGTGGCATCCATCGGCGGTGCGGATATGCCGGTGGTTGTCTCGATGCTGAACTCCTACTCCGGTTGGGCAGCGGCGGCTGCGGGCTTTATGCTGAGCAACGACCTGCTGATCGTCACCGGTGCGCTGGTCGGTTCTTCCGGTGCCATCCTATCTTACATCATGTGTAAGGCGATGAACCGTTCGTTCATCAGCGTTATCGCCGGTGGCTTCGGTTCTGACGGTTCTTCGACCGGTTCTGACGAAGAAGTGGGTGAACACCGTGAGATCAGCGCGGAAGACACCGCGGAAATGCTGAAAAACTCGCATTCTGTGATCATCACCCCAGGCTACGGTATGGCGGTGGCGCAGGCGCAGTATCCGGTGGCGGAAATCACCGAGAAGCTGCGCGCGCGCGGTATCAAAGTTCGCTTTGGTATTCACCCGGTGGCCGGACGTCTGCCGGGCCACATGAACGTACTGCTGGCGGAAGCGAAGGTGCCATACGACATCGTGCTGGAGATGGACGAGATTAATGATGATTTCGCCGACACCGACACCGTGCTGGTTATTGGTGCTAACGACACCGTTAACCCGGCGGCACAGGACGATCCGCGTAGCCCAATCGCCGGGATGCCGGTTCTGGAAGTGTGGAAGGCGCAGAACGTCATTGTCTTCAAACGCTCGATGAACACCGGCTATGCTGGCGTGCAGAACCCGCTGTTCTTCAAAGAGAATACCCATATGCTGTTTGGCGACGCCAAAGCCAGCGTGGATGCGATTCTGAAAGCGCTGTAATTCGCTTTCTCCTGACAAACCGCCCTTCGGGGCGGTTTTCCTATTTCTGCGGCCAGCGTTTCTCCTCTGTCTATACTTTACCCTTTGTGTAATACGAGGAGGTGTAATGCAATTTCTGTCCCGCTTCGACATCATCGCGCTGATGATGACGCCGACATTCTGGATAGGCGCCGCCACGGTTGTCTTTGTGACGCTGCTGGTGTACTGGCTGCTAACGCGCCTGATCGCGTTCGTTAAGAAAGGCATCACCACCTGGGGCGACAAGCACCCGACCACCAACCGGATGCGTTTTATCCTGACCGATATGCTTAACCGTACCAGCCGCTTCCTGCTGTTTGTGGTGGCGCTGCTCTTCAGCCTGCGTTTCGTTGACTTGCCGAATCATCTCTTTGGCACCGTGAGCCACGCCTGGTTCCTGGTTTTCGCCATCCAGGTGGCGCTGTGGATGGATCAGGGGGTGGTGTCGTGGCTTCGTCACGTCATGCTGGCGCCTGGAAGCCATAAAAACCCGGTCACGCTGGTGATCACGGGGCTTATTCTCCGTGCCATCGTCTGGTCAGTGATGCTGCTGTCTATCCTTGCTAACGCGGGCGTCAACATCACTGCTCTGGTTGCCAGCCTTGGGGTAGGGGGTATTGCCATCGCCCTCGCCGTACAAACGATCCTCAGCGACGTGTTTGCCTCGCTCTCTATCGGCTTTGATAAGCCGTTTGAAATTGGCGATTTTGTGGTGTTCAACGACGTGGCGGGGACGGTAGAGCACATTGGCCTGAAAACGACCCGTATCCGCAGCCTGAGCGGGGAGCAGATCGTCTGCGGCAACGCCATTTTGCTTCAGCAGACGCTTCACAACTACAAACGCATGCAGACGCGTCGCATCGTCTTTACCTTTGGCGTTGCCAGCGACACGCCGCCCGATAAGTTGCGCTACGTGGGGGATATGGTCAGGCAGATCATTACCGATGTCGGCGAGACAAAATTCGATCGTGCCCATTTTCTGGGATTCGACCGCGACCGCCTGACGTTCGAAGTCGTCCATATCGTTAATACCGCGGATTACAACAAATACATGGACATCCAGCAGGAGATCAATATCCGTATTCTTGAAGGGCTGAACGCCCAGGAGATTAAGCTGGCGCTGCCCAGCATGGTATTGCACGCGCCGTGGATGCAGGATGAGTCAGGTGAACAGCCGAAGCCGGTAATGGAGAGCTGATGAGAAAAGCCCGCCGGAGCGGCGGGCTTTGATGTTTACGTTAATCGTCTTCCGGGTCGTCCAGCTCAATCGGCGTCTGATACTCATCCGGCTTGATGACCAGCAGGTCGCAGCGCAGATGGTCGATCACCTGTTCGGCGGTATTGCCGAGGAAGGCAGCAGAGATACCGGTCCGGCCAATGGTGCCCAGCACCACAATCCCGGCCTGCAGATGTTCGGCTAGATCCGGGATCACCTCTTCAGGCAGCCCTTTTTCCACGTGCGTCATGTTCTCGTCAATGCTGAACTTCTGGCGCAGCGCTTTCATCGCCAGCAGGTGCTGACCGCGGATCGCGTCGTTATAGACGCTTGGGTCAAATTCCGGCAGCTCAATGGCGATATTGATCGGGGTAACCGGATAGGCGCCCACCAGATGCACTTCGGTATGGTTAACCTGATCGGCAAGCTGGATGGTCTCCTTCACCAGCTTCTCGTTGAGCGAATTGTGATAATCCTCTTCGCTCGCGAGATTCACCGCCACAACGGCTTTCCCGCCTTCAGGCCACGGCTGGTCTTTCACCATCCAGACCGGGCAAGGGCATTTACGCAACAGATGCCAGTCGGTCGGAGTGAAGATTACGGACTCCAGCTTGTCGTGCTGGTGCGCCATCTTCAGCAGCAGGTCGTGCCCACCGGCAACCACTTCCTGGATAATGGCCTCAAAAGGTCGGTTATGCCAGACCACTTTAATATCAATAGGCACTCCCGCTTCCAGGTAATACTTCGCCTGTTCACGGATCCACGCGGTACGCTGGCTGATGACGCCCTGACGCATAGCGGTGCGCTCGTCAGGCGACAGAAGGGTGGTCATCTCATACGAGAAGTCATAGATCGGCAAAAACGCTTTGATTTTGCCACCAATCCGTTGATGTAAATACACAGCACGTCGTAATGCCGGCTGATCGTCCTGATTCGGATCGATAGCTACCAGCATGTTTTGATACTTGGCCATACAGGTCTCCTTACTACTGTCACCACAGTCTGTAATTAAAAGAGTAACCTATATATCCTGAATGAAACAGAGGGGAGCTTTTGCCAGATCAATAATTCATAAAAATTTATCAGAGGAAAAGCACGGTGGATGTCACCGCGATAAACGCAATGAACAGCAGCACCATCACCGCTATCGCAAAGGTCGTGGAATCCTGAACGTAGGTTTTTTCCTCCCCCTTCATCGGACCGACAAGCATGATCCAGATGAAGATAAAGGTCACTGAGGCGATCACGACTGAAACGAAAAACAAACTTTCTCTCAATTCATAACCTCAACGACAACCTTTCAGGCGCTGTATGGGGACGTGCTACGGTGAAAATGTCTTAAAGCGGAAGCGATGATACCAGACCAATAAATCACGTGAATTTATCAGTCTGGTTATCAACAGGCGGAGAGTTACGCCACGTTGCGGGCGTGTCCGGCAAGAACGGCCAGCGCTTCGCCGTTTTCGATAGTGATGTATTTACCCTTAACGGCCAGCATTCCGCTCTTCTGGAAACGACCCAGCAGACGGCTGATGGTCTCAACGGTCAGGCCCAGGTAGTTACCGATATCGCCACGGGTCATGGTCAGACGGAACTCACGCGGCGAGAAACCGCGCTCGGCGAAGCGGCGGGAGAGGTTGTAGATAAACGCGGCCAGGCGCTCTTCTGCGTTCTTTTTGGAAAGCAGCAGAATCATGTCCTGATCGCCTTTGATCTCACCGCTCATCAGACGCATCATCTGCTGACGCAGGTTAGGCATCTTACCGGACAGATCGTCCAGGGTTTCAAACGGAATTTCGCAAACCATCGAGGTTTCGAGTGCCTGAGCAAAGCTCGGGTGGTGACCAGTGCCGATGGCATCAAAGCCCACCAGATCGCCTGCCAGGTGGAAGCCGGTGATCTGCTCGTCACCCTGTTCGGTGATGGTGTAGCTCTTGATGGTGCCAGAGCGGATAGCATAGAGCGATTTCAGTTCGTCTCCCGCTTTAAACAGCGTCTGCCCTTTCTGAATCGGCTTTTTGCGCTCGATGATATTATCAAGCTGATCGAGTTCATGCTCATTCAGGGTAAACGGGATACAGAGCTGGCTGATGCTGCAATCCTGGCAATGGATAGCACAACCGCCAGACTGAATGCGTCGTATAATTCGCTTTTCCGGGATCATAGGTTTGCTCAAGCCTTAATTGATATTGGTCAATTTTAACATCTTTTTGGTAAGTACGTAAGCCTGACAAACCCTCAATAAGGACAAGAGACGGCAACGTGTTGCCATCTTCTTGAAATTCCACAGCTTGATTATGGATTTTTAGCCTAACCGGAAGAAAATTAAGCACAAAAAGCCTGGGATCTACAGCAAGAGATACCCTTCGTGACGTAGTAACCACTCCTTACGCTGCACGCCACCGGCATAGCCGGTCATGGTGCCGTTACGGCCAATGACCCGATGGCAGGGCACCACAATGCTGACCGGATTAGAGCCATTGGCGGCACCCACCGCGCGTGCGGCGCCTGCGCGGCCTAGCTGCTCCGCGAGCTGGCCGTAATGCATGACCTGCCCGCACGGAATCGACCGCAGCGCCCGCCACACTTCGCGCTGAAAAGGGGTACCTGCCGTGGCGGTTGGCAGAGTGTCAATGATGCTGAGATCGCCTTCAAAATACGCCGCCAGCTTGTCGCTCAGCCCGCCCGGGTTGGTGGCGCTGATGCGTTCATAACCTTGTGCGCGGTAATGAATATCAAGCAGTTCCTCCATGCGGTCGCTGTGCTCTTCCCACTCAACGGCGCGCAGGCAGAACTGCTCGTCCGCGATCACCCACAGCGGCCCGAGCGGCGTCGCAATTTTATCTTCGAGTAATCTCAGCATTTTCAATCCTTTAATTTAGCCTCGGGTATATCCCCGGCCCAATCGGCAGGCCGACAAGATACCATGCCACCAGCATCACCAGCCATACCCCTAAAAAGATAAGCGGGTAGGGTAAAACCAGCGAATAGTAGGTACCCAGTCTGGCCTCGGGCTTATAGCGCTGCAGGAAGCCTAAAAACAGCGGAACGAAAGGTGAGACGGGCGCCAGCGGGATCACCGAGGAGTCCGCGATGCGGAACAGGATCTGGGCAAACGCCGGGTGGAACCCGAGCATCATAAACATCGGCACGAAGATCGGCGCCAGAATTGACCAGATGGCGGAGCCGCTGGCAATAAACATGCACAGCAGGGATGACAGCAGCGCCAGGCCGACAAACGCCGGTACGCCGCTTAATCCGGCAGCCTCCAGCGCGTCGGTCAGGCCCACGGCCATAAACTTGCCCATGTTGCTCCAGTTAAACATCGCCACAAACTGCGCCAGCGGGAATACCATCACGATAAAGCCCGCCATCTCTTTCATCGGCTCGATCATCAGCTGCGGCAGATCGCCCTGACGGCGGATTTTGCCGGTAGCGATACCGTAGGCGAGCGAAACGACAAAGAAGAAGAGAATAATCAGCGGCACGATGCCCTGAATAAACGGCGACGGCAGGACGGTATGCTTAACCGGATCGCGCAGTATGCCGTTTTCCGGCACCACCATCAGCGCCACCAGCGCGATAAACGCCAGCGAGACCAGCCCGGCCACGCGCAGGCCGAAGCGCTGCTCTTTGCTCAGCGTCTCCAGCTTTTCATCGCTACGGCCTTCCCATTTGCCCAGACGCGGCTCGACGATCTTATCGGTAATCAGCCCGCCGACAATCGTCAGGACAATCACCGAGCTTGCCATAAAGTACCAGTTGTCGATCACGCTGACGTGCATGGCCGCATCAATGGTTTTCGCTGCCTCCGTGCTGATGCCCGAGAGCAGCACGTCGGTGGTGACGATCAGCAGGTTGGCGGTAAAACCGCAGCCCACGCCCGCAATGGCCGACAGCAGACCCGCCACGGGATGGCGCCCGACGGCGAGGAAGATCAGCGCCCCCATCGGCGGCATAATCACCAGCGCGGCATCGGATGAAATGTGGCTAAAGAAGGCGATAAACAGCACCATGTAGCTGGCATAGCGCGCGCTGACGTGGGACGCCATTTTTACCATCAGTGCGGGTAACAAGCCCACGCGTTCAGCCAGCCCGGCGCCCAGCACCAGCGCCAGAATGGCCCCCAGCGGAGCGAAACCGCTGAAGTTTTTGATGACGTTCGGTAAAAACCAGTGCAGCCCGTCAACGCTGAGCAGGTTTTTCACCGCCACCAGGCTGCCGTCTGCCGGGCTGCGCACGCTGACGTCAAAGGCCGAGAGCACGGCGGTGGCAACCATCAAAATCACAATCAGATAGATAAACAGCAGGAAAGGGTGCGGCACTTTATTGCCGATCCTTTCAACCCAGCCATAGAGCTTACCGGATGGGGAATGCGAAGGTATGGATGACATACTCATGGGCGTTCCTCGGGAGTGTTGTGTTGTTGTGTTGTGTTTTTTTATTTTAAAGGTGACGGTGTCACGCCCGGTGAGATCGGACACGCGTACGGTTTTTCTTCTATTTGTTGTTCGAACTCTTCACGGCATGTTTTCAGCAGGTCTGCATCCTGCAGCAGATTGAGTGCGGTTGCGCCCATCACTTTCCCGGCCAGCAGCATGCCTTTGTGGGCGATGGAGGTTCGTCCTTGCGCCACCAGTTGCCAGGTGTGCAGCGGCGTGCCGACGGTAAAGCAGGGGCTGAAGCACTGGGCGACCGGCATTTTCCAGCTGACGTCACCCACGTCTGTTGAACCCGCCAGCACGTTATCGGTGATGGCATAGGGCGCGACTTCATCCACCAGCAGCGTCTCCTGATGGCGGCGGGCAAAAGCTTTGCCTGCTTCTCCCCCCGTGGCGGCAATGTTTTTCAGGCTGTTCTGCAGATCGTTTGGCGTCAGCGTGGCGCGGATTTCGCGGGCAAAGTCGCGCTCTTCATCGGTCCACTCCGGCGTGCCGTAGTGCTGCAACGCGCGGTACATCGCAGCCTCAAGCGTGCGGTTCGGCAGGTAGCTGGAGCAGGCTTTATCAAAGCGGCATTCGACGGTGGTTTCGGTCATCATTGCCGCGCCCTGGGCAATTTTTTCGATGCGTTGGTAGATCTGCTGCGCGTCGGCCATCTCCGGGGCGCGGATCAGGTACAGCACTTCAGCCTGCGCCTGCACCACGTTGGGCGAAATCCCGCCGGTGTCGGTGATGGCGTAATGGACGCGCGCTTTCTCAATGATGTGCTCGTTAAGAAAGTTGGTCCCGGTGGTCATCAGCGTCACGGCGTCCAGCGCGCTGCGCCCTAAATGGGGCGAGTTGGCCGCATGCGCCGCCACGCCGTGAAAACGCCAGGCCGCCTGAATGTTGGCGAGCGTGCTGACGTTAAACATCCCGGCAAAGGCCTCCGGGTGCCAGGTGACGGCGGCATCAACGTCATCAAACAGACCTTCACGTACCATAAAGGTTTTCCCGGAACCGCCTTCCTCACCGGGACAGCCGTAAAAACGCACCGTTCCGCTGCCGCCGTGCTGCTCCAGCCAGCTTTTTACCGCCACCGCGCCCGCAAGCGCCGCGGTGCCCAGCAGGTTATGCCCGCAGCCGTGGCCGCTCGCCCCCGGCGTGGCGGATTGCGCCGTCGCGCAGTGCGCCTGCTGGCTTAGCCCGGCCAGCGCGTCGTACTCGCCCAGCAGAGCGATAACCGGTTTTCCGCTGCCGAAGCTGGCGATAAACGCGTTTGGGATACCGCCTGCCTCGCGGGTCAGCGTAAAGCCCTCGGCTTCCAGCTCGTCAGCGAGCCGTCTGGAGGACCAGAACTCTTCAAAGCGGGTTTCGGGATGATCCCAAATTGCATCGGCAATATCGGTTAGCGTCTGACATCGCGTGTCGATGGCATCGGCAATAAAAGCGTAGTTCTCCTGCATTACACACCTCGCGTCCACGGGAAATTGAGCGCAGTTCGCGCCAGCGTTTCAATGGCGACAGCCATGACCTGCTCATCGAAGTCGAATTTTTCGTTGTGATGTCCGGCGCTCAAATCCGTGCCGAACACCATATACGATGCCATGCCGCCGTTCTGCTGCACGCGGGCCATCATCAGCGTGGCGTCTTCAGAGCCTGCTGGCGCTTTCACCTTATCGATTGCGTGCACAATTCCTGATACCTGGCTCGCCTGTTCACGCAGGTAATCAACCCAGGCCGGCGTCGGCGCGCTGGAGGTGGCGGCCCCCATCAGGCGCATCTCCGCGCTCACGCCATAGAGCGCGGCCGCGCCGGTAATGACAGCCTGCGCGCGTTCAAAGACATACTGGTTTATTGCTTCGCTTTCGCCGCGGGTTTCAACCTTAATCAGTGCATTTGCGGCCACCACGTTGCGGCCGCTACCCGCCTGCATCACGCCGACGTTGACGCGGGAAGCGCCTTCGCTGTGCGGGGCGATGCTGTGCAGGGCGAGGGCGGCCTGCGCGGCGGCAAGCAGGGCGTTACGTCCATCCTCCGGTTTGCCGCCCGCGTGTGCGGCAACGCCGGTAAAGTTCACGTCGAACTTGGTGGTTGCCATAAAGTTATCGCTGCCGCAGATCGCCGTTCCGGCGGGGACGCCGGTACCAATATGGATGGCGGTAAAATAGTCCACGCCGTCCAGCGCCCCGGCGGCGACCATGGCGCGCGCGCCGCGGGTGCCTTCCTCGGCAGGCTGGAAGATCAGCTTGACGGTACCGTTGAGCTGCGCTTCGTTCTGCTTAAGCACCTTTGCCAGCCCCAGGCCAATGGTGGTGTGGCCGTCGTGCGCGCAGGCGTGCATCATTCCCGCGTTGCAGGAGGCAAAACCGTCGCGGAACGGGCGATGGCTGTCGTCGAGCGCTTCGCTTAAATCAAGGGCATCCATGTCGACGCGAAACGCCAGCGTCGGGCCCGGTCGTTCGGTATTCAGGGTCGCCACAATGCCGGTAAATCCGCCTTCAAACGGTGCCAGCCATTTCTCAGGCGCGCCCTGTGACCGCGCACGGGCAAACTCTCGCGAAAGGGTAGCGTCATCGGGCAGCCCCATACGGCTTTCTGCATCGATCACGTCGCGACCCATCGTCAGTTCGTAGCCCAGGGAGTCAAGGATTTCCGCAACCTTTGCGGCGGTACGGAACTCTACCCAGCCGGATTCCGCAAAATGGTGAAAATCGCGACGCCATGCGATCAGCTGGGGGGCTAATGTCTGGATGTACTGCGCCAGTGTGTCCATATCTGTTCCTGTCATCATTAAAAAATGTGAACTGCTTCACGCTGTGATAGTTTTTACTTATCACTAACCGTTTTTTCACAGTTTTAACCGTTCAGGAATTACCCTCGCACATCCCTTTCCATTAAAGTAGATGACAGTTTCTTTACTCTGATAAACAACGGTTATCGGTTGGGCTATGTCATTTCAGATTAAATTTCATCAAATCCGGGCGTTTGTTGAAGTGGCGCGTCAGGGCAGCATTCGCGGTGCCAGCCGGACGCTGAATCTCTCGCAGCCGGCGCTGACCAAATCCATCAAAGAGCTGGAGGAGGGCATGGCGGCGCAGCTTTTTGTTCGCCGGAGTAAAGGCGTTGCGCTGACCGAGTGCGGGGAAGGGTTTTACCAGCGCGCCAGGCTGATTCTGGAAGAGCTGCGTGCGGCGCAGGATGACATTCGCCAGCGGCAGGGGGATCTGGCCGGGCAGATCAATATCGGGATGGGGGCCAGCGTGTCACGCAGCCTGATGCCCGCCGTCATCACCCGTTTTCACGCCCAGCACCCGCAGGTTAAAGTGCGAATTATGGAAGGGCAGCTGGTGTCGATGATCAATGAATTACGCCAGGGCGAACTGGACTTCACCATCAACACCTATTATCAGGGGCCTTACGACCATGAGTTTACGTTTGAAAAACTCTTCGAAAAACCGTTTGCGGTATTTTGCCGGGAAGGGCATCCGGCGACAGGGGCAACATCCATTAACGATCTGCTGCATTATAACTGGACAATGCCAACGCCGCGGGGGAGTTATTATAAGCAATTAGAAGATCTATTTAGCCACCGCTCGCAAATACCGCGGATTGGCGTAGTGTGCGAAACCTTTTCTTCCTGCATTAGCCTTGTTGCGCAAAGTGATTTTTTAAGTATCCTTCCGCAGGAGTTAGGCTGTGATCCGCTGCTGGCGCACCGTCTGGTCATTTTGCCGGTTGCCGAGTCGCTTCCAAAAGCCGCATATTATTTAATTCAGCGCCGGGATTCTCGTCAAACTCCGCTTGCCGAATCATTAATTACGCAATTCAGAAGGGAAGCGAGAAAAATAATTTCAGGGTGAGTGTCGCATAATAAAAAAACAGAGTCTGCCCGACATCAGACAGACCCTATAGTACACACAGCAGTGCGTCCTTTCGCAAGTCCTGGGTATTATATCCATGAGGCAGGTAAATTTAGTTATAACACCTTTCCCGAAAAATGAAAGGAAGGTGAATGACTGATTTCACGAAAATTTAACGCAAATCACCTATTTTACCGTTGCTGGGGTTTTAGTTAAGTCAGGTTTAAGTACATTTTATAATGCCTATATATATTCATCGGGTTAATATTTATCTCGTGCCTCATCTTCTAAGGGTTATTGAGACACCTGTCTGGCGCAGGTATAGTACAAGCCCAGATGTAGCCGGAGGATTTCCATGAACCCTGACGACAAATCCCTTTTTCTTGACGCCATGGAGGATGTCCAGCCCCTGAAACGCTGCACCGATATCCACTGGCAGCAAAGCCGTAATACCCGGGCTCGCCAGGACATCGATACCGAACAGCTCGACAACTTTCTGACCCTGGGTTTCCTTGAGCTATTGCCGCTTGACGAGCCGCTGGCGTTCCAGCGCGAAGGCGTCCAGCAGGGCGTTATTGATAAGCTGCGTTCGGGTAAATACTCCCGACAGGCCAGCTTAAATCTGTTGCGTCAGCCCGCTGAACGCTGCCGCCAGATGCTGTATTCCTTTATTCGCCAGGCCAGTCGTGACGGATTACGTAACCTCATCATCATCCACGGGAAAGGGCGCGAGCAAAATTCGCATCCTAATGTGGTGCGTAGCTATCTGGCACGCTGGTTAACCGAGTTCAAGGAAGTGCAGGCGTTCTGCGTGGCGCTGCCGCATCACGGCGGCAGCGGGGCTTGCTATGTTTCCCTGCGAAAATCTGACGACGCGAAGCAGGAGAACTGGGAACGGCACGCCAAGCGCAGCCGTTAGCGGGCGATATCTTCGCCCGCCTGAGGCTTAGAAGGTTTCCCAGTTACTGTCGGGGGTGGCATTAGCCGTTGCCGGACGCAGCAACTGCGGCGTTTTAACGTTGGCCGGGCGCGGGGCGGTGGCGTTTGCTTTACCGTTCAGACGAAACGCGGCCACGGCCTGACGCAGCTGTTCGGACTGATCTTCCAGCGCCGCTGCCGCCGTGGCGGACTGCTGCACCAGCGCGGCGTTTTGCTGCGTTACGCTGTCCATCTGCGACACGGCCAGGCTCACCTGCTCAATTCCGCGGCTCTGTTCATCCGATGCGGACGAAATCTCGCCCATGATATCGGTGACGCGGGTGACGGCGGCGACAATCTCCTTCATGGTCGCGCCCGCTTCGCTGACCTGCTCAGAACCGGTGTTCACCCGGCTGACGGAGTTCTCAATAAGCCCTTTGATCTCTTTCGCCGCCTGCGCGCTGCGGCTGGCCAGCGTACGAACTTCACCGGCGACAACCGCAAACCCGCGGCCTTGCTCGCCTGCGCGTGCGGCTTCCACCGCGGCGTTAAGCGCCAGAATGTTGGTCTGGAACGCAATGCTGTCAATCACGCCGGTAATATGAGCGATTTGCTGCGAACTGTCGGCAATTTCGTTCATGGTGCGCACCACGTTATCCACGACGTGGCCGCCGCGAGCCGCTGTTTCAGAGGCATTCTTCGCCAGCAGCGTCGCCTGACGGGCGTTATCGGAGTTCTGTTTAACCGTTGCGGTCAGCTCTTCCATGCTGGCGGCAGTCTCTTCAAGCGAGGAGGCCTGCTCTTCGGTGCGGGCGGAGAGATCGTTGCTCCCTGCGGCAATTTCACCCGCGCCGGTGTAGATGGAGTCGGTGCTGCCGCGTACGGCGCTGACGGTCGTCACCAGCGACTGCTGCATCTCGTGCAGGCCAGCCGCCAGCTGACCCATCTCATTGCGGCCAGAGAGGGTGATATCCTGCGTCAGATCGCCTCCCGCAATGGCGCGAATATGGTTCATGATGGCGTTGAGCGGTTTTAACAGCAGGTGCTGTAAACCCTGCCAGATCACCACCAGCACGGCGATAACGGCCAGGAAAATGGCTGCCAGCGTCCACTGCATCTGCGTGAAGCTGCTTTGGTTCTCTTCGGTTGCCGCCTTCAGCAGCGTGTTGTTCTCGGCGCGCCAGCGGTTATAGACCGCTTCCATGTCGTCCTGGGCCTGCTGAGCGTCCAGATCGCCATAGGCCTGATAGTTGTCGGCACGCAGATACTCAATCGACAAACGCATCACCTCGTGCATCTGATTCCATGACTTCTGCATCTCGTCGGTTAACGCCGCATTCTGGCCGTTAACCTGCGGCATTTTCTGCCATTCTTTGTTATAGGCTTCAGCTTTAGCCAGCGAGTCGCCTGCGGTGCCGAGCAGTTTGTTAATCGCGGCAAGGGATGCCGGGTCGCGCTGGTTCTTCAGGTAGCGGATTGCCACGCGGGTGACGGTAACGCGCGTTTTCACCAGCGTGTTCACGCTGTCGCTCAGGCTTTCCTGCTGGGCATTCAGCACGCCGGAGTTCTGGAAGTTATGGCGATCGTTGCTGACGGCAGAGTAGAACAACCCTCCCGTGACAACTTGCAGCAGACAGAATATGGTGAGGGCAAAGATAATTCCGGTAATCACGTGCAGATTTTTCAGCATAGCGGTCGTCCGTTAGAAAAGATGCAGAGGTACACCCATACTATCGTCGTATAGAATTTAAACTTTAATTTAACTCGCGCTTAACTTAGGGCTTCGGTCAGGAACCTGTTGTAAATCCGGATCATTTTATGAGGAAGGTTAACATGAGCAGCATTGATAAAAGCGGGACGTACGCGCTCGGAACGCGAACGGTGAAACGACTGGGCTACGGGGCAATGCAGCTTGCCGGGCCGGGCGTATTTGGCCCGCCGAAGGATAAACAGGCCGCGCTGGACGTGCTGCGCGAAGCCGTAGCGGCGGGTGTGAATCATATCGATACCAGCGATTTTTACGGGCCGCATGTGACGAACCAGCTGATCCGCGAGGCGCTTCATCCTTACCGGGACGATCTCACCCTCGTCACCAAGATCGGTGCCCGTCGCGATGACAAAGGGGCCTGGCTGCCGGCCTTTTCCGCGCAGGAGCTGACCCAGGCGGTGCATGACAACCTGCGCAACCTGAAGCTGGATGTGCTGGACGTGGTGAACCTGCGGATCATGTTTAGCGCACACGGCCCGGCAGAAGGATCGATTGCTGAACCGCTTTCCACCCTCGCAGAATTACAGCAGCAGGGGCTGGTACGTCACATTGGCCTGAGCAACGTCACGGCCACGCAGGTGGCGGAAGCGCGGAAGATGGTGCAGGTCGTCTGCGTGCAGAACATGTACAACATTGTGAACCGCGGCGACGATGCGCTGGTAGATTTACTGGCGCAGCAGGGGATTGCGTATGTGCCGTTCTTCCCGTTGGGAGGCTTCACGCCACTGCAGTCCACCGGCCTGCAGGCCGTCGCGGATTCCCTGGGCGCAACGGCGATGCAGGTTGCGCTGGCATGGCTGCTGCAACGGTCGCCGAACATCCTGCTGATCCCCGGCACGTCATCCGTGGCGCATCTGCGGCAAAACCTCGCGGCGGGAGAGGTGCAATTGCCGCCTGAAGCACTTGAAAAACTGAATGCGCTGATGGGTTAATCACAGCATGGTCAAAGCCGGAAGGACACTTCCAGGCTTTGCCTGCTCAGACTCCGCATTGACTTTTTTGTCTGTGAAGCGCTAACGCTTCTGCCACAATTTCCTGCTTGCTTTTTCGCGTCTCAAAGGCGGTGATTCTGATGTATTCCATCAGGTCAGGCTCAATGCGGGCGCTCAACATCCTGAGATCGGCCTCCTTTGCTAAACCGCGGGCAACTCGCTTGTCGGGATAGTCACGGGCTGGCATAGAAAACGTCCTCCAAAAATCTTGATAATTCGTGCCCTAAAATATGCGTTATTCTGATATTTAAGTCAATTAATAGTGTTCAATTAGTGATTTAACTATATTTTTTCAAATGAAGTGATTTTAAATTCTTTTCTAATGACTTTTTTATGACTTTGGGTTGGCCCATCTGCGATCGCCAGCAGGAGAGGTTGCTAAATTAAATCCGCTCAAACTTCAACGCGTTTGCGGTCTTTGTCGGAAATGACCTTGATCCTGTGCCGTAATCCGTAATACTGTGTTTATATACAGTATCTGGCGGGGAAGGCAGTTATGGACACTCTCTTTTCTTATCATCCAAAGCAACTTATTGAATTACCTTTATATCTTGAGCGTGTTGCCTGTGGCTTTCCAAGCCCTGCGCAGGATTATGTGGAGGATCGTCTCGATCTTAACCGGCTGGCGGTCAGGCACCCCAGTGCGACCTACTTTATCAAAGTGAGCGGGGACTCCATGATCGGCGCAGGGATTAGCGACGGCGATCTGCTGGTGGTAGACCGCTCGTTAAATGCCGAACACGGGGACATTGTTGTGGCGTCGGTCGGCGGCGAGTTTACGGTGAAAGAGCTACAGACCCGCCCGGTTCTGCGGCTGCTGCCGCGTAATGCCCGCTATCAGCCGATCGCCTTTCAGTCCGAAGAGGAGCTGCAAATCTTCGGTGTCGTCACTCATACGCTCAAAACGCATAAACATGTTCGCGCTGGTTGATGTGAATAGCTTCTATGCCTCCTGCGAGAGGGTGTTTCGCCCCGATCTGGTGGGTAAGCCCATCGTGGTGGTGTCCAATAACGACGGCTGTATTATTTCGCTGTCGCGGGAGGCAAAGCAGTTCGGCATAAAAATGGGGGAGCCCTATTTTAAATTCAAAGAGAAGGGGTATCCGTCGCGGGTTTACGTCTTTAGCTCCAACTATGCGCTGTATGCCGATCTCAGCAGCCGGGTGATGCAGACGCTGACCGATCTCGCGCCGGCCATTGAGATCTACTCCATCGATGAAGCATTTGTGAACGTTTCGGGTGTCAGCAACTGCATCTCGCTGGAAGCATTCGGTCATCAGATGCGTACGCAGGTCTTTAAAAACACAGGCTTAAGCGTGGGCGTCGGGATTGCGCCGACTAAAACGCTGGCGAAGCTGGCCAACTATGCGGCGAAGCGGTGGTCAGCCACCGGTGGCGTGGTCGATCTCTCGGATCGTGGACGGCAGCGTAAGCTGCTGGCAAAGGTTCCGGTGGAGGAGGTGTGGGGCGTAGGACGACGTATCACGAAAAAGCTTAACGCGATGGGGATAACCACGGCGCTGGAGCTGGCGGAAGCGTCATCCTGGGTCATCCGCAAACATTTTAACGTGGTAATGGAGCGCACGGCGCGCGAGCTTCGAGGTGAGCCCTGCCTCGATCTGGAAGAGTTTACTCCCACGAAGCAGCAAATTATCTGTAGTCGTTCGTTTGGACACCGTATTACGCAGTACGAGGAGATGCATCAGGCCATTTGCGCCTATGCAGAACGTGCTGCGGAAAAACTGCGTGGCGAGCATCAGTATTGCCGCTTCATCAGCGTGTTTGTGCGCACCAGCCCGCATGCCGACAACGAAATTTATTACGGCAATCAGGCTTCCGTCACCCTGATGACGCCCACCAATGATTCGCGCGATATCATCCGTGCCGCCACGGAGGCGCTGGGGCGTATCTGGCTTGACGGATATCGCTATATGAAAGCGGGGGTGATGCTGGCAGACTTTTTCAGCAGCGGCGTTGCCCAGCTGAATTTGTTTGACGATAACCGACCGAGCGCCAACAGCGCCGCGCTGATGGAAACCATCGACAGCTTAAATCATTCCGGCAAAGGGAAAATATGGTTTGCCGGGCAGGGGATTGAGAAAGCCTGGGCGATGAAGCGCGAGATGCTGTCACCGGCCTATACGACGCGGTACGCGGATTTACCGGTGGCGAGGTAAAAGGCGGCTATGTGTGACAAAGAGCCGAAGACGGTTTACGGACGCCGCTCCTGTGCAGCGTCCATAGTATCAGGGTTAAGGGCTTACTCAACCGTTAACGCATCGACAACCTCGACCACGCTTCTCACGCTGCGGATATTCCCGATCCCCGTGCCGAGCGCGATATAACCTTCATCGGTGTTATTTTCCAGCATGCCCAGGCGCAGGCCCCGCAATCCTCCCATCGCCTTGCCCAGCGCTTCATTGCTTGCGCCAGCTTTATCCATCGCCGCCAGTTTTTCCGCCAGCTTGCCGGGGAGAGAACGATAGTAGTGAGGGACAGTGCGGAAAAGCAGCAGGTCCAGGCCGTTGGCGGCAACAATTTTCTCTTTGACCTCCTGCGGCACGCGGCTTTCTACGGTACTGATAAAGACCGAACCGGCAAACACGCCTTCCGCACCTAACGCATGCGCCGCTCTGGCGGTGCGGCGATCGGTAATACCGCCCGCCGCCATCACCGGAACATGCTTCACGGCATCGGCAATCAGCGGCACGATGGAAAAGGTACCCAGCGCCGTTGCGGGTAGCGTCCCGCCCTCGTCAAAACCGGTGGCGACGATAATGTCTGCTCCCATTTTTTCAGCCAGAAGGGTGTTCTCCGGCGTGGGATTGATGTCGCGGTAGATAATGGCGATACCCGCCTCTTTTAACTCATTGAACAGCGCAGGAATAATGCTGCCTTCACCATAGCCCGTATACACCACGGCCCTGACGCCTTCCTCTTTTATCACCTTAAGAATTGGCCCGGTCCAGACGTCATTAACGGCGGTGGGGATCAGGTTCACGCCGAAGGGTTTTTCGGTCAGCCGTTTGGTTTTGCGAATTTCTTCCCGCATTTTTTCGGCGGTTTCTTCCGGCGTGGAGACCGCGGTATCGGCGGTTAACCCTGCGTTGGGGCCGAGCACGCCGAGTCCTCCTGCATTGCTGACCGCGGCCACTAAACGGGCATCAGTAAGCCAGGATAACGGTCCCTGAATAACAGGCTTTTCGATCCCCAGGATCTGACAGATACGGTTATTTTTCATAGCAGAACATTCCTCACGTTTGAATGGAGGAGAGTGTAGGGCGGAAGATTGTTAGGAAAAATAGCCAAAAAGATTCATCACTGTTATAAAATAAGTAACAATCCTGACATTCCTGTGACGGCAAAAGAGACAACCAATGCAACTAAATCTCTTTGAATCAATTAGAGTTTTCATTGAAATTGTCGAGTCGGGCAGCCTGACCCAGGCGGCGGAAAATCTGCAGATCCACCGTCCGGCGGTCACCAAAGCGTTACAGCATCTGGAGCAGCACAGCGGCACGCGTTTGCTGCAGAGAACAACGCGGCGGATTAGCCTGACGCCGGACGGCGAGGCGTTTTATCGCCGAAGTAAACCCCTGCTGGCGCAGGCGGACGATTTACTGGAGTCGTTTGGCACTGGCCGGGCAATACACGGTCAGTTGCGGGTGGATATGCCCATCGCTTTTGCGGCGCTGAGGGTCATACCCAACCTGCCGGATTTTTATCGGCAGCATCCTGAGATCGACATCATACTGAGCAGCTCTGACCGCCGTCGGGATATGCTGCGCGATGGCCTGGACTGCGTGCTGCGAGTGGGGGAGCTGGACGATGGTGACTATGTCGCGCGCAAAATCGGGAACATTAAAATCACGACCTGTGCCAGCCCGGCCTGGCTGGCAAAACACGGTACGCCAGAAACGCTGGATGATTTATACAAACATCAGGCCATCAACTGGATTAATAACAACAGCAGAAAAATTCAACCCTGGACGTTTACTACGCCAGAAGGCATTGCGGAAATAACGCTGCCCGGCAAGCTGGTCGTGGATAACTCCGAAGCCTACATCGCGGCGGGCCTGGCCGGGTTAGGGTTAATACAGGGGATGAATCTTTTTCTGCAGCCCTATATTGACCGCGGCCAACTGGTTGAAGTGTTACCGGAGCATCGCTCCCCGGATCGTAAATTGTCGCTTCTCTATCCACACCGCCATCTCTCCCGCAAGGTGCGGGCCTTCACCGAGTGGCTGGAAAGTTTAGTGTAAAACCGCCACCGGAGAAGAGCCGCCAGTTCATGACACCGCGCGCCAATCTGTTCCATGGCATTCAGCAGGCGAGGCGTGGGTTCGTTTGCGCAGTTTAGCCGCAGCAGCTGACGGAGGATAAGATCCCCCGGATCCTGAGGAACCGTTTTGCGCTGACGGCTGTGTAATCTGCCGGGGAACGATTGAGCCTCAGCTCACCTTTCTTCTGCGGCTTTGCGCTGAGTCCCCCCACTGTAACAGCAGGCTAAACGACGCGGGTAATACGGTCAGCGTTACCAGCGTCGCGACCAGCAGCCCGCCGATAATCGCATAGGCCATTGGCCCCCAGAATACCTGATGAGAGATCGGGATCATGCCCAGAATGGCGGCGCAGGCGGTCAGACAGATGGGTCTGGCCCGATGCTCCGCGGCCGCCACAATCGCGGCATCGTTTGCCATCCCCTGAGCAAGATTACTGTCTACCTCGCTAATCAGTATCACCGCGTTACGCACGATCATCCCCGCCAGGGCGATGACGCCCAGCAGCGCGACAAATCCCATCGGCGTGCCGCCGGGCAGCATAGCCAGCACGATCCCCGGTAAACCAAACGGGGCCATCAGAAGCGCCAGCAGCATCCGGGAATATCGGCGCAACTGAAGCATCAGCAGCATCAACATGATGACAAGCGTCACCGGAAGAACGCTAAAAACGGAGCTGTTCCCCTTATCTGATTCGGCAACCGCGCCGCCTTCTTCTATGCTGTAACCGGCAGGCAGCTCCGCGCGCAGCGTGTCGATCGCCGGACGCAGCGCCGCCGATACCGCTTCGGCCCTCAGCCCCGGCGCGAGATCAGTTTGCACCGTAATAAAAGGCAAACGCTGTCGACGCCAGATGACCGGATCGTCCACGCTCCAGACCAGCGTCGCGACGGCGCTGAGCGGAATTTTTTTACCGTCATTCCCCTGAACGGTCAGCGAGGAGAGGGTGGCGGTGCTGTGACGTTCATTGTCCGTGGCCCGCAGTACCACGTCGACAAGGCGATCGTTATCCCTGACCGAGGTGACAACGCTGCCGGACCAGAGGGTATTCAAGGTGCGGGCGAGAGCTTCTGACGATATTCCTGCCGCCCTGGCCGCCGTCTGATTCACCTTCAGAGTAATGATCCTCTCCGGCTCTCCGGCCGTCTGGTTAACCTCGCGCGACAGCGGCGATTGGCCAATCGCGTCGGCCAGACGGTTCGCAAGCGCCCGGACCTGCAGATAATCAGGCCCGCTTACCCGGTATTTGATTGGCCAGCCGACGGGCGGCCCAAGCTCCAGGGGCGACACGCGCGTGATGATGTCGCTAAACTGCGCCGCCAGCAGCCTGTTCAACTGCCCATGCAGACGATCCCGCGCCTGAAGATCCTTCGCCACCACCACAATCTGGGCGATGTTTTCATTTTCCAGCAGCACGTCCATCGGCAGGTAAAAACGGATGGCTCCTGACCCGACGTACGTCGAGTAGCGCTCGATATTGCTGTTGCCGGCCAGCGCGTGTTCCAGCTTTTCCACCTCTCTTAACGTTTCGGGCTGCGACGCGTTGGCCGGAAGCGTCAGGCTGACCAGCAGCTCAGGCCGGTCCGACGCGGGGAAGAACTCACCCTGCATAAACGTCGTGCCGTACACGGACAGCCCCAGCGCGGAAAGCGCAATCAGCATGGTGGCGAGCCGGTGACGTAGCGCCAGCCCTAAAAGCCGCCCGTACCCGCGTGAGATCCTTCCAGGGCCTGCCGCGCGATGTCTGACCTTCTCCGGCAGCAGCCACGTGCCCGTCAGCGGCGAAAACAGGATCGCGACAACCCAGGAGCAGAGCAGGGCAATCAGCACTACCGCAAACAGGGAAAAACAATATTCACCGGCGCTGGAGGCCGCAAAACCAACGGGAATAAACCCGGCAATCATCACCAGGGTTCCGGTGAGCATCGGGAAGGCCGTCGTTTTGAATGCATGGGTGGCCGCATGCCGACGGGAATCCCCGGCTTCCAGTCGGGAGACCATCGTTTCGACGGCGATCATGGCGTCATCCACCAGCAGACCCAGCGCAATGATCAGCGCCCCAAGCGAGATACGCTGAAGCCCGATGCCGGCGAGCATCATGCCGGCAAACGTCATGGCGAGCACCAGCGGAATGGCCGCAGCCACCACCAGCCCAGCCCGCAAACCCAGCGAGACAAATGAAACCGCCAGCACGATAACAACAGCTTCAATAAGCACCCGGACAAAACCACTTACCGCGTCACTGACCACCGCCGACTGATCGGCAACTTTCACCATCTCAATACCGTGCGGCAGCCCGGCGCTGAGGACTGTCATTCTGTCGTTCAGCGCGGCGCCAAAACGCAGCATGTTGCCCGTTGGCGCCATTGACACCGCCAGCCCGATGGCCGGTTTGCCGTTTACCCGGTACGCGGGGGCCGGCGGCTCGGCGGCTTCCCGGGTGACGGTGGCGATATCGGTCAGCGGAATATAGCGATTGTTAATGTGCAGCGTGACGGCGCGTAAACTCTCTTCGGACGTGAGCGCCCCGCTGACCTTGATCGCGATGTTCTCCTGCCCGGTACGCATAACGCCAGCCGGGACAACCGCGTTTTGCGCCCGCAGCGCATCGGCGACCGCCTGAATATCCAGTCCCATACCCGCCAGACGGGCCGGAGAAAAGGCGAGAACCATCTGATCCTGCTGTTCGCCCAGCAGGGTGGTTTTGCCGATATCTGGCAAGGAGGCGAGCTCACGACGTATTGTCTCAACGCGATCCCGCACTTCCCGTAAGGTGTAGCCGTCGGGAATAAAGCCGTAAATCGTGCCGAACGTATCGTCAAATTCGTCGTTCACGGCCGGGCCCTGAACGCCTTCCGGTAAAGACGGCGCGATGTCCTGCATTTTTTTGCGGATCTGATACCAGATGTCCTGCACCATTTGCGGCGGGGTATTGTCACGGAGATTCACATGGATAACCGTGCTCCCGGCGCGGGTTTCACTTTCGAGATAATCAAGCCAGGGCGTTTCCTGCAGCTTTTTTTCAAGCGTATCGGTCAGCAGACGGGTGGTGTCCGTTACGGACGCGCCCGGCCACTGCGCTGAGACGACCGCCGTTTTAATGGTAAAAACCGGATCTTCATTACGCGGCAGTTTTTCATAGCAGAACACGCCCATCGCCACGATCAGCAGCATGAAGAAACTGACCATCTGCTGATGGTTAAGCGCCCATGCGGACAGGTTAAATTTCGCTTCCGGTTTCGTGTTCATGGCTGAACCTCCCCGGGTACCACCGGCTCTCCGGAACGGAGTTTGCTCACGCCAGCCGTAATCACCCGGTCGCCTGGCTCAAGGCCGGAGGCGATAATCACCGAGGAGGCCGTATAGCAGGCAGGCACCACCGCGCGCAGCTGCGCCTGCGAATGCGGGTTGATCACGAACACCGCCGGTCTATCTCCTGTTCGGCTCAGCGCCGATGCGGGAATGACGTAACCTCGCGGGCCAGTCGAGGGCAGGGTGACGGTGACGCTGGCACCCAGCGCTATCGCCGCTGGCGGGTTTATCAGGGTGGCTCTGACGCGCCAGGTGCGGGTCTGAGGATCGGCCTGCGGGGTGATATCCCGCAGCACGGCAGATGCCTGTACCGACGGGTCGCTGAGCAGGGAAACCCGCAATTCCGCCTTATCCAGCGGCGGTATCGCATCGGGCGTGGCGATATCAAACGCTACGTCGCGGGCTTCGCCGGTTGCCAGCGTAAGCACCGTCTGTCCCGCGCTGACAACCTGGCCCGCAGAGGCGCTCACCTCGGTGATCGTGCCGGTTTGTGGAGCGATAAGGCGCGTCCAGCCAAGGCTTTCGCGGGCGTTACGCCACGCGGCCTCGCTGCTTTTTAATCGCGCGCGGGCGACAAGCCAGTCCGCGCGGGCGCTGTCTAGTTGCGTGCGGGCTATTGCGCCCGTCGGCATGAGCTTTTGCATTCGGCTGACGTTAAGCGCGGCAACCTGCGCTGAGGCTGTGGCCCCTTCATAGTCGGCCGTTGCGCTGTCGAGCTGATTTTGTCCGGTGGTATTTTCAAGTGTGGCCAGCAGCTGTCCGGCATTAACCCGATCGCCAATATCAACGCTGCGCGTCAGTATTCGCCCCCCGGTTTGAAAGCTCAGCGTCGTTTCATCGTGGGCATGGATCTCACCGGTCCTTTCCAGCGCGGGGAGGGTTTGGGCTGTACGTACGACGACGTAGCGCACCGTACGCACTGGGGCAGGCTTATTTTCCTGTTTGTCACCGCAGCCGGTGAGCGGAAAAATCACCAGCGCGAGCAGGACCAGAGGGAGAAAATTTACCCAGGGAAGAGTGCGTGCCACGCCGTACAGATGGTGCAGGCAGTGGCGGAGGGAGAGAACAAATTCGTCTGACATAACGCCGCTCCATAAAGATGAGGGCGTTATTAAATGCGCGCTACGTCGAGAAAGATTCGATGTTCTGTCAAGGGTTTATCAAGAGTGGATATTTTCATTACCGGACGGCTGCCAGGGTAACAAAATACGCACAGCAAGGCCGCCCGTTTCCGGTAATGAGGCCTCGATCGTGCCCCCATGTGCCTGACAAATCGCCCGGGCGATAGACAAACCGAGGCCGCTGCCGCCGGAATGCCGCGCGCGGGACTGCTCCTCACGGCTAAAGCGCTTAAACATGTCCGGTAAGAACTGGGGGGATACGCCCGGTCCGTCATCGTGAAATTCAATGGCGTAATGCCCGCTGGCGTAGTGCAGCGCCACCTCAAGATGGCCGCCTTCGCGCCCGTAGCGTAGTGCATTTTCCATAAGGATAGTAAATACCTGCCCCATGCGGAACGCATCGCCTCTGAACGGGCACGTACGCGGGTTACGCAGCGTAATCGTAAAATGATGCGCTTCGGCCTGCGGCATGATCCAGGCCGCCCGCTCCTGAATAAGCTCATCCAGAGAAAAGGCCTGCTCTTCCAGCACCAGATTTCCCGCGTCCGCTAACGAGAGAAGGTGAAGCTCATCGGTCAGGCGATTAAGATGCTGAAGCTGTTTCATCACCATTCCCAGCTGCACCGGGCTGGCATCAAACACACCGTCCAACATGCCCTGCAGACGACCAATGGCGGCCGTCAGGGGCGAGCGCAGCTCGTGCGCCATCGCGACGTGCGAGGCGCGGAGCTCTTTTTCATAGCGGGCGAGTTGCCCCGTCATGGAGTTAAAGTCGTTTGCAAAGCTGACCATTTCCGCTGGCGCATCCTTGACCAGTTCAGCCTGACGGCCAAACTGCCCGTCGGCGACATCTTTGGCGGCATCGCGAAGACGGCTGAACTGCAGCGCCAGCGGTCGGGCGTGTTTTAACCCCATCACCACAATAAACGGGATCATCACCAGCACCAGCAGGGCCACCGTAACCCAGTCCGCAGAGGCGATGGATGGCGTGGAATAACTCAGCCCCCACCAGGTATCCACAATGCTGTGGAAGCGGGCCGGATCGGCCTGTGGGTTCTGGCTGAGCGTCAGGAATTCCTGCCGGACCGCCGCTGGCATTCTGCCCATTATCCAGTAGTTCTGTACCGCATAACGTAGCCACATGCAGGTGGCAATGACGATCACGCTGCCGATGGCCAGTGCCAGGATACGCGCGCAAATCCAGCGCCAGAGAGAGGAGTGCCGGTTTTTTATCATGGTTGTCTGAACCTGTATCCCACGCCGCGAACGTTAATCAACACGCCGGAAATACCCGCCGCTTCGAGTTTTTTACGCAGGTTATAAATATGGGTGTCCACCACGCGCTCCAGCGCCTCGCTTTCCGGCAGACAGTGTTCCAGCAGGTACTGACGGGAAAAGGGGCGAGCGGGAGAGCGCAGCAGCGTTGCCAGAAGCGAGAATTCCGTTGGCGTAAGATCGAGCATCACGGGCGCGTCGCCGCCGTTATCCACGCTCGCCACAATGGCGGCCACATCCACCTCCAGCGTTTGCCAGCGAAGGATCTCGTCGTCTGTCTCTTTTTTACTGCTGCGTCGCAGCACCGCCTGTACGCGAGCCACGACTTCTCCCGGATGATAGGGTTTCACAACATAATCATCGGCACCGTACCGCAGGGCACCAATGCGATCGGGGGTGTCGCCCATGGCGGTGACCATGATCACCGGTACATCGCTTTTACGACGCAGTCCGGCCAGCACTTCGGTGCCGTTAAGCCCGGGCAGCATCACGTCGAGCAGGATGAGGTCGGGTTTCCACCGCTGCGCCATATCCAGCCCGGAAAGACCGTCTCCGGTAATGGTGACATCGTAATTTTCACGACGTAAATAGGCTTCAAGCACGCCAGCCGCATCGGCGTCATCTTCAATAATCAGCACTCTTCTGTACAACATCCGTTCACCTTGACCGTTTCTTAACACTATCCCGACGATTCATTGATTTAGCCAAACCATACTGCGCCAACATTGTGTGGCAGACCCTGAATCAGCAGACGCCAGCGTCTGCGTGGAGAACAGTATGATAGCGATAAAAAAAGGCCTGTATATGACCGTTCCGCTTCTGATGGCCGTTGCCTCAGGTGTGCAGGCGGATGATGACGCCGCTTCCGGCTCTTTAACCGTCGGGCTGGGCGGTCACTATGCCCCCCGTTATTCAGGCTCAGACAAGCAGGTGTGGCAGGTGGTTCCTGTGCTGCAGGGGCGCAAGGGTGCTTTCTTTATTGATGCACAAAAAGGAGTGGGATATGACCTGCAAAACGACAGCGGTTGGTACCTGGAACATACGCTGGGTTACGACCTCGGGAGGGCAGAGAAAAATTCTGGCTGGCGTGAGGGCGCAAACAATCTGAAAGGGATGGGGGACATTGATGCCACCCTGAATACCGGCCTGGCCGTCGGCTGGCAGGCTGCGTCCTGGCTAAGCGTTGAGGGTAAGGCGACGCTACCGTTAACGGTCAGCCAGGGCGTAAGTTATCAGGCGTCCGTTACGTTGATTCCCCTGCAAAACAGCGAGGACACGATCGCCCTTCAGTCTGCGGCTCTGTTTGGCGACAGCCGTTATCTGAATACCTGGTATGGGGTCAGCGAGCAGCAGAGCCGCCGCACCGGCTATCGCCGCTATTCAGCGCCGGGGGGATTTTATGGCGTCGACACCAGCCTGACCTGGAGCCATCAGTTCGATGCTCACTGGGGAACGGTCCTGAGCGCGGACTATACCTGGCTTGGCGACCATGCGAATGAAAGCCCAATAGTGATGCGGCGCAATGAGGGGTCTGCAACCGCCGCTATCACCTGGACATTTTAAAATCACGGAGCACGAGCGGACGAGAAGATTATTTCTTCTTATCCATCATCGCTTTTAAATCGGCAAACGGGTTAAACGTGGCGACACCCACGTCTTTTTGCGCGTCTTCACCGGCGACCACGGTGGTGCCGTACTGATCCGCTTCGGTGTATTTCGAATGCTCGTGATCGTGGCAAAATAGGCACAACAGCTCCCAGTTGCTGCCATCTTCCGGGTTGTTAGTATGGTCATGATCGATATGGTGAACCGTCAATTCACGCAGGTTGGAATAGACGAACTCCCGCGAGCAGCGTCCGCAGACCCAGGGATAGATTTTTAATGCTTTCTCGCGATAGCCGCTTTCCAGTCGCGCGTAGTTTTTAGGGATCAGAGCCATTGCCGGTTTTACCTGCCATGAAAAAAGTGGGGAATATTATATCCATTATGGAGCGGAATGACGAACCCCTCTATTCCGTCAATTTATTTGATGCATTCCGTTAAATAAACGGCATTTATTCTTACCGGGTAATGCGTAAAGTGGACAGAACGCAACGCATTATCAGGACACAGGGTTATGAAAAAGATCGGTTTTTTATCGTTTGGTCACTGGACGCCTTCTCCGCAGTCCGGCACGCGCTCGGCGGCAGACACGCTGCTGCAGTCCATCGACCTGGCCGTGGCCGCTGAAGAGCTGGGCGCGGACGGCGCCTATTTCCGGGTGCACCACTTCGCCCGTCAGCTTAGCTCGCCGTTCCCTCTGCTGGCGGCAATAGGCGCGAAAACGAAAACCATTGAAATCGGTACGGGCGTGATTGATATGCGCTATGAAAACCCGATGTATATGGCCGAGGATGCGGGCGCGGCAGATCTGATCTCCGGCGGCCGTTTGCAGCTTGGCATCAGCCGCGGCTCCCCGGAGCAGGTCATTGATGGCTGGCGTCATTTCGGCTATGTCCCGCAGGAAGGGGAAAACGAAGCGGACATGGCGCGCCGTCATACCGAGGTGCTGCTTGAGGTGCTGCGCGGCGAAGGGTTTGCAAAGCCGAATCCACAGCCGATGTTCCCCAATCCGCCTGGGCTGCTGCGCCTGGAACCGTATTCTGAAGGACTGCGGGAGCGTATCTGGTGGGGCGCCGGTTCGAATGCGACGGCGGTATGGGCCGCTAAGCTCGGCATGAACCTGCAAAGCTCAACCCTGAAAGACGACGAAACCGGTGAGCCGTTCCATATTCAGCAGGCAAAACAGATCCGCGCCTATCGTCAGGCCTGGAAAGAGGCAGGGCATGCGCGCGAGCCGCGCGTCTCGGTCAGCCGCAGTATTTTTGCCCTGATGGACGACCGCGACCGGATGTACTTCGGTGCCAGCCGTAACGACAGCGATAGCGTGGGGTATCTTGATGAAAAAACGCGCGCGATCTTCGGGCGCAGCTATGCCGCGGAGCCTGACAGGCTGATCGAACAGCTGAAGAAGGACGAGGCGATTGCCGAGGCTGATACGTTATTACTGACCGTACCGAACCAGCTCGGTGTGGATTACAATGCGCACGTGATTGAGTCCATTCTCAAACATGTCGCACCGGCAATGGGCTGGCGCGATTAAGTATTCCGCCGTCAGCCGTGAGATCGTAATGGAAAATCTGGCCCTCTGGTATCGCCGTTTTGGCGAGCCAGAATCTGTTCTGCAACCTGAAACCGCGCCGCCGGGCGCGCTTGCGCCGGGATACCTCCGCGTGCAAATGCTGTATGCGCCGGTGAACGCGTCCGATCTCATTCCCATTACCGGCGCTTACCGCCACAGAACCCCGCTGCCCGCCGTCGCGGGGTATGAAGGCGTCGGCGTTGTCATTCAGGCGCCCGCGTCTTTTGCATATCTGCAGGGTAAACGCGTTCTGCCGCTGCGCGGGCAGGGCACCTGGCAGCGCTATGCGGATTGCCCGGCAGAGTATGCGATACCCGTGCCGGATGATGTCGATTCACGCCTGGCCGCGCGGGCCTATATCAACCCGCTGGCGGCGCAGATGATGTTGAGCCACTATCCACCGCGGGGAAAGCGGGTGCTGCTCACGGCCGCCGGTTCGGATTGCGCCATTCTGCTCGGGCAGTGGGCGCGTCTGGCGGGGGCAGAGGCGGTGTACGGTATT
The DNA here is from genome assembly GCF_014895705.1 of Enterobacter cloacae complex sp. P27C. NCBI lineage: Bacteria > Pseudomonadati > Pseudomonadota > Gammaproteobacteria > Enterobacterales > Enterobacteriaceae > Enterobacter > Enterobacter cloacae complex sp. P27C. The sequence goes on from NZ_JADBQB010000001.1 coordinate 586,682, forward strand.
CATCGTTCGCCCGCTCACGCTGAACGGCTGGCGGCGATGGGGATCGTTCCTGTCGCACAGCATGACATGCAGCGGATTCTCTCCGTTGCCGCGCGTGCCGACGTCGTTTACGATGCAACCGGCGGGGCGCTGGCGGAAGCGATCCTGAGCGTGCTGCCGGAGCAGGGCATATTTGTCTGCTACGGGCTGCTCTCCGGGCAGACCTTCCGCCAGCAACGGCCCCTGCCGCGCGTGGCGTGGTTCCATATTCGTAACTATCTGGATGGGCTCAGCGCAGAGGCGTGGCGCGCGGAGTTCGATCAAATCTGGCCCCGGATGCGCGCCAGTGAATACAGCCCCGGAACGGTGTACCCTCTGACGGACTGGCAGAGGGCGCTCAGGGCATACTGTGAAGGAGGAAGGGCAAGCAAGCCCCTCATGTCGATGGCGGAATGACGGCTATTGATGGCTCATATCGCTCAGCAGCACGGCGATGCTTTGCCCGCCCGCCGTCTGTTCCAGACCAATCTTCACGATGATGGTCAGCGGAACGGAGAGCAGCATGCCTACGGGGCCGAGCAGCCAGCCCCAGAAAATCAGGGACAAAAAGACGACCAGCGTCGAAAGCCCCAGCCCACGCCCCATCATTCGCGGTTCAAGAATATTCCCGAATACCAGGTTAATCGCCAGATAGCCGGCCAGCAGAATCAGCGCATCATAAAATCCGCTGAACACCAGCACCTGAAGAATAGGGGGGATAGCCGCCAGCACGGAGCCGATGTTAGGAATGTAATTGAGCGCAAATGCCAGTAACCCCCAGACGAACGCAAAGCGGACGTCCAGCGCCACCAGCATTCCCCAGACCACCACCCCGGTGACCAGGCTTATGACGGTTTTCAGTACCAGATAACGTGAAACGCTGTCCAGCGCGCGCTGAATAGCGCCCATTCCTTCAACCGGACGAACCATGATTTGCTGTAACTTTGCGGGCAGCTGTGGCACCTCCAGCAGCATGAACACCACCGTTAAAAACAGCAGGAAAATGGAGGTCATGGCATTGGAAAGCTGCGTCAGCAGGCCTGTGACGATGGTCATGGCCGCATTAGGGTCGATATATTTAAGAAGCTCCTCAACCGAGACTTCTATTCCCGCGCGCTGAAGCCAGGGCTCAAGCTGCAGCAGCGGTATCGCCAGCGAGGAACGGTATTTCGGCAGCGTTCGCGCCAGTTCGTTCAGCGAGGTACCCAGATACGCAACCAGTAACACCATGGCGAAAATAATGACGCTAATTAGCAGAGTAATTGCCAGCACGCGCGGGATGCGCAGCCGCGTCATGCGCTGGACCAGTGGGTTAAGGATCACCGCAACAAACAGGGCCAGAATAAAGGGCACAATGATGTCGGCGGCAAAACGAACGCCCGTGAGTATGATCACCAGCATGCCCAGCATGATGACAATTTTTAACCCGTTCAGGGTAATAATGGGTTTAGCCATGGTGACTCCAAAAAACGCTTTTTATTTATAATAGAGGGTAAACGTCCTGCAATAAACTAACCAAAATCAAACGGGATGGGTAAAGAATTGAAAAGACTTTGAGTAAAATCTTCAGTTATGGTACAAATTTGGCGTGTTCAACTACCGAGGACAATTTTCATCCGCAAAGACGAGAAGCAACAACGCGGATAATTGTAATTTTATGGACAATTTGTTCAGGACCTATTCTTCAAACAACGCTGCTCTATTTTCTACCTCCTTCTGCCTGATTGCTGGTGAGCAACACTGGCGCACTGCACTATAGTCACCTCTTCTGCCTGAGCTGGCGCTACGCGCTTAGCTGTCTGATTTAATTTCATATTTTTTTGGTTTGCTGCATGCGGCGGGCCACGATGGATTATATTCTCAAGCAGGAGAAAAACATGTTTTACTGGATCTTATTAGCCCTGGCTATCCTCGCTGAAATTACCGGCACGCTGTCAATGAAATGGGCAAGCGTCAGCGAGGGCAATACCGGTTTTATTTTAATGCTGGTGATGATATCCCTTTCCTATATTTTCCTCTCATTTGCGGTGAAGAAAATTGCGCTGGGTGTGGCCTATGCGCTGTGGGAAGGGATCGGTATTTTATTGATTACGCTGTTCAGCGTTCTGATATTCGACGAAACATTAACAACAATGAAGGTCGCCGGGTTAACGACGCTGGTCGCGGGTATCGTGCTGATTAAATCAGGTACCCGTAAACCGACAAAACAGCAGAAGGAGCAGAACCATGCAACAGTTTGAATGGGTTCATGCGGCCTGGCTGGGCTTCGCCATCGTGCTGGAAATTCTGGCGAACGTTCTGCTGAAATTCTCTGACGGTTTTCGCCGTAAGGTTTATGGCCTGATGTCGATTGCCGCAGTGCTGGGGGCATTTAGCGCCCTGTCACAGGCGGTCAAAGGTATCGATCTGTCTGTGGCCTATGCGCTGTGGGGCGGTTTTGGTATCGCCGCCACCCTGGCCGCAGGGTGGGTGCTTTTCGGGCAGCGTTTAAATAATAAAGGCTGGATAGGGCTGATCTTGCTGCTGGCGGGCATGATCATGATAAAACTCGCCTGATCAATCGGTCACGCTGATCCACAGACGGCCGCGCTGGCTTACTCTTTAGCCAGCGCTTCCAGCTTATCGCGAAAACCGGTGACGGATAAGGCCCGGTTATCGGCTCGCCAGCGGTCTTTCGCCGCCGGGGCGGAGCTTTGAACCCCAATCAACTGCCAGCCGTTATCGGTTTTCAGCATCAGCGGTGAACCGCTGTCGCCCGGCAACGTATCGCACTGATGGGAAAGCACGCTGGTCTGCGCCCAGCCCGTCACGATACAGTCCGTGTGGGTGTAAAGCGCATCCAGATGATCGACCGGGTAGCCTGACTGCGTTACCTTGCGGTCGGCGGCTTTCAGCGCGGCGGTGAGCGCCGCTTTATCGCCGTCAAATAACGGCAGCGGCGTAATGCCCGAAGGCGGGTAGCGCAAAATAATCAGGCCAAAATCCCACGAGGCTGCCGCGGGCGGCACAATCCAGCCGTCTCCATCCGGTTTAAGACGTTTCCCAAGAGAAGCATCAACCCGACCTTCAATGCCGTGGATTTCATAGCGCCAGATCCCTTTTTGCGACACAAATCGTAAGACAACCGCTTTGTCTGGCTTACCGTTGGGTGGCGTCAACAGGCAGTGGCCCGCCGTCAGCGCTAATTGCGGGGTGATTAACGTCGCGGTACACAGGTTGCCGCTGGCGGTTTCCAGTTGGCCTATAGCGTCCCAGGGAGCCTGGGTAGGATCGGTGACGCGAGTACGATCGTCATGACCGAAAAAAAGGGTCTTTAGCTCTTTCGCGCTAATGGCGCTATCACCGCCATCATCCGCCTGTGAAAATCCAGAAAAAAGGCCAAACGTTCCCAGCAACAACACAACAGATTTACGCATATCACACTCTGGTGGGGGTAATTATGATTATTAAAAGTGAACCCTATGAAAATACTATAGACGGGACGGCGCTAAAGTGGGAGTAAAATCAGCGTGCTACAGTCAGGAAAGATAAAAGCGGCTGGCGATGAGCGCGCATAAAATAAGCAGGATAAGAATCAGCTCAAACCGATAGCGTCGCAGCATACGCCCTCCGGATAAAAAAAACGGCGCAGAACCTTTTCCGGTTCAGCGCCGGTTTACCAACGTACCCCGCAGGGCACGGTTAAGCTTGTACGCTTACGCAGCTGGCTGTGCAGCTGGTTTAGCAGCTTCGTGTTTTACTGCTTTTTTGTGATGCTTTTTCGCAGCCTGGGCTTTCTGCTCTACGGCTGGTTTAGCGGCTTTTTTGTGGTGCTTTTTCGCAGCCTGAGCTTTCTGCTCTACGGCTGGTTTAGCGGCTTTTTTGTGGTGCTTTTTAGCTGCCTGCGCTTTTTGCTCTGCAGCCGGTTTAGCGGCTTTGTGGTGTTTCTTGTGATGTACGGTTTTTGCTGGCGCCGCGGTGGTCGTTGCAGCAGGCGCAGCAGCAGCTGGTGCAGCAGTGGTTTCAGCAGCAAACGCAGCAGAAGACAGACCCATAGCAGCGGCAACAACCAGAGCTAATACTTTTTTCATGTTCATACCCTCGAATTTGGTTTTTCATTTAACCCCACTGCGGGGCCGTTGAAATAACTATATCCCTGTAAATTCGGGGTTTCCGTGAGTGATTGGTATCGGCGTGTAACCATATGTACAAGGCCGGGGAAGAACCCCGGCCTTATCATTACAGGTAGCGTGAGGTCAGGTGTTCGCGGAAGTAGCGGATATTCAGATCTTCACCCGTCGCCTGGGTGATTAACTGCGACGTGCTAAAGCGGCTACCGTGCTGCCAGATGTTCTGACGCAGCCACTCAAAGAGGGCGGAAAAATCCCCTTCAGCGATGGAGGACGCCAGTCCCGGAAGCGCGGCCTTTGCAGCATGGAACAGCTGCGCGGCATACATCGCGCCGAGCGTGTACGACGGGAAGTAACCAAACCCGCCGTCGGTCCAGTGGATATCCTGCATGCAGCCGTTGCGGTAGTTATCTTTGGTGGATAATCCGAGCCAGGCCTGCATTTTCTCATCCCACAGGGCGGGGATATCGTCCACCTCGATCTCGCCGTTGATCAGCGCGCGCTCAATCTCATAGCGCAGCACCACGTGTGCCGGGTAGCTCACTTCGTCGGCATCGACGCGGATATAGCCCGGCTTCACGCGCTGGTTCCAGGCGATAAAGTTCTCTTCGCTGAACGCCGCCTGGCTGCCAAAGCGGGCGTGAACGGCTGGGAGGAGGTGCTTAAGGAAGGCTTCGCTGCGTCCCAGCTGCATCTCAAAGAACAGGCTCTGGGATTCATGGATCGCGGTTGAGCGTGCCAGGGCAATCGGCTGGCCTGCCCACGCGCGCGGCAGGTTTTGTTCGTAGCGCGCGTGTCCGGTTTCGTGGATCACGCCAAACAGCGCGCTGAGCAGCTCGTCCTCATCATAGCGCGTGGTAATGCGCACGTCTTCCGGTACGCCGCCGCAGAACGGGTGCGCGCTCACGTCCAGGCGACCGCCGTTGAAATCGAAGCCGAGCATCTTCATGGCTTCCAGACCCAGTTCGCGCTGGGTTGCCGTCGGGAAGGGGCCCTGCGGCGGAACGAACGACCGCTGAGCCTGTTTCTCCACCGCGCTTGCCAGCAGGTCCGGCAGCCAGGTTTTCATATCACCAAACAGCACGTCCAGGCGCGCGCTGGTCATGTCCGGTTCAAAAATATCCAGCAGCGCGTCGTACGGCGTACAGCCTTTGGCTTCTGCGCGCAGGCGGGCTTCTTCACGGCTGAGTTTCACCACTTCTTTCAGGTTGGCGGAAAAGCCCTGCCAGTCGTTGGCGGGACGCTGCGTACGCCAGGCGTGCTCGCACCTGCTGCCCGCGAGAGATTTGGCTTCAACCAGCGATTCCGGCAGCAGGGTAGCCTGCTGATACTGTCGCGTCATTTCACGCAGGTTGGCCTGTTCGACGTCATTCAGATCTTCCCCTGCTGCGGCCGCTAACAGGTCGCCGACTTTTTTATCGGTCAGGATCTGATGTTGCAGGACGCTCATCTCTGCCAGCGCTTCACCGCGCGCGGCGCTGCCGCCTGGCGGCATCATGGTGAACATGTCCCAGCTGGCGATGGAGGAGAGATGCGAGAAGCGTGAGAGGCGCTGGAAGGTTTTCACAAGTGACTGATAGGCGGATGTTTTTTGCAATTCTTATTTCCTCTTGCCAGGGATGTGTTTCAGGGAGCATACAATGAAACAGACCAAATTCCCCAGCATTTCCCACACGGAGGAAATCTGTGCCGATCTCCTCCGTTGAAACCGTCTCCGGAATGCCGGGAGACGGTTTTCAGTGGGCACTCAGGACTTATCGCGCATAACCTGTTGCAGGATCGCCAGTGCCTGGTTGAACTGGGCATCCGGAATGGTCAGCGGATAAAGGAAGCGGATCACGTTACCGTACTGGCCGCAGATCAATAACAGCAGGCCCAGGGCGAGCGCCTTTTGCTGGATCGCCTGCGCGATGGCGGCCGACGGTTCACGGCTCTCGGGATCAAAAAACTCCGCCGCAATCATCGATCCTCTCCCCCTTATCGCCACGAGCGCAGGGAAGGTGCCCTGAATCTCCTCCAGCGTGGCTTTCAGTCGATCCCCCAGATGGCAGGCGCGGGCGCACAGTGACTCGTTGTCGATAATATTCAGCACCGCGTGCGCGGCGGCCACCGCAAGCGGGTTGCCTGCATAGGTCCCCCCCAGACCGCCGGGAGCCGGCGCGTCCATGATTTCGGCGCGACCCACCACGCCAGACAGCGGCATTCCGCCTGCCAGGCTTTTCGCCATCGTCATCAGGTCTGGCTTGTCCACGTAGTGTTCCATGGCAAACAGTTTACCCGTACGGGCGAAGCCGCTCTGCACTTCGTCGGCAATCATCACGATCCCGTGCTCATCACAGATTCGGCGGATGGCGGCCACCAGCTCTGGCGGGGCGACGTTGAATCCGCCTTCACCCTGAATGGGTTCAAAAATAATCGCCGCCACCTGTTTCGCCTCAATATCCGCTTTGAACAGGCGTTCTATCGCCGTGATGGCATCCTGCGTCGTGATGCCGTGCAGCTCGGAGGGATACGGCACGTGATAAACCGACCCCGGGAAGGGGCCAAATCCCAGCTTATAAGGCGCGACCTTGCCGGTTAAGGCCATGGTCATATAGGTTCGGCCGTGGAAGCCTCCGCCGAAGGCAATCACGCCCGGTCTGCCGGTGTGGGCCCGGGCGATTTTAATGGCGTTTTCCACCGCTTCCGCGCCCGTGGTGAAGAACGCCGTTTTGGCCGGGCTCTGGACCGGGGCCAGCTCGTTAAGTTTCTCGGCTAATGAAACGTAGCTTTCATACGGCACAATCTGGTAGGCCGTGTGGGTGAACTGGTGAAGCTGTTTTTCCACTGCGGCCACCAGTTCAGGATGACGATGGCCGGTATTCAGCACCGCGATCCCGGCGGCGAAATCAATATAGTCGTTGCCTTCCACGTCGGTGAGGGTGGCATTCTCCGCCGTGCGGGCAAAGAAATTACACATTACGCCTACGCCGCGCGGGGTGGCAGAAAGTCTGCGCTGATGAAATTCCTGGTTACTCATGTCAGATACCCTTTTGTCGAAACGATCATACGCCAAGACGATCGCGCAGGCTGTAAAACGCCGCGCCCATCGCCGTGAATGGAATCCGCAGGCTGCGGCCGCCCGGGAAGGGGTAGTGCGGGAGGTTGGCAAACGCATCAAAGCGCTCAGCGTCACCGCGCAACAGTTCCGAGATCAGCCGCCCGGCCAGGTGGGTGCAGGTCACGCCGTGGCCGCTGTAGCCCTGCATGTAATAGATGTTTTTATCCAGACGCCCAAACTGCGGCATACGGGACAGGGTCAGCAGGAAATTGCCCGTCCAGCGGTAGTCGATTTTGACGCCTGCCAGCTGAGGGAAGGTTTTCAGCAGCTTTGGCATCACCAGGCGTTCGACATCGTCCGGATCGCGCGCGCCATAGACGACGCCACCGCCGTACAGCAGGCGGTTGTCGGCGGTGAGACGGTAGTAATCCAGCAGATAATTGCAATCTTCCACGCAGTAGTTATTGGGGATCAGCGTACGGGCGACCTCCTCCGGCAGCGGGGCGGTGGTCACCACCTGGGTGCCGCAGGGCATGCTGCGTTTTGCCAGCTCCGGTTCTATCTTATCGCCCAGATAGGCATTCCCGGCGACGATCACGTAGCGGGCCGTGACCTGGCCATGCTGCGTGCTTACTACTGCCGGGCTGGTGTGCTGAATGGCGGTCACCGGAGACTGTTCATATACACGCCCACCGTTCAGGCGAATGGCGTCCGCTTCGCCGATCGCCAGGTTCAGCGGATGAATGTGCCCCCCGCTGCGGTCCAGCAGCGCGCCGGTATAGCGGTCGCTGTCGACTTCCCGGCGGATGGCGCTGGCGTCCAGCAACTCCAGCTGCGTGTTGCCGTAGCGTTCCCAGTTGGACTTTTGCTCTTCCAGCGTCTCCAGTTGCTTATGGTTTAGCGCCACAAACAGCCCGCCGGGACGATAGTCGCACTGGATCTGATAGCGCTGGATACGCTCCCGAATAATTTCCCCGCCTTCAAACATCATGCTCCCGAGCACTTTGGCGGCATCGGGCCCGTAGTTTTTCTCGATCACGTCGATATCGCGGCTGTAGGAGTTAACCAGCTGGCCGCCGTTGCGTCCGCTGGCGCCGAAGCCGATGCGCGCCCCTTCAAGGAGCACCACGTCGTAGCCCATTTCGGAGAGATGTAGCGCGGAGGAGAGGCCGGTATAGCCGCCGCCCACCACGCACACGTCACAGCTGATCGACTCGTTAAGCGTCGGGAAAGGTTCATAAGCGTTCGCGCTGGCCGCGTAGTAGCTGGTGGTATGTTCGGTCATGATTGAGGCTCCAGGGCAATCCAGATGGTTTTCAGTTCGGTAAATTTTTCCAGCGCGTGCAGGGACTTATCGCGACCGTTGCCGCTCTGCTTATAGCCGCCAAAGGGGACGGTCATATCACCGTCGTTGTAGTTATTGACGAAGACCGAGCCGGCTTTCAGGCGGCGGCTCATGCGGTGCGCCCGGGAGAGATCGCGGGTCCATACCGCCGCGCCAAGCCCGTATTCACTGTCGTTGGCCAGCGTTAAGGCTTCCTCTTCGGTTTTAAAACGGGTGACGACCAGCACCGGCCCGAAAATCTCTTCCCGGCACAGCGGGGAGGCAGGGTCGATGTCGACAAAAATGGTGGGACCGACTGCGGAAGGCCATGATTGTTCCCGCCCGTCCAGCAGCAGCGTACCTTTCCGGGTTCCTTCGCGAATAAACGTGTGGACGGTATCGGCGTGCGCAGCGTCGATGAGCATGCCCATCGTGCTGTCAGGGTCGAGCGGATCGCCAGGCTGCCAGCGGTGGGCCTGCGCTTTCAGCCTTGCCAGGAAGTCATCGGCGATGCTGTCTTCGAGCAGCAGGCGGGTACCGGCGATACAGACTTGCCCCTGGTTGTAAAAAATCCCGGCGGCGGTCGCGCTCACGGCCTTGTCCAGGTCCGGACAGTCGGCAAAGATAATGTTGGCGCTCTTGCCGCCTGCCTCCAGCCAGACGCGCTTCATGTTGCTTTCTCCCGCGTCCTTCAACAGCTGCTTGCCGGTACGGGTAGAGCCGGTAAACGTCAGCACTTCGACCTCCGGATGCAGTGCCAGCGCCTGGCCCGCTTCGTGGCCGTAACCGCTTATCACATTCAGCACGCCGTCCGGCAGGCCCGCCTCTTTCGCCAGTCCGGCCAGGCGCAGGGCGGTGAGCGGTGATTTCTCCGACGGTTTTAATACCACGCTATTGCCCGCGATCAGCGCCGGGCCCAGCTTCCAGCAGGCCAGCAGCAGCGGGAAGTTCCAGGGGACGATGGCCGCAACAACCCCGATCGGCTCGCGCACGATCATCGCCAGCTCGCCCGGACCCGTAGGCGCCACTTCGCCGTAGACTTTATCCGCCGCTTCGGCGTACCAGCGAATGGCGCGAGCCGCGCCGGGAATATCGTCGCGCAGGCTGTGGCGGATGGGTTTACCGGTGTCCAGCGTTTCCAGTAAGGCCAGCTCTTCGCCGTGGCGCTCCATCAAATCGGCGAGCTTATTCAGCACTGCCTTGCGCTGCGCCGGAGACGCCTGTGACCAGTCGCCGCGTTCAAATACCTCACGTGCGGCCTGAACCGCGCGGTCCACGTCCGCCTGCTTGCCCCGGGCCACGTTCGCCAGCGTCTGTTGGGTAGCGGGATTGACGGTTTCAAACGTGGCATTATCGGCGGCGTCACAATAGGCGCCGTTAATAAATAACCGGGTCTCAATGGCGCTGTTTTTTGCTTTATCCTGCCAGTAAGTCAGGTGCTGAAAATGCATATTCACTCCTTTCTTTCGCAATCAGATAAATAAAGGCATGGCCGTTTCAGGCAATACGAAGCCGTGGGGCATCTCGGGAATTAACCCGTTGAATGCCGACATTGATCGTTTTTATTTGTCCCGGCGTAAGCGCGCTTACGCCGGGACTGAGTGGTAATTAGAACGTGGTGGGGGTGTGGGCACTGATAATGCGGCAGATGCCTGCCGAGGTATTGCTGAAGCTGTGCGGTATGCCGGTATTGATGGCATAGCTCTGCCCCGCAACCAGGTGATAAGGCTGGCCATTAATGGTCAGCACTATTTCACCTTCCAGTATCGTACCGATCTCCTCACCCTGATGTTTGATCCTCTCTCCGGTCGTGGTTCCAGGCTGGTAAGTTTCAAAAATCATCGCCAGCGTACGGTTCGGATTTCCGTTATGAACCAGCTTCATCGAAACCCCCTGACTGCCTATTTCGATAAGGTCTTCCTGATTAATAACCACCTGCGGTTCATCAGGTTTTTCCGGTTCCGAAAAGAATTCCGAGAGCGACAGCCCATAGACTTTCAGCAGCTTTTGCAGCGTACTGATGGCAGGACTCACTTTGTCCTGCTCAATGGTGCTGATGGCACTGTGTGTTAACCCAGACAGTTCGGCGGCACGCCGCTGCGAGAGACCCAATTGCTGGCGGATCTCAGACAGACGTTTCCCTGGCGCCAGTCCGTCATCGCTCATAGTTGCATTTCCTTTACGGTAGTGGTCAAAGCCGTTGCTTCTCGGCAATGTGGCTTTGACAGGCGGTGATAAAACCATCAAACAACATACGTGAGAGGGCGTACTCGCTGCTGTTCCATTCGGGGTGCCATTGCACGCCGAGGGCAAAAGGGTGGTCATGAACGCTGACCGCTTCCACCAGCCCGTCCGTCGAGCGGGCCTCCACGCGAAGCCGTGGTCCTAACGTTCGTGCACCTTGCCCGTGTAACGAGTTTACCCAAAATGTGTTACAGCCTGGTATTAATTGAGACAGCAGTCCTCCCTCCTGAACCTGAACCTCATGAGAAGGGGCGTATTGTAGCTCAACCGGCAGTTCAGGATCTTCCCGGTGTTCAAGCAGGTCGTTCTGCTCGAACAGGCGGCGATACAGCGTTCCTCCCGTCGCAACAACCAGTTCCTGCAGCCCCCGGCAGATGGCGAAAATGGGGATGCGCCTTTCGAGCGCGGCGGCAATCAGCGCCATACTCAGAAGATCTCGCCCGGGATCGGCGTCAGGCTCATCGCCGTTTTCACCATAAAGGTGCGGCTGCACGTTACTTGGGCTGCCCGGCAGGTAAATCCCGTCCAGGGTTGGCAGCAGAGCGGTAAGTAGCTCTGGCTCTGCCAGCGCATGGGGTAAGGCAATCGGTAAGCCCCCCGCGTTAATAATGGCATTCAGGTACTTTTCTTGCAGGGTCTGGGTCTCATGACCCTTAAGCCTGTTTCTGCACATCACTACGCCAATAACTGGCTTGTTCATTATATTTTCCATGATCGCCCTCACAAAGTGGACTAAATTTAGGCCATTCTCGCCTGTGAAACGGCCTTTTCGTTCAATATTTTCTCAATTTAGCAACGGGATCTGCCTTTTGCAAACTTAATTTAACATTTGACAAACAATTTGTTTGCATACAGATTCGATAGGGTGGACATTATATTTGACAGTCCAGAGCAGCGAACGCAAATCCCAAAAACGGTGGTAAATCATGGAAACCAATATCGTAGAAGTTGAGAACTTTGTGCAGCACACGGATGAGAGGCGGGGCAGCGCCTTTACGCAGGAAGTGAAGCGCTATTTAGAAAAGTATCCTGACACCCAGTTTATTGATGTCCTCCTGACCGACCTGAACGGCTGTTTTCGCGGCAAGCGCATCCCGGTTGCCGGACTGAGCAAGCTTGAAAAAGGCTGCTATTTCCCGGCATCGGTTTTCGCCATGGACATTCTGGGTAACGTCGTGGAAGAGGCGGGCCTGGGGCAGGAGCTCGGCGAGCCGGACTGTATCTGCGTGCCGGTACCGGGCACCCTGACGCCGTCCGCCGCCGACCCGGAATACATTGGTCAGGTGCAGCTCACCATGGTCGATGAAGATGGCGCTCCCTTTGACGTTGAGCCGCGGAACGTACTCAACCGACTCTGGCAGCAGCTGCGCCAGCGCGGTCTGTTCCCCGTGGTAGCGGTAGAGCTGGAGTTCTATTTACTTGACCGTAAGCGCGATGCCGACGGCTATCTGCAGCCACCCTGCGCGCCGGGCACCGACGTACGTAACACGCAGAGTCAGGTCTACTCGGTTGATAACCTGAACCACTTTGCTGACGTGCTGAACGACATTGACGAACTGGCGCAGCTGCAGCTGATCCCCGCCGACGGGGCCGTGGCTGAGGCCTCCCCGGGCCAGTTTGAAATTAACCTGCATCATACGGAAAACGTGCTCGACGCCTGCGATGATGCGCTGGCGCTAAAACGTCTCGTCAGGCAGATGGCGGAAAAACATAAGATGCACGCCACGTTTATGGCAAAGCCGTATGAAGAGCATGCAGGCAGCGGGATGCATATTCACATCAGCATGCAAAACAACCGAGGCGAAAACGTGCTCGCAGACGCCAGCGGCGAGGATTCCGCGCTGCTGAAACGCGCGCTGGCCGGAATGATCGATCTGATGCCCGCGTCCATGGCGCTGCTGGCGCCGAACGTCAACTCCTACCGCCGCTTCCAGCCGGGAATGTACGTACCGACGCAGGCGTCATGGGGACACAATAATCGCACCGTTGCCCTGCGTATCCCCTGCGGCGATCGCCATAACCATCGGGTCGAGTACCGCGTGGCGGGAGCAGACGCGAACCCGTATCTGGTGATGGCGGCGATTTTTGCCGGCATTCTGCACGGGCTGGATAACGATTTACCCCTGCAGGAAGAAGTGGAAGGCAATGGCCTGGAGCAGGACGGACTGCCGTTCCCGATTCGTCAGAGCGATGCGCTGTGGGAATTTATGCAAAACGATCATCTTCGCGAGCGGCTGGGCGAACGTTTCTGCCACGTCTATCACGCCTGCAAAAATGATGAATTACTGCAGTTTGAACGCCTGATTACCGAAACAGAAATTGAGTGGATGCTGAAAAACGCCTGATGACGTGCCCCGGTAAGGGGCCGCTTTGTTTCACCGCATACGTATCACCAAACGGCCTGCGCGGAGCCTGGCCGAAACGTTCGCTGGCACGCCAGCTATCTCCCGGGAGTCGCGTTATGGAGCGCAGGCGGCACAGGGACTTTCTTAACGACACTGTGTGACGAGGTAGGAAATGATGCAGATGTTCAACTATCCGCAGGGCGAAGGGGGCCAGTCAGGCGCCTGCTGTGAGTGCGAGCGAGAGACGCTGCGCTGGTACGATCGCGTATGTTCTTTACAACTTCCCCCTTTGCTAAGCAGGTTTGCGTTACGGTCAGCGCGATTGCAAACCACGGTAAGCATGGGGGGGATGGTTTATGGCGACTAACACCTCTCTTGATTCGCCGCGCATGGCCGGAAGAACCCGGCTGCGCAGTTCCCTCAAGCTCTGGCAGGTGGTCATGATGGGGCTGGCTTACCTCACTCCCATGACCGTGTTTGATACCTTCGGCATTGTGTCCGGTATCAGCAACGGCCACGTGCCCGCCTCGTATCTGCTGGCGCTGGCGGGCGTCATGTTTACCGCCATCAGCTACGGCAAACTGGTACGACAGTTCCCGGAAGCGGGCTCCGCGTATACCTACACGCAGAAATCGATCGGCCCCCACTTAGGCTTTATGGTCGGCTGGTCATCGCTGCTGGACTATCTCTTCCTGCCGATGATCAACGTGCTGCTGGCGAAGATCTACCTTTCCGCGTTGTTCCCTGAAGTCCCGCCCTGGGTCTGGGTGGTGGGTTTTGTGACGATCCTGACGCTGGCGAACCTGAAAAGCGTTAACCTGGTCGCCAACTTTAACACCCTGTTTGTGCTGGTGCAGGTCGCCATCATGGTGGTCTTTGTCATACTCGTAGTGCATGGCTTGCACAAGGGTGAGGGGGTTGGCACCGTCTGGTCGCTCCAGCCGTTTATCAGCGAGAACGCGCACCTGCTTCCTATCATTACCGGCGCGACTATTGTCTGCTTCTCTTTCCTCGGCTTTGACGCAGTCACCACGCTCTCGGAAGAGACGCCAAACGCGGCGCGGGTTATTCCCAAAGCCATTTTCCTGACCGCACTGTATGGCGGGCTGATATTTATTGTTGCCTCGTTTTTCATGCAGCTCTTTTTCCCGACGATCGCGCGCTTCAAGAACCCGGACGCCGCGCTGCCGGAAATCGCGCTGTACGTGGGCGGCAAGCTCTTCCAGTCGGTGTTTCTCTGTACCACGTTTGTGAACACGCTCGCTTCAGGCCTGGCCTCGCATGCCAGCGTCTCGCGCTTACTGTATGTGATGGGGCGTGACAACGTCTTTCCGGAGCGGGTGTTTGGCTACGTGCATCCAAAATGGCGGACTCCGGCCCTGAACGTCATTATGGTAGGGATAGTGGCGCTGTCGGCCCTGTACTTTGATCTCGTGACCGCGACGGCGCTGATCAACTTTGGCGCGCTGGTGGCGTTTACGTTTGTCAATCTCTCGGTGTACAACCATTTCTGGCGGCGTAAGGGGCTGAACAAAACGTGGAAAGATCGGTTCCACTATCTCCTGCTGCCACTCATTGGTGCCGTCACGGTCGGCGTGCTGTGGATAAACCTGGAAGCGACGTCCCTGACGCTTGGCCTCATCTGGGCGGCACTGGGGGTCCTTTACCTGACGTGGCTCACGCGCCGTTTCCGAAAACCGCCTCCGCAGTTTGAAGCCGGTAAGATAGAACAGGCCTGGGATTCCTGAACGAACAACGGCACCAGTACGCTGGTGCCGTTGTTCGGGAAACGGATATCAGCCCGCAAGCCTATTATTTCAGACGTTTATGAAGGCTTGCGCCCACCAGCAGTGCGGCACAAAGCATCAGCGCAATAAACCCGCCTACGCCGTTCCAGCCGTAGTAATGCCAGAACACGCCGCCGAGCGTCCCGGCAATGCTGGACCCCAGGTAATAGCTAAACAGATACAGCGAGGATGCCTGGCCTTTGGCACGACGCGCGCGCGGGCCAATCCAGCTGCTGGCGACCGAGTGGGCGGCGAAGAACCCTGCCGAGAAGAGCAGCATGCCGGCAAAAATCAGCCACAGGGAAGAGAAGAGCGTCAGCAGCAGGCCGAGCAGCATTACCGCGGTAAACACCAGCATCACCGGCCCGCGGCCAAAGCGTGCCGTCATCGCCCCGGCTTTCGGCGAACTCCACGTACCGGTGAGATAGGCCACGGAAAGCAAACCCACAACGGCCTGATTCAGATGCCACGGCGAGAGCATCAGGCGATAGCCAATATAGTTAAACAGCGTCACGAAGGAACCCATCAGCAGGAATCCCATCAGAAACAGTCGCGGTAAACCTTTGTCACGCCAGTGCAGGCGGAAGTTGATAAACAGCGTTTTCGGGCGCAGAGACGTCGGGCGAAAATGGCGCGATTCCGGCAGGATTTTCCAGAACATCAGGGCCGATGCCAGCGCAAAACAGCCGATCACCGCCAGCGCAATGCGCCAGCTGAAGAAGTCCGTGAATACCCCGCTCAGCAGACGCCCGCTCATGCCGCCAATCGAGTTCCCGCTGATGTACAGCCCCATCGAAAAGGCGACGAAGCTCGGATGGATCTCCTCGCTGAGATAGGTCATCCCGACCGTCGCCACGCCGCTGAGCGAGAGCCCGATCAGCGCGCGCATCATCAAAATGCCGTGCCAGCTGGTCATCATCGTCGAGAGTAACGTACAGACCGAGGCCAGCATCAGGGCGGTTACCATCACCTGTTTACGGCCAACGGCGTCGGAGAGCGGGCCGGTAAAAAGCAGGCCAATTGCCAGCATCCCGGTTGAAATGGAAAGCGAAACGCTGCTGCTGGCGGGCGATACGCCAAACTCGTGGGAGAGAACGGGCAGAATCGGCTGAACGCAGTAGAGCAGGGCAAACGTTGCCAGACCGGCGGAAAAGAGCGCCAGCGTGACGCGCATAAACTGGGGGGTACCACGTTTGATGAACTGAACCGGCTGCGATGCTACAGGCAAATCATTAATATCTCTGGCCGGCTCGATATCAATGGTAGATGTACGACTCACACAGTTTCCTTGCTTAAACATCCCCGTGATTTTTGGTGACGGGTATGACCACACGTTTAGAGTAGGAAAATGTAAATATTCTGTCTAATATATTAATAATCTCAAATGATACTTTAAAAATATGAATATCGAACTGCGTCATCTTCGCTACTTTGTCGCCGTCGCCGAAGAGCTGCATTTTGGCCGCGCGGCGGCACGGCTGAACATTTCTCAGCCGCCCTTAAGCCAGCAGATTCAAATCCTCGAACAGCAGGTCGGGGCGCGTCTACTGGCCCGCACCAACCGCAGCGTGAGCCTGACGGCAGCGGGTAAGCAGTTTCTGATCGACAGCCGACAAATTCTGAGCATGGTCGACGACGCCGCTGCCCGGGCGGAACGGCTCTATCTTGGGGAAGCCGGGGAGCTGCGGATCGGGTTTACCTCGTCCGCGCCGTTTATCAGCGCCGTCTCGCAGACGCTTTCGTCATTCCGCCGTCATTTTCCGGACGTGCATATTCAGACGCGCGAAATTAATACCCGCGAGCAGATTGCGCCGCTTAACGAAGGTGCGCTCGATCTGGGGCTGATGCGTAATACCCAGCTGCCGGACACGCTGGCATGGGAGGTTATCCTGCGCGAACCGCTGATGGCCATGATCCCGAACGATCACCCGCTGGCGTCGCGTCCGGCGGTTTCGCTGGCAGAGCTGGCAAAAGAGCCGTTTGTCTTTTTTGACCCGCAGGTCGGGACGGGCCTGTATGACGATATTCTGGGGCTGATGCGCCGCTACGATCTGGCGCCGGTCATTACCCAGGAAGTGGGAGAGGCGATGACCATTATCGGCCTGGTCGCCGCCGGGCTGGGTGTGTCGATACTCCCGGCCTCCTTTAAGCGGGTACAGCTACGCGAGATGCGCTGGGTTGCTATCGCCGAGGAGGATGCCGTTTCGGAGATGTGGCTGGTGTGGTCAAAACATCGCGAACAGAGTCATGCTGCCCAGCGCTTCAAACAGCGGTTAATCCAGGCTTCCGCGGTCTGATATTTCCCGGGAAAACGGGTAAAAATGTGCGGTAAATCACAAGGCTAAGTAAATATTTGACGACACCCATGGAAGTGCTTCACCATAGCCAACAGTTTATTTCGAAGCTCGAAAATAAGGGAGTACGAGGTGGTTGCTGATAGTCAGCCAGGGCATATTGATCAGATTAAGCAGACCAACGCTGGCGCGGTGTATCGCCTGATTGATCAGCTTGGTCCGGTTTCGCGTATCGATCTGTCGCGCCTGGCACAGCTGGCACCTGCCAGTATCACCAAAATTGTCCGCGAAATGCTGGAAGCGCACCTGGTCCAGGAGACGGAAATTCAGGAGCCGGGCAGCCGTGGTCGTCCGGCGGTCGGCCTGGTGGTCGAGACGGAAGCCTGGCACTACCTCTCGCTGCGCATCAGCCGCGGAGAGATCTTCCTTGCACTGCGCGATCTCAGCAGCAAGCTGGTGGTGGAAGACCGGCTTGAGCTGCCGCTCAACGCCGAGGAACCGCTTCTCGATGCGATTGTCTCCCATATCGATCGCTTCTTTATTCGCCATCAGCAGCGGCTTGAACGCTTAACGGCGATTGCCATCACCATGCCCGGCATTATTGATACCGAAAATGGTATTGTTCACCGCATGCCGTTTTACGACGATGTTAAAGAGATGCCGCTGGGCGAAGTGCTGGAAAACCATACCGGCGTGCCGGTCTATATTCAGCACGACATTAGCGCCTGGACGATGGCGGAAGCGCTGTTTGGCGCGTCGCGCGGCGCGCGGGATGTGATTCAGGTGGTTATCGATCATAACGTCGGGGCGGGGGTGATCACCGACGGACGGCTTCTCCACGCCGGGAGCAGCAGCCTGGTGGAAATTGGTCATACCCAGGTCGACCCGTACGGTAAACGCTGCTACTGCGGGAACCATGGCTGTCTGGAGACGATCGCCAGCGTGGAAAGCGTGCTCGAACTGGCGCAGGTGAGGCTCAGTCAGTCCATGAGTTCCTCGCTGCACGGCCAACCCTTAACGGTGGATTCCCTTTGCGCCGCCGCGCGTCAGGGGGATCTGCTGGCGAAGGACATTATTACCGGGGTGGGTAATAACGTAGGCCGCATTCTGGCGATTATGGTGAACCTCTTCAATCCGCAAAAAATCCTGATCGGCTCACCGCTCAGCCAGGCGGCGGAGATCCTTTTTCCGGCGATTACGGCCTGTATTCAGCAGCAGTCGCTTCCTGCCTACAGCAGAAATATTGCGGTAGAAAGTACCCAGTTTTCCAACCAGGGCACAATGGCCGGCGCGGCGCTGGTCAAAGATGCCATGTACAACGGCTCGCTGCTTATCCGCCTGTTACAGGGTTAACTCTTTTCCGCAGATGTAAGAAAAATTGCGCTATCTCAAGCCGGGTAGCGCACGCATCCCGTAGACTTCCTCCACTGAATTATTTACCTGGTTGATATTTTCGAAGCATACCCAAGAGGTGGAGTGAGTCATGCTTAAGCGTTTCTTTGTTACTGGTACAGATACCTCTGTCGGCAAGACCGTTGTATCCCGCGCATTGCTGCAGGCTCTGACAGCAAGCGGTAAACGCGTCGCTGGGTACAAACCGGTCGCAAAAGGGAGTAAAGAGACGCCAGAGGGATTGCGAAATAAAGACGCCCTGGTGCTGCAAAGCGTCTCGTCACTGGAACTGCCTTACCACGCGGTCAATCCTATTGCGTTAAGCGAAGATGAAAGCAGCGTGGCGCACAGCGGCCCGATCAATTATTCCCTGTTATCCGACGGGCTGGCGAACCTGAGTGAGCAGGTCGATCACGTAGTCGTCGAAGGAACGGGCGGCTGGCGCAGCCTGATGAATGATTTACGCCCGCTGTCTGAATGGGTCGTGCAGGAACAGCTGCCGGTAGTGATGGTAGTGGGGATCCAGGAAGGGTGTATCAACCACGCGCTGCTGACGGCGCAGGCGATTGCCAATGACGGCCTGCCGCTGGCTGGCTGGGTGGCAAACCGTATTAATCCAGGCCTCGCGCACTACGCGGAGATCATCGACGTACTGAGCACCAAACTGCCTGGCCCGCTGGTGGGCGAGCTGCCTTATCTGCCTCGCGCCGAGCAGCGCGAGCTAGCGCAGTACATCGATCTCTCTGCCCTCGGTGGCGTGTTGACCGTAGATCGAGTCGTGGCGTAACGTCCGCGACAGTACGGACGCTATCACGCAGGCGACCAGTAAACCGGGCAGTAAAAAATACTGCCCGGTCATTTCACAGACCATCAGCGCCGACATAATGGGCGCATGCGTGGTCGCAGCGAGCAGCGTTGCCATCCCGGCCAGCCCCAGCAACATGGCCGTCTCAGAACCCGGCAGCCACAGCGCGAAAAGCTGCGCGAACAGCATCCCCGTAGCCATACCGACAAACAGCGTAGGCGTAAATACCCCGCCCGGCGCACCCGAACCGCTGCTTGCGAGCACCGCCAGCAATTTACAGATGAACACGCCGGCAATCACCGACAGCAGCGGCGGGGCGAGCAGAAAAGCCTGAACCACGCTGTAGCCGTTTCCCCAAACTTTCGGCGTCAAAAGAGACAGCAGCCCGACAATCAAGCCGCCGAGCGCCAGCTGCAACGGCGGCGAAAGCCTGAGGCGCAGGAACAGCCCGTGGCTGAACGCCATCAGCCACATCAGCAGCGGTCCGCAGAGACCTGCCAGCAGCCCCATCGCGACCAGCAGGGCATAATCTGCCGCGGTGAGAATGCCGCTCAGATGGACCTCGTAGAGCGTACCGGCACCCGGTGCCAGGAGTTGCGTCGTAAGAAGCGCCACCACCGCCGCAATCACCACGGGGCCGAGCGAGGCCAGCATCAGCGTGCCAAACAGAATCTCTGCAATGAACAGGCTTCCCGCTAACGGAGCATGGTAGGCGCTGGCCATCCCGGCGGCGGCGCCACAGGCGATCCAAAGCTTCCATTCCGATTTGGGCGTAAAGCGCCGGGCAAAAAAGGAGGCGGCGAGGGCGGCAAGCAGGATCATGGCCCCTTCGCGGCCGATGGCGCTTCCGCTGGCAACGACCAGCAGCGAAGCAAGAGATTTAACGAGGCTCGCGCCGTAGTCAAACTGACCGTCCCCGGTCTCCAGCGCTTCCATATAATCGCTCGGCGCGTGGGGACGCTGGGCGGTCAGGCGCTGCCATCCCCAGAGCAACAGCCCGGCAGCCAGCCCGCCCAGCGCGGGTGTCAGCGCGCGCCTCCAGGGGGAGAGCGACGCGGCGGCATTCACCAGGCTGCCGCTGTCGTTGCTCAGAAGCAGCCACTCCAGCAGGTACATGCTGTGGCGGAACACCGCAACGGCCAGCGCGGCCAGCACGCCGGTGACGGTGGCAATCAGGAGTCGGCGAAACATTGCGCGGATGTCGGGGTACGTATGAAGACGTTGCATGGGTCGCGATTAAACGGGGACGATACAATATTGTGGCGGGAAATCGTGGGGTTAGCAAAAGGTATGCGTGCGAAAAAGCCGGGCGATGCCCGGCCGGAAAAATTAACTCTCGCTATGAATATTCAGCGCCCGGCGCGTACGCCCTGAACTCAGATACTCGGCAATATAATCCTGCGAAATCTCGCCGTTGTAGCGCCCGTCCTCATCCACGATCGGCATCCAGCTGGTGTTGCTCTCATACAGGCGTGACAGCACCACGCGCAGGTTGTCTTCGGCTTTGCCAGTCATGCGGAACGGATGCAGGATGTCGGCGCAGGTCCCGCTGGCGTTACGCGCTTCGCGACGCTTCACAAAGCCCAGCGGCTTGCCGTGCTCGTCAACCACGGTAATCGCGCGAATATCATTATCGTCCATGGTGGCAAACGCGTCAGTAAGCGGGGTAGAGCCTCGCACCGTAATAGTAGGCTGCTGGTCGGTGACATCTCCCGCCGAGACCAGCAGCAGGCGCTTCAGCGTGCGGTCCTGACCAACAAACGAGCCGACAAACTCGTTCGCCGGTTTCGCCAGCAGTTCATCCGGGCTGGCACACTGGACGATTTTTCCCTGACGGAATACCGCAATGCGGTCGCCGAGCTTCAGGGCTTCGTCGATATCGTGGCTCACCAGCATGACGGTTTTTTTCAGCTTGCGCTGCATCTCGAGGAACTGGTTCTGGATCACCTCGCGGTTGATCGGGTCCACCGCGCCGAACGGTTCATCCATCAGCAGTACCGGAGGATCCGCCGCCAGGGCGCGAATAACGCCAATACGCTGCTGCTGGCCGCCGGACATCTCGCGCGGATAACGGTGGAGGAACTTGTGCGGATCCATTGCCACCATATCCATCAGCTCTTCGGCGCGGGCTTTGCAGCGCGCTTTATCCCAGCCCAGCATGCGCGGCACGACGGTGATGTTCTCTTCAATGGTCATGTTCGGGAACAGGCCAATCTGCTGGATCACGTAGCCGATGTTGCGGCGCAGGGTCACGGTGTCCATCCCGTTGGTGTCCTCGCCGTTAATCAGGATGTTTCCGCTGCTTGGGGTGATGAGACGGTTAATCATCTTCAGGGTGGTGGTTTTCCCGCAGCCGGATGGGCCGAGCAGGACGCACATTTCCCCTTCGGGCACGTTCAGGTTGACGTTATCGACGGCCTTAAAGGTCTGGCCGTGCTTCTGTGAAAATTGTTTGGTGAGGTTTTCCAGTTTTATCATTATCGAATCCCCTTTGGAGTCAGAACCACCTGCAGACGGTGCAGCAGCCAGTCGAGCACAATCGCTAAAAGACAGATCATCAGCGCGCCCGCAATCAACATACGAATATCGCTTCCGCCGATGCCGTTAAGCAGCAGCAGGCCAAGTCCGCCCGCGCCAATCACGGCGGCAATCGCCATCACGCCGATGTTCATCACCACGGCGGTGCGGATCCCGCCGAAAATCACCGGCAGCGCCATCGGAATTTCCACCCAGCGCAGACGCTGCCAGAACGTCATGCCGATGCCGCGTCCGGCTTCGCGCAGGCCCGGCGGCAGGCTGTCGAGCGCCGTGTGGGTGTTACGCACGATTGGCAGCAGCGAGTAGAGAAACACCGCCGTGATTGCGGGCAGGGCGCCAATCCCCTGACCGATCAGCGAAAACAGCGGGATCATCAGGCCAAACAGGGCAATGGACGGGATGGTCAACACGATGGTGGCAATCCCCAGCACCGGCGTCGCCAGCCACTTGTGGCGCACAATCAAAATGCCCAACGGGACGCCGATGATAATCGCTAAGCCCACGGCCAGCGCCACCAGCCACAGATGCTGCAGCGTCAGGGTTAACAGATAGTCCCAGTTGTCCAGAATGTAGTGAACGGTATCCATAGCGCCTCCTACAGCAGCTGTTTGCTACGCAGGAAATCGCGGGCGACCTGCTGCGGTGACTGATGGTCAATATCCACCTTCTTGTTCAGCTCGGTGATAACGTCGTTGTTGAGCTGGGCCGAGAGGGTATTGAGCGCCTCTTCCAGACCGGGATTGGCCTCCAGGGTGTCCTTGCGCACCACCGGGGTGACCGCGTAGCTCGGGAAGAAGCCTTTATCATCTTCCAGCACTTTGAGATCAAAGCCCTTCACGCGCCCGTCGGTGGTATAAACCAGCCCGGCGTCGACGAAGCCGTCGCGCACGGCGTTATAGACCAGACCCGGGTCCATCTGGCGGATTTGCGGACGGTCCAGATCCATCTTATAGGCCTCCTGCAGTGGCTTCATGCCGTCGCTGCGCCCGGCAAATTCAAGGTCTAAGCCCAGCAGCCAGTTTTTGTCCGGGTTGGTTTTGCGAACCTGTTCAATTTTCGCCACCATCTCCGACATGGTGTTGATATGCTCCGCCTCGGCGCGCTTGCGCTGCATGGCGAAAGCGTAGGTGTTGTTCATATCGGCGGGTTTGAGCCACACCAGACCGTGCTTCGCATCCAGGCGCTTCACCGTCTCCCAGGACTCCTGCGGCGACATGCGCTTGTTGATGTGGTTGAAGATGATCAGCGACGTGCCGGTGTACTCCCAGGTCATATCAATCTGCTTGTTGATCATCGCGTTGCGGGAGATCACCGTGGCGATATTGGTTTTTGGCTGAACCTGAAAACCTTTCTTTTGCAGGTACTGCACGGTCATCGCCGAGAGAATGTGCTGTTCGGTAAAGCTCTTGGTCGCCAGAATCAGCGGGGCTGCCATCGCCTGGCCGGTGAACAGCGCCGCGGCACACAGCGCCGCAAGGCTGGATATCAGTCTCATAAAAGCTCCTTGTTATTGTTATCGAGCGAGATGGGGACTCATCACGCGACCCAGCGCCGCCAGCAGGGTGTCGAGGATCAGGGCGAACAGGGCGGTGGCCGCCGCGCCGAGGATCAGGGTTGGGAAATCGTTCAGGTAAATGCCCGGGAAAATCAGCTCGCCGTAGCTGCTGGCGCCAATCAGAAACGCCAGCGGCGCGGTACCGACGTTAATGGCGGTGGCGATGCGGATCCCCGAGAGCATAACCGGCCAGGCGTTGGGCAGCTCAACCTGGCACAGGCGCTGCCATTTGGTCATCCCAATCCCGTTTGCCGCTTCCAGCAGCGACGACGGGACCGAGCACAGCCCGGCGTAGGTATTGCGCACAATCGGCAGCAGCGAGGCGAGGAACAGGGCGATGATGGCGGGCGTATCGCCGATACCAATCACCACCATCGCCAGCGCCAGCACGGCCAGCGGCGGCAGGGTGTTGCCGACATTAAAGATTTGCATCACGTATTCGGCGACGCCCCGCGCGGCCGGACGGCTCAGCAGAATACCGGCCGGAATGCCCACCAGCAGGGCAAAAAACATCGACGAGAAAACCAGAATCATGTGCTGTTGCCCGAGGTAGACCAGGTCAACCTGGCGCGCCTTGATTGTCTCAAGCCCGATTCCCCAGACGAGGAGGGCTAGGACCACGAGAATGGCGCCGACAAACAGCAGCGAGCGTTTGAGTAATGGGTGCATTGCGGTGTGTCTCCCTGTGCGCATGCGTTATAGCAACCACCGGTTGCCTGTTGTTATGCCATGTTTCGGCAGGGGTAATTGACCTATAGCAAGCGTTTGGGAAGGGTTCCAGCGAAGGGGGAAAATCAGTAACCCCATGAAATTAGTGACAACCTTAATTAAAGCCTTATGGCGTAAGGGCTGGTTGCGTGCCGGGCAGAATAGTCCTAAAGCGAATTTTCAATAGTGACAGTGTCACATATTAAAGGGCGCCCTTACGCCGAGAGTCGTTCGTTATTTAGATAGAGGCACGAACCCGGCGAACGCGAACCGAGATGCTAATGATAGAAAAAATGGCAACAATCGCGAGCAGCAGCCCAAGCGCCAGCATGGCGTTAAACCCAATCCATCTGAACAGCAGCAGCCCAGCAATACCTCCGCTCATAAACGAGAAAATAGTGGTTAAGTGAGTTTTCAGCTGACTTTTTTGTGCCGCGGTATCCTTCGAGTAATCCCTGCGAAGCATCGCCACCAGCACGGAGGCCAGTGATATGCCTGCATCCGTTAGCGTGCCGGTAATGTGCGTCGATCTCACCCGCCCTCCGGAGAGCTGCGTGGAGGTTGAATTATGAATACCCATCAGGCCGCACAGAAAAATAATAATCTCGCGGTTGCTCGTGAGGGCGTGGAAATACATCTCGTAGAGAGAGATGCCGGTCAATAGTATTCCCTCGACGAAAAGGATTTGGCAAAAAACCAGCCTGATATTGTGGATAATGCCCCAGAGTACAATAAGACGGGCAAGGATGGCGCCGGTGACAAAAGAGAGAATAATCGAGCCAAAGAAAATCATATCGCTCAGATCGGTGGAGGAGACTTCGCTGGATAATTGTGAGGTATTGCCGGTCATGTGAGAGGGGAAAAAGCCAAATGCCCCAAGGGCGATGGCGTTAAGCAAACCTGCCGAGGTCGCCAGCCAGAGGGCAAGCCGACGATCCTCCTTATGCGTTCGTTCTTTCTTGAGTCTAATCAGCAAGAATACCTCCGGGTTGAGCTTTGCCTGAATAGTCAGGCTAGCAAAGCGGTGCAACGGGCTGTCCAGGATATGGCTTAATTATTATTCCCTCTGACGCCAATCAGGGTTTAGTAATTAAATAAAATATCCTTGCTCAAGGTGGGGGCGTAAATAATTTATATCATGCCGTTATTGCCGTGACGCAAAAACGCCGGGCGCTGGTTGAGGCGCTCATACCAGGCCTCAATCGCCGGCACGTCGGGCTTGTCAAACGGCGTCATCTTCCACCGATTCACCGACAGCCCAAGCACCACGTCGGCAAGGGTAAACGTCTCGCCTGCCGCAAAGGCCCCGGTGCGCTGCAGCTGGTTTTCCAGAATGGTGATGCAATGGTTCCACTCTTTTATTCCCGCCGCAATGCGCGCAGGGTCGTTAAAGTCCGGGTTTTTTCGTCCCAGCGCCGGGAAGACATAGCGCCAGGCGTTATTGAATTCAGTTGCCTGCCAGTCCATCCAGCGCTCAACGTTGGCGCAGGCCTGCGGCTCTGCAGGCAGCAGATCGTGACGTCCGGCCTTGCGCACCAGATAGCGGCAGATGGCGTTGGACTCCCACAGCACGAAATCGTCATCCATCAGCACCGGCACCATGGCGTTGGGGTTCAGCGCGCGGAAGTCATCCGTTTCTGTTGAGGCAAAACCGCTGCCGTAGTCTTCCTGCAGGTAAGGGATGCCCGCTTCTTCACAGGTCCAGAGCACTTTACGAACGTTGATGGAGGTGGTTTTACCGAGGATGTTAATCATGACGCCGCTTCTCTTCAGGGGGATTAATCATTTAAAAACAATACACCCTTTGCGCGAAGAGGGAGGGATAATATTGAGTGAGGAGTGCTCTGTACGGGCAGGTCAGCGCGTTTTAAGCGGAAACGTTACGTCTTCAGGGTGCGTAATGGCGGTTATTCCGCGCCGTTTTCTCCAGAGGCGCCTGCTTGCTTAATGCATGGAAAAAATTTAGGCTAACATCAGAGATATGCTTGCTCATTAAAGGTTTAGAAATGGAAAAAATAACCCCTGAATATACGTCCGTTGACTTATCTCGTTGGGCAAGGAAGGAACATTTTGAGATTTTTCAGGGGTTCGCTCAGTCGACGTTTAACCAGACGGTTTTAATCGATATTACTGCGCTGTTAAAACATATCAAAGCGGTCGGCTGGAAATTTTACCCGACTATTATTTTTCTCATTTCTAAGATCGTCAACAGTCATCCTGAGTTCCGTATGGCTATGAAAGACAATGAGCTTATTATATGGAACGAAATTCATCCAAACTATACCATTTTCCATAATGAAACAGAGACCTTTTCATCATTATGGAGCCATTACGATGGCAATATTCAGCACTTCCAGAACACCTATACTGAAGACATTGCGCGCTACGGTAATAATTTTTCTTATTGGCCTAAAGAAGAATCCCGGGAAAATATTTTTTTCATATCGGGTATTCCCTGGGTGAGTTTTACCAGCTTTAACGTCAACGTTGCGCACATGAAGAACTTTTTTGCCCCTATGTTTACGCTTGGAAAATACTATGAACAAGATGGCAAAGTATTATTGCCCCTTGCCGTTCAGGTTCATCATTCCGTGTGCGATGGTTTCCATGTGGCTAGATTGTACAATGAACTACAAGAGATGATTGATGCCTTGCCGCAATCCGGCGCGTGACGTTAATAAAAAGCCGCAAGCAGCATGCTGCTTGCGGCGTCAGGCTCGGTGACGATGTGGCAATCAGGCAGCTTTTATCGCTCTGATTTTTTTACTGTCAGCCGCAGGGGCATCGAGAGCAGGGAGCTTGCTGGTGCGCAGAATATGCTGCACGGTCTCTTTCTGCTCGGCGAGATACAGACCAAGATTTTCAGCCTGCGTTTCATCCATCTGCATTCCGCTTTGCAACAGCCAGTCGGTGAACGCGTCTGCCATATCGAGCAGCTTGTCGTGAGCGTCAGCCTCTTTCTTACTGGCAAATGTCATTTTCTCTTCACCTTTTCTTACGACAACATATTTTATTTCAACAGCCATCACGCACCTCTCATACTGTATTTATATACAGTATAACAGCTTCGGGATGATGTTGCAGTAAAAAGTGAGCTACTGGTGCATCGGCTGCGTTTCACGGCCGCCGATACTGCGTCGCCATGCGCCAGGTGCCTGACCGAATTGGCGCTTAAAGCTGCGGTTGAACGACTGCTGAGAGTCAAACCCGAGCGCGATTGCCACGTTCAGGATGGGCTCATCGCTGTGGGCTAAGCGCTCAACCGATTTTTGCAGCTTTTGCGCGCGAATATAGCCGGCGAGGGGATAGCCCGTGTGCTCTTTAAACAGGCGCTGGAGGTGCCATTTCGAGTAGCCGGAGCGCCTGGAGACGGTCTCAATGTCCAGGCGACTGTCGAGGTTGTTATCAATCCAGTCGAGTAAATCATGCATAAATGCGCCAGTGTTCATCAGGTTTCCCCCACGCAGCGATAGAAAGGTATCTTTATCTGTTGCATTTTAAGGTGGCCTGGTTTCTCGATAATTGCAAGTTTTATTGTTGCATTTAAATCCTTGCCCGAAACGGACCTTTTAACGCCGCCTCAAATAGCACATAAAGTGCAACAATTATTCTTGCACTTAGTTAGGCGCATTCCTACAATCGCCGCGATAGTGTATTCGAAACTGTTACAGTTTTGTGGCGATGAACGACACAAATGGCCTTAAGCCAGCCCGGACAAAGGAAGTGGCGCGGCACCTCCCGCTGCGTCTTGCCCGGCGGCTACAATTACCGGAATAAAAATAATGAGCCTGCAAAAAACCTGGGGAAACTATCATCTGAATGCGCTGGGAGCGATGATGCTCTCCGTGCTGCTCGTCGGATGTGATGACAGCGTCGCGCAAAACGCCGCGCCGCCCGCGCCCGCCGTTAATGCTGCAGACGTGGTTGTGAAATCCATTAGCCAGTGGGATAGCTTTAACGGCCGGATTGAAGCCGTGGAAAGCGTGCAGCTTCGTCCCCGTGTCTCTGGCTACATCGACAAAGTGAATTTCACCGACGGCCAGGAGGTGAAAAAGGGTGAGGTGCTGTTCACGATTGATGACCGAACCTATCGCGCCGCGCTGGAGCAGGCGCAGGCGACGCTGGAGAGAGCCAAAACGCAGGCCAGCCTGGCGCGAAGCGAGGCTAACCGTACCGATAAACTCATTAATACCAACCTGGTATCCCGTGAAGAGTGGGAGCAGCGCCGTTCGGCCGCCATTCAGGCGCAGGCCGATATTCGCGCGGCCCAGGCTGCGGTAGACGCCGCGCAGCTGAATCTCGACTTCACCAAAGTGACGGCTCCTATTGATGGCCGCGCCAGCCGGGCGTTAATCACCAGCGGCAATCTGGTCTCCGCGGGCGACAGCGCCAGCGTGCTCACCACTCTGGTCTCGCAGAAGACGGTTTACGTCTACTTTGACGTGGATGAGTCAACCTATCTTCACTATCAAAATCTCGCCCGCAACGGGCAGGGGGCGTCCAGTCACCATACGGCGCTACCGGTTGAGATCGGCCTTGCCGGCGAGGAGGGCTACCCCCATCAGGGTAAAGTGGATTTCCTTGATAATCAGCTCACGCCGAGTACCGGTACGATCCGCATGCGCGCGCTGCTGGATAACGCGCAGCGTCAGTTCACGCCGGGACTCTTTGCCCGCGTGCGCCTGCCGGGCAGCGCGGAATTCCAGGCCATGCTTATTGACGACAAAGCGGTACTGACTGACCAGGATCGCAAGTATGTCTATATCGTGGATAAAGAGGGTAAAGCGCAGCGTCGCGATATTACGCCGGGGCGTCTGGCCGACGGTTTACGCATCGTGCAGCAGGGGCTGAAACCTGGCGATAAGGTCATCGTTGACGGTCTACAGAAAGTGTTCATGCCGGGTATGCCGGTGAACGCGAAAACCGTCGCCATGACCGCCAGCACCGCCCTCAACTGATCACTTGACCTGAGAATCCTTCCCATGGACTTTTCCCGCTTTTTCATCGACAGGCCGATTTTCGCTGCCGTACTGTCGATTCTGATTTTTATCACAGGATTAATCGCCATCCCGCTTCTGCCGGTGAGTGAATATCCTGACGTCGTACCGCCAAGCGTACAGGTGCGCGCGGAGTATCCGGGCGCCAACCCGAAAGTGATTGCCGAGACCGTGGCGACGCCGCTGGAAGAGGCGATCAACGGCGTCGAGAACATGATGTACATGAAATCCGTTGCCGGCTCGGACGGCGTGCTGGTTACTACCGTCACGTTCCGTCCGGGTACCGATCCGGATCAGGCGCAGGTGCAGGTGCAAAACCGCGTAGCGCAGGCCGAGGCGCGTCTGCCGGAAGACGTGCGGCGCCTGGGCATCACGACGCAGAAGCAGTCGCCAACGCTGACGCTGGTGGTGCATCTGTTCTCGCCCAACGGTAAGTACGATTCACTGTATATGCGCAACTACGCCACGCTGAAGGTGAAGGACGAGCTGGCGCGTCTGCCCGGCGTCGGCCAGATTCAGATTTTCGGCTCCGGTGAATACGCGATGCGCATCTGGCTGGATCCGAACAAGGTCGCGGCCCGCGGGCTGACCGCCTCGGACGTGGTCACGGCAATGCAGGAGCAGAACGTGCAGGTCTCCGCGGGCCAGCTTGGCGCCGAGCCGCTGCCGAAAGAGAGCGATTTCCTGATCTCCATTAACGCCCAGGGTCGTCTGCATACCGAAGAAGAGTTTGGCAACATTGTCCTGAAAACGTCGGAGGACGGTTCGGTCGTCCGCCTGCGCGACGTGGCGCGTATCGAAATGGGTTCCGGCAGCTATGCGCTGCGTTCCCAGCTTAACAATAAAGACGCGGTCGGGATTGGTATCTTCCAGTCACCGGGGGCGAACGCCATCGATTTGTCAAACGCGGTGCGCGCCAAAATGGACGAGCTGTCCACCCGTTTCCCGGAAGATATGAAGTGGGCGGCACCTTACGATCCGACGGTTTTCGTGCGCGACTCCATCCGTGCGGTGGTGCAAACCCTGCTGGAAGCGGTGGTGCTGGTTGTACTGGTGGTGATCCTGTTCCTGCAAACCTGGCGCGCGTCGATCATTCCGCTGATCGCGGTGCCGGTGTCGGTGGTGGGGACGTTCAGCATTCTCTATCTGCTGGGCTTTTCGCTTAACACCCTGAGTTTATTCGGGCTGGTGCTGGCGATTGGTATCGTGGTGGACGATGCCATCGTGGTGGTGGAAAACGTCGAGCGAAACATTGAAGAGGGGCTTGCGCCGCTTGCGGCGGCGCATCAGGCGATGCGTGAAGTTTCCGGGCCCATTATCGCGATTGCGCTGGTGCTGTGCGCGGTGTTCGTGCCGATGGCGTTCCTCTCCGGCGTAACCGGTCAGTTCTACAAGCAGTTTGCGGTGACGATAGCGATTTCCACGGTGATCTCCGCCATCAACTCGCTAACGCTCTCTCCGGCGCTGGCCGCGCTGCTGTTAAAACCGCACGGCGCGCCGAAAGACTTCCCGACCCGGCTTATCGATCGCCTGTTCGGCTGGATTTTCCGTCCGTTTAACCGCTTTTTCCATCGTAGCTCTAACGGTTATCAGGGGCTGGTGGGCAAAACGCTTGGTCGACGCGGCGCGGTGTTTGTGGTGTATCTGCTGCTGCTGTGTGCCGCGGGCGTCATGTTTAAAGCGGTACCCGGCGGGTTTATTCCGACACAGGATAAGCTCTACCTGATTGGCGGCGTGAAGATGCCGGAAGGCTCGTCGCTGGCGCGCACCGACGCGGTGATCCGCAAAATGAGCGAAATCGGCATGAATACCGAAGGCGTGGACTACGCGGTGGCTTTCCCGGGGCTGAACGCGCTGCAGTTTACCAACACGCCGAATACCGGGACGGTGTTTTTTGGCCTGAAGCCGTTTGACCAGCGCAAGCACTCTGCGGCGGAAATTAACGCGGAGATCAACGCGAAAATCGCGCAAATCCAGCAGGGCTTTGGTTTCTCCATTCTGCCGCCGCCGATTCTGGGGCTGGGTCAGGGGTCTGGCTACTCGCTGTATATTCAGGATCGCGCGGGTCTGGGCTATGGCGCGCTGCAAAACGCGGTGAACACCATGTCCGGTGCGATTATGCAGACGCCGGGAATGCACTTCCCGATCTCAACCTATCAGGCTAACGTTCCGCAGCTGGACGTGCAGGTTGACCGCGATAAGGCGAAAGCGCAGGGCGTGTCGCTGACCGATCTGTTCGGTACGCTGCAAACCTATCTGGGCTCGTCGTACGTGAACGACTTCAACCAGTTCGGGCGCACCTGGCGCGTGATGGCGCAGGCAGACGGGCAATTCCGCGACAGCGTGGAAGATATTGCGAATTTACGCACCCGGAATAGCCAGGGCGAAATGGTGCCGATTGGCAGTATGGTGAAAATCACGACCACCTACGGACCGGATCCGGTGATCCGCTACAATGGCTACCCGGCGGCGGATCTGATTGGCGATGCCGACCCGCGCGTGCTCTCGTCCGCGCAGGCGATGACGCAGCTGGACGCGATGTCTAAGCAGATCCTGCCGAACGGAATGAACATTGAATGGACGGATCTGAGCTTCCAGCAGGCCACGCAGGGCAATACGGCGCTGATCGTCTTCCCGGTCGCGGTACTGCTGGCGTTCCTGGTGCTGGCGGCGCTGTATGAAAGCTGGACGCTGCCGCTGGCGGTGATCCTCATCGTTCCGATGACCATGCTTTCCGCGCTGTTTGGTGTCTGGCTGACCGGGGGCGATAACAACGTCTTCGTGCAGGTGGGGCTGGTGGTGCTGATGGGACTGGCCTGTAAAAACGCGATTCTTATCGTGGAGTTTGCCCGCGAGCTGGAAATTCAGGGGAAAGGCATCATGGAAGCAGCGCTGGAAGCGTGCCGCCTGCGTTTACGTCCGATTGTGATGACATCCATCGCCTTTATCGCCGGGACCATTCCGCTGATCCTCGGCCACGGCGCGGGCGCAGAAGTGCGCGGCGTCACCGGGATTACGGTCTTCTCCGGGATGCTGGGCGTGACGCTGTTTGGTCTGTTCCTGACGCCGGTCTTTTACGTGACGCTGCGTAAGTTCGTGACGCGCGGCAAAGTGGAAAGAGAGGTTCTGCCTGCGTAGGGATATCGCAGATAACAAAAAACCGCACTCACTATGAGGGCGGTTTTTTTTTGCGTAAATTACTGGGCTTTTTTGTACTGGGCAATCAGTTCAGGTAAAGGATCGCACCCGCTGGTATCGGCTTTTTTGACCTCGTCCAGCGCGCTTGCCACGGTGTGGCGCGCTAATACCGCGAGCGAGGCCTGCTCTGCTTCTTCGGAAATAGATTTGAAGTACCAGCAGGCGTTCGCGCTGACCACGCAGCGAGCCGGCACGTCCGGGCGCGACGCCCAAAGTTTTTTATCTTCGGTGACTGAAAGGTAGATATCGCGCAGGGTAATCTCTTCCGGCGGACGTCCAAGATGAATTGAGCCGTTGCGGCCAAGCGTTGAGACGATAATGCCGTCACGCGTGAGTGGAACCATCAATTTGCGGATAAAGCTCGGGTTGGCTTCCAGGCCGTAGGCCAGAATCGCACTCGTCGAACGTTCACCTAGTTGCTCCGCCATCGCTACGCTGAGAACCATCTGCAAAGCTGTCGGGAAGCGGTAATCTAACATTTCTCTTTCCTGGGTTGCGGTGAATCTTGTTCTTTTTGGCACCGCAGAGGTGAATAAGCAATAAACAACAATATAACAAATACGGTAATTTTTTTGAAGCAATCTGCGGCATTTGCGATCAAACACCCTGTTCCGGTTTAGCTATACGTGCGGTTCGGGAAGTCAACCGTCACCAGGAGGCCACCTTCTGCGGAAGTACTCAGGTTTACGCTGCTGCCGTGCTGCTGTGCAACGGCTTTGACAATGGCAAGCCCCAGTCCGCTCCCGCTTTGCAGCTGATTGGGATCGCGGAAAAACCGGTCGAATACGCGCTCGCGCAATTCAACCGGGATACCCGGCCCCTGATCGGAGACGCGTAGCTGGGCTGAATTATCTGCTGAGCGTACCTCTACCTGAATCCGCCCGCCCTCAGGACTGTACTTCACGGCGTTTTCAATGAGATTGTCTATAAGCGACATCAGACGCTCCCTGACGCCAGCGATCCAAATCTCATCCTCAGCGAAGAATTCCAGCTCAATCTTGCGCCCGGACGCTAGCGGCTCCAGCGCAGCCATCCGCTCTTGTATGAGCGAGGTTAGCGGCACGGGCTCCATCGCGGTGTCAATGCGCGCTTCACTGTGCATCATCAGCAGCAGCTGGTTGACAAGACGGGCCGCCCGGCTATTGCTGCGCACAATCCCTGCAAGCAGCTGCCGCTGGCTCTCGCTGCTCACCCAGGACTGCAGCGCCTCCACGTTGATGCGCATCGCGGCCAGCGGCGTACGCAGCTCGTGCGCGGCGTCCGCAATGAAAACCCGTTCGCGTTCCGCGCTTTCCCGCACTCTGGCAAGAAAATCATTTATCGCGTCCACCATCTGGCGAAGTTCCTTATGCCCGGGAACAGCCTTTAAAGGGGAGAGATCGTCAGGCGAACGTAATGAAATCTCATTAACCACCTTGCTCCAGGGGCGCATCGCAATGCGGATTGACAGCCACGCAGGAAACAGAAGAAAAGGAATGCATACCAGCAGCGGCATAATGTAGTAGCCCCGCGAGTTCAGGTAGATAAAGAAGTTCCAGCTTCCGGCAGGGGTGAAAAGGGTAACCTCCACGTTGGAGTGGGGGGATTTAAGCGTGCGGCTCGTCCAGGCGTGACCTTCACTCTGAACGCGCTGCATTTCGCCCAGTCTGGTGTTTTTTACCCCCGTAGGTGCACCATCAGAAGAGAAAATAACCGCGTTGTTTTTGCGAACGATCAGGTTTATCGACAGCTCCGGATCTTCACCGCCGCCATAGCCTTCCCGCAACGCTTTGCTGAATGCTTCCAGGACATCATTACGATCCTGCGGGCGCTCGTCACTGAGATCAACCAGAGTAAAAATGGTTTCGTAAGTCTTACTTCCCGTGAGTATCGGAGGGCTACGCAGGTCTTCCAATAAAATAAAGGTTAAAAAAAGACACCACAGCAGGGTAAGCAGCAGCATCTGGGCGATGATAATTCGCCGTACCAGCGTTGGGCGCCTCAGTTGGTGCCAGACATTTCGCATTAATCTGTCACCTTCTGGATAGCGACGGTATCAATGACATACCCGACGCCCCGCACCGTTCGTACATAGCCGTCACCAATTTTTCGCCGCAAATTCCCCATATGCACGTCGAGCGCATTGCTGAGATTTTCCTTCGCGCCAAATATCCTCTCTTCCAGGAACCGCCGCGTGATCACCCGGTCAGCGCGCAGCATCAACGTTTCAAGCAGCGCATATTCACTGGCCGTCAACTCAACGTGACGCGCGTTCACCGTTACGCGACGCGTCGGGATATGAAGCGATAAGCTCCTGATTTCTATCGCTTCATTTTCAAAACCGTAGCTGCGTCGCGCAAGGGCTCTGACTCGCGCCAGCAGTTCGGCGAGAACGAAGGGTTTGACAAGATAGTCGTCTGCGCCAGCATCCAGCCCGCACAGGCGATCCTGCAGGGTGCCTCGCGCCGTCAGGATGATGACGGGGATCCCCTTAAGCTGCTGGCGCAAACGCGTCATCAGGCTCATGCCGTCGCCGTCGGGCAGCCCCAGGTCGAGCAGAATAAGTTCCGGCACGCCGACCTCAAGCTGATGCAGCGCATCCTCTTTACGGCGAACCCATATGACATCAAATCCTTGATCTGAGAGGGCGATACGTACGCCATTGCCGAGATCCAGGTCGTCTTCGATTAGTAAGATTTTCACATTGGTAACTGTATCAACAGTGAATGAAGAACAACTTAAGAAAAAAACGGTAGCAGGAAATCCGTCCGGTTGACAGCGCCCGCACGCGCTTCAGCGTTTCTTCATTTTCGGCTCATAAGAACCTCAGGGTGAGTATTCAGAATGAGTGCTCTGGCGTGTAAACCGCTGGCATTGCAATCATTTGAATCCAAAGGACTTCTTCAATGAGTAACATCGAACTGCGTCATACTTTCCCCTATTTGCTTCCGAGCCGCAGACTGAAAAACATCGTGCCGGGCGTTATTCTGGCGTTACTGGCAACCCCGGTACTGGCGGCAGAGCAGAAACAGGGCAATGTCTTAACCCTGGGGGGAGGCGTGGACGTCGCGCCACGCTACTCGGGTTCGGATAAAAGCCGGGTCTCGGCAGCTCAGGTAGTAGATTATTCCATGGCAAATGGTTTCTTTATCAGCACCACGCGGGGTATCGGTTACGGAAATAACATTGGCAACCTGGATTACAACGCCGCAGTGAGCTACCGAACAGGCCGTAAAGATAAAGACGTGAGCAGTGATTCGATCAGCTCCGGCAGCGACTATCTGCGGGGGATGGGCGATATCAAAGGTTCCGCTATCGTGGTGCCGGGGCTGGGGTATAAGGTGACCGACTGGCTCAATCTGCAGCTGCAGGCTGAGATCCCGGTTTCTGAGAGAGACAACGGTGAGGCGGTGCATTTCGGCATTTCCAGCCCGCTCTACACATCGTCGAAAAATGCGGTGACGCTGGGGCTGACTGGCAGCTGGGGTTCCGGCAAGTACATGCAAACGTACTATGGGGTTAATGCTGCCCAGTCCGCCGCATCGGGATTTGCCCGACATGACGCCGGAGCGGGAATTTACGCCTGGTCGATGAACCTTGACTGGACCTACAGGCTCACCTCGCGCTGGAGCGTTCTCACCTCCGCGGGCGTAACGCAGCTGACGGGGGATGCGGGTGATAGCCCGATCGTGCAACGTAAAACGTCGCCAACGGGAAGCCTGAAGGTGACGTACAGTTTCTGATTGCAGGTTGCTTATAAATATGAGCGCACAATAGCGACGAATTTGAACCGCCCCGGAAAGATGATGGGGCGGTAGTTTTTAAATGATGTTTAACAGCAGTCAGAATAATGAGTTGACTGACGCTTTATCAAAAACTGAGAGGCATCGACCTGACTCCGGAGCATTTGGAAACCATAACCTCACTGAGAAGTGTGCCAATATTACGTGGCTATAATCCCTGTCCGGAGAATAAAGTGCTCGGAAAATTATTGTTAAAGTACATGCCAGGGTTACAAAATTTGTTAGCCTACGATAAAAGCTGGCTAAAACATGATGTTAAAGCTGGATTATCCGTTGCGGCTGTAGCGCTACCCGTTGCTATTGCTTATGCTGAATTGGCGGGTGTTGGGGCAATAGTGGGGCTCTATTCCTGCGTTTTACCGATGATAGCTTATGCACTGTTTGGTTCTTCACGTCAGCTTATTGTTGGCCCTGATGCAACGACCTGCGCCGTGATTGCAGCCGTCGTGTTTCCTCTTTCTGCAGGCAATCCTGAACTGCACTGGCAACTGACGATCGTCATGACATTGATGATGGGCGGGTGGTGCCTGCTTGCCAGTAAATTCCATCTGGGTGCACTTGCCGATCTCCTTTCTCATCCCATTCTTACAGGGTTGCTTAATGGCGTAGCCGTGACGATTATTGTCGGGCAATTAGGCAAGGTTTTGGGGATCAAGCTCGATGAAGCGCAGGTTATTGAGAAAATACTGGCCTTGCCAGGCCGACTTTTAGACAGCCATGTATTAACAATAGGGATATCACTTTTAACGTTAATTATTTTAATGGTTATCAAAACGTATCGCAGCAACTGGCCAGCACCTCTGATTGCCATTGTGATAACAACGATACTGGTATGGGGAACATCTGCGCAACAGTATGGTATTGCCACGATTGGGGGGGATGGCTTCCATCCTGGTTTACCCGTCGTTAACTGGGGTGCGTTCCAGCCCGGTCCGATGCGAGAATTAGTGATCCCGGCGCTGAACCTGGCTTTAGTGAGTTTTGTCAGTCTGATGCTGACCGCTCGCAGTTTCGCCGCGAAAAATGGCTATGAAATTAATGCTGATGCAGAGTTCCGGGCACTGGGTATTGCGAACATTATGTCTGGGCTATCTCAGGGATTTGCCATCAGTGGAGCCGATTCCCGGACCGCGGTTAATGATTCCGTTGGGGGGAAAAGTCAGCTGGTTTCCATAGTCGCAGCCTTACTGATAGGTTTAGTGGTGGTATTTTTCACGCAGCCATTACAATTTATTCCGGTATCTGCATTAGGTATTGTTCTAATGTATGCATCGTGGTCATTAATTGATTTACGTGGGTTATGGAACCTGAGGCGAAGAAATAAACAGGCATTTCGCCTGGCCTTCTTTACGTTTGGCTGTGTTTTAATCATCGGTGTAATCCAGGGGATCGGTCTTGCGGTATTGCTTGGCCTGTTACAGTTCCTGCGTACGGTATTTCGTCCCTCTGAGCACTTACTGGGGACTGACGAAAATGGAATGATCCACTCATTAGGGAATACAACCGATATTAAAATGGTCCCAGGCGTGCTGATGTATCGATTTAACTCACCGTTGACCTATTTTAATGTGGCTTATTTTAAACGTCGGGTATTGAACCTGGTTGATGGTGCAGCATTACAACCTAAATGGGTGGTTATTGATGCCGTGGCTTGCTTCACCTATTCAGATATCAGTGTCCTGGCAACCATTAATGAGTTAAAGCGTGACCTTAAAGCCCGACAGATTATGTTAATCCTTGCGGGCAGGAAAACGGAATTAACACGTTGGTTTAAAGAAAGTCGGCCAACGATGAATGATGATGACATGATTCTGGCGCCAGACCTCTATTTGGCACTCCGGTTCATTCAAAGCAAAGAGAGTGTGAATGAATCAGGTGGTGATGCACAACCAACCCCTGGTTAAAGGCTTGCTCGCCACCCGCGAGCAAGCCATATCCCTTAGCGGTACAGCGTCTTTTCCGCAACCGGAACAACCAACGCCGATCGCCAGTCCGCCAGCGTCAGCTGCGCAAGCCTGCCGAGCGCGATATAGAACGGATGCCCGGCGTTGTCGACAAACACCGACAGAAAGCGAGTGCTCCACGGCAGCAGATGCCACGCCAGAAGCCGATCGCACTCCGATTCGCGGCCATTCTCGGCCAGCCATGCCGCCAGCAGCAGCAGGGTGCCGAAATGATCTTCCGGTTCATTTTGCTGCATCTGAAACGCGATATTGTTTTCCCGCATCCACTGGCGCAGCGCGAGGGTCGAATCGCCAAACAGCACGGATTCACGGTCCAGCCAGACGGAACCCCACGGCGGAGCGGGCAGGGCATAAGGACCAATAAACAGCCGTTGCCAGGCATCCGTCAGCGGCTCATCGGAAGATGAGGCAAAGGTTTCGGCAACGGGCAGCAGCGTTTCCGGCGGCAGGGGCCAGTCCTCTATCCATTCGCCAGCGGTAAGTGCCTGCACCAGCGGGGCTGTTTGCTCGCTGTCAGGGGCGAAGTAAAACAGCGCGCCCAGTACGCGGGCGCTGAACGCGAACGAGTCACGGTGTGAGACGTCTTTCATTAAACCTTCCTTGCTCGCGCGGTTATGTCCGCGCGAGGTGATTAACCATTAATACAGACCAAAGCATAAACCAGGGTCATAGAATTCACCCCTTACACCTTCTCAATCTGCACCAGATTGGTGTGCTGCGGGTTGCCTTTTGCCAGCGGTGACGGGCGGTGCGTGGTCAGGGTGTTGATACACGAGCCGTGGTCGATACGATCGCCATTCATATTGGCATCGTGCCAGGCTCCCTGGCCCATTGCGCTTACGCCTGGCATGATGCGCGGCGTGACTTTCGCTTCTATTCTCACCTCACCGCGATCGTTAAAGACGCGCACCGTATCGCCGTTCTTAATGCCACGTTTCGCGGCATCAACGGGATTCAGCCAGACCTCCTGGCGGCAGGCCGCTTGCAGCACGTCGACGTTACCGTAGCTCGAGTGGGTGCGGGCTTTAAAATGGAAGCCAAACAGCTGCAGCGGGAACTGCGCGCGCTCGGGCGCATCCCAGCCGTCAAAGGTGGATGCGTAGACGGGCAGCGGGCTGATGGTCTCATCTTTTGCCAGCTCCCAGGTCGCCGCAATATCCGCCAGCTTGCTGGAATAAATTTCAATCTTGCCTGAGGGCGTTTTCAGCGGGTTGGCTTCCGGGTTCTCGCGGAATTTTTTATAGGCCACAAAGTGTCCGTTCGGATCTTTGCGCTTATAGATGCCCATTTTTTTCAGCTCGTCATAGGACGGCAGCGTGGGATCTTTTGCGAGCATTTTGGCATACAGATACTGCAGCCACTCTTCCTGCGTTCGCCCTTCGGTAAATTTCTGATGGATATCCGGTCCGAGGCGTTTCGCCACTTCGCTCATGATCCAGTAGATAGGCTTGCGCTCAAACTTCGGCGCGGTCACGGGCTGGAGAAAAATCAGGTAACCCATGTTCCCGGCGTAATCGTTAGGGATAATGTCTTCCTGCTCAACGGTCATTAAATCTGGCAGCAGGATATCGGCGTATTTCGCCGATGAGGTCATAAAGTTGTCGATCACCACGATGGTTTCGCACTTGCTTTCGTCCTGCAGAATATCGTGGGTTTTATTGATATCGGAGTGCTGGTTAATAATGGTGTTGCCCGCGTAGTTCCAGATGAACTTAATCGGTACGTCCAGCTTATCTTTACCGCGCACCCCGTCGCGCAGAGCGGTCATTTCCGGGCCACGGGCGATGGCGTCCGTCCAGCTGAAGCAGGAAATTTGCGTTTTGACCGGGTTTTCCGGCAGCGGCATACGTTCGATAGTGATGGTGTAGGTCGATTCACGGGCGCCGCTGTTGCCGCCGTTGATCCCCACGTTGCCGGTCAGAATCGGCAGCATCGCGATGGCGCGGGAGGTCAGTTCACCGTTCGCCTGACGCTGTGGTCCCCAGCCCTGGCAGATATAGGCCGGCTTCGCGGATCCAATCTCGCGGGCCAGTTTAATGATGCGGTCTGCAGGAATGCCGGTGATGCGCGAGGCCCACTCCGGCGTTTTCGCCGTGTTGTCCTCACCCTGGCCGAGAATGTACGCTTTGTAGTGACCGTTAGCGGGGGCACCTTCCGGCAGCGTTTTTTCGTCGTAGCCAACGCAGTATTTGTCCAGGAACGGCTGGTCAATCAGGTTTTCGTCGATCAATACCCAGGCAATCCCCGCCACCAGGGCGGCATCGGTACCCGGACGGATTGGGATCCACTCGTCTTCGCGTCCGGCTGCCGTATCGGTGTAGCGCGGGTCGATGACAATCATACGTGCGTTAGAACGCTCGCGGGCCTGCTCCAGATAGTAAGTAATCCCGCCGCCGCTCATGCGCGTTTCCGCCGGGTTATTGCCGAACATCACCACCAGTTTGGTATTTTCGATATCCGAGGTGCTGTTACCGTCGTTGCTGCCGTAGGTATAAGGCATCGCGCAGGCGATTTGCGCCGTGCTGTAGGTGCCGTAGTGGCTCAGGAAACCGCCGTAGCAGTTCATCAGGCGCGCCACCAGCGAAGCGTAAGGGGAGGAGCGGGTGATATTGCCGCCGACAATTCCGGAGGAGTAATTAATATACACCGCTTCGTTGCCGTACTTGCTGACCACGTCTTTCAGGCTGGTGGTGATGACGTTCAGCGCTTCGTCCCAGCTGATGCGCTCGAACTTGCCTTCACCCCGCTTACCCACGCGTTTCATCGGGTAGTTCAGACGGTCAGGGTGGTTGATGCGGCGGCGAATGGAGCGCCCGCGCAGGCAGGCCCGGACCTGGTGATTGCCGTAGATATCCTCACCGGTGTTATCCGTTTCGACCCAGTACACTTCGTCATCGCGGACGTGCAGACGCAGCGCACAGCGGCTGCCGCAGTTGACCGAACAGGCGCCCCAGACCACTTTATCTTCTGCCGGTTTCATTGCATTTTGTACCGCGGCTGCGGCGCTTTTCAGTCCAAAAGGCAATGAAATTCCGCCAGCGGCAAGCGCCAGAGAACCTATCGCCGTAGATTTCACGAGTGTTCGACGGCTAATCCCGCCGTGATGTTCGATATCGGACATGGCTCACCCCACCATTGTGATTACGTATTATTTTTCCCGAAATGATAACCGGGCTAATGATGGGGTGAGTGTTACTTATTTGGAGGTATTAAATATTAATCCTTGTCAAATCAAAGGGGATTGACGGTGATTTACTGAGGTTCAGCCGGCGCATTATCCTGATTGCCGGACGCCGCCCCGCTGCCCGTACGGGTGTACAAAATTTTAAAGGTGTCGTTGGCACAGTGGCCCACCACCTGAGCGTCCGGCTGGTCAGCCTGATCGTTCGGCACAATGTTCAGCGTAAAACCTGACTCCGGCACGCCGTTGTTGATGATCTTCTGCTGAATGTCGCTTTTCACGCGCTCGCAGGAGTCCGGTGCCGCCAGCGCGGCCGTTGAGGCACTCATTAACAGCAGGGCGGTAATCCAGGGTAACCGTTTCATCTGTAGCTCCTTTTCTCTGTGTAGAGATTAATTTTAGCAGGCTTCGTGTAAACAACTGTATTTGCTAATATGATTGGGAATAATCTCTCTGTATTGGTAAAGAATGTGAAGAAATATGCAGCGATAACGCTCCTGGCAGCTACTCTCGCAGGGTGTGATAACAACTCCGCGCCGCTGTCGTTTACGCCCGAGATGGCGAGTTTTTCGAACGAATTCGATTTCGACCCTCTTCGCGGCCCGGTCAAGGATTTTACCCAGACGCTGTTCAACGAGAAGGGTGAAGTGTCCAAACGGGTCACCGGCACCGTGTCGGCGGAAGGGTGTTTCGATACGCTGGAGCTGCACGACCTGGAGGCTAACACGGGCGTAGCGCTGGTGCTGGATGCCAACTACTACATCGATGCAGAAACCCAGCAGCGTAAGGTGAAGCTGCAGGGCAAATGCCAGCTGGCCGAACTGCCGTCAGCCGGGGTGACGTGGGATACCGACGACAACGGCTTCGTGGTGGCCGCACATGGTAAAGAGATGGAGGTGAAGTACCGCTACGATGCGGATGGCTACCCGCTGGGCAAAACCACCGTCTCCGGGGATCAGCATTTATCGGTACAGTCGACGCCATCTAAGGATCTGCGCAAAAGAATGGATTACTCGGCCGTGAGCCTGTTAAACGATAAGCCGCTGGGCAACGTGACGCAAAGCTGCGACTACGATCGCCACAATAACCCGGTGAGCTGCGATCTGACGATCACGGACGACAGCGTCAAACCCGCCGTTGAGCGCAAGTACACCATCAAAAACACGATTGAGTATTACTGAGAATGAAACCGCGCAGGCTACTG
The DNA here is from genome assembly GCF_014895705.1 of Enterobacter cloacae complex sp. P27C. Classification (NCBI taxonomy): domain Bacteria; kingdom Pseudomonadati; phylum Pseudomonadota; class Gammaproteobacteria; order Enterobacterales; family Enterobacteriaceae; genus Enterobacter; species Enterobacter cloacae complex sp. P27C. Next base: position 629,167 of record NZ_JADBQB010000001.1, read on the forward strand.
CGCGGTTGGTTTCAGCAGGCTGGCACCTGACGGCTTGTGACCGGCCAGATGCTGATGCTGGAAAATGCACATGCGGATGGTATTCCGGTATTCACCATTGATAAAGAACTCATGAATCAGCTCGCCTTCTACCATAAAGCCCAGCTTGCGGTAGATATGGATCGCTTTTTCGTTCTCTTTATCCACGATCAGATAAAGCTTGTAGAGATTCAGTACGTTGAATCCGTAATCCATCGCCAGCTTCGCCGCCCGGGAGGCCAGGCCTTTCCCCTGGTGCTCCGGCGAAATAATGATCTGGAACTCCGCCCGGCGGTGAACGTGGTTGATCTCAACCAGCTCCACCAGCCCGGCTTTGTCGCCTTCACACTCCACCACAAAACGACGCTCGCTCTGATCGTGAATGTGCTTGTCGTAAAGATCCGACAGCTCGACAAAGGCTTCGTACGGCTCTTCGAACCAGTAGCGCATCACGCTGGCGTTATTGTCGAGCTGGTGGACAAAGCGCAGGTCTTCACGCTCCAGCGGCCGGAGTTTTACGTCACAGGGCGCCGACATTATGGGGCTACCGTACGACCAGTGCGGCGATCCAGGCAGCGCAGGGTGTTCGGCTCCCAGTAGGCATTGACGTTCGCACTTTGCTGACACTTATCGCGTGCGTCAAAGGCGACATCTTCTTTGTCCCACTCTTTTTCAGCACGTTTGTTGACCTTCTGACGAAGGCTGCGGGTGTCATTCCATTGTTCTTTGTCCATCGCGGCGTTCTGGCGGCTTTGCGCGCTGTCACCAGACTCAATAATGAGCTTGCTGGTTTCCGCTGTCGCAGAGGCGGCAAAGGCGAACGATGACAGCGCCAGCAGGGCTGTCAGACAAAGGCGTTTGCTTAATGTAGTCATAGCGTTTCCTTTTAAATGGGTGCAGATGAGCAAGTTTCCCCGTTCAGATTCTACACCAAAGAGCAATAACGGCATACCCGCGGAGCAAGTATGGAAAAGTAAAGGGCATCATCAGGTATGATGGTTAAATAAATCCTCACCTGACGTGAAATATGCTCAAAACGACGCTGCTTTTTTTTGCCACCGCGCTATGCGAAATCATCGGTTGCTTCCTGCCCTGGCTCTGGCTGAAGAAGGGGGGAAGCGCACTGCTGCTGATCCCGGCGGGCGTCGCGCTGGCTCTGTTTGTCTGGCTGTTAACGCTGCATCCGGCGGCCAGTGGGCGCGTTTACGCGGCTTACGGCGGCGTCTATGTCTGCACGGCGCTGCTGTGGCTGCGCGTGGTGGACGGCGTCAAACTCAGCGCATATGACTGGGCCGGGGCGCTGATTGCCCTGTGCGGTATGCTGATTATTGTGGCGGGATGGGGCCGTGCTTGAGCCCCCCGGGTTTTGTGATCGTTAGCTGATTTTATGATCATTATACTTGTATGGTAGTAGGTTTGATGGGTAAATTTCCAGCATCACAACGAACGATGTAAGGAAAGGAATTATGAAGATTGTCGCGGCTGACGTGTTTGTTACCTGCCCGGGGCGGAACTTTGTCACCCTTAAAATCACTACCGATGAAGGGATCGTTGGCCTCGGTGACGCCACGCTGAACGGGCGTGAGCTCTCTGTTGCTTCCTACCTGAAAGATCACCTCTGCCCGCAGCTGATTGGCCGCGACGCGCACCGTATCGAAGATATCTGGCAATTCTTCTATAAGGGCGCCTACTGGCGCCGCGGGCCGGTCACCATGTCGGCAATTTCCGCCGTGGATATGGCGCTCTGGGACATCAAAGCCAAAGCGGCCAATATGCCGCTCTACCAGCTGCTGGGCGGCGCATCCCGTGAGGGCGTAATGGTCTACTGCCACACCACCGGGCACACCATTGACGACGTGCTGGAAGATTACGCCCGCCATAAGGAGATGGGCTTTAAGGCGATCCGCGTCCAGTGCGGCGTGCCGGGCATGAAAACCACCTACGGCATGGCTAAAGGGAAGGGGTTGGCCTACGAGCCCGCCACCAAAGGCGACTGGCCGGAAGAGCAGCTCTGGTCCACTGAGAAATACCTCGATTTCACGCCAAAACTGTTTGACGCGGTGCGCAGTAAATTTGGCTTCAATGAGCATCTCCTGCACGACATGCACCACCGCCTGACGCCCATCGAAGCGGCGCGCTTCGGCAAGAGTATCGAAGCGTTCCGCATGTTCTGGATGGAAGACCCAACGCCTGCGGAAAACCAGGAGTGCTTCCGCCTGATCCGCCAGCATACCGTCACGCCAATTGCGGTGGGCGAGGTGTTCAACAGCATCTGGGACTGCAAGCAGCTTATAGAAGAGCAGCTTATCGACTATATCCGCACCACTATTACCCATGCGGGGGGGATCACCGGGATGCGCCGCATCGCGGACTTCGCGTCGCTCTATCAGGTGCGTACCGGATCGCACGGCCCGTCCGATCTGTCGCCGATCTGCCACGCGGCCGCGCTGCATTTCGACCTGTGGGTGCCGAACTTCGGCGTGCAGGAATATATGGGATACTCCGAACAGATGCTGGAAGTCTTCCCGCACAGCTGGCGCTTTGATAACGGCTATATGCACCCGGGCGAGAAGCCGGGGCTGGGCATTGAGTTTGATGAAAAGCTGGCGGCGAAATACCCGTACGATCCGGCCTATCTGCCGGTGGCCCGTCTCGAAGACGGCACGCTGTGGAACTGGTAACCGAGGAGCGAACGATGAAAAGCGTAGTAATTCAACAGCCGAACCAGCTGGTGATTGAGGAGCGTCCGCGCCCGGAGCCAGGCGCAGGGGAAGTCCGCGTCAAAATCAAGCTGGCCGGGATCTGCGGGTCAGACAGCCACATCTACCGCGGGCATAATCCGTTTGCAAAATATCCGCGCGTGATTGGCCACGAGTTTTTTGGCACGATCGACGCCGTGGGCGAGGGCGTAGAACCGTCCCGGTTAGGGGAGCGCGTTTCGGTGGATCCGGTGATCAGCTGCGGGCACTGCTACCCGTGCTCCGTCGGCAAGCCCAACGTCTGCACCTCGCTGGTGGTGCTGGGCGTCCACCGCGACGGCGGATTCAGCGAATATGCCGCCGTGCCCGCTAAAAATGCCTGGCGCATACCGGATGCGATCCCGGATAAACACGCCGTGATGGTTGAACCTTTCACCATTGCCGCCAACGTGACGGGGCAGGCTAGCCCTACCGAACAGGACGTTGCGCTGATCTACGGTGCAGGGCCGATGGGACTGGTCACCGTACAGGCGCTGAAGGGCGTCTACAACGTGAAGCAGGTTATCGTCGTCGACAGAATCAATGAGCGTCTGGCCATGGCCCAGCGCAGCGGCGCGGACTGGGTCTTTAATAACGGCGAAACGTCGCTGCAGGCCGCGCTGGACGAAAAAGGCATCAAGCCGACGCTGATTATTGATGCCGCCTGTCATCCGTCGATTTTGCAGGAGGCGGTCACCCTGGCTTCCCCGGCGGCGCGCATCGTGCTGATGGGCTTCTCCAGCGAGCCGAGCCAGATAGTCCAGCAGGGGATTACCGGTAAAGAGCTGGCGATCTTCTCCTCGCGCCTCAATGCCAACAAATTCCCGGTCGTCATCGACTGGCTTGAAAAAGGGCTGATCGATCCGGAAAAACTGATCACCCATACCTTTGACTATCACCATGTAACAGACGCCATCGAACTGTTTGAAAAAGACCAGCGGCAGTGCTGCAAGGTTTTACTGACGTTCGGGCAATAACCCTACACGCGGTTAAGAGCCCGCGAAGACGGGCTCTCAGTGGTACGCATCATACCTTTTAGAGATAGCCATTATGACGCAAGCACAACCTCAAAGAACCACCTCAGATCTGGTGAAAGCCGCCGTCTCCGGCTGGCTGGGCACCGCGCTGGAGTTTATGGATTTCCAGCTCTACTCGCTAGGGGCGGCGCTGGTATTTCATGAAATCTTCTTCCCGGAACAATCGGCCGCGATGGCGCTGATTCTGGCGATGGGAACCTACGGCGCGGGGTACATCGCGCGTATCGTCGGGGCCTTTATCTTCGGCAGAATGGGCGACAGCATTGGCCGTAAAAAGGTGCTGTTTATCACCATCACCATGATGGGGATCTGCACCACGCTGATTGGCGTGCTGCCGACCTACGCGCAGATCGGCATTTTTGCGCCCGTACTGCTGGTAACGCTGCGTATCATTCAGGGGCTGGGCGCCGGGGCGGAGATCTCCGGGGCGGGGACCATGCTGGCGGAGTACGCCCCGAAAGGGAAACGCGGCATCATCTCCTCGCTGGTGGCGATGGGGACTAACTGCGGGACGCTGAGCGCCACGGCGATCTGGGCCTTTATGTTCTTCGCCCTCGATCGTGAACAGCTGCTCGCCTGGGGCTGGCGCGTGCCGTTCCTTGCCAGCGTCGTGGTGATGATCTTTGCCATCTGGCTGCGAATGAACCTCAAGGAGAGCCCGGTCTTTGAGAAAGTAAACGATGCAGAAACCGTGCAGCCGGACACCTCGCTGGGTTCCATGGTGAAAAGTAAATCCTTCTGGCTGGCGACCGGCCTGCGTTTCGGTCAGGCGGGCAACTCGGGGCTGATCCAGACCTTCCTCGCGGGTTATCTGGTCCAGACGCTGCTGTTCGATAAAGCGATTCCCACCGACGCGCTGATGATAAGTTCCATTCTCGGGTTTATCTCCATCCCGCTGCTGGGCTGGCTTTCCGACAAAGTGGGGCGCAGGCTGCCGTACATTATCCTCAATATCTCCGCCATTATTCTGGCGTACCCGATGCTGTCGATTATCGTCGATAAGAGCTATGCGCCGGGGATAATCATGCTCTCGATCATCGTTATCCATAACTTCGCCGTGCTGGGGCTGTTTGCGCTGGAAAATATCACCATGGCGGAGATGTTTGGCTCGCGAAATCGCTTTACCCGTATGGCTATCTCCAAGGAGGCGGGCGGTCTGGTGGCGGTGGGCTTTGGCCCGGTACTGGCGGGGATTTTCTGCAATATGACGGGTTCCTGGTGGCCGATTGTAGCCATGCTGGTGGCTTATTCCGTGATTGGGCTGGTTTCGGCGTTCCTGATGCCGGAAGTCCGCGACCGCGACCTCAGCGCGGCTGAAGATGCCGCAGAGGCCACGCCGAAAGAGCGCGTGGGTTACGGCGCGGTCTCCACGCGACGCTAGTGGTTTATATCTTTCGTGACTTATCACACAACTTTTTGTTTATGTCACACCACATGAGCAAAAGTTAATATAAATCAAAAACTCAAACGGCAGTATCAGTATGGTTGATGGCAGTAATTTTTTACCTCGACTGCCATTCTAGTTGGTGTAGTCAGCAGGCGCTGCCGCTCTGGACTGGGGGCGGCAGCGATCCACAGCTTTCTAATTAGCGAGTCTTAATCATGAAAAACACCTTATTACAGGCCAACGCGACGCTGCCTCAGTACGATCGCTACAGCCTTAAAGCACGCATTGTACATTTAGGCTTCGGCGCATTTCACCGCGCGCATCAGGCGGTGTATGCGGACATCCTCGCGGCTGAACACGGCAGCGACTGGGGCTACTGTGAGGTTAACCTGATTGGCGGCGAGCAGCAGATTGCCGACCTGAAGGCGCAGGATAACCTCTACACCGTAGCGGAAATGTCTGCCGATGCCTGGACGTCCCGCGTGGTTGGCGTAGTCAAAAAGGCCCTGCACGCGCAGGTCGACGGGCTGGAAAGCGTGCTGGCGGCAATGTGTGAACCGCAGGTGGCGATTGTCTCGCTGACCATCACCGAAAAAGGCTACTGCCACTCTCCGGCAACCGGGCAACTGATGCTCGATCATCCTTTCATCGTTGCCGACCTGCAAAACCCGCATCAGCCGAAATCCGCGCCGGGCGTGGTTGTGGAAGCGCTGGCGCGCCGTAAAGCGGCGGGGCTGCCCGCGTTTAGCGTGATGTCCTGCGACAACATGCCGGAGAACGGTCACGTGATGCGCAACGTAACCTGCGCGTACGCCCGGGCGGTAGACGGCGAGCTGGCGGACTGGATCGAGGCTAACGTTACCTTCCCGTCAACCATGGTGGACCGCATCGTACCGGCGGTCACACCCGATACGCTGGATAAAATCGCGCAGCTGACCGGCGTACGCGATCCGGCGGCGGTGGCCTGCGAGCCGTTCCGCCAGTGGGTTATCGAGGATAACTTTGTGGCCGGGCGTCCGGAATGGGAAAAAGCCGGAGCCGAACTGGTTTCAGACGTGATCCCGTTTGAAGAGATGAAGCTGCGCATGCTCAACGGCAGCCACTCTTTCCTGGCCTACCTGGGCTATCTGGCCGGTTATCAGCACATCAATGAGTGTATGGAAGACGAACACTATCGCGTCGCCGCGCACGCGCTGATGCTCAACGAGCAGGCGCCGACCCTGAAAGTGAAGGGCGTCGATTTAGAACGCTACGCTGACCTGCTGATCGCCCGTTACAGTAACCCGGCCCTGCGCCACCGTACCTGGCAAATTGCGATGGACGGCAGCCAGAAGCTTCCGCAGCGGATGCTGGATCCCGCGCGCTGGCACCTGGTGCACCAGACGCCTTTCCCACTGCTGGCGCTGGGCGTGGCTGGGTGGATGCGCTATGTCGGCGGCGTGGACGAGCAGGGTAACGCCATCGACGTGAGCGATCCGCAGCTGGCGGTGATTCAGGCGGCGGTGAAGGGAAGTGCCGAAGGGGAAAGCCGGGTTAACGCGCTGCTCGGCATTGAGGCCATTTTTGGGAAAGAGTTGCCGCGAGAAAAAGCCTTCACAGATGCCGTGATGAGCGCGTATCAGACGCTGCTGCAGAAGGGGGCAAAGACCACGGTGGCGGAGTACGTGTCGCACCTGTAATTCAACACATGCCGCCGTTCGCGGCGGCATGTCGGCGCACAATTTAGTGCATGCCCAGACGAATCAGTTCAATTGGTTCGAACTTACCTTCGCATCCTTCCACTTCCACCGTTTTGCCACGGCGCACCTGCGCGGCATCCAGCCCGTCGCTGTGGATCGCCTTAATCACGCCGGTTTTGCCAGTGCCGCTAATCATGACGCGGCTGCCGGTGGTGATTGCATTGCGGTTACGGTCGTATGTCATCATGGTATTTTCTCCTCTCTAAACTATCCGTTACGGCGCTATTTCAGGTTTTGCCGTTCACGGGGCACTATAAATACGCCTGTCTGCCAGTCATGTTTTTGTTTTTGATCAAACTCACACTTTTTTCTTTATTACATGGGGCGTTGACGCTTCACGACGGCAATTTACAAAGCAGACCGTTATTTTCACTTATTGATAGTTTCTACGGTGAAGCGTTGAGGATTGGTTTATATTCCCGATGCCATTCTGGTTGCAGGAAATAACCCTTCATTGGAATAAGGAGTCAGGCTTATGTATAAGAAGATTTTGATGCCTGTTGACGTGTTTGAAATGGATTTAAGCGACAAAGCGGTTCGCCACGCGGCTAACCTCGCGAAGGCCGAGGGCGCGTCGATTACCCTGGTCAATATTCTGCCTGCCAGCAGCCGGTCTCTGCTGCGCGGATTCAACGCCGATATTAAAAAGTTTGAAGAGTATATGAGCGCAGAATCCGGGAAGAAAATGAACGAGTTAAAACGACTGTTCGATATCTCCCCGGAGAATATCCACACTCTGGTTCGTTTTGGCAGCGTCCGCGATGAAATTATCAAGCTGAGCAAAGAAGGGAAATATGACGTGATTGTCATCGGGTCAAAAAATCCGGGCATCACCACCCATCTGCTGGGGTCAAATGCGGAATCTATTCTGCGCTACGCCACAATTCCGGTGTTAGTCGTTCGTTAATTACGGCGCCGCCCGCGAAAAGGGCGGCAAATATCACTCTTCGCTAAACCACTCGCTATTTTCCTGACGAATAAGCTGCACGGATTCGCCTATCTCCTGCAGATGCAGGGTCATCGCTTTTTCCACGCCGTCCGGGTCGCGTTTTTCCAGCGCGCTGAAAATATCGTGATGCTGGCGGAGCAGCATTTCCGGCGGGGAGACGTGATCGAGGCTCATGTAGCGCACCCGGTCAATGGTGGCCTTGATGTTCTCGATGGTATCCCAGGCCAGCTGGCAGTCTGCAATTTGCGCCAGCTTCTGGTGAAACTCATCATCAAGCAGGAAGAAATCGTTGAGCTGTTTACGGTCAATCGCAATGCGCTGCTGATGCAGGTTTTGCTCCAGCAGGTAACACTGGTTGTCATTAATGAGCGTCGCGGCACGGCGCACCACCGCGCATTCAATTGCCTGGCGTACGAAACAGCCGTTGCGCACCTGTGAGAGTGAAATTTTGTTCACGTAGCTGCCGCGCTGCGGGCGGATCTGAATCAGGCCGTTCTCCGCAAGCTTAATAAACGCTTCACGCACCGGCTGACGGGACACGTCAAAACGCACGGAGACCTCTTTTTCAGAAAGCGGCGTTCCCGGTGGGATCAGGCAATGGACAATATCACGTCGCAGAATGCGATAGATTTGCTGGTTTACGGGCTGGGTGGGATTGAGTTGCGATTCAGCGGCCATGAGTTGTCATTTCTCAGAGAGTTAGCCCGAACATACTACCATTCTTTTATGACCCGAAACAGACCCGGCCCGCGGGCCGGGAAGGGCTTATTTAGCCACGATGGACGCTAAGTCCGGCAAAACTCTGGCTGACCGGCATCATTTCCACGGTATTGATGTTGACGTGTTTTGGCAGCGTTGCGACCCACCAGACCGTTTCGGTGACGTCTTCCGGCGTCAGGGCGTTGGCGTTTTCGTAGGTTTTATCCGCTTTCGCGTCATCGCCCTTGAAGCGCACGTTGGAGAATTCGGTGCCGCCTACCAGCCCCGGCTCGATATCGGTGACGCGAATGGCGGTGCCGTGCAGGTCGGTGCGCAGGTTCAGGCTGAACTGGCGCACAAACGCTTTGGTCGCGCCGTAGACATTACCGCCCGCGTAAGGCCAGCTCCCGGCGGTAGAGCCGATGTTGATAATGTGGCCGCGGTTGCGCTCGACCATGCCCGGCAGCACCGCGCGGGTCATGTACACCAGCCCTTTGTTGTTGGTGTCGATCATGTTTTCCCAGTCTTCAACGCTGGCTTTGTGGGCAGGCTCCATGCCCAGCGCCAGACCGGCGTTGTTGACCAGCACGTCGATGGCACGCCACTCTGCCGGCAGGCTGGCAATCATCTCTTCAATGGCCGCACGGTTACGCACGTCCAGCTGCGCGGTCAGGATGCTGTCACCTAAATCGTCCTTCAGCTCCTGAAGCCGCTCCTGACGACGACCCGTTGCAATCACCTTATGCCCGTTGGCGACGAAGCGACGCGTGATGCTTTCACCAAAACCTGCCGTTGCCCCGGTAACTAAAATAATCATCTCACTGTTCCTCAACGCTTTTTGTGTGGTACTAACATAGCACGCCCGCAGAGGGTGCGTTAAGGCAACATTTGTATGACGGCGTTGCAGGCGATGGCGGCCTGGCCTACTCTGGGAAGATATTCGTTCGGAGGAGTGAAAGATGACGGCCACCAACCCCTTTTTTGACATTAGCCTGCTGCCTTACCAGGCTCCCCATTTTGATACCATCAAAGACGAGCATTATCGTCCGGCCTTCGATGAAGCGCTTCGTCAGAAGCGGGCGGACATAGAGGCGATAGTCTCTCACACCGCTGCGCCAGACTTCACTAACACCGTGCTGGCGCTGGAGAAAAGCGGCGTTATGCTCGCGCGCGTCAGCAGCGTTTTCTTCGCCATGACCTCCGCGCACACCAATGCGTACCTGCAGGAACTGGAGGAGCAGCTCTCCACCGAACTTGCCGCGCTGGCGAACGACATCTGGCTGAACGACACCCTTTTCGCCCGCGTCGAGAGCGTCTGGCAGGACCGCGCCGCGCTGGATGCCGAATCCCGTCGGCTGGTCGAGGAGACGTACCAGCGCTTTACTCTGGCCGGCGCGCGCCTGAGTGAAGCGGAAAAAGCCGAGCTGAAAGCGCTGAATACCGAGGCCGCGTCCCTGACCAGCCAGTTTAACCAGCGCCTGCTGGCCGCTAACAACGCGGGCGGGCTGGTGGTGGATTACGCGCACCAGCTTGAAGGCCTTAGCGCCGAAGAGATTGCCGCCGCGGCGCAGGCAGCCGCGGAAAAAGGGCTTAACGACCGCTGGCTGATCCCGCTCCTGAATACGACACAGCAGCCTGCGCTAGCCGCGCTGCGCAATCGGCAGACGCGCGAAAACCTGTTCAACGCCGGCTGGACGCGCACCCAGAAAGGGGATGAAAACGACACCCGCACGCTGATCCTGCGCCTTACGGCGCTGCGGGCGCGCCAGGCCCGTCTGCTCGGCTTTGAGGATTACGCCAGCTGGAGCATCGCCGACCAGATGGCGAAAAACCCGGCCGCCGCGCTGGAATTTATGCGCGGCATTGTGCCTGCCGCCCGCGCCCGCGCGGAACGCGAGCAGGCCGATATTCAGAAGGTCATCGACGACGAGCAGGGTGGCTTCACCGTGCAGGCCTGGGACTGGGCCTTTTATGCCGAGCGCGTGCGTCAGGCGAAATATGCCCTCGATGAATCGCAGATTCGACCCTATTTTGCGCTCAATACCGTTTTACAGGACGGTGTATTCTGGGCGGCCAGCCAGCTGTTTGGCATTCGTTTTGTGGAGCGTTTCGACATTCCGGTTTATCACCCTGACGTCCGCGTATGGGAAATTTTTGACCATACCGGTGAGGGCATGGCGCTGTTTTACGGCGACTTCTTTGCCCGCGATTCCAAGCAGGGCGGGGCCTGGATGGGCAATTTCATCGAGCAATCCTACGAGCTTGCTGCCCGCCCGGTGATCTACAACGTCTGCAACTACCAAAAGCCGGGTAACGGCGGCGTCGCGCTTCTCTCCTGGGATGACGTGATAACCCTGTTCCACGAGTTTGGCCATACCCTGCACGGTCTGTTTGCCAGCCAGCGCTTCGCCACGCTGTCCGGTACCAATACGCCGCGTGATTTCGTTGAATTCCCGTCGCAAATTAATGAGCACTGGGCCAGCCATCCTCAGGTGTTTAGCCACTATGCCCGTCATTACGAAACCGGTGACCCCATGCCGGACGCGCTGCGGGAAAGCATGCTCAACGCGACCCATTTCAACAAGGGCTATGACATGACGGAGCTGCTGAGTGCGGCGCTGCTGGACATGAACTGGCACGGCATCAGCGAGGCCGTGTTGAGCGTTGAAGAATTCGAAGCCGCCGCGTTGAAAAAAGAGGGGCTGGATCTGCCCGCTGTACCGCCGCGCTATCGCAGCAGCTACTTTGCCCATATCTTCGGCGGCGGCTACGCGGCGGGGTACTACGCCTACCTGTGGACGCAAATGCTGGCGGACGATGGCTATCAGTGGTTTGTCGAACAGGGTGGATTGACGCGTGAAAACGGGCAGAAATTCCGCGAGGCGATTTTGTCTCGCGGCAACAGCGCTGATTTAGCCGAACTTTATCGAAACTGGCGCGGACACGATCCGAAGATTGAACCGATGCTGGAGAATCGCGGGTTGAGCGCATAAAGTCACTTTTAGCTAAGAAGATAACCGGGCCCCGCGCCCGGTTTTTTTTAAGGTCTGAAAGCCCAAAAATGGTCAAAAAAAGAACTAAAATTTACATTTATTAATGGTTTGAAATATATTTATATTAAATGTGCTTAAATTTAGGCGCTTTTACCAATCTCAAATTTATAATGCTCGCAAGTTTATTTAATTATTTATGCTGACTGAAGTATGGCCGTTTATTGCATATAAGAATCATCGCAAAAAGATGATTATTATATTTTTATCTCAGCCTAAAGTATTAATTTTCTCTGCCGATTAGCATGGGTGTGGTCGTGGTGGAAACCCATTTCCATTAACCACAAAAAATAAGCCGTTATTAAAATTCATCTCCAGAAGATGAACCTATGCTAATTATTAAGGAAGAGTCATGTTTAACAATCTCAACATCGGCACCCGGCTTACCATAGCATTTGGCGCAATTGTGGTTTTAATGTCAGTCGTCTGCGGGCTGCTCTATTTGAGCTTTGACAGAGTGACTGCCGTCAGCAAGCTCAACGTTCATAGCTATAAAGTGGTCGATAACCTTCGCTCCGTAACCGAAAACCTGATCAACATGGAAACCGGCATTCGCGGTTTTGCGCTCACCGGCAATCAGAACGTTCTTCAACCCTTCACGCAGGGGGATGAGAGGTTTAAAAGCAAAGTTGACGAAATTGCAGGGCTTACGCGTGATAACCCGTCGCAGCAGCAAAAATTAACCACCCTCTCCAGGCTTGAAGAAGAATGGAAAAAGTCATTTGCGCTGCCGTTAATCCAGCGAAGAGAGAGCGTATCCCGCGGGGGGGAAGAGATGGATACGTTCATCAGTAGCCTGGAGCGTAATACCGGAAAAGAGCAAATGGACGCCATGCGGGGCGTTATTCAGCAAGCGCTGAACGACGAGTACCGCATTATGGCTGAACGTCAAACCCGACTGGCTGAAGAACGCTTCCGTACGCGCATGATGATAATCCTGGGAATGATTGCGGCGGTTGTCACCGCGCTGCTGACGGGCATTTTGCTGTCGCGCAGTATTCTCCGACCGCTAAAGCAGGCCGTGAATACGGCGAACACCATTGCCGCCGGCGATCTCACCTCAACCATACGTATTACCCGAATGGATGAAACCGGCACGCTGCTTGCGGCTCTGGACAACATGCAGACCCAGTTGAAAACCCTTGTCACTGAAATCAAAGAGGCCGCGACGTCGGTGGATCTGGCTGCCGGTGAGATCGAGCAGGGCAATATGGAGTTATCGTCTCGTACCGAGGAGCAGGCGGCGGCGTTGCAGCAGACTGCCGCCAGCATGGAACAGCTGACGATGACCGTTCGGAACAATACCGAGGTCGCGGAGCATACGGCAACGTCAGCAAGAAAGACGGAAGCACTGGCACGTGAAGGTGAGTCTGCCGTGGGCGAAATGAGCGAAACGATGCAGAATATCTCGGCTAACGCCCTGAAGATAAAGGAAATCACCAGCGTTATAGAAGGGATTGCTTTCCAGACTAATATTCTGGCGCTGAATGCGGCGGTCGAGGCTGCACGTGCCGGTGAGCATGGTCGTGGCTTCGCCGTGGTGGCGACGGAAGTCAGAAATCTCGCTCAGCGCAGCGCAACGGCGTCCAAAGAAATTGGGGCGCTGATTGAGCATGCCGTTGAGGATGTCGATAACGGTGTGTCGGTGGCATCCAGAACGGCAGAGACGATTTTGCGGGCTGCGAGCAACGTGGCTACGCTTGCTGAAACTATGGACAGTCTTTCAATGGCCTCGGTTGAGCAAATGCAGGGCATCATGCAAATCAGCGCTGCTGTCACCCAGATGGATGGCGTGACGCAGGGTAATGCGGCGCTCGTTGAGCAGTCCGCAGCGGCATCGCAGGCGCTGACCGAGCAGTCCAGGGCACTGAAGCAGATGACGGAAAACTTTGCTATTTGAGCAGCAAAAGCATAATCAAAAGGTAAAGCTCCGGCGTTTTAAACGCGAATTTTAATCAAACCAGCAACGGGGGCGTCTTAATAAAAAGGGGCGTCCCCGTGAATAATGAAGAAAATAGCCGAGCGTCAGTGACAAATTAAAAATACTGACTACGATTTCGTAAAACGAAAATTTAAAAGGAGTTTCTGATGGCGATTGCTGTGGTGACAGTTTTACTCTTCCTGTTGATGTTCCCGGCGGCTATTCACATTTTGCTACAGCTCGTCGGAGGCTGGTGTGACGCGTAGCCTCCCTGGCTAATCCGGTCTTTTGGGCCGTCATCTGATTTTCAATAAGCAGCGCTACGCTACATTTTAAACTTTATTGTACGAGCGTCTGGACGCGGGTCATCGCGAAACGCGAGCCGGATAATTTACAGGCAGGAAGTATGTCTCTTCGTTCGCTGCGGGCGTTATGCCTGACAAGTTTTTTCATTGCGGATGTCCGTGATGGCCTTGGTCCTTTTCTCGGTATCTTTCTGACAGAACGCCACTGGAGCCCCGATGATATCGGCATCCTGATGACTGCCGGTGGGCTGGCGGGATTGCTGGCTACGCTCCCGGCGGGGGTAATTACTGACACTTCGCGGAACAAACGCGCCGTGCTGGCGCTGCTCTGCACTTTGATCACCCTGAGTACGCTGCTGCTCTGGTTTAGCCAGCAGACCAGCGTTGTTGCCGTCTCACAAATGGTCACCGGCATCTGCGCGGCGTTTGTCGGGCCGCTCATCGCCGGGATTACGCTGGGCCTGACCGGCCAGCGCGGGTTCAGCGCGCAGATGGGCAAAAATGAGGCGTTCAATCACGGCGGTAATTTTGTCACCGCAGTGATAGCAGGCGGTATTGCCTGGTACTGGGGCGTCGGGGGGATTTTCCTGCTGATGACCAGCACGACGCTGCTGACGCTCTGCGCGCTGCTTGCCATCCGCAATGGGGACATTGATAACGATGCGGCGCGAGGGCTTTCATCCTCAGGTAGCGTTCCTGTCCCCGGCTTCGCGGTGCTGATTAAAAACCGGGCGCTGTTTGTGACCGGGCTGACGCTACTGCTTTTCCACCTGGCGAATGCCGCACTGCTGCCGATGCTGAGCATGAGGGTGGCCGCGGCACCCGCCTCGATCAACCCTGGCCTGTACGCGGCAGGCACCGTCATCATCTCGCAGGCGGTGATGATCCCCGTTGCCATCTGGGTTGCAGGCCGAATAGAACGCTACGGCTACTGGCGCTTGATTATGCTGGCACTGCTGGTTATGCCGGTGCGCGCGGCGCTGGCGGCATCGACCGACGCGCCGTTAATGATGATCCCGGTACAAATTCTCGACGGTCTCGCCGCCGGGATCCTGGGTGTCGTCGTACCGTCGTTTATTGTGGTGCTGCTGCGCGGAAGCGGGCACGTTAATGCCGGGCAGAGTGTGGTGATGCTGATGCAGGGAGTGGGGGCAGCCATGAGCCCGGCGTTAACCGGGACGATCGCCGGTCGTTACTCGTTTGCGACGGCATTCAGTGTCCTGAGCGCGATTGCGCTGGCCGCCGTCCTGCTCTGGTGGCGCGTTGCTCACCGAAGCTGGGAAACAAACGCGCCGGATGAAGCTTAGCCCCACCCGGCTTAGCATTTAAGCCAGTTCGTTAGGACACGGTTCACCCTTTTCTAACTGCTGAAGATTCCCCAGCGTGGTTTCCGAAATGCTGATCAGCGCTTCGGCAGTCAGAAACGCCTGGTGGCCGGTAAACAGGACGTTATGGCAGGCAGACAGACGGCGGAACACGTCGTCCTGGATCACATCGTTGGACTTGTCTTCAAAAAACAGATCGCGCTCGTTCTCATACACGTCCATCCCCAGCGCGCCAATTTTCTGGGTTTTCAGCGCTTCGATAGCAGCCTGAGAGTCAACCAGACCGCCGCGGCTGGTGTTGATGATCATCACGCCGTCTTTCATCTGGTCAAACGCCGCCTGGTTAAGCAGGTGGTAGTTTTCCGGCGTCAGCGGGCAGTGCAGGGAGATCACGTCGGACTGCGAGAATAGCGTCGGCAGGTCGACGTACTCCACGCCCAGATCCAGCGCTGCGGCGCTCGGGTACGGATCGAATGCCAGCAGACGCATGCCGAAGCCTTTCAGAATGCGCAGGGCAGCCACGCCAATTTTACCGGTGCCGATCACGCCCGCGGTTTTGCCGTACATGGTAAAGCCGGTCAGCCCTTCCAGCGAGAAGTTGGCGTCACGCGTACGCTGATAAGCGCGGTGAATTCGACGGTTGAGCGACATCATCATGCCAATCGCATGTTCTGCTACCGCTTCCGGGGAGTACGCCGGGACGCGAACCACCTTCAGACCCAGCTCTTTTGCCGCGTCGAGATCCACGTTGTTAAAGCCGGCGCAGCGCAGGGCGATATACTTCACTCCCTGCTTTTTCAACTCTTCCAGCACCGGACGACTGCCGTCATCGTTAACAAAAATGCAGACGCCTTCACAGCCGTGCGCCGTTTTGGCGGTTTTTTCGGACAGCAGAAAGTCGAAAAATTCAAGCTCAAACCCGTAAGCTTCGTTAACATGTTGCAGATACTTTTTGTCGTACTGCTTTGTGCTATATACCGCGAGTTTCATAAGACTTTCTCCAGTGATTTTGCATTCACGTTAGCATGATTAAAATTATCTTACAATTTCTAAAATATCATTGAATTCAATAAGTTCTATCAATTATTCTAGAGCATATATACACCCTAACTCCATGATATTCATATCCAACGCTTTCTTAAGTGCGAGTTATACAAAAGACATGCCTGTTAGTTTCAATTTTCAGGAACGCAAGGGTTACCAAAGCCTGAAAACGTGGCTAAGCTTAGTTGTTGATATGACGTAGCTCTTTGAATGTATTAACATCAAAGGTAGTATTAGCATTATCGTTTAAAAATGACAGGGAGACCGAATGTACAACCATAATCGGGATAAAAGTCATTTCGAAGGGAAAGTAGTTGAGATTGAAAATCTCGCGCAACGTATTGCCACAAAGCATTTGCTTTATGGTACTTCAGGCATGTTTTTTGAAACTCAACAGCTTGTTGATCATCTGAAACGAGAGATCGAATCGCATTGCCTGACGTGGTCAGGTGGGATTCAAATACTTGATGAACAGATTCATCATCTCAAGGATCAGGATGATTTACTTACCTTCAACAAGGCTAAGCTCTACATCGTTGTTGAAAAAAATCGGACCACAACGACGACCTTAGCCCTCAAACAAATTGGTTTCGTTGCGGGTGGGGCGCAAGTGTATGGCGGCGCTAGTTTATGCGTCGGATCGCTGGGACTGGCCTGCGCCGCATATGGTGCACCTATGATTACTCATGGGTTAAACAATATGTATGAGAATGGATACTATCTTCTTTATCGGGAAGATCGGTCAGGCACGCTAAGAGATGCTTATCGTTTCGCGGCAGCGAAGCTCGGCTATGGGAATAACGAAGCTGATATTGTTTATGGCGTTGTTGATATATCATTATCAGCCTACGGTGCTGGCAGGAGAGTTCTGGCTCCCAGAGAAAAATCGTGGAGTTTGTTTCGCAACATTGAATCTGATTATATCAGAGGATGGCAGGAAGCGTCTAAAACAGCGATGGCTCTGGATTTGACCAGTGGGAGCGTCACAGGTTGGCAGATGTACCAGATAGCTAAAGAGAATTAATTATGTCGCAACAGTTTGAGTTGTCATTAACTCCCCCCATTCTACCTGCTTTATGCTATTTCATTGTTTCTATTTTAATTTTTTTCTTGTTGTACATTGGAAAACTCAAGGTCAATAGGCTCCGTAAATATCCATTGTTCATTGCCTATACGCTGTTTGTGATAGCGATTGCAGCCATCCAGATTAATGTTTTTGCCAACGGCTATGAGTTTGTTCGCGGTTTTTTACATATCGATTTTGATCCATGGCGGTACGATTCAGTGTATTGGGGGTCGTTGATATTTGCCATGCTCTACCTATTGGCAATGCCCAGGAACAGGTATTAGTTACGCAGTGTTTTCCCGTTTTTACGTCTGAGATAATGCGTAACCCACTGAATCTAAAATGTGTTCTTTAGGTTACGCATAGCAAAAAGTTTTCTCATACTCTTTACAGCATCTATCCTTTATCTTGTGGTTAACTTCAACTCAACCGCCAAACATGCGACAATATTCGGCATTGCCGGCTTAATTCTTTCGAAAAATCAGGATATTAACTGCCCATGAAGGGTAAATACAAAGCCGCCATTGCGGTTTTACTGCTGTTGATTTTGGTGCCGCTGACGCTGCTGATGACGCTCGCCCAGTGGGTGCCGACGCTCGCCGGGATCTGGCTCCCCGTCGGGACGCGCATTGCTTTCGAAGAAAGCCCAAAACTGACTCGCCACGCGCTGGTGATCCCCGATCTTCGCTATCTGGTGGAAGACTGCGAAATTGCCCGCATCGATAACGTGACGCTGTCACATCCGAGCCGCTGGAAACTGGATATCGGCGCGCTGGATCTTAACACCGTCTGCCTGAGCAAAATTCCCCAGTCTGCACCCTCAACGGTCGCCCCCAAAACGCTGGCCCAGTGGCAGGCTATGTTGCCCAATACCTGGCTCACCATTCACCGTCTGACGCTCTCGCCCTGGCAGCAGTGGCAGGGCGAGCTTAATGCGTCACTGACGCCCTCCAGCCAGGAGATCGCTTACAGAGGCGAAAAGGTCAGCATCAAAGGCACGCTTCGCGGCCAGACGCTCTCGGTCAGCCAGTTCGATGTTCAGCTCCCTGACCAGGCGCAGCCGATTAAGCTGGTGGGCGAGTTCACTTTGCCGCTGGTGCCGGACGGCGTGCCGGTGAAAGGCCACGCGGTCGCGACCTTTAACGTGCCACAGTTAACGTCTCTGGTCGATGCCGATCTCGACTGGGAAGACAATCAGGGACAGCTGGTGGTGATGGCGCGGGATAACCCCGATCCGCTTCTCGACCTGCCGTGGCAGATCACGGCGGAACAGCTGAACATCAGCGACGGGCGCTGGAACTGGGATCTTTCGGGTATGCCGCTGAGCGGGCGCGTGTCCCTTCGCGCCGACAACTGGCAGCAGGGGCTGGAGAAAGCCACCCTGACCGGACGACTGAACGTGTTGACGCAAGGCGATGCGGGTAAAGGTAACGCGGTACTGAACATTGGGCCCGGCAGGCTCAGCATGGAAAACAGCAACATGCCGCTGCATCTGAGCGGCGAGGCGAAGCAAAACGATCTCATTCTTTACGCCAAATTGCCCGCCACACTGACCGGCAGCCTGTATGAACCGCAGCTTGCTTTTGAGCCCGGCGCGCTGCTCCGCTCGCGCGGGCGCATTATTGACTCACTCGATATCGATGAAATCCGCTGGCCGCTGGCGGGCGTGAAGCTCACCCAGAAGGGCGTGGACGGGCGTCTGCAGGCTATTCTGCGTGCCCATGAAAACGAGATGGGCGGTTTTGAACTCCACCTGGACGGTCAGGCCAACGACTTTTTACCTGATAACGGCCTGTGGCAGTGGCGCTACTGGGGAAAAGGCGGCTTTACGCCGATGCATGCCCGCTGGGATGTCGCCGGGAAAGGCGAGTGGCGCGACAACCTTATTGAACTGACGGCGCTCTCCACCGGTTTTGACAAGCTCCAGTACGGCACCATGGAGGTCAGCAAGCCGCGTCTGATGCTGGATCGGCCTGTACGCTGGCTGCGCGATGCCGAAAAACCCGCATTCAGCGGCGCGCTGTCGCTGAATGCCGGGCAAACCCGGTTCTCCGGCGGCAGCGTATTGCCACCCTCGGTCCTGACCTTCAGCGTCGACGGTACCGACCCGACTGTTTTTCAGTTTAAGGGCGACCTCCATGCGGACAACATCGGCCCGGTACAGGTGAACGGACGCTGGGATGGCGAGCGCCTTCGCGGGCAGGCCTGGTGGCCGAAACAGTCGCTCACCGTCTTCCAGCCGCTGGTCCCGCCGGACTGGAAAATGACGCTGCGTGACGGAGAACTCTATGCGCAGGTTGCTTTCTCGGCGGCCCCCGATCAGGGCTTTGAGGCGGGGGGACACGGCGTGCTGAAATCCGGCAGCGCCTGGATGCCGGACAACCAGATCAACGGCGTCGATTTTGTGCTGCCGTTCCGCTTCAGCGAGGGCACCTGGTCCCTGGGCACGCGCGGCCCGGTCACGTTGCGCATTGGCGAAGTGGAAAACCTGGTGACCGCGCGCAACATTACCGCGGACCTGCAGGGGAATTACCCCTGGACGGAGGACAACCCGCTGCTGCTCACCAACGTTAAGGTAGAAACGCTCGGCGGGAAGATCACCATGCAGCAGCTGCGGATGCCGCAGCACGATCCGGCCCTGCTGCGCGTGGACAATATCTCCTCAAGCGAGCTTATCAGCGCCGTCAACCCGAAGCAGTTTACCCTGTCGGGCCCGGTGAGCGGGGCGCTGCCGTTCTGGCTGGACAATGAAAAATGGATCATTAAAGATGGCTGGCTGACCAACCCGGGGCCAATGACGCTGCGCATCGACAAAGATACGGCAGACGCCATCGTGAAGGATAATATGGTCGCGGGCGCAGCGATTAACTGGCTCCGCTACATGGAAATTTCGCAGTCGTGGACGAGAATCAATTTAGATAACCTGGGTGAATTAACCATGCAGGCGACCATCAAGGGGACCAGCCGCGTGGACGGCAAAAGCAGCTCCGTCAATCTGAACTATACCCATGACGAGAATGTCTTTACCCTGTGGCGCAGCCTGCGTTTTGGCGACAACCTGCAAACCTGGTTTGAGCAACACGCGGTGATTCCCGGTCTCCGCAGTTCGACTGGCAAGGAAAGTGAGGAACAACAATGAAAAAGATGGCTGGTGCGCTCACCGTTGCCGCGCTACTGACCGGCTGTACGCCGCGCATTGAAGTCGCTGCGCCAAAGGAGCCGATTACCATCAATATGAATGTCAAAATTGAACACGAGATCCACATCAAGGTCGATAAAGACGTTGAAGCCCTGCTGAAATCGCGCAGCGATCTGTTCTGAGGATGCCATGAAACGATTAGCGTTGATTTTACTGGCCCTGAGTATAAACGTGCAGGCGGCTGCGCTGACCTTAAACGATGCCCGCGCGCAGGGGCGCGTGGGGGAAACCCTGAGCGGCTATCTTGCTCCGATCCAACAGGATGCCGAAACGCTGGAGCTGGTGAATCGCATTAACGCAGCGCGCACGGAGAGCTATCAGAAGCTGGCCGACAGCAATAATTTGCCGGTTGATGAAGTGGCGAAAATGGCGGGGCAAAAGCTGGTGGCCCGCGCGCAGCCGGGCGAGTACGTGAAGGGCATTAACGGTAAGTGGCTGAAAAAATAGCTAACGGTAGCGCTTGCGGTATTCACCCGGCGAGACGCCAAAACGCTGCTTAAAGGCCGTTGAAAAGTGGCTATGGTCGGTGAATCCCCAGCTGTAGCCAATGCCCGCCAGCTTTTCATCGTCGCCGGTTGACTGCAATTCCTGAGCGCAGAGATCCAGACGACGGTTTTTAATGTACTGCGCCACCACCAGCCCCTTCTCGGCAAACATGCGGTAGAGGCTGCGCACGGACATTCCGCTCTCAGCGGCAATCCATTCCGGACGCAGCGATTCAGACTGAATATGGTTGTCAATCAGCGCCACAACGTGCTGGAACTGGCGCTCCTTGCGCGGCTGAATCACGTCGCGCTGCTGGAACGCGGGGCGCAGCAGGCAGACCATCGCCTCAAGCGCCGCTTCACTCTCCCGGTCACTCAGGTCGCGGTTGTTCATACTTTCCATCAGCAGGCGATGGCTCAGCTGTACCGTGGGTAAGGTGCGGGAAAGGGCGAGCGCGCAGCTTATCTCCTGAAAGCGGCACTGCTGCTCGATAATCTGACGGGGAACCAGGAGCGAAATCTGGCGGGACTTTTCCTGCCAGTTGATCGAGCACGGGCGTGAGGCATCAATCAGCGTAATATCACCGGTTCTGAGTACCGCGCGATGGTCATCCTGCTCAATTTCCGCACTCCCTTCGAGCTGAAACACGGTATAGAACCAGGCATCGTTACTCTGCTTAATCTCATGACGGGAGCGGAACAGGTTAACGCCGCCTGCGGTGACGGTACTGAGCTTCAGGCTGCGCGCATAGCTGGTCTCCAGCTCGCCGTAGAACTTTCCCTCGGTGGGCTGCGCGTTAAAACGCCCGCAAACCTGGTTAATCTGCGCCAGCCACTGCTGATACTGTTCCTGCTCGCTTGCACACGCCATCGTTTCTCTCGCTGCACCGTCAACGTTTTCGCATTGTTGCATTTGTGTTGCATTTTGTCAGAGCTATGAGGCTGACTATAGGAAAGAACACTCACCGGTAACAGCGATATAAGCGGCGATTATCGCGATTTGCGGCACCTGTCACAGGTGGCAAAGCGAATGTCACAGAGACAAAAGCGAGAATGCAAAACCCCACATAGACTGGATGAACACCCTGCGAAGAATAACGAAGGAGTATCCTATGTCTGAATCACAGGTGGCTGTTCTGCCTGCCGTGCAGCAGTTTTTAGACCGACACCACGGCCTGTGGATTGAAGGGCGTCAGGCCGCGTCGGACAGTGAAAAGCGGCTGAACGTCTACAACCCGGCCACGGGCGATGTGATTGCCTCGACCGCCGATGCCAGCGTCGATGACGTTGACCGGGCCGTTATGTCCGGCTGGCGCGCCTTTGTCGCCCGCAGCTGGGCCGGAAAATTACCGGCGGAGCGCGAGCGGATCCTGCTCCATTTCGCCGATCTGGTCGAACAGCACGGCGAGGAGCTGGCCCAGCTTGAAACGCTGGAGCAGGGCAAATCAATTAACATCTCCCGGGCTTTTGAAGTGGGCTGCACCCTCAACTGGATGCGCTATACCGCCGGGCTGACCACCAAAATTGCGGGCAAAACCCTCGATCTTTCCATCCCGCTGCCGCAGGGGGCGCGCTACCAGGCGTGGACGCGTAAGGAGCCGGTTGGTGTGGTGGCCGGGATTGTGCCCTGGAACTTCCCGCTGATGATCGGGATGTGGAAAGTGATGCCAGCGCTGGCCGCGGGCTGCTCTATCGTCATTAAGCCGTCTGAAACCACGCCGCTGACCATGCTGCGCGTGGCGGAGCTGGCCAGCGAAGCGGGCATCCCGGACGGGGTGTTCAACGTGGTAACCGGCAGCGGCGCGGTGTGTGGCGCAGCGCTGACCTCGCACCCGCATATTGCGAAGGTGAGCTTTACCGGCTCAACGGCAACGGGTAAGCAAATTGCCCGCGCGGCGGCGGACACGCTAACCGGGGTGACCCTGGAGCTGGGCGGGAAAAACCCGGCCATCGTGCTGAAGGATGCGGACCCCGCATGGGTGATAGAAGGATTAATGATCGGCAGCTTCCTGAACCAGGGGCAGGTGTGCGCGGCGAGCTCGCGCATCTACATTGAAGCCCCGCTGTTTGACACGCTGGTGAGCGGGTTCGAACAGGCGGTGAAATCCCTGAGCGTCGGGCCGGGCATGTCGCCGGAGGCGTTTATCAACCCGCTGGTGTCGCGCGCCCACTGCGATAAGGTGCAGACATTCCTCGACGAGGCGACGTCGCGCAATGCGGAGCTGATCGTCGGTAATCGCGGCCCGGAGGGCAAAGGCTATTACGTGTCGCCTACGCTGGTGGTGAACCCGGATGCCGCGCTGCGGTTAACCCGAGAAGAGGTGTTTGGTCCGGTGGTCAACCTGGTGCGAGTATCCGACGGAGAAGAGGCGCTCCAGCTGGCAAACGACACCGAATATGGCCTGACGGCCAGCGTCTGGACGCAGAATATCAGCAAGGCGCTGGAGTACACCGATCGGCTGCAGGCGGGCACCGTATGGGTGAACAGCCATACGCTGATTGACGCCAACCTGCCGTTCGGCGGGATGAAGCAGTCTGGTACAGGACGTGATTTTGGCCCGGACTGGCTGGACGGCTGGTGCGAAACCAAGTCGGTTTGCGTGCGCTACTAGTAAAAGCAAAAGGCAACAGGGAGGTTGCCTTTTTAGTGTTTGTTCCCTCTCCCGTGGGAGAGGGGCAGGGTGAGGGCATCAGGCCGCACCCGGCGAATTTTTGTAGGTCGGGTAAAGCGTCGCCGCCACCCGACATGTTATAAAGACCACCGATCCCGTCCGGCCTCTTTCGCCCGGTACAGCGCCGCATCGGCGCGGGCAATAATCTCGGTACCCGCAAGCCCCTCGACCATACCCGCAATCCCCATACTCACGGTGACACGATCGCTGACGGATGACGCGCTGTGCGGTATCGACTCCGCGCGCAGGCCGTCCTGAATGCGTACCGCAACTTTTTCCGCGATATTTTCCGGGCAGTTAAACAGGATCACCACAAACTCCTCGCCGCCGTAGCGTGACACCACATCGTCGGGCGTTCGCACCGACTGCTTCAGCACCCGCGCCACCCGCGTCAGACAGTCGTCACCCGCCTGGTGACCGTAGGTGTCGTTGTAGCGTTTGAAATAGTCAATATCCAGCATAATCAGCGAGAACGGTTTCTTCTGCTCAACCGCGTTCTCCAGCACCACCTCCATCTTCCGGCGGTTGGCGGTTGTGGTTAACGGATCCTGATGCGCCAGCGCATCCAGTCGTGAGATCAGCAGCTGGTTTTGCTGGTTACGTCGCCAGGCCTCGTCAAACCAGCTTAAGAGGATGAATCGCCCGCAGATCAGGATCAGCGAAAAGACGCTCCAGATGATAACGAAGTGAAGATTAAGGCCATCATTCAGTACCCAGCTTGCAATCGGCAAGGTTATCCAGAGCGGGAGCACGAAGGCGAGCAAACCCACAGGGTAAAAGTAGAGGGCCGTTAACCCTGCGAGTAATAAAATAACGCACAGCGGCCAGACGTGGGGCAGCAGTAAATCGGTGATAAACCAGAAGCATGATATCGACCAGATAGCGCTACAGATACACAGCACTACGCTGATACCGGCGATGCGCCGCCAGCCCATAAGGATCAGTGCAGCCGAGAGGATAATAATGCCGAGCATCGAAGCGTCGACCATTTTCATCATATGCGGCAAGTGGGGATAAAGGGGATCGCTGGCGTTAAGCAGAACATGGCGCAGCAGAATCATCACGGCGAAGCTGATGTTGACGAAAGCCAGCCAGGGCAGGTTCATCGCCAGCCCGTGCATAACCATGGCGTGGCGCGTCGGCCAGGTTGCCCGTTCCAGCGTCGGTTTTTTTCTTTTTTCCATAAAGCCCTTTCCCGTCCGGGGGAAAAATCATGCAGGTGAGATATCAGTAACTATAAGCAAGCCAGGACGATCCTCAAACGCCAGGGCAAAAAAAACCGGGCAATTGCCCGGCGGATGGTTATTTTTCGTCTTTTTTCTTCCCGAGCGTTGGCGTCTCGTCGAAGAAGTTCCACGGTTTAAGCAGGGTATGCACCCATTCCGTCGGCATGATCGGCCACTCTTCCGCGCGTGCGACGTGGGTGGTGCCGGTGGTCATCCACACCACGTCATCCTGGTTGTTCAGCGATTCGTTATCCTTGCTGTATTGTCCGAGGCCCGTGTCGTGGATGGAGCGGTTAGGGAATTTCCCTTCCGGATACAGCTCGTCTGGGTGGTAACGCGTCACCCACAGCTGTTTATCCATAAAGCTCAGACGATGGTAGATCCACTCGTCCGGGGCAAATTTCGCGCCGGTCGCCACCGGATGGGTACCGCCCGCGTAAGGGATAATCTGGTACGAGACCGGGTTGCCCATGCGGTTCTCCTTGCTGGTGTTGCTCAGCAATCGGATGGTGCCCGGGTCAAACTTCTGTGCCGCCTGCTGTTCGGTATCAATATCGTACTGATTGACCTGCATGGTGCTGGTGCGCGGGCCGCCGGCGGTATTCGGCTTCACTTCCGGGTCCATCGCCACCAGCTTGTTGTTAATGCCGTCCACGTCCATATCAAGACGGAAGTTATAGATGTGCTGGTGCGTGGTGCCCACGATATTATGATCGATCAGCGTGCCGTACTTTGTGTCGTCTTTGGCGGTGGCATCATGCATGGTTTTTGCCTGCACGCCTTTCACCGCCTCGATACCCGTTGCACCGGCGTCAATGCCGATGGTGCCGTTTTCGTGGAACACCCAGTCGAAGATGTAATCGTAGTTGCCCACGGTACTCACCCAGCGCACCACCAGCTCGCGGCGTTCGGCGCTGACGTTCGGCTTGCCCATCTCCTGATGTTTATATTCTGGCCCCGCGTAGCGTTCGAAAATCGCAATCGCGCGCGGGATCTCCATCGGCGTGCCGGTGTAGTCCGGGATGGTTTCGTTGAGCATCACGGCGTTGGACGGCACGTCTTTACCGCGCACCAGCGGCGAGGTCAGGGTGCCCATGCCGTAGTCGCCGGAGTCGAGATAGGCCTTGAAGTACCAGCCCACGTCCGGATCGCCGTACGGGACAATCATGCCGCCGAGCGATCCCTGATACATCACCTGACGCTTTTTCCCGTTGTCGTTGTAAGTGACGGTCGAAATCATCGGGCCGACGCGGGAATCCAGGCTCAGGTGGAAATCCCAGTTCTGCCAGTGCACCATGTCGCCGGTAATGGTGTAGTTCTTGCCTTCCGGCTCAATGATGTCGAGCGGCTTTTTCGGCGTCTCGACACGGTCGCGGCCGTCATAGGGGCGCGGAGTCATCGGAACCGGCACAACGGCACCTTCTTCGATCTTCTGAATTTTTTTCTGCTCAAGATCGACCACGGCCACGAGGTTCTCGATCGGGTGGGCCCAGTAGTTGCCGTCGCCGACGTCCAGATAGCTCACCACCTTAAGCAGGCGGTCTTCCTGCTTCAGGCCGTCTTTACCGTCGAAGTAGCCGACGGTAAGCGGCGTGGTGATCACTTTTTTCGGGTCGGTGATGCCGTGTTTTTTAAGCACCTCGGCAAACTCCGGGCTCTCGTTAATGATCTGCTGAACCGCGGTGAAATCATCCAGCAGCACCATGCCGTGCGCGTCCTTCACCGGCTCCCAGCGCAGGATTTTTTTATCCTTCAGGTCCACTACGCTTTCGATAACGTGCTTGCCGTCGAGCATGACGATCTTCGCCTGGCGAGGGACGTCCACTGCCGTACCGTTGAGCACAAAGTCCCACACTTTGGCTTTCTCTGGTTGCGCAAGGGCGATCTGGGTAAAGCGGGTATTGGGTTTAAAATCCGCCGAGGCTTTCACAATCCCGACAGCCTGCTTAATTTCGTCCGCCGTGAGCGCGTTTAGCGGGTGAGGACGTTTTTCAACCTGGAAGGTCTGGTCAAGACCAGACTGGAAAACATCGTTGATGAAGGTCTCTGAGATAAAGGCTTTTTTGTCCTTCATCACTACCGGCACTTCAAGATTGAGGGGGTGACCGTTGACGATGGCCGTCTTTGCGCCCGGTTTGACCTTCACGAAGGCGCCGTCTTTCGCAATGGTGAACATCTGTGCGTAATCATCCCACTGAACGTCCGCGCCAAAATCCTGCAGTGTTTTGTCCATCGGGACCATATGCGCCTCGCTGCCGTGGGCGAAAGCAGGGGATTGCCAGGCGCAACAAAGCGCAACGGCCATAGCAAGCGCCGTTCTACGGGCAGAAAAAGAAGAATTGCTTCCCATCGTAGACCTCATCTTGTTGTGTTTTTAGGGTTTATTGTGTTGTGACAGCCTTATCCTGACAGGCGCCTGAGAAAAGCGTTTGCCTGCATCTGCCAGGTTATTTGTTGGTCTTGCCAGGTTAAAAAAGACGCTGAGATAAATCACAGGACGTGCAGAGCAATCTCCTCTCCCCGTTGGGGAGAGGGTCAGGATGAGGGAGAACGTTAGCTGAAATCACCCCGCTGGCGCGCCACCAGCGTCAGAATGGAGTAGAGCGCCACGGCCTGCTGGTGCTGGTTGAAAATCTCTACCGCCCATTCCACCACGCCGGTCGGTTTTTCCTCGGCGGTACGCTGTTTCTTCAGCGTTTTGCGCTTGCAGGTCAGACGCACCTGGATGGTGTCGCCCGGCTTGACCGGCTCGATAAAGCGCAGGTTTTCCAGGCCGTAGTTGGCAATCACCGGCCCGACGCCTGCATCAACGAACAGTCCCGCCGCGGCGGAGATCAGGAAGTAGCCGTGAACCACGCGCTCGCCAAAGATCGACTCTGCCGCTCCGATCTTATCCATATGGGCATAAAAGTGGTCGCCGCTCAGGCAGGCAAAATTGACGATGTCCGCCTCCGTCAGCGTGCGGCGCGGCGTCAGCAGGCTGTCGCCCGGCTGCAGTTCCTCAAAGTATTTACGGAACGGATGGACGCGATCTTCCTGCACCGCTGCGCCACGCACCCACTGCTTGCCGATGGCGGCCAGCATCGTCGGGCTGCCCTGAATCGCGGTGCGCTGCAGGTAGTGCTTCACCGCGCGCAGGCCGCCCAGCTCTTCGCCGCCGCCCGCGCGGCCAGGGCCGCCGTGCATTAGCTGAGGAAGCGGGGAGCCGTGGCCGGTAGACTCTTTTGATGATTCTTCGTTAAGGATCTGAATACGCCCGTGGGCGCGCGCCGCGCCGGCAATAAACTGGCGGGCAATGTTCAGGTCTGCGGTGACAAGCGTCCCTGCCAGGCTGCCGCCGCCCGCGCGGGCAAGCTGCATGGCGTGCTCTGCACTGCGATACGGCATCAGCGTGGCGACCGGGCCGAAGGCTTCGGTATCGTGCACCGCCGGGGTTTCATCCGGCTGCGGGCAGAACAGCAGGGTCGGCGGGAAGAACGCCCCCGCGGCCTGCAAATCCGCTTTGCCACCCAGACGGATCTGGCAGCCTGAGGCGACCAGCCGATCCACTTTCTCCTGCACGTCTTCGCGCTGTTCAGCGTTGACCAGCGCCCCCATCTTCACCCCTTCCTGCGCCGGGTCGCCCATCACCACCTTTTCCAGACGGGCAATCAGCGCCTGGCTGACGGCATCAACCTGGCTTTGCGGGACGATAATCCGGCGAATGGCGGTACATTTCTGCCCGGCCTTGGCGGTCATTTCGCGGACCACCTCCCGAATGAACAGGGCAAACTCCGGCTGCTCCGGCGTGACGTCTTCACCCAACACGCAGCAGTTCAGGGAGTCGGCTTCCATGGTGAACGGAATCGAATTCGCCACAATATTCGGGTGCACGCGCAGGCTTTGCCCGGTGCTGGCGGAGCCGGTAAAGGTCACCACGTCCTGGCTGTCGAGCTGGTCGAGCAGATCGCCCGCGCCGCCGCAAATCAGGCTGATGGCGCCGTCCGGCACCAGTCCGCTGTCCACGATGGATTTGACCATCGCCTGCGTCACCTGCGCGGTAGCGGTGGCGGGCTTGATGATGGCGGGCATCCCGGCAAGCCAGGTCGGCGCGAGTTTTTCCAGCATTCCCCAGCAGGGGAAGTTGAAGGCGTTGATGTGTACCGCCACGCCGGATTTCGAGGTCAGAACGTGGCGTGCCGCAAAGCCGCCTTCTTTCGACAGGGTGATTAGCTCATCTTCCGGCCACAGCGTGTCGTCCGGCAGCTCGCGGCTGCCCAGGCTGGCGTAAGTGAAGAGGGTGCCGATGCCGCCTTCAATATCGACCCAGCTGTCCGCCTTCGTCGCGCCCGTCTGGGCGGACAGGGCATAAAACGCCTCTTTTTCGCCGAGCAGGTGTTTCGCCACCGCTTTCAGCATGACGGCACGTTCAATAAAGGTCATGGCGCGCAATGCCTCGCCCCCATGCTCAATGGCATAGCGACGGGCGGCCGCCATGTCCAGCCCTTCGCTGGTCACTTCCCAGAGTGCTTCGCCGCTGATGGCGTGATGAATCGCGCGTTCGCGGCCCCGGCCAGACTGCCAGGTACCGGACAAGAAGCTGGCTAACTGCTGCATCGCTTATCTCCAAATGTTTCGTGATTTCACTATTAATAGTTTGATCGCGAATCATAAAAATCAAGCTGTGTTTTTAATGAATTGTTAACGTTGTGATCTGGCTGGATGAATCGCGTCGCGTAAAGGCGCTTTGTAAAAGGCATGGCGTAAAAGCCTTGCGAGCAGCATCACAAAACCGGGAAACAATTCTTGGGGTTATATTTAACCTTTGTGTAACTTTTAAAAAACAAAGTGATTCAACATTTCGCTTTAATTTGCAAACTAACGAATCATAAAGGTGATGACGTGACGCAAGAACAACGGTTTGAGCAGCGCATAGCGCAGGAGACGGCGATTGAGCCTCAGGACTGGATGCCGGAAGCCTACCGTAAAACGCTGATCCGCCAGATTGGTCAGCACGCGCACTCCGAAATTGTCGGCATGCTCCCGGAAGGGAACTGGATAGCCCGCGCGCCGACGCTGCGCCGAAAAGCGATCCTGCTGGCGAAAGTGCAGGACGAAGCCGGACACGGGCTTTACCTCTACAGCGCGGCGGAAACGCTGGGCTGCGCGCGGGAAGACATCTACCAGAAGATGCTCGACGGCAAGATGAAATACTCCTCCATCTTCAACTATCCGACCCTGAGCTGGGCTGATATCGGCGTGATCGGCTGGCTGGTGGACGGCGCGGCCATCGTCAACCAGGTGGCGCTGTGCCGAACCTCCTACGGCCCGTATGCCCGGGCGATGGTGAAAATCTGTAAAGAAGAGAGCTTCCACCAGCGTCAGGGCTTTGAAGCCTGCATGGCGCTGGCGCAGGGCAGTGAGGATCAGCGTCAGATGCTGCAGGACGCCATCAACCGCTTCTGGTGGCCGGCGCTGATGATGTTCGGGCCGAACGACGATAACTCGCCGAACAGCGCCCGCAGCCTGGCCTGGAAAATCAAACGCTTTGGCAACGACGAGCTGCGCCAGCGCTTTGTCGACAACACGGTGCCGCAGGTGGAGATGCTCGGCATGACGGTGCCGGATCCGGACCTGCGTTTCGATGAAGAGAGCGGTCACTACCGCTTCGGCGAGATCGACTGGCAGGAGTTTGACGAGGTCATTAACGGGCGCGGCATCTGTAACCACGAACGTCTGGCCGCGAAACGCAAAGCCTGGGACGACGGGGCGTGGGTGCGGGAAGCCGCGCTGGCGCACGCCGAAAAACAACGTACCCGTCAGGCCGCATAAGAGGAAATAACCATGAGCAATGTCTACTGGCCGCTGTACGAAGTGTTCGTACGCAGCAAACAAGGGTTATCGCACCGTCACGTGGGCAGCCTGCATGCCGCCGACGATCGCATGGCGCTGGAAAATGCCCGTGATGCCTACACCCGCCGCAGCGAAGGGTGTTCTATCTGGGTGGTGAAGGCGAGTGAAATTGTGGCCTCCCAGCCAGAAGAGAGCGGCGATTTCTTCGACCCGGCGGAAAGCAAGGTTTACCGCCATCCGACGTTCTACACCATCCCTGACGGCATCGAGCATATGTGAGGCAAAGAATGAACTCAGTGACTGCCTATGCCCTGCGCCTGGGCGACAACGGTCTGGTGCTCTCCCAGCGTCTCGGCGCCTGGTGCGGCCACGCGCCTGAACTGGAAATTGACCTCGCGCTCGCCAATATCGGCCTCGACCTGCTGGGGCAGGCGCGCAATTTTCTGACCTATGCCGCGGAATTAGAAGGCCCGGGCGATGAAGACACGCTGGCGTTTGGCCGCGACGAGCGCCAGTTCCGCAACGTCCTGCTGGTGGAGCAGCCGAACGGCAGCTTCGCCGACACGATTGCACGCCAGTACCTGATGGATGCCTGGAACGTGGCGCTGTACGAACGCCTGACACAGAGCAGCGACGGCCAGCTTGCTGCCATCGCCGCCAAAGCGATCAAAGAGGCGCGCTACCACCTGCGCTTCAGCCGCGGCTGGCTGGTGCGGCTGGGCGACGGGACCGAAACCTCCGCGCAAAAAATGCAGCAGGCCATCGACAGCCTGTGGCGTTTTACGGCGGAGCTGTTTGACGCCGATGAGGTCGAGCTTGAGCTGATTGACGCTGGCGTGGCGGTGGATCCGCGAACCCTGCGCCAGCCGTGGGAAAGCGAAGTGTTTGCTGGTCTGAAAGAAGCCTGTCTGCAGGTTCCCGCAGAGGTGGCGTACCGCACCGGGGGCAAGAAGGGGCTTCATACCGAACATCTGGGTCCGATGCTGGCGGAAATGCAGTATCTCCAGCGCGCGTATCCCGGTCAGCAGTGGTAAAGGAGAACGCTATGCAACGCCTCGTCGACATCGCGCCTGCGCAAATTCCGCAGATCTGGTCGCTGTTAAGCCAGATCCCCGATCCGGAAGTGCCGGTGTTAACCATCACCGATTTAGGCATGGTGCGCAGCGTGAAGGCGCAGGGGGAAGGCTGGGTGATTGGCTTCACGCCAACCTACTCGGGCTGCCCGGCAACGGAACACCTGCTGGGGGCGATCCGCGAGGCGATGACCGCGCACGGCTTCACCCCCGTGCACATCGTGCTCCAGCTTGAACCTGCCTGGACCACCGACTGGATGACCGCCGACGCGCGCGAGCGCCTGCGGGCGTACGGCATCAGCCCACCGGTGGGGCATAGCTGCCACGCGCACGCCCCGGCAGAGGTGAGCTGCCCGCGCTGCGCCAGCACCGACACCTCCCTTATCAGTGAATTTGGCTCGACGGCCTGCAAAGCGCTCTACCGCTGCAATACCTGCCGCGAACCCTTCGACTATTTCAAATGTATTTGAGGCTGCCATGACAACGTTTCATTCATTAACAGTGGCAAAAGTGGAACCCGAAACCCGCGACGCGGTAACCATCACCTTCGCGGTGCCGCAGGCGTTGCAGGAGGCCTACCGCTTCCGCCCCGGCCAGCACCTGACCCTGAAAACGACGCTGGGCGAAGACGAGCTGCGCCGCTGCTACTCCATCTGCCGCAGCACCGCGCCGGGTGAGATCAGCGTGGCGGTCAAAGCCATCGACGGTGGGCGCTTTTCCCGCTATGCCCGGGATGAGATCAAAGCGGGCATGGCGCTGGAGGTGATGGTTCCTCAAGGGCAGTTTGGCTACCAGCCGCAGGCTGAACGCGAAGGCCACTACCTGGCAATTGCCGCAGGCTCCGGGATCACCCCGATGCTGGCGATTATCTCCGCCACGCTTTCAACCGAACCCAACAGCCATTTCAGCTTGATCTACGGCAACCGCAGCAGCCAGAGCATGATGTTCCGCCAGGCGCTGGCGGACCTGAAGGACAAATACCCGCAGCGGCTGCAGCTGGTCTCCATCTTCAGCCAGGAGCGGCTGGACAGCGACCTGCTCTATGGCCGCATCGACGGGGAAAAGCTGCAGGCGCTGGCGAAAACCCTGATCAACTTCCGCCAGTATGACGAGGCCTTTATCTGCGGCCCGTCGGCGATGATGGACGACGCCGAAGCGACGCTGAAGGCGCTGGGGATGCCGGAAAAATCCATTCACCTTGAGCGCTTTAACACCTCCGGAATCTCCGTTAAGCGCGCGGTGCACGTGCAGGCGGAGGGTCAAAAAGTGACCGTGCGCCAGGACGGGCGCGACCGTGAAATCACCCTGACGGCGGACGACGAAAGCATTCTTGATGCTGCCCTGCGTCAGGGAGCGGATCTGCCGTATGCCTGCA
This sequence comes from Enterobacter cloacae complex sp. P27C, assembly GCF_014895705.1. Lineage (NCBI taxonomy): Bacteria > Pseudomonadati > Pseudomonadota > Gammaproteobacteria > Enterobacterales > Enterobacteriaceae > Enterobacter > Enterobacter cloacae complex sp. P27C. Next base: position 662,307 of record NZ_JADBQB010000001.1, read on the forward strand.
AGGGCGGCGTGTGCGCCACCTGCAAATGCAAAGTGCTGCGCGGCAAGGTGGACATGGCAACCAACTACAGCCTGGAGCCGGACGAGCTGGCCGCCGGGTACGTACTGAGCTGTCAGTCGCTGCCGTTAACCGCCGACGTGATTGTCGACTTTGACGCGAAGGGGATGGCATGAGCGAACTGATTGTTACCCGTCATGGCCGCGTGCTGCAGCTGACTCTGAACCGTCCGGAGGCGCGCAATGCCCTTAACAATGCGCTGCTGGCGCAGCTTGCGGAACAGCTTGAGGCTGCCGCCGTGGATGCCGACATCGCCGTCTGCGTGATTTACGGCAGCGAGCGCTGCTTTGCCGCCGGGGCCGATCTCAACGAAATGGCGGAGAAGGACCTGCCCGCCACCCTGAACGATATCCGCCCGCAGCTATGGGCGCGCATTAACGCGTTTAACAAACCGCTGATTGCTGCCGTGAACGGCTTCGCGCTGGGCGCAGGCTGCGAGCTGGCGCTGCTGTGCGACGTGATCATTGCTGGCGATAACGCCCGTTTCGGCCTGCCGGAAATCACGCTGGGCATCATGCCCGGCGCGGGCGGCACCCAGCGTCTTATCCGCAGCGTCGGTAAATCCCTGGCCAGCAAAATGGTGCTGACCGGCGAGAGCATTACCGCAGAGCAGGCGCTGGGCACCGGGCTGGTGAGCGATATCTTCCCGGCGTCTCTGACACTGGAGTACGCCCTGAAGCAGGCGGCGCTGATGGCGCGACACTCTCCGCTGGCGCTGCAGGCGGCGAAGCAGGCGCTGCGGCAGTCGCAGGAGGTGCCGCTACAGGCCGGTCTGGCCCAGGAGCGCCAGCTGTTTACGCTGCTTTCCGCCACCGAAGACCGCCGGGAAGGTATCGACGCCTTCTTACAAAAACGCACCCCCGACTTTAAAGGACGCTAATTGTGGAATTTATTCTCAGTCACGTAGAACAGGGCGTAATGACCATTACGCTGAACCGTCCGGAGCGTCTGAACAGCTTTAACGACGTGATGCACCAGCAGCTTGCCGAGTGCCTGAAGCAGGCCGAGCGCGATGACGCCATCCGCTGCCTGCTGATCACCGGGGCAGGACGCGGGTTCTGCGCCGGTCAGGATCTGAACGACCGTAACGTCGACCCCAACGGCCCGGCGCCGGATCTGGGAATGTCTGTCGAAACCTTCTACAACCCGCTGGTGCGCCGCCTGGCAAAGCTGCCGAAGCCGGTCATCTGCGCGGTTAACGGGGTGGCGGCTGGCGCGGGAGCTACGCTGGCGCTCGGCTGCGACACGGTGATTGCCGCCCGGTCGGCCAACTTCGTGATGGCCTTCAGCAAGCTCGGCCTGGTGCCGGACTGCGGCGGCACGTGGCTGCTGCCGCGCGTGGCCGGACGCGCCCGCGCCATGGGGCTGGCGCTGCTCGGGGACAAACTCAGCGCCGAGCAGGCGCAGGCGTGGGGGATGATCTGGCAGGTGGTGGACGACGACCAGCTCTCCGCCACGGCGCAGCAGATGGCGCTGCACTTTGCCTCGCAGCCGACCTTCGGCCTGGGCCTGATCAAGCAGGCGATCAATGCTGCGGAAACCAACACCCTCGACGCGCAGCTTGACCTGGAGCGCGACTATCAGCGTCTGGCCGGTCGCAGCGACGACTACCGCGAGGGCGTCAGCGCTTTCCTCGCGAAGCGCGAGCCTAACTTTACGGGGAAATAAGATGCTCAACATACGGACTGTCGCCGTGATTGGCAGCGGCACGATGGGCGCGGGGATTGCAGAAGTGGCGGCCAGCCACGGGCATCAGGTGCTGCTCTACGATATTTCCAGCGATGCGATATCCCGCGCTATCGAGGGGATCCGCCAGCGTCTGGCCTCCCGGGTGACGCGCGGAAAACTCTCCGCCGATGCCGGGAGCCAGATCCTCGCCCGGCTGCTTCCCGTCACGGATATCGACGCGCTCTCCGCGGCCGAACTGGTGATTGAAGCGGCCTCGGAACGGCTGGAGGTTAAAAAGGCGCTGTTTTCGCAGCTGGCGGAAATCTGCCCGCCGCAGACGGTGCTGACAAGCAATACCTCTTCGATCTCCGTCACGGCGATTGCTGCGGATATCCACCATCCGGAGCGCGTCGCCGGGCTGCACTTCTTCAACCCGGCGCCGGTCATGAAGCTGGTGGAGGTGGTCAGCGGGCTGGCGACCTCCCCGGAAGTGGCCGACGCGCTGTGCGAGCTGGCGCTGAACTGGGGCAAGCAGCCCGTGCGCTGCCAGTCAACGCCGGGGTTCATCGTCAACCGCGTCGCGCGTCCGTTCTATTCCGAGGCCTGGCGCGCGCTGGAAGAGCAGGTGGCCGCGCCGGAGGTGATTGACGCCGCCCTGCGCGAAGGCGGCGGCTTCCCGATGGGCCCGCTGGAGCTGACCGACATGATTGGTCAGGACGTGAACTTCGCGGTGACCTGCTCGGTATTTAACGCCTTCTGGCAGGAGCGTCGTTTTCTGCCCTCGCTGGTGCAGCAGGAGCTGGTGCTGGCAGGCAGACTGGGCAAAAAAAGCGGGAAGGGCGTTTATGACTGGCAGGGCGACAGGCCCGGGGTGCGCTGGGCTGATACCGTAAACGACAGCTACAGCCCGATGCGCGTGGAAAGAAGACGTGACAGTGTCACAGAAATTGATGATATGTACCTGATCGAAACGCAGGGCGAAACCGCGCAGGCCCTGGCGCTGCGGCTTAACGGCCCGGTGGTGATGGTGGACCGCATCGAGCGCGACGTCGCGATCATCGCCGCAGCCGCCAGCAACCCGCATACCGCGACGCAAAAGGCCATCCGCTACCTGCAGCAGCAGGGACTTCGGGTGGTGCAGATTGCTGATTATCCCGGCCTGCTGGTCTGGCGCACGGTGGCGATGATTGCCAACGAAGCGCTGGATGCTCTGCAAAAAGGGGTCGCCAGTGAGAAGGACATCGATACCGCCATGCGCCTGGGCGTCAACTACCCGAGCGGGCCGATCGCCTGGGGAGAGCGTCTGGGCTGGCAGCGCCTGCTGACGCTGCTGGAGAACCTGCAGCGCCATTACGGCGAAGAACGCTATCGCCCCTGTTCCCTGCTGCGCCAGCGCGCGCTTCTGGAGAGTAGCTATGAGTCATAACGCCTGGCACAACGCCCGCGCCATGTATGAACGGGACGCCTGCGCGCAGGCGATGGGGATGGACATTGTCGATATGGACGACGGCTACGCGGTGGTGTCCATGACCATCACCCCGCAGATGCTAAACGGCCACCAAACCTGCCACGGCGGACAGCTGTTTTCGCTGGCAGACACCGCCTTTGCCTACGCCTGCAACAGTCAGGGGCTGGCGGCGGTGGCCTCCGGCTGCTCAATTGATTTTCTGCGTCCGGGCTTTGCCGGGGACACGCTCACCGCCACTGCGCGGGTGAAGCATCAGGGCAGGCTGACCGGCGTGTACGACATTGAAATTCAGAACCAGCAACAGAAAACCGTCGCCCTTTTTCGCGGAAAATCTCACCGCATCGGCGGCAATGTGACAGGAGAGGCCTGATGCGTGACGCATTTATTTGTGATGGCGTTCGAACCCCGGTTGGGCGCTACGGCGGGGCGCTTTCCGCCGTTCGGACTGACGATCTCGGCGCCGTGCCGCTGCGCGCGCTGCTGGCCCGCTATCCGCAGCTCGATCTGGAGCGGATTGACGACGTGATCTTCGGCTGCGCGAACCAGGCGGGTGAAGATAACCGCAACGTGGCGCGTATGTCGTCGCTGCTGGCCGGGCTGCCGCAGACGGTGTCCGGAACCACCATTAACCGCCTGTGCGGGTCGGGGCTGGACGCGATTGGTTTTGCCGCACGCGCCATTAAGGCGGGCGACGGCGACCTGCTGATTGCGGGCGGCGTGGAGTCCATGTCCCGCGCGCCGTTTGTGATGGGCAAAGCCACCGCCGCGTTCCAGCGACAGGCGGAGATCTTTGATACCACCATCGGCTGGCGATTTGTGAATCCGCTCATGCATCAGCAATTCGGAACTGACAGCATGCCGGAAACGGCAGAGAATGTAGCGGAATTGTTAAATATCAGCCGTGCCGATCAGGACGCGTTCGCGCTGCGCAGCCAGCAGCGTACCGCGCAGGCGCAGCAGAACGGCATTCTGGCGCAGGAGATTGTGTCGGTGCAGGTGCCGGGGAAAAAAGGGGCGGTCAACGAGTTCAGCGAGGATGAACATCCCCGCGCGGACACCACGCTTGAGCAGCTTGCCGGGCTAAAAACGCCGTTCCGCAGGAACGGGGTGGTCACGGCGGGAAATGCCTCCGGCGTCAACGACGGCGCAGCGGCGCTGATCGTCGCCAGCGAGCAGATGGCGCTGGCGCAGGGGCTGGTCCCGCGCACGCGGATCGTGGCGATGGCGACGGCAGGCGTGGAGCCACGTCTGATGGGGCTCGGTCCGGTCCCGGCCACGCGCAAGGTGCTGGAGCGCGCCGGACTCAGCATTAACGAGATGGACGTGATCGAGCTTAACGAAGCTTTCGCCGCGCAGGCGCTGGGCGTGCTGCGTCAGCTGGGATTGCCGGATGATGCCGCGCACGTCAACCCGAACGGTGGCGCGATAGCGATTGGTCACCCGCTGGGGATGAGCGGCGCCAGACTGGCGCTGGCCGCGAGTAACGAACTGCACCGACGCGGCGGGCGCTACGCGCTGTGTACGATGTGCATCGGTGTGGGTCAGGGCATTGCCATGATCCTTGAGCGTGTTTGAGCATAAAAACAATGTGAGTACCCTACAATGACAAATACAACAAAGCTTGATCCGATTGAAACGGCCTCCCTTGACGAACTGCAGGCGCTGCAGACCGCGCGTCTGAAATGGACGCTGCACCACGCCTATAACAACGTGCCGATGTACAAACGCAAGTTTGACGCCGCGGGCGTTCACCCTGACGATTTCAACGAGCTGGCGGATATCCGTAAGTTCCCGTGCACCACCAAGCAGGACCTGCGGGATAACTACCCGTTTGATACCTTTGCCGTGCCGATGGAGCAGGTGGTGCGCATTCACGCGTCATCCGGCACCACCGGCAAACCGACCGTTGTCGGCTACACGCAGGGTGACATCGACAACTGGGCCAACCTGGTGGCCCGCTCCCTGCGCGCGGCGGGCGGCAGCGCAAAGGACAAAATTCACGTGGCCTATGGCTATGGCCTGTTTACCGGCGGGCTGGGCGCGCACTACGGCGCCGAGCGTTTGGGGGCGACGGTGATCCCGATGTCCGGCGGCCAGACAGAGAAACAGGCGCAGCTGATCCGTGATTTCCAGCCGGACATGATCATGGTGACGCCGTCCTACTGCCTCAACCTGATTGAGGAGCTGGAGCGCCAGATGGGCGGCGACGCCAGCACCTGCTCACTGCGCGTTGGCGTTTTCGGCGCGGAGCCGTGGACGCAGGCCATGCGTCGTGAAATCGAAAAACGCTTAGGCATTACGGCGCTGGATATTTATGGCCTCTCCGAGGTGATGGGGCCGGGCGTGGCGATGGAGTGTATCGAAACCGCCGACGGCCCAACCATCTGGGAAGATCATTTCTACCCGGAGATCGTCAACCCGAACGACGGCACGCCGCTGGATGACGGCCAGCAGGGCGAACTGCTGTTCACCACGCTGACCAAAGAGGCGCTGCCGGTGATCCGCTACCGTACCCGCGACCTGACGCGCCTGCTACCGGCAACCGCGCGCAGCATGCGCCGTATGGACCGGATCGGCGGACGCAGCGACGATATGCTGATCATCCGCGGCGTCAACGTTTTCCCGTCGCAGCTGGAAGAGGAGATCGTGAAGTTCGAACACCTTTCTCCGCACTATCAGCTGGAGGTGAATCGTCGTGGGCATCTTGATTCACTTTCCGTGAAGGTGGAGCTGAAAGAGAGCAGCTTAACGCTGACGCACGAGCAGCGTTGCCAGGTGTGCCACCAGCTGCGCCACCGCATAAAGTCGATGGTCGGGATTTCCACCGACGTGATGATTGTGAACTGCGGCAGCATCCCGCGCTCGGAGGGGAAAGCCTGCCGGGTGTTTGATCTGCGTAAAGCGGCGGCGAACGGTTAAAACACCTGACCCTCTCCCCTTTAGGGAGAGGGCCAGGGTGAGGGGCTTATGCTATGATTCATCCAGGCCAAAAATAACAACAGAATGAATCACATGAATAAACTCGACGCCTTTATCCAGCACGCGGTCAGCTCGGTTCCCGTCAGCGGAACGTCGCTTATCTCCTCGTTATACGGTGACGCGCTTTCCCACCGCGGCGGCGAGATTTGGCTCGGCAGCCTGGCCGCTTTACTGGAAGGCATGGGATTTGGCGAGCGCTTCGTGCGCACCGCGCTGTTTCGCCTCAACAAAGAGGGCTGGCTGGACGTCTCCCGCATCGGGCGACGCAGCTTTTACCGCCTGAGCGATAAGGGGCTGCGGCTGACGCGTCGCGCGGAGAATAAGATTTATCGCGCAGAGCTGCCCGCCTGGGACGGCAAATGGCTGCTGCTGCTTTCCGAAGGGCTGGATAAAACTACGCTCGCGGATGTGAAAAAACAGCTCATCTGGCAAGGATTTGGCACGCTGGCACCGAGCCTGATGGCCTCGCCGTCCCAGCATCTGGCGGACGTGCAGTCCCTGCTTCATGATGCCGGCGTGGCGGAAAACGTGATCTTCTTCGAAGCCCACTCGCCGCTGGCGCTCTCCCGCGCCGCGCTGCGTTCGCGGGTGGAAGAGTGCTGGCAGTTAACCGAGCAAAACGCGATGTACGAGTCGTTTATCAACTCGTTCCGCCCGCTGCTGCCTCTGCTGAAGGAGGCCGCGCCGGAGGAGCTGACGCCGGAGCGCTGCTTCCAGATCCAGCTGCTGCTGATTCACTTTTATCGCCGCGTGGTGCTGAAAGACCCACTGTTGCCGGAGGAGTTACTGCCCGCGCACTGGGCGGGGCAAAGCGCCCGACAGCTCTGCATTAATATCTATCAGCGTGTCGCGCCGGGGGCGCTGGCGTTTGTCAGCGAGAAGGGCGAAACCTCCGTGGGTGAACTGCCCGTGCCCGGCACGCTCTACTATCAACGCTTTGGTGGTCTTACAAGCGCATAAGGAGTGAAGATGCCAGTTTATCAAATTGACGGTCTGACGCCGGTGGTACCTGACGAAAGCTATGTTCACCCAACGGCGGTGCTGATTGGCGACGTAATTCTGGGTAAAGGTGTTTATGTTGGCCCTAATGCCAGCCTGCGCGGTGATTTTGGCCGTATCGTGGTGAAAGATGGCGCGAACATTCAGGATAATTGCGTGATGCACGGTTTCCCGGAGCAGGACACGGTGGTGGAGGAAGAGGGGCATATCGGCCACAGCGCCATCCTGCACGGCTGCATCATCCGCCGCAACGCGCTGGTGGGTATGAACGCGGTGGTGATGGATGGGGCAGTGATTGGTGAAAACAGCATCGTCGGCGCGGCGGCGTTCGTGAAGGCGAAAGCGGAGATGCCTGCCAACCACTTGATTATTGGCAGCCCGGCGAAAGCGATTCGCGAGCTGAGCGAGCAGGAGATGGCGTGGAAGCGGCAGGGCACGCGGGAGTATCAGGTGCTGGTGGAGCGCTGCAAGCTAACTATGCACCAGGTTGAGCCGCTGCGCGAGCCTGAGCCTGACCGGAAACGGCTGGCGTTTGACGAGAACTTAAGGCCGAAGTCGGCGATGTAGCGGTAAGGCCGTCTTTTTTCGCCATATCCATCAGTAGCGCGATGCCAATATAGTTGCTCCAGTTAAAGATATTTTGCAGCACCACCACCGCATTGCCTTTCTCTTTGTCATAGCCGATGAAGCTGGAGTAGCCGCCGATATAGCCGACCTGATAGGTGATTTTTTCCAGACCGATAAAGTCGGTGGTCCAGGCAATGCCCTGCACCCCGTCGGGGCGTTGAATATCGGTATTTCTGACTTCGTCAAAGACGCTGTCCAGCAAGGGATTGTGGGTCGTAGAGACGTGATAGCGGGCATAGGCCGCCAGATCTTCGGCGTTACTGTACAGGCTTGCTGCCGCCACCATGTTGTTGGAAAAATGCCAGTCTGGCGTCAGCTGCCCGCGCGGGATGAATTTTGGCTGATCGCCCGCGTGGCCGAGCGCCCGCTGGGGGTATCCTTTGAGCTTCTGGGGCGTAAAGCTGCTGTTAACCATGTGCAGCGGACGGAAAATATAGCGTGACGCTAAACTCTGAATATCTTCGCCGGTTTTGTGCTTCAGGATATAGCCAATCAGGGCGTAGCCGGTATTCGAGTATTGCGGCGTTTTATCTCTCGGCGCGCGCCAGTTCGCCAGATAACGCAGCACGTTATCGCTGTCCAGTTCACCGTAGAAATTATCACCCGTGCCTAAGTAGCGGATGAATTTTCCAAGCATCGGAACATCCATATTCTGGCGCGGAAGGCCGGAGGTGTGGGTTACCAGCTCCAGCAGGGTGATTTTTTGTGCATCCTTACTTAGCGGCGTTCCCGGCGGTAGCAATGTCGCCAGGCTGTCGTTCCAGTTCAGTTGCCCCTCACTCACCAGACAGGCCACCACTTCCGCCGTGATCCCCTTGCTGAGCGAGCCGAGCGCAAACAGGGTATCGGGCCTGACCGGGTAGCGGTTGACCGCATCGGTAACGCCCCAGGTGTAAAACTGAGGCGAGCCGTGATTATGGATTACCGCGACCGTCATTCCTGGAACGGACTTTTGCGCCATGTAGTGGCGCACCACGCTGTCAACGTCGCCATCCAGCGATTCATGGGTGAGGAGTTCCTGGGTACCTTCCGGGGAGGACATTTGCGAGAGCGTGCCACAACCGCTGAGTAATGGGATAGCAAACAGAAGCCAGCGAATTTTTTTTGTGATGTTCTGCATACCTGATAGCGAGTGTGGTGGTCATTGGCGCGGCGGGAATGTATCACACTTAGCCTGTTTGAATGTAAACTTTCTGTACGGAGGCCGCCGCGTGGGTGGTCATAGCAGCTTTTCGGCCTGCTTTGAGGATTTCAGCATGACACGCTTTCATCAGCTTACCGCCACCCGCCTGGATGGCAGTCTTATCTCAATGGCCGACTATGCGGGGAAGGTGGTTTTGGTCGTCAATACCGCCAGCCAGTGCGGCTTTACGCCTCAGTATGCGGGTCTCGAAGCGCTATACAAGAAATACGCCGAACAAGGGTTAGTGGTGCTGGGCTTCCCCTGCAACCAGTTCGGTAAGCAGGAACCCGGCGACGCCGATGAAATCTCAAAGACCTGTTACATTAACTACGGCGTCAGTTTTCCCATGTTCGGGAAAGTTGAGGTCAATGGCGCTGAAGCACATCCGATGTTTCGTTATCTGAAAAGCGAATTGCCTGGCGTGCTGGGTGGGCGGATCAAGTGGAACTTTACCAAGTTCCTGGTCGGACGCGACGGAAAGCCGCTCAAGCGTTTTGCACCGATGACGACGCCAGAGAAAATGGAGGGGGCAATTGTTGCGGCACTGGGAAGGTGAGTGTTTTTGTCGCCAGAGCCATCCATTTGCCGGGTATAGCCGAAATTCATTATGTCCGCTCTGTGCCAGGAGCGGACGTTGGTACAGGTAGCCCAGTAGACGCCGCGATGGATGGGTTTACTGGAGCAGCATCGCCAGTAGCACCAGGCACAGCAGTATTACATAGATTCGTGCGTGCCATATGTCAGGTAAAGCAGGTATAACCCGACGGCTAAAAACTATTCCAGCCCAGCCTGTCAGTACCAACAGGCCTAAAATTTTCAGGCTGATAAAACCGAGAAATCCGCTCACCGGAATATTTTGCCAACCAATGACCGCATACGTCACGGCACCACACAGCGCGACAGGCAGAGAAAGCGGGTTAGAAGCGCTAATACATTCACCCATCGCATAGCCGTGTCGCCGTAATAATGGCACTGTCATCACGCTGCCACCCACGCCCAGCAATGCGGCTATCATGCCGATGATCACTCCGCCGCCCGTTACCACAGAAAGTGACAAGCGACGCGGGGAACTGCAGCTAAAAAAACCTTTGCGCAACAAACAATCGCCAATGGTTACCAGCATATAAAGAATGAACAGTGCGCGAACAATATTCTCGCTGAAGACTCCCGCCAGACAGGAACCCACAACAGCCCCGATGGCGATAAACCATAATAATGGGAACAATGTCTGCGCTGAAAGTTTGCCGGCGCGCCAGTTTCGGTAGCTGACCCAGCCCGCGTTAAATATCATCACCGCCGTTGAGGTAGCAACCGCGATATGCATGGCGTTTCCTGCCAGCTCAGACTGCCGCAGCATCAGTTGATAAACAAATGGCACCACGACAAAACCGCCCCCAAAACCAAAGAGCACCGTGGTGATACCGGTAGTAAAGCCTGCCAGTGCAATAATTGCGATATCGTTCAAGAGATTATCCCCGACCAGAAAATGAGCGAGCAGCTTATACCGGTAGCATCCTGCTTCCCATTTGCGCAGCGCTCAATTACCTTTGTAAATCGTTCAGACGGAGACCGGTGTGCGCAACGTAAAAATTGAAGATGTCGATAAGCTCGATCGTGAAGTGGTGGCGTTAGGCAATGACTATGCGCAGGGTTTTATACTGCCACAACACCAACATCGCCGCGCGCAGCTGCTTTATGGCGCAACGGGTCTCATGTACGTCTCAACCTGTAACGGAGAGTGGGTTGTTCCCCCACAACATGCAGTATGGATCCCACCCGAAACCCCTCACGCTGTCCGGTTTGTAGGTGTGACCACGCGTAGCTTATATATTGAACCAACATGCGTGACGGGATCGATTAAGTATCGACACTGTAAGGTGATCAGCGTATCGCCATTGTTACGTCAGTTGTTGCTTGATGCCGTGGATTTGCCGCTGATGTATGACAGCGCACGCGACCGTGCGCTGGTAAATCTGCTGTTACTGGAACTGGCGGAAATGCCGGTTCGCGAATTCGATATTCCGCTGCCACAACATCCGGCTCTGTTGGCTCTTTGTCAGGCGTTTTTACTCAACCCCTCAATCCATGATCCTGCTGAGCGCTGGGCCAGTACGCTGTTTATGAGCGCCAGTACCTTTCGTCGACTTTTCTTACGGCAAACCGGCATGTCATTTTCTGCATGGCGACAGCGAGCCTGTGTCGTCAGTGCGCTGACGTTGCTGATAACAGGTAAACCGGTGAATGAAGTGGCACTCACTCTCGGATACGACAATGCATCATCTTTCGCCACGATGTTCCGCCGTGTCACGGGACAGCCGCCTTCGTATTATCGGCTTGATTTCAAAAGCTTCACAGGGCACCGTTCATAACGTCAGTTATGTGACCACAGCGGACGTTCTGAGCTATGTTAGCGTTAATCAGATTATCTTGTGCTGAGTGCAAGTTTAGCCGCAAAGCACAAAAACAATCCTCCTGTTGCTCTGTCCATTCCCCTGACAACACTGCTTTTCTTCAGTATGGCTGATGCAAACTGCGTGGATAAAATGAGCGTGACTGACCACATTGTCCCTATTGCGACATGAATGCTGACAAGTATAAAAGTCCATACAAAGGGGGAATGTCCGGCAGGTATGAATTGAGGTAAAAAAGAGACATAGAAAATACCCATTTTAGGATTGAGTACATTTCCCAGCATTCCTTTTATAAACCAGTTCCCCGCTGAAGGATTAACGCCATCGCCGTGATTGAAAGATGAACGTGGCCGCCTCAGCAGTTGCAAACCCAGCCAGCAAAGGTAAGCTGCCCCACACATTTTCAGTATGGTATAAGCGAGTTCTGACACCGCCAGCAGCGCTCCCAGTCCCAGCGCAACGAGTGCGCCCCAGATAAAACAGCCAGCATCAATTCCAAGAGCTGCCTGAAAAGCCTTCTTTCCACCTTCAGCACATGCCGTTCGTAGAATGAGTGCCGTATCCAGGCCCGGAGTGAGGGTGAGGAGTAGTGCCGCGAGAGAGAAGGCAAGGAGAGAATCAGTAACAGACATTTTCTTTATCCGAAAGAGTGGATGTTACCCCCTTACTTTGCGCCAATCAATTAGACAAAGGCAGTTATGTGAATAAATTGTAAATTGCTTTAATGAGAAAAGCCCTGCTGGCATACCGGGCTACAACTCAGGACGCTTTCTCATGCACTGTCATGATGAATACCAATGGGTCCTTCTCCCGGTTTTCATAGAAATGAGGAACGTCCGTTCTGGCCGTTGCCGAACTGCCAGTTTTTACACGATACACGTGATCCTGTACGCCGAGTGTAAGCGTGCCCGACTGAACATAAAACAGTTCTAGCGTTCCTTCCGCGTGGCCGGGTGACGCAAACTTTTCCCCGGGCTGCATTTCCCACATCCAGAGCTCGGTCATATCAGGGCCACCCGATCCTGCGAGTAATCTTGCTCTCCCGCCTGTTTCACCTTGCCACAATTCTGGGATCTCATCTTCAGCAATGAGATGCACGGTCGGTTTGGCACTGACATCCACAAAATCAGCCACCGAAACCCCCATCGCGGCAGCCAGGCGACATAACAGGGCAATGCTGGGATTCGCCCGGCATCCCTCTATCTCAACCAACGCTCCCTTACTTACACCCGCCTGACGCGAGAGTTCATCAAGGGAGATTTTCTTTTGCTTACGATACAGTTTAATTCGCTGCGATACGGCTTCATTCACGGAGCTGGCGATCGAATTTGCATCGGTCATTAAATTGACTTTTTTGGTCATTGGTCATTATCATGGAATAAATTGGTCATTACAGGATTATCACGTGTTAACAGTATCTCCGTCAATTTCTCCTGAAATTTATCGTATTGCTCCCGGTTTTCGGGCGCTCAGTATCTGCGTAAAAGCTGCGCCAGTGCTTAATCCCGGCACTGGAGAAACGGCGCTGCGAGAAGCCTGTGAGGCGGTTCTGGCCGGTGAGCCTGCCTGGGCGGAATCTCATCTGGCGGCATGGGCCGACGTTTTTCAAAAATTTGGGGCTAAACCTAAACGCACCCCTTGCTCAGCGGATGCGTTACGCAAGCGCGTCTTACGTGACGGAACGATGCCAGCGCTCGATCCTGTCGTTGATCTTTATAATGCCGTCAGTCTCCGCTATGCCGTTCCGGTTGGTGGAGAGGATCTCTCTGCCTATCAGGGGGCGCCGCGTCTGACTGTGGCAAAAGGAACAGAACCTTTTGATACGGTCAAAGAGGGAGAGACCACCGTTGAGTATCCTTCACAAGGCGAGGTTATCTGGTGTGATGATATCGGCGTGACCTGCCGTCGCTGGAACTGGCGACAGGGGATCAGAACCCGCTTAGGCGTGGAAGCGCAGCAAATGTGGTTCATTCTGGAGAGTCTCCCGCAGATGCCGCTGGAGATGCTTCACGAAGCCGGAAAAATGCTGACCGAGGGCCTGGAAAAAATGATGCCCGGTCTGTGGTTTGACGTTGCTCTCATCGAAGAACCACAGCAGTAATATCCTTCAGGAGAAACATGTATGTTTACCGGCTTGTCGGCATTTCCATTAACCCCAGTCACCGCCAGCGGCGTGGATGAAAAGGGTTTCAGCCATATCCTTTCCCGTCTTACAGACGCTCGGGTTGATTCAATGGGCATCCTGGGGTCAACCGGAAGCTACGCCTATCTCACCCGGGAGCAGCGCAAGCGCGTAGCAACACTGGCCAAACATCATGCAGGGAACATCCCCGTGATGGTGTGTGTGGGAGCGGTCAGTACCGATGCCATTCTGCATCTGGCAGATGATGCACAGGCCGCTGGTGCGAATGCGCTGTTACTCCCGGCGGTCAGCTACCAGCCACTCCGTGACGAAGAAGTCTTCTCACTCTTTGAGACCGTTACCCGGCACGTGTCTGTACCGGTGTGTATCTATGATAATCCGGGCACGACGCATTTTACCTTTACGGATGAACTCCACGGTCGTCTCTCATCACTTGAGGGTGTCCGCTCGGTCAAGATCCCTGGCGTCCCGAATAGCCCCGCTGCAGCAACTGAGCGGGTGAAGGCGTTACGTCAACATCTGCATCCTGGCGTAACAATCGGTATCAGTGGCGACGCTTATGCGGGACTGGGATTAAACGCCGGTTGTGAAGTGTGGTATTCCGTGTGTGGCGGTCTGTTCCCTGAGATGGCGAAACAAATCACTGAAGCCGCGGCGGCAAACGATCGTCAACGCGTTACAGCCCTGACAACCCGCCTTGAGCCATTGTGGTCGCTGTTCCGTAAACATGGCGGAAGTATTCGCGTTATTGCCGCTGCGTCTGGCGTGCTTGGGCTTACCGACATGGATTGCCTGCCTCGCCCTCTGCAACCGTTGTCAGCTGGCGACATCGCGGATATTGCCCATGTGATAAGCACGCTGGAGCTGAAGTGATCTCCGCAGGACTGGGTGTCTACCGGTCCTTACCGCAAAATTTTATTATTGAAGTGACTCTTCTTCGCCTGATAGCTTATCTGCATCAGGAGAATAATGCTGGCAAACGCACGCCAGTTTATGCCCGTCAGGATCGCGCAGATAGGCAACATAAAAGTCGGGGCCGTAGGCGGTCCGTGTTCCGGGCACGCCTTCATTTTTCCCTCCCGCACGGAGTCCCGCTGCATGGAAGCGTCTGACTATGTCCGCATTATTTGCTCTGAAGGCGAACATTGTCCCGTTTCCCGCCGTCGCGGGTTGCTGGTCAAAAGGAGGACAAATGCAGAAGCTAAATTCGTCATCCGGATGATTTTCGTTTCCCCACATTGCCCAGCTATCAGTCCAGGCGGGCAGACGCGTATAGCCCAGCACGTTAAAAATAGCGTCATAAAAGTTCACGGCGCGCTGAAAGTCATTTGTCCCAATCGTGATATAAGCCAGCACTTTAAACATCCTCTTTTCTGTTAGTCTGAACAGAGATTATCGCAAAGTAGCTATCTTCATCACCACCCAGGCCAGGATCATCGGCATGCCTCAGCTGGACGCCTCGGCGATAAAAAATGTTGGCTGACGTCATCGTGTGCCGATAATACAAAAACTGTATGATTACACCTTCCAAAAAGGGAATGTATGTCTTTACCGCCACTGTATGCGCTGCGCGCGTTCGAAGTTGCCGCACGGCTGAACTCCTTCAGCAAAGCGGCTGAAGTCCTGAATATCACGCCGGGGGCGGTCAGCAGGCATGTCCGCACGCTTGAGATGTGGTTCGACTGCGAGCTGTTTAAACGGCAGGGACCGAGAGTGGAAGTCAGCGACGCCGGGCGTATTCTGGCCGGGCAGCTTAGCGAAAGTTTCTCGAATATTGAGTGGGCCTGTCGCGCATTCAAAAGTGAAAACCACCTTCTGCGCCTCAAGGCCCCGAGCACACTGACGATGCGATGGCTCCTGAACGTTCTCAAAACCTTTCGCGAGAACCATGCGAAGCCGAAAATCGAAATTGCCAGCGTCTGGATGGACTTCGACACGGTTGACTTCAGCCGCGAGCCCTACGATTGTGCGATCCTCCTCGGTAACGGCTATTTCGGCGAATCAACGGAGAGCAGGCTGCTGTTCAGCGAATGGCTTATTCCGGTTTGTACGCCGTCTTTGCTGGAGCCTGCCCGGCATCAGCTTCCAGAATGCGATCTTATTCATCCGTCTCCGGACCGACGGGACTGGAAGCGCTGGCTGAAAAGGACGGGCTTATTCCCCGGCCTCGACATGAGCGGCGGGATCGTGTTCGACACCCTGGAGCAGGGAAGCCTTGCGGCCATGCACGGACACGGCGTGGCGATGGCCGATCTCCGGCTCACGCTCGACGCGCTGAAAAGCGGCCTGCTCGCGCTGCCCTTCCGGGAGGCGATAGCAACAGGGGACGGATACTATCTTGTCTGGCCGAAAAATTCGCTCAGAGGACAGAGTATTGAACGGTTGCTGGCCTGGCTTAACCTCAATTCGCCGGTCGTTCCTTCGCTGGATATCGTCTGTCTTGAGTATAATGAAAAGCGGCTGTCTTAAATCAAACAGGATATTCCTTACGGACTATCCTGTTTAATAAGTTTACGCGTAGGGTATATTCGCCATCTTCTTATATCTTTCCGGCAGTGCGCTATTCAGGTTAAGTAATTTATCCAGAATATAAAGCGCTGGCGTCCCCTTTGCGCGCTCTTCGTCGATCAGCGAAGAACGTAGCACATTGGCAGCCGAGGTCATTCTACGAAAATACTCTTCTGATTCCGGCGTCTGTACTTCACCGGACTCCGCGTAACGCACCCGTGGCCAGTCCGCGAAGTCAGGCTGGGGGAAGAGTCCGTCGTCTTTTGTAATATGAGCTGAGAGTAGCTCCTCGGCATTGCCAGGAGCGTTCTGGGCAAATGAGAGCAGGTGCAGTCGATGTATAAATGGCGAAAGCGCTTCTGAACGATGACTTTCTGAGGAAAGTAAGGTGATTAGCGCAGGTATTTTTTCATCAGCGGTGCTTTTTTCTGGTGAGAGGGTTTTCAATAAATGGAATAAAACATCGAGTGTCATAGGTGCTCCATATCCGCACATTATTATTTATTGTTTTTACGTCGCTATCTGTTTTTGACAGCGGTATACCAGGGGTAAATGGATGGTATTTCAGTGCGGTTATGTTTCAAAAACGATAAATAGTTGGCATTAATGTGAGTTTTACTCAATGTGGCGCTCTGGGCTCCAACATTGCAGATCCTCTCACGGCAGCGTTTTGTTTCACAAATGCCTTAGCTTATCGGCTTTTCAGGATGGTATAACGTCGTACAGCAATCGGCTTGCCGTTAATCGCCACATTCTCAAAGGCTTATATGAAACAAATTACTTTTAGTGACCTGCAGCAGCAAAGCGAGCAGGCCGCACATTCTCCTCGCTTACGCGCACACCGTAATTTACACCCTGACCTGAGTGACCCGGTGCAGCGCCTGGCCATTGCAATGGAACCCGGTACCTATGTCCGCCCCCATCGCCATCCGCACACGTTTGAACTGCTGACGGCGCTGAGCGGCCGCTTTCTGGTGCTGAATTTTGACGACAGCGGAAACGTGACCCGGCGCGTGGTGTTAGGCGAACAGTGTAAAGTCCTGGAGATGGATGCCGGAACCTGGCATGCCGTGCTGTCGCTGGATAAAGGCGGCGTCATTTTTGAGGTAAAACACGGGGCGTATCAGCCCGTGCCTGAGCACGATACCGCCCCGTGGTCGCCTGCTGAGAACGCGCCAGGTACTGTAGAGCTGATGAAATGGTACGCCCAGGCACAGGTGGGTGATGGGCGTTTTACCCTGTAATTTTCTTGTAGTGTTCCCGGCGCGCAGAAAAGCGCGCCAGCACCGTATGGTTTACTGGATGTCGCCCAGTCGTTGCAGAAATTCCTCAACCTGCTCAGGTGTCGCCGTGTCTGCCTGGTAAAGGATTTCGAGCTTAACGTTCTTCAACCCGCAGAAGCCAAATACCCCTTCGATTATCTGCGTCTGAATCGCCGTCGAATAGCCGTGTTTATCAAATCCGGTAAGATCGCTGCCGCCGGTGGCAATCAGGCGGACGGGGACATCCCGTAAGTTACCGACAATTCGCCCGTCTTCAGCGACCTTATACGCCCAGTTCAGGGTTAATACGCGATCGAACCAGCCTTTCAAAAGCGCGGGAACCGACCACCAGTACACCGGGAAGACGAATACCAGCATATCCGCGCGCTCGACGCGCTTTTGCTCGCGCAGAATATCGTCGGGAAGGGCGCTCGGAACGCCGTGATACAAATCGAGATCGGCGCGGGTCATCGCCGGATTAAACCCTTCGGCATGAAGATCGGCGATCTCAACCTGCGTACCTTGCTCACGTAATTTACCGGCAATGCGGGCGGCCAGCGTATGGGATAACGACGTGTCGACAGGGTGAGCCGTCACGATCAGCGCGTTATGAATAGCATGTTTTGCAGACATAGCGACCTCGAAGTGGGTGAGAATTGGCACCTATATTACTATTGGTAACTTAGTTGTCAATCCGCACCCAACGATCATTTTGTGCTATTCACGTAAGTCTCCAGCACGCCGGACATCGCGCCGCTGAGCATATCTTCTGCCACATTCCGGGCGAGCACGCCGTTGCCCGCCGAGGTGCTGAGCGCCTCCGCCGCGCCAATAATGGCCGTCAGTACCGCTTCCCCCTGAACGCCTTTTAAGACGATAAACGGGGAAAGCGCGGTACGCAGGCAGTCGGCACATTCGGCCACGCATGCTTCCCGAAACGTCTGCAGCGCGCGAGAGCCGGACAGCGCCGCGGCGATTGGCCCGGTTTCAGGTCCGGCGGCAATGGCGCAGTCGATATAGGCGGCGCTGAAAAAGCGGATCGTCTTCTCCAGCGTTTTGCTGTCTACCTCCAGCGTCTCGCGGAATTTCGCCAGCTGCCGATCGCTATAGTCCTGATACAGCGCCATCAGCAGCCCCTCACGATCGCCAAAGTGATCGTAGGGAATAGGCTTCGTCACGTTGGCCCGCTCCGCCAGGTAGCCGAGGGTCAGCGCCTCCGTACCTTGCTGACGAACGATTCCGCGCGCCACTTCCAGCAGCTGCACGCGGCGATCCTCTTTTCTTAAGCGCTTAACAACCATGCTTTCCTCGGTTTTGTTATCTACTCTTGGTAGTTTACACGTTTTGGGCAGGCTGCTGCACCCGTTGTTCCACAGAGCGGAGCCGATACTTTATAGCCCCAGATCGCTCAGAGAAGGGTGATCGTCCGGGCGTCTGCCTAGCGGCCAGTGGAACAGGCGTTCAGATTCTTTTATCGGCATGTCGTTTACGCAGGCAAAACGACGCTTCATCAGTCCGTCCGCTTCGAATTCCCAGTTTTCATTGCCGTACGAGCGGAACCAGTTGCCGGAATCATCATGCCATTCATAGGCATAGCGCACCGCGATCCGGTTGTCCGTAAATGCCCAGAGCTCTTTAATCAGGCGGTAATCCAGCTCTTTTTTCCATTTCCGCGCCAGAAACGCCTGGGCTTCCTCGCGGTTGGTGGCGAACTCAGCGCGGTTGCGCCACTGGGTGTCCAGCGTGTAGGCCAGCGCGACTTTTGCCGGGTCGCGGCTGTTCCAGCCGTCTTCGGCCAGTCTGACTTTTTCGATCGCGCTTTCGCGAGTGAAGGGCGGTAATGGAGGACGAGTGTTCATAGCGATAACCTCAGTGTTATATGATGTAGACAGGTCTGTCTACTTACGCTAATCTATGCCTGAAAAATAACGCTGTCAACATCCGTTTTGAGGCTACCGAAAAGTGAAAACCGAGCACGCAGGCAACGAAGCAAAAATCAGCGTCAGGGATAAAATATTACTGACGGCGCACGATCTGTTTTATTCTAATGGCTTCAGGGCGACAGGGGTGGATACGCTGATTAAAGAGGCGAAGGTGACCAAGGTGACGTTTTATCGCCATTTTCCGAGTAAAAGTTTACTTATTCTCGCCTACCTGCACTATCGACATGAAATATGGATTAACTGGTTTGAGAGCACGCTGCGTCGACATCTTGATGAAGGCGAAATACCTTCTGATGCGATATCTGCAACCCTTTATGAATGGTTTGTTTCGCCCGAGTTCCACGGCTGCGCGTTTATTAATGCCAGCGCAGAAGCCAAATCCGAGGATATAGAAAGCGAAATAAAAGCGATATGCCGCGATCATAAAATCGAAACTAAAAATATGATTGCGTCGCTGACGAAGATCGCTGATGAGCGCGTCGTCAATGAAATCATGCTGCTTATTGACGGCGCCATTATTCATGCACAGATGGGCATGGATTCAGAGACGGTAATAAATGTGCTAAAAAGGGGATTAGAGGCGTTGACCGGTCAGAAATAAGTCCTGAATCTGCCGCAAGTATTACGGTAGCTGGAATATCGACTCACCGAATCGGTAAGCTATTTATCCAAAGGAAACGAAAAATATGAGAACGCAGAAACGATGCCTGGGATGCGTGGCTATCGTGGTTGATGACTACGATCGCGCCATTGAATACTACACCGACAGGCTGGGTTTTACCCTCGTAGAGGATACGCCCCAACCGGGGAAACGCTGGGTCGTCGTCTCACCCAACCCGGAAAGCGACTGCAATATCCTGCTGGCTCGTGCCTCCAACGAAAGGCAGGAAGGTTTTATCGGTAATCAAAGCGGTGGAAGAGTTTTCCTGTTCCTTCAGACGGATGACTTTTGGCGCGATTACCATGCCATGAAAGCAAAAGGCGTTCATTTCTGCGAAGAACCGCGTGAGGAAGAGTACGGTACGGTGGTGGTGTTTGAAGATATTTACGGCAACCGCTGGGATCTTTATCAGAATGCGCAACCGTGAATATCACCATAAATGATGTGTCATTCGCCTTTCGTCGTGCCCGCTTCCCAGCAGAGCGTACTCAACATTATGGGGACGTCTGGCTCTCGTCCCGCTGTGCCAGCGACAGCGCGCTGGCGCTGGCAGGATCGAACAGCGAGATGCTCTCAATCTGATTGAGTAAAATCACCTTGCGGAATGACATGGCGCTGCGGGGTTCAGAGTCGAGCGTAATGTCATGCTCCGCATACCACCTGCTGTAATTATTCTCGATACGCAGATTCATCGTCTTCGCATCCCGGTACCCGCTCAACATTGGGATCAGCACGATATTGGCCGTTTTTTCATATTCCAGCGTCGCGGTGTGGATCATGCCGACGTAAATCCGTCTCGAGCGGAGTGTGACCTGCGCCAGCTCGCCTTGTTCCATACACTGATAGAGCAGTTGTTCAATCCCGCTCGCCTGCGCAAGCCGTTTGTAGAGCTTTTTCCTGCTCTCGCCGTCCAGCCTGGCGCTTCCTGCCCAGTTAGAGCGGTAGAGGCAAAACAGAATGGCAAACGCCAGCATTACGACCACCGGCGCCTGAATGCCTAAAAAACTCCAGTTCATAAAGTCGATTTGCCAGTCGGTGTATTTCGGTGAGGCAAAGTGAAAAGCGTTGTTGGCGGCGGAAAGGGCGAACAGCAGCAGCCAGAGCAATCCCGTGGCGATTACGCCCTGCAGAACGAAAATACAGCCGTAAAGCGCGACGAGAAAATAGACGTCCCAGCCAAAGGAACGCTTGATTTTAAAGCGGGTCGACAGGTCGCGGCTGGTGTACCAGTACCCGCAGACCATCAGCACCATAAATATCGCCGTTCCCATATCAGGCCCTCTTCAGCGTGTTGACGTGACGCAGAAAGTCCTGCCGCACCTCGTTGCTCTTGTAGTTCACCGAGGCGTTCCCGTCCTGGTCGATAATGATGCGATCGCCATCTTCCACGGCTTCAATAATTTCCTGCTGACTCATCACCTGCAGTAAGGATTCCGGGCTTGAGAATAGGGAGAGAAAGAAACGTTTCATGTCAGGCATCCTTATGAATAAAAAGGATAAGCCTGGAAGATGACGGCTGAATTTGCCTTAAGGATAACCTGAAAGTGAAAGCCGGGTGGCGGCTACACCTTACCCGGCCTACAAAACCGTCAAATGATTGAGTTTTCAATTTATTGATATTTATGGGTAATAAAAAATAAATTTGCACAAACTTGGACAAATAACGTTAATTGTGTAAGTTTTAATTATGCGATTACGCCACGTTGTTTACAGCCAGGATGTGACCCATGAGCACTTTGCCCTCTGTCGTGAGTCGGTTTATTGAGTACTACGCCGCACTGGATAGCCAGCCGCCGACCGCGCTGGTCGGGCTTTACCATTCGAATGCCACCCTTATCGATCCGTTCGGCGAGCACAACGGTATTTTCGCGCTTCAGCGCTATTTCACCCATCTGCTGGCAAACGTCGAGAAGTGCCGTTTTGTCATCGATCCGCCGCTCTGCAGCGGGAACCGGTTTGTTGTCACCTGGGTAATGCACTGGTCGCATCCGCGCATTGCCGGAGGCGAGCCGCTTGAACTGCCAGGATGTTCGGTGGTGGACACCGAAAACAATCTCATCACCCGTCAGCGGGACTTCTACGATGCGGGAGAGATGATCTACGAACACCTCCCTCTGCTGGGCTGGGCGGTACGCGGCGTGAAGCGGAGGGTCAAATCATGAAGGCGGTGCTGATTACCGGCGCAAGCTCGGGCATCGGCGCGGGGCTGGCGAAGTCCTTTGCCGCTGACGGCTACCACGTGATTGCCTGCGGGCGCGATCCGGCGCGGCTAGAAGCGCTACATCAGACCTGCCCCAATCTCACCGTTCGCCCGTTCGATATGACAGACAGGGACGCCTGTCGCCAGGCGCTGAGCGGCGTTTACGCCGATCTGGTTATTCTCTGCGCCGGTACCTGCGAATATCTCGACGGCGGCGTGGTGGATGCGGCGCTAGTGGAGCGGGTCATGACCACTAATTTTCTCGGGCCAGTGAACTGCCTGGCCGCGCTGCAGCCGCAGCTGGTTGCCGGTAACCGCGTGGTGCTGGTGAGCTCGATGGCCCACTGGCTTCCCTTCCCGCGGGCAGAGGCCTACGGCGCGTCCAAAGCGGCGCTGAGCTGGTTTGCCGACAGTCTGCGTCTGGACTGGGAGCCAAAGGGGATTGCCGTGACGGTCGTCTCTCCGGGATTTGTCGATACCCCGCTGACGCGGAAAAACGATTTTGCCATGCCGGGCAGGGTGAGCGTTGACGAAGCGGTCAAGGCGATCCGTACCGGGCTGGCGAAGGGCAAAATGCATATCGCGTTTCCGGCCGGGTTTGGCCTTATTTTGCGGCTGCTCTCCGGGCTGCCCGCGTTTTTGCAGCGCACGCTGCTGCGCAGGATGGTGCGCTCATGAACATTGCAATTATCGGCAGCGGTATCGCCGGGCTGACCTGCGCCTGGCGGCTGGCAGGGCATCATCAGGTAACCCTGTTTGAAGCGGGCACCACGCCCGGCGGCCATACCGCGACGGTTGACGTCTCAACGCCCCAGGGCACATACGCGATCGATACCGGGTTTATTGTCTACAACGACCGCACCTACCCGCGCTTTATGGGCCTGCTCAGCGAGCTCGGCATCAGCGGGCAAAAAACGCAGATGAGCTTTTCAGTACACAACCCCGAGACGGGGCTTGAGTACAACGGCCACACCCTGACGTCGCTGTTTGCCCAGCGCCGAAACCTGGTGAATCCGGCATTCTGGCGGCTGCTCGGTGACATCGTCCGCTTTAACCGCCTGGCGAAACAGGCCCTTGAAGGGGAAGTCGATCCGAACGCCACGCTGCAGACGTTTCTGGACCAGCACGGCTTCACGCCGTTTTTTGCGCGCCACTACATTCTGCCGATGGGGGCCGCGATCTGGTCGTCGTCGCTGCAGGAGATGAAGCGTTTCCCGCTGCCGCTCTTCCTGCGCTTCTTTCATCACCACGGCCTGCTGGATATCACCCAGCGTCCGCAGTGGTACGTGGTGCCGGGCGGCTCGCGGGAGTATATCCGCGCCATGCTGCAAAAACTGGGCGACCGCCTGACGCTGCACCTGAACACGCCTGTTCTGCGGGTGAGCCGCCACGCGCGCGGGGTCACGCTCCAGCTTGAAAACGGCAGCCACACCTTCGACCAGGTGATATTTGCCTGCCACTCCGCCCAGGCGCTGGCCATGCTTAAGGATCCTACGCCCGCGGAGCGCGAAGTGCTGGGCGATATCGGCTGGCAGCGCAACGAGGTTGTTTTGCACAGCGATCCGCGCTGGCTGCCGGTGCGGCAGCGCGCCTGGGCCAGCTGGAACTACCGCCTGAGCGCGCAGGAGCAGGCCAGCGCCTGCGTCACCTACAACATGAACATTCTGCAGGGTCTGCCTGCGGGCAGCCCACTGTTCTGCGTCACCCTGAACCCGGACGAGCCGGTGGATGAACGCTTCGTCCTGCAACGCTTTGTCTATGAGCATCCGCTGTTTAACCCGCAAAGCTGGCGTGCGCAGGCGCGCCGTGGGGAGATCAACGGTCATCACCGGAGCTGGTTCTGCGGCGCTTATTGGTACAACGGTTTTCATGAAGACGGCGTGCGCAGCGCGCTGGACGTTGTCAATGAAATAGCCGCCGGGGAGGGGAACTGACATGAACAGCTGCCTCTATCACGGCGTATTGCGCCACCGCCGCCTTCAGCCGAAAACGCATGAATTCAGCTACGGCGTTTTTATGGCCTGGCTGGATCTTGATGAACTGCCGCTGCTGGCGTCCGTCGGCGTGCGGCGCAACCGTTTTGCCGCCGCCGCGTTCCATGACGCGGACTATCCGCTCGGCACGCCGCTTAAAGAGAACGTGCTGAACAGGCTGGAGAGCCTGACCGGGGAACGTCCCGCAGGGCGGGTCATGCTTCTGACGCAGCTGCGCTACTTCGGGTTTCATTTCAATCCGGTCAATTTTTACTACTGCTATGACCAGGAAAACACGCTTCGCTGGGTGTTGGCGGAGGTGCGCAACACGCCGTGGAACGAGCGCCATTATTACGCGGTCGACGGGCAACATGCCCGGCCCACGGAAAAAGCGTTTCACGTTTCCCCCTTCAACCCGATGGACATGGTCTACCACTGGCGCTTCAACAACCCGGACAACACGTTGCGAATGCACATTGAAAATCATCAGGAGGCGAAGGTCTTTGACGCCACGCTGGCCCTGCGCCGGGAGCCTCTGACCCGCCCGGCGCTGCGCGCGCTGCTGCTGCGCATCCCGCTGATGACTCTGAAAACCGTTTTCGCCATTTACTGGCAGGCGCTGAGGCTGTGGCTCAAGCGCGTGCCGCTGTATAACCATCCCGTCAGCAGGAGTGAACGCTCATGACCGATCCCGTCTTTGCGCTAGAACCCGATATCCCGCGCAACGTCCGCATCGCGCGATGGCTGCTGTTTCGTCTGTTAAGCGGCATTCGCGGCGGCTCACTCACCCTGCGTGAAGGGGCGCAGACCTTCCATTTTGGCGAGACATCCTCCGCGCTGCACGCCGACGTGCAGATCCTCACGCCCGGCGTCTACTGGCGCGTCTTAACGGGCGGTAGCCTTGCCGCCGCAGAAGCCTGGATGGACGGCGAATGGGAGACCGCGCAGCTTACGCCGCTTCTGCAAATCCTGGCCCTCAACGGCGAGGTGCTTGGTCGTCTGGAGAACGGGTTCCGGCTGCTTGGCCGACCGCTGGAGCGGCTGCGCCACTGGACGCGGCGCAACTCTCGTGCCCAGGCCCGCGAAAATATTGCCGCCCATTACGATCTGGGCAACGCTTTCTATGCCCATTTTCTGGATAAGGAACTGCTTTACTCCAGCGCGCTGTTTACCGCGGACGAGCAGGATCTGACGGCGGCTCAGCAGGCCAAAATGGCGCGCCTGTGCGAGCAGCTGGCGCTAAACCCGGGTGATCACCTGCTGGAAATTGGCACCGGCTGGGGGGCGATGGCGGAATACGCCGCCCGTCACTACGGCTGTCGGGTGACCACCACCACGCTGTCGCAGGAACAATATATCTGGGCGACCGAGCGCATTGCCCGCGCCGGGCTGCAGGATCGGGTTGAGGTACTGCTCTGCGACTATCGCGACCTCACCGGGCAGTACGACAAGCTGGTCTCGATAGAGATGATTGAAGCCGTCGGGCAACGCTATCTGCCCACGTTCTTCCGTACCTGTCAGGCGCGGCTGCGCCCCGGTGGACGGATGGCGATTCAGGCCATCACCATTCAGGACCAGCGCTATCGCGACTACAGCAAAAGCGTCGATTTTATCCAGCGCTACATTTTCCCCGGCGGCTTCCTGCCGAGCATTACGGCGATGAACGAGCTGATGACGCGCCACACCGATTTCGTGGTGCGCAATCTCTTCGACATGGGGCCGGACTATGCCCGCACGCTGGCCCACTGGCGGCAGCGCTTTGTCCACGCCTGGCAGGAGATTGAAAAGCTTGGCTTTGATGAACGGTTCCGCCGCATGTGGCTGTACTACTTCGGCTACTGCGAAGCCGGGTTTAACGCCCGCACCATCAGCGTGGTGCAGCTGACCGCCGAGCGCGTATGAGACGCTACCTTCAGGTCTTTCTGCTGGCCGTCGCGTTCGATCTCTACTGGGCGCTGGTAGTGCTGTTTCGCGAACAGGGCCTGATTATCTGGCTCGGGCTGGCGATCCTGGCGTGCCTGCTCTTGCCGTCAGCATACCGTCTTTACGCCATTGGGCTGGCCGCGGCGGGCTGCCTGCTGGATGCGCTCTGGGCGCTGACGGGGCTGATTGCCTTCACGGGCGACTCCCTGATGCCGCTATGGATGGTGGCATTGTGGCTGATGTTCGCCGTGGTCTGGACGCAGCTTGCGCGTACCACCACATTACCCGGCTGGCTGCTGACCCTGCTGGCGGCCGTGGGAGGCCCGGTGGCCTACCTGATTGGCGAGCGGTTGGGCGCCATCACGTTTCTGGAGCCAACCTTTATCGTCGTCAGCTGGATGGCGCCGGGCTGGCTGGTGCTGATGCTGTTTTTCCACCTGCTAATGGGGAGACAAAAATGAGGGCTGCGGTTCTGCTGTTTTGGCTCATGCTGGTTGTTCCTGGTGCTCAGGCCGCCGACTGGCTGGCCTGGCGCAAGGTGGGCGACGCCACGCTGACCTGGGGGCCGTTCACGGTCTATACCTCTCAGCTCCGCACGCCGGATGGCCGTTACAGCCGGGACGATCAGGATCAGGCGCTGATTATTACCTACGCGCGCGACATAGATCGCGATGAACTGGTTGAGGCGACCCGCGACCAGTGGCAGGCGCAGGGGATCCTGACGCAGGAACCGCAAAGTGAAGCCTGGCTAAGGATGCTCCAGTCCCTGTGGCCGGATGTCCGACCGGGTTCACAGCTGGCGTTTGTTCTCAACGATAAGCAGGGGCAGTTCTGGTACCGCGCGTCGTCGGCGCAAAAATCTTTTATTCCGCTCGGTCCGCGCCAGTCAGAAGCGTTCAGCACCCGCTTTCTGGCCATCTGGCTCGATCCCCGCACGCAATATCCTGAGCTGCGTCAGCAGCTAATCGGAGGCAAAAAATGAAACGAATCCTGACGCTGGCGCTGGCATTCACGATGCTGCTGGCCGGCTGCAGTACGGAGGTGTCCGAGTATCGCCAGCAGCAGCCGCGGCTTGATATCTTCCACTACTTCCAGGGCAAAACCGAAGCGTGGGGCATGGTGCAGGATCGCAGCGGCAAGCAGATCCGCCGCTTTCACGTTGAGATTGCCGGGGACGTCATCGGCGATACGCTGACGCTGAACGAGCGTTTCGTTTACGACGACGGCGAGAAGCAGCAGCGGGTATGGCACATTCGCCGCGTGGGGAACGACCGCTACGAGGGAACGGCAGGTGATATTGAAGGGGTTGCCACCGGGCAGGCCGCAGGGAACGCCTTTAACTGGCATTACAGCATGAACGTGAAGGCCAACGGCAAAACGTGGCTGCTGAACTTTGATGACTGGATGTACCTGCAGGATGAGACGCATCTGTTCAATAAAACCGAGATGAAGAAATTTGGCGTCACCGTCGCCATAGTGACGCTGTTCTTTACCCGGAATACGGAAGCTTAGTCGCGAACATAGCCGGTTTTGCTGCTGGAGTAAATGAAGTACAGGGCAATCCCCAGGCACACCACCGCGCCCAGACGGCTCGGTGAAAACGGAATAGCGGGATTGTTCAACCAGCCAAAGTTATCTATCAGCATGCTCATGGCGAGCTGGCCGAATATCACCGCCACCGTGGCGACGGCGGTGCCGATGCGCTGCACGGCGAGCACCATGATCACAATGTAGGGCACGCCGAACATCGCCCCGAGAAGCTGCCATTTCGGCACGTCCAGCAGCGTGACCGTCTGCTTAGGCTCAAAGAAGAAAATGAGCAGGGCGGTCACCAGCGCGCCGACGGAAAACGTCAGAAACGCGCTCTTGAAAACGCCCACGCTGCTGCCGAGCTGTCCGTTAATTGCGGCCTGTATGCTCAGCGTCGCGCCGCCGCAGATGGCGAGAATTATCATCATCAGTGTCATGTGTTTACCCCTTTGCGACCAGTACCAGTGCGGCAATAATAAAAACCAGCGCCACGATGCGTCTTGCGTTTATCTTCCTGTGCGGCGTACCCAGCAGGCCAAAGTGGTCAATGATCAGGCTCTTAAAAACCTGACCTGCCAGAATGCCGATCATCGTCAGAGCGATGCCGATAGCGGGGGTGGCGATAGTCAGAATGATAACGTAAACAGGACCCAGCACGCCGCCGAGCAGCTGCCAGCCGGGCTGTGCGAAAAACGACGGACCGTTGCGCGGGCTGAAAAACAGCATCAGCAGAAAGGTCAGCGCGGCGCCGACCCCGAAAATGCTGAACGTGGCCCATAAATCGCCTACTTCTCCCCCTAACGGCCCCAGCAAACCCGCCTCGACGGAGAGGCCCATCCCGCCGGCAATCACCAGTAAAATCAATACAAACTGCATTATGCTTCCTCCATTATCAGGTGAAGAAGATTACGTCGGTAGACATGTGAGAAAAATGCCATAATGCAGGAAACACCTTTGCAGGAAATGCATTAATGTCAGATGCCGGAAGCATGAACCTTCGCTCACTGCTGCTGTTTATTGCCGTCTATGAAACGCAGAACTTTTCCGTCGTTGCGCGACGGGAGGGAATTTCTGCCTCGCAGGTGTCGCGGATTATTCATCAGCTTGAGGACGCGCTCGGCCAGCAGCTGTTCTATCGCAATACCCGGGCGGTGATCCCCACGGAAAACGGGCATCTTTTTATCCGCTATGCCCGGGCGATGGTCGATAACTTCGAAGAGGCGCGTCGGGAGCTGGATGAACGTTCGACCGAACCCTCCGGCACGGTACGCATTAACGGGCCGGTATTTTTTGGACAGAGGCACGTTGCACCCGGCCTGGCAGGTCTGGCCGAGCGTTATCCACGGTTAACCATAGAGCTGACGCTGACCGATGACTTTATCGACCCGCACCGGGATGCCGCCGACCTCATTTTTCGCATCGGCACCCTGACGGACTCGACGTTCCACGCCCGCATCTTCGGGCAGCAGCGCTACCATCTTACCGCGTCGCCTGCGTATCTGCGTCAACACGGCGTACCGGCTGACCCGGCCGAGCTGAGCCAGCATAAATGCCTGATGTATCGCGGTTCGTCTGGCCCTAATCGCTGGCTCGTGCGACGCAAGGGGGAGAATTGGGTGCACTATCCCGTCTCGCCGCTGATGACGTCCAATAATGCGGAGTCGCTGCTCATTGCCGCGCTGGGTGGAATGGGGATTGTCCTGTTTCCGGACTGGCTGATTGGCGACAGGCTGCAGCGCGGGGAGCTGGTCGCTCTTATGCCGGAAATGGCGTGCGCTATCAATACGGAGCCGCTAAATATTGCGGCGATCTATCCTCACGCACGTCATCCGCCCCTGAACGTCAGGGCGGTGATTGATTATTACGTGGCGTTTTTCGGCTCGCCGCCGTACTGGCAAACGTAAGGTAATTACGCGCCGAGCTCCTTGCGGATAATTTCTGCGCCAGCGCTGAGCGCTTTCAGCTTACCGTTAGCCACCTGACGGGAGAGGGGAGCCATGCCGCAGTTGGTTGAGGGGTAAAGCTTGTCGGCGTCGACGAACTGCAGCGCTTTACGCAGGGTGTCGGCGACTTCTTCTGGCGTTTCGACGGTGTTGGTTGCCACGTCAATCGCCCCAACCATCACCTTTTTACCGCGAATCAGCTCCAGCAGATCCATCGGTACGCGGGAGTTGTGGCACTCCAGGGAGATGATGTCGATATTAGAGGTTTGCAGCTTAGGGAAGGCCTCTTCATACTGGCGCCACTCGGAGCCGAGCGTCTTTTTCCAGTCGGTATTGGCCTTGATGCCGTAGCCGTAGCAGATGTGTACCGCGGTTTCGCATTTCAGACCCTCAATGGCGCGCTCGAGCGCGGCGATACCCCAGTCGTTGACCTCATCAAAAAAGACGTTAAACGCCGGCTCGTCGAACTGGATAATATCCACGCCCGCGGCTTCTAATTCGCGCGCTTCCTGGTTGAGGATTTTGGCGAATTCCCAGGCCAGCTTTTCGCGGCTTTTATAATGCGCGTCGTATAGGGTATCGATCATGGTCATTGGCCCAGGCAGGGCCCATTTGATCGGCTTGTCCGTGAGCTGGCGCAGGTACTTTGCATCGTCCACGAATACCGGCTTCTGACGCGCAACGGCAGAAACCACGGTCGGCACGCTGGCGTCGTAGCGGTTACGAATGCGCACGGTCTGGCGATTTTCAAAATCGACGCCGCTCAGGTGTTCAATAAAGGTGGTGACGAAGTGCTGACGGGTCTGTTCCCCGTCGCTGACAATATCGATTCCCGCACGGATCTGCTCGTCAAGAGACAGGCGCAGTGCATCCTGTTTACCCGCCAGTAATTCCTGATCCTGCAGTTTCCACGGAGACCAGAGCGTTTCAGGTTGCGCAAGCCAGGTCGGCTTAGGCAGGCTGCCAGCCGTAGACGTCGGGAGCAATGTTTTCATAATAAAAGACCTTTTTTGATGAATTAAAGCGTGTAGTTATCAGACCACTGCTCGAGAATGTGTTTATAAGGCTTAATGAAATATTCTTCGGTAAATCGACCCTGTTCAATCGCCAACCGGCTTCGCTCTTCGCGGTCATAAACAATTTTGGTTAATGAATGATCCTGCTGGTTCAGGTCCGGGCGATAAAACAGTCCCGCCGCCGAGTTCGCGTTATAAATTTCCGGGCGATAGATTTTCTGGAACGTCTCCATCGTGCTGATGGTGCCGATCAGTTCCAGATCGGTGTAATCGCTCAGCAAGTCTCCGGTAAAGAAGAACGCGAAAGGCGCCACGCTGTTCTCAGGCATGAAGTAGCGGACCTTCAGGCCCATTTTGGCGAAGTACAGTTCCGTTAACGATTCGCCATCCGGCGCGTACTCAATACCCAGAACAGGGTGCTGGTTACCGGTGCGGCGATAGGTGTCTTTGCTTGAGACGCTCAGGCAGATCACCGGGCCCTTTCTGAAGTTCTCTTTGTATTCCGGCGAGTTCACAAAATGGCGGAAAATATTGCCGTGCAGTTCGCCAAACTTTTCCGGAATACTGAAGTGCTGCTGGTTCTTGTTGTGCTCCAGCAGCAGGACGCTGAAATCATAATCCCGCACGTAAGAGGAGAAGTTATTCCCGACAATGCCTGCGATACGCTGGTTATTTTTTTTGTCGACAATATACGTCTGCAAAATCTCAATGGCCGGGAACGGCTTTTCCGCGCCAATGTTCAAATCGACAGAGATGATTTCAAGCTCAACCGCGTAGCGATAGGCGGTCGGGTTATCCCAGCGCGCCAGGGCGTTAAAGCGGTTGTTGATCATCACCAGCGTATTGCGCAGGTTTTCTTGACGTTTTTCCCCACGCGCCAGGTTGGCAAAGTTGGTGGTCGTACGCGTATTTTCTGACGGATTGTAATTCTCATCGAAGCAACTGCGCTTAAGGGTATATGTGAAAGCTTTGCTCATTGTGGTTATGCATCCTAAGTTCATGTTGCTAATAAGTTACTAATGCATAATTTATGCCTGAGCCCGCGGCGCAGGGGAAGTGACTTAATTTCAATGCAACATGAGGGAAGTTCATGAACAGGGAGACGCTGAGTGGAAACTTCAGATTGCTTCAGGCAGGGAAGTGAAAGAGTAAGGGGCATCGGGCCCCTTTGGGCTATGCTGTAGGACGTTCGTCCCAGGCGTCGCTGTGCATGATGTTCCCAGCGGCGATGCGCCAGGTAATTATTTCATACTGCAGGCTTACGCTTTCAAACACGCTTTATTCGGGGCGAACCAACCGCGTTTTGAGGGTGCCAGGAATGAAATAACTCTTTAGCTGAGCGGGTAGCAAAGCAGGCATTGCTATTGTTCTTCCTTCCTCGTCGCAAAATTCGACAAGATAGCCCAGTGTCG
This sequence comes from Enterobacter cloacae complex sp. P27C, assembly GCF_014895705.1. NCBI lineage: Bacteria > Pseudomonadati > Pseudomonadota > Gammaproteobacteria > Enterobacterales > Enterobacteriaceae > Enterobacter > Enterobacter cloacae complex sp. P27C. The sequence continues at coordinate 694,213 of NZ_JADBQB010000001.1, forward strand.
GGGTATCGAAAACCATAACAATCGTACCAACAGCCCCTTTTACCAGTCCTTCATCAGGTAAATCCTCGTCTAAAACCACAACGTCTAATTCGGCTCTTTTCATTTTTGTTTTCTCATTTAACGAATAGGGTTGTCAGGCGAGGAACTAGCGCGTCAGTTTCATACATCCAGCCTGTACGCACGATCGCTGTTTCACCGTTGACGCCTAAAATGGGCATATCGACAGCCATTGTTTGACCGTAATTGTTGGCCTGCAACACTTTTGCTGGGACCGATAATACGCCTTCCTGAATTCTTGCTGCTAAAACATCTGCATTAGTTGGGTTGTATCCCAGCGCTGACTCAAACACCCTGGCTTTGTGCCCACCTGTAGGATGTGTTGAATCTAAAGCATAGGTGGCGAGCTTTTTCGGATCGATAATGGCGTGTTCAGCGTTCACTAACGTACCGCTTTCAGATGTGAAACCTTTTACATATGGGCTTTCAAACGTTGGTATTTTACTGAGACCCGATATTTCATCTATCTCGCTTAGAGGATTCAACCTGCCCATTGTTAATCCTGCTGCAATAGAGGCACCCGTAATAATTAACCCTTTGTTATTCATCACTTGATCGTAACCCGCTGGAGCATCACCGCCAAGCTGCTGCGCGGTTTCATGAAACCCTTCAATGTTGCCGTTATATACACCGCCAGCGGCCAGCAGGCGGCCAACGGTTTTACTGTTCAGCGTTTTCCCCGATCGTGCAGTTGTTGGTCCGTAATAATCATAATGTATCCGTTGAGTGGGGGCAGGCTTCCTGCCTTGCCGATCGGCAATAACGTGCCGGTAGGCACTCATGATTTCGTCCTTATACCATGCATGCCAGGATGAGGCTGTTGGAGTAAACATCAGATCGCCGTTGTCGTCGATGTAAAATGGATTCCGGTCGCTGCTCCAGCGCCTGGAGGTATCTACACCAACAAGCCAGCCAATTTGCAGCTCTTGCTCAACTTCATCATAAATCGGATCTGCGTAGCCGCGACCTTTTCGCTCATACGGCTTTTATATGGGAACACGCTGTATATTTTTTTGGGAAGACCAAAAGAGAGGCTTTGACCGTTCGCTTCATAAGACAGATCATAATGTATACATGCCTCTTTCAGCGAACCTGCTGGCGTGAGAATGTATTAAAAATCTCCAGGGCTTAATTGCCGTGTTAAATCATGTGACCGGTAGAGTCGGAACATGCCGAATCCTTATCGTTAAGCAACATTGTTTCTTTCAAGGGCATATTTTTTCATTCTTTAATAAGAAAAAGCAGCCTACGCCTGAAGCGAACACAGATATTCAACCCACATCAAATTTATGAACTGCTCATTTTTTTTAAGAAAATAACCTGGCAATTTTTAACCATTTTTTTAGGCGTTAGCGTGAGTATATGTTGAATCAATAATGAACCAGATTCAGGCAGCTAAACGCCATATCTGCTTCTCTGGTACACCATCCCCAATTCCCGCTATAATCCCCAAAATTTCCAACCGGTTTAGAAACGATCATGACAAAACTCACCTTACAAGAGCAGATGCTGAAAGCGGGCCTGGTCAGCAGCAAGAAAGCGGCGAAAGTGCAGCGCACGGCAAAGAAATCACGCGTTCAGGCACGTGAGGCTCGGGAAGCGGTAGAAGAGAACAAGAAGGCGCAGATCGAGCGTGACAAGCTGCTGAGCGAGCAGCAGAAGCAGGCCGTACTCGCGAAAGAGTTTAAAGCGCAGGTGAAGCAGCTGATCGAGATGAACCGCATTACCGTGGCGAAGGGCAACATCACCTTTAACTTCACCGACGGTAATCTGATCAAAAAAATTGAAGTCGACAAGCAGACGCAAACCCAGCTGATCAACGGCCGTCTGGCCATTGCGCGCCTGGTGCTCAATGCAAACGGCGACTGTGAATACGCGATCATTCCGGCGGTGGTGGCTGATAAAATTGCCCAGCGCGATGCCGACAGCATCGTGTTAAACAGCGCGCTCAGTCAGGAAGAGCAGGACGAAGACGATCCGTACGCGGACTTCAAAATTCCTGACGATTTGATGTGGTAAACCGCGTTCAAAACGGGGCGGCGTGGCGGGCGTTAACCGGCTCTCCGCTCACGGGATGAATAAAATTCAGCTCGCTGGCATGCAGCATCAGCCGGGGCGTTTCCTTAGCCCCCGGCGCGTCAAGACCGCCATACAGATCGCAGCCCAGAATAGGGTGCCCGAGCTGTTGGCAGTGGATGCGCAGCTGGTGGGTTCGCCCGGTTTCCGGCGTCAGTTCCACCCGCGTTAACGGCACTCCTGTCCCCCGAAAAAAACGTTCCACCACCCGATAGCGGGAACGGGCGGGTTTACCGTTGATGGCGCAGATCGACATCAGCGGGAACAGCGCCGGGTCTTTGGCAATGGGCGCGTCTATTATTCCCTCGTCGTTTCCCAGATGTCCATAAAGCAGGGCGCTGTAGACTTTCTCCACGCTGCGCTGGCTGAACTGCTGGCAAAGCGCCGCATTGATGGCCTTATTGCGCGCAACCACCATCAGCCCGGACGTGCCGAAATCCAGACGATGTACCAGCGTGCAGCCGGGGAACGTCTGGACCAGACGATAATGGACAGAATCGAGGTTTTGCGGGTTTTTGCCCGAGAGGCTGAGCAGGCCGGAAGGCTTATTAATCAGCAGCAGATGTTCATCCTGCCAGAGGATCTCAATGTCGTCGTGACACGGTGGGGCAATAAAAGAATCGATAATCGCAGACATCAGGCCGCCCGGCTGGAGAGTGGATGCGGATGATAGCGAAATGCGGGGAAAAGAAAAACCCTCCCACCGGGCGGTGAGAGGGGGAAATCTTACGCGGCTACCAGGCTGTCGATGGCGGCTTTCGCGTCGGTCTGCGCTTTGGTCGCCACTTCAGGACCGTAAGCGATGCCTTCCGCGAACACGAAGTTCACGTCAGTGATGCCGATGAAGCCCAGGAACAGGCTCAGGTACGGCGCAACCAGGTCAGTTGGGGTATCTTTATGAATACCGCCACGGCTGGTCAGGACGATCGCACGCTTGCCTTTTACCAGACCTTCCGGGCCGTTCTCGGTGTAGCGGAAGGTTACGCCAGCGCGCGCCACCAGGTCGAAGTAGTTCTTCAGCTGGGTAGGAATGTTGAAGTTGTACATTGGAGCGTTGATGACGATAACGTCGTGCGCCTGCAGCTCAGCAATCAGCTCGTCGGACAGGGCCAGGGCTTCCTGCTGACGCGGGGACAGTGGCGCATCGCTTGGGCGCAGCGCGCCAACCAGCTCGCCGTCCAGCACAGGAATGGGGTTTGCTGCCAGGTCACGCACGGTGATTTCGTCTGCAGAATGCTGTTCACGCCACTGTTCAACGAAGTAATCAGACAGCTGACCAGACTGAGAGTACCCTGCCAGAATACTGGATTTCAAAACTAATACTTTGCTCATGGGTGATTCCTGTTGTTGCATTTGATTGAAGGGGGGTGCCCCGTTGCTTGTTGACACTTTATTCACAATCCTGCCACAGAGATAGCGCAATATATCGAAGCCTATGTTCGAATTTTTTGAATAAGGCGCTAAAAGCGTCAATGTGGTACTCTATAGCAATCATTAAAAAGAGATTTTATCCGGCAGAGCACTGCCCGTTAACGCTATGACAGAACAACAAAAATTCACCTTCCCGATGCTCCTGCAACAGCTCGATTCTCTGACGCTGCGCGATAAACAGCGCTTCGCCCGCCGGCTGCACGGCGTGAAGAAGGTTAAAAATCCTGATGCACAACAGGCCATTTACCAGGAGATGGCCAAAGAGATTGAACAGGCGGCAGGGAAGGTTGTGCTGCGCGAAGCCGCGCGTCCGGCGATCACCTACCCGGAAAACCTGCCCGTCAGTCAGAAGAAACAGGACATCCTTGAGGCCGTCCGCGACCACCAGGTGGTGATTGTCGCGGGGGAAACCGGTTCGGGAAAAACCACCCAGCTGCCGAAAATCTGTATGGAGCTGGGCCGCGGGGTGAAGGGGCTGATTGGCCACACCCAGCCGCGTCGTCTGGCGGCGCGCACCGTGGCGAACCGTATTGCCGAAGAGCTGCAGACGGAGCCGGGCGGCTGCATCGGCTACAAGGTGCGATTCAGCGACCACGTCAGCGACAGCACCATGGTCAAGCTGATGACGGACGGTATCCTGCTGGCGGAAATACAGCAGGACCGCCTGCTGATGCAGTACGACACCATCATCATCGATGAAGCGCACGAGCGCAGCCTGAACATCGACTTCCTGCTTGGCTATCTTAAAGAGCTGCTGCCGCGTCGCCCTGATCTGAAAATCATCATCACCTCCGCGACCATCGACCCGGAGCGCTTCTCAAAACACTTCAACAATGCGCCGATTATTGAAGTGTCGGGCCGCACCTATCCGGTGGAAGTGCGCTATCGCCCGATTGTGGAAGAGGCGGATGATACCGAGCGCGACCAGCTGCAGGCCATCTTCGACGCTGTTGACGAGCTGGGCAACGAGAGCGCGGGCGACATCCTGATCTTCATGAGCGGCGAGCGCGAAATTCGCGATACCGCCGATGCGCTCAGCAAGCGCGACCTGCGCCACACCGAGATCCTGCCGCTGTATGCGCGCCTGTCCAACAGCGAACAGAACCGCGTCTTCCAGCCACACAGCGGACGCCGCATCGTGCTGGCGACCAACGTGGCGGAGACCTCGCTGACCGTACCGGGGATTAAATACGTTATCGACCCGGGCACGGCGCGCATCAGCCGCTACAGCTACCGCACCAAGGTTCAGCGGCTGCCGATTGAGCCGGTCTCCCAGGCTTCCGCTAACCAGCGTAAGGGCCGCTGCGGCCGCGTGTCGGAAGGGATCTGTATTCGTCTTTATTCCGAAGACGATTTCCTGTCGCGCCCGGAGTTTACCGACCCGGAAATTCTGCGCACCAACCTGGCATCCGTTATCCTGCAGATGACCGCGCTGGGGCTGGGCGACATCGCGGCGTTTCCGTTTGTGGAAGCGCCGGACAAGCGCAACATTCAGGACGGCGTGCGTCTGCTGGAAGAGCTCGGGGCGATTACCACCGACGAGCAGGCAACGGTCTATAAGCTGACGCCGCTGGGCCGCCAGCTCAGCCAGCTTCCGGTCGACCCGCGTCTGGCGCGCATGGTGCTGGAAGCGCAAAAGCACGGCTGCGTGCGCGAGGCGATGATCATTACCTCGGCGCTCTCTATTCAGGATCCGCGCGAGCGGCCGATGGACAAACAGCAGGCGTCGGACGAAAAGCATCGCCGCTTCCACGACAAAGAGTCCGATTTCCTCTCCTTCGTGAACCTGTGGAACTACCTCGGCGAGCAGCAGAAGGCGCTCTCTTCGAACCAGTTCCGCCGCCAGTGCCGCGTGGATTTCCTCAACTACCTGCGCGTGCGCGAGTGGCAGGATATCTACACCCAGCTTCGCCAGGTGGTGAAAGAGCTGGGCATTCCGGTGAACAGCGAGCCGGCAGAGTACCGCGAAATCCATATCGCGCTGCTGACCGGCCTGCTGTCCCACATTGGGATGAAGGACGCCGAGAAGCAGGAGTATACCGGCGCGCGTAACGCCCGTTTCTCCATCTTTCCCGGCTCCGGCCTGTTCAAAAAGCCGCCAAAGTGGACCATGGTCGCGGAGCTGGTGGAAACCAGCCGCCTGTGGGGACGCATTGCCGCTCGTATCGATCCGGAATGGGTAGAGCCGGTGGCGCAGCATCTGCTTAAGCGCTCGTACAGCGAGCCGCACTGGGAGCGCGCGCAGGGCGCGGTGATGGCGACCGAAAAAGTGACCGTTTACGGCCTGCCGGTGGTCGCCGCGCGTAAGGTCAACTACAGCCAGATCGATCCGGCGCTGTGCCGCGAGCTGTTTATCCGCCACGCGCTGGTGGAGGGCGACTGGCAGACGCGCCACGCCTTCTTCCGTGAAAACCTGAAGCTGCGCGCTGAAGTGGAAGAGCTGGAGCATAAATCGCGCCGCCGCGACATTCTGGTGGACGATGAAGCGCTGTTTGAGTTTTACGACCAGCGCATCAGCCACGATGTGATTTCCGCCCGCCATTTCGACAGCTGGTGGAAGAAGGCCAGCAAAGAGACGCCGGACCTGCTCAACTTTGAAAAGAGCATGCTGATAAAAGAGGGCGCGGAGTCGGTCAGCAAGCTCGACTACCCGAACTTCTGGCATCAGGGCAACCTCAAGCTGCGTCTGACCTACCAGTTTGAGCCGGGGGCAGACGCGGACGGCGTGACCGTCCACATTCCGCTGCCGCTGTTAAACCAGGTCGACGAGAGCGGATTCGAGTGGCAGATCCCCGGCCTGCGCCGCGAGCTGGTGATTGCGCTGATCAAATCCCTGCCGAAACCGGTGCGTCGAAACTTTGTGCCTGCGCCAAACTACGCGGAAGCGTTTCTGGGCCGCGTAACGCCGCTGGAGCTGCCGCTGCTGGACGCGCTGGAGCGTGAATTCCGCCGCATGACCGGGACGACCATCGACCGCGACGACTGGAACTGGGATCAGGTGCCCGATCACCTGAAAATCAGCTTCCGCGTGGTGGACGATAAAAACAAAAAGCTGCTGGAAGGGCGTTCCCTCAGCGAGCTGAAAGAGGCGCTGAAAGGCAAAGTTCAGGAGACGCTCTCTGCGGTGGCCGACGACGGCATCGAGCAGAGCGGGCTGCATATCTGGAGCTTTGGCCAGCTTCCGGAAAGCTACGAGCAGAAGCGCGGCAACTATAAGGTTAAAGCCTGGCCGGCGCTCGTGGACGAGCGCGACAGCGTGGCGATCAAGCTGTTTGATAACCCGCAGGAACAGCAGCAGATGATGTGGCGCGGGCTGCGCCGCCTGCTGCTGCTCAACATCCCGTCGCCGATCAAGTATCTGCACGAGAAGCTGCCGAACAAAGCCAAGCTGGGGCTCTACTTTAACCCGTACGGCAAAGTGCTGGATCTGATTGACGACTGCATCTCCTGCGGCGTGGACAAGCTGATCCACGAGGCGGGCGGCCCGGTCTGGACGGAAGAAGGTTTTGCGAAGCTGCATGACAAGGTTCGCGCCGAGCTGAACGACACCGTGGTGGAGATTGCCAAACAGGTCGAGCAGATCCTCACCGCCGTGTTCAACATCAACAAGCGCCTGAAGGGGCGCGTGGATATGACCATGGCGCTGGGGCTGTCGGACGTGAAGGCGCAGATGGCGGGGCTGGTGTACCGCGGCTTTGTCACCGGCAACGGCTTTAAGCGTCTGGGCGATACGCTGCGCTATCTGCAGGCGATTGAAAAACGTCTGGAGAAAATGGCGATCGATCCGCACCGCGATCGCGCGCAGATGCTGAAGGTCGAAAGCGTGCAGCAGGCGTGGCAGCAGTGGTTAAACAAGCTGCCGCCGGCGCGCCGCGACGATGAAGATGTGCAGGAGATCCGCTGGATGATCGAGGAGCTGCGCGTCAGCTTCTTTGCCCAGCAGCTCGGTACGCCGTATCCGATTTCGGATAAACGTATATTGCAGGCGATGGAGCAGATTTCCGCTTAACGTCCTTGCCCGGTTTTCTCCCTCTCCCACAGGGTGTACGGTCCGGGGACATAGTGAACACTTGTTCGGGGACATGGTAGACACTTACAACTGAGGCATAAGAACCCGTTT